>CAZMMU010000001.1:0-255841 GCA_964567455.1 uncultured Hyphomonas sp.
TGTAGCAATTTGTGCATCAGGACACGTAAATTAGTAAAAGTAGTTACAAGTTTCCACAGGAAAATATAATAAATACAAAAACTTACGCGTCCGCTACCAGGAGAATTTTGGTGCGGCCGAGAAGACTCGAACTTCCACGGGCTTGCGCCCACAGCGACCTCAACGCTGCGCGTCTACCAATTCCGCCACGGCCGCACACTGAGGTGACGCGTCTATACGGTGAGTTTGCGTGCTTGTGAAGGGGAAATCACGCGCGCTCAGGTGATTTTCGCGTCGCGGACAGGGCGCTCTGATCGCCGTTACGGATCACAGAGCACGCCTCGCTCCATCCATCGCCGGACACGCTCCGGCACCCGTTACAAGCTTTCCCAAAAAACACTGTGGCCCAGATCAGCCATTATGATAGATAACGTTCATCGACTAGGGCGAAGGGAGACACTTATGACACATTTACAAGCCGCTACACTTTGGGTCGGACTACATGTTCTGCTGATGCTCTATCTGAAAATACGGGTTGGCGCGACGCGCAACCGAACGAAGGTCAATTTTGGCGGCGGCGATAGTGACGAGATGAAACGGGCGATGCGCGTGCAAGGCAATGCGGTCGAAGACGTGCCTGTTGCTCTGCTTGGTTTGATTATGTTGGCCCTGATCGCAGCGCCTCTATGGCTCATCCATGCGTCTGGCGGTGTTTTGCTTGTTTCTCGCATGATGCATGCATTTGGCCTCGGGCGGACTGGTGGCATTAGTATTGGCCGGGTTGGCGGGACGCTCGGAACGGTAATTGCAACGCTTGCCGTTGCCATAGGCTGCATCTATTTTGCGTTCCAGTAATTTCGGCCCCGTTGACTGGGCTGTCTCTGACGCGCCGGTCGATTACGCGTTTGCTGTCGAGGCGATGGAAGCCCGCGCGCGTGCCATTCGGGATGACGGCGCCCCGGAGCTTGTCTGGCTACTTGAGCACAACGCCCTTTACACGGCGGGGACCAGCGCCAAGCCCGAAGACCTACGTGACCCCAATCGGTTCCCCGTCCACGATGCGGGGCGCGGGGGCCAATACACCTATCATGGCCCCGGGCAGAGGGTCGCCTATGTTATGCTGGATGTGGCCAAGCGAGGCCGCGACGTCCGCAAATTTGTGCTGGATCTGGAACGCTGGATTATTGTGACGCTCGCAGCGTTCAACGTGACAGCAGAAACACGCGATGGGCGGGTTGGGGTCTGGGTGGATCGCACTCAGAGCGGGGGCCCTTTGCGCGAGGATAAGATCGCTGCGATCGGCATCCGGTTGCGCCGCTGGGTAAGCTTTCACGGCATAAGCCTGAACGTCGAGCCCGACCTCTCCCATTTTGGCGGCATCACTCCATGCGGGATAGATGAGGCCGGACTGGGGGTCACCAGCCTTGTCGATCTTGGCTGGCCGGTTGGTCTTGCGGATGTCGATGTGGCGTTGCGGACATCGTTTGAAACAATTTTTGATGCGAAAACCTTGGCCGTCGCGCCGCCGAAATAGCTATGGGAAAAGGGCTGGCACCAGATCAATGATGCCAGCTCGCCAATAGTACGGGTTCCGCATTTCCGTTATTCGAAATTGCTTTCAACGGAGCCGCTCGTTGGCATGCCATGCTCGTTTTCATCAGGGTCGGATGATAGGCGGGCAACAAAGAAGCCCGTTACCAATGATGCAACCGCCGTAACAACGATGTTCAGAACCAACGTGCTGGAAGCCTGCGCCTGTCCCAATTCCATCGCCTCGACAAAGCCAACTTCACCATTTACAATTTTTTCCTGCAAGTCGGCTTGGAACGCGGCGAATTCGGGCGCAAGTATTGGCGTTAAAACAGCCGATAGAATCATGGAAAACACAACGTAAACAAGCAGAACGAGCAAAACGAGCCACGCCGTTCGTCCATTGTCATGAAAGCGTTTGCCGTAGACGCAGATGATTGGATACACCAGTAAGATCGAAGCGATACCCAAGATAGAGGCCACTGCTACAGGCGAATATACACTTACCACGGTCAGAACCACAGATATAGCGATAAGGATAATCAGTCCGCGCCAAAATTCAGCCGGGCTGATACGCCCTTGCGGGTTGAATAAAATTCCAGCTAGTCCCATTTTGATGCCTCCCTTTGCACGACCATGAAAGAATAAGCCGCTTCGACGTGTTTGGCTAGCCTTGTGGCCGCCAGCGGACAACGCTCGCTTGCTGGTCCAATCGCAGCCATTCGGTTGGCGCATAGCCAAGCGACTTTAGATAATGCTCGGGGGTTTCAGAGGGGTCTTCGAGCGCGGAGAACAGTTTGACCCCGCCGCGCAAATAAACGTCTTTCATGCGGCTGAGGTGGAAACAGGTAAACCCGCCATTGTGGTTCAGGAAATGATCAAACACCAATTTGCCGCCTGTTATGGCCAATGTGTCCACAGGTGTTGGGAACAGGGATAGCGCAAGATCCAGCCGTCCAGCGGATGGGTTCCAGAGCACGGTCCGTTCGTCTTCCCAGTGGGGCGTGGTCACCGAACCGGTCATCACCAGTCTCAGCCTCCGTTTCGGATTTGGTGTCACTTCATGGCTCTTGCGCCCGAGCACAATCACATCAGCGGCATCCAGTCCGTCCTGAAAGTAGGCCCACTCCGCCTCGCTCCTGAGACTGTCAGGCATCTCGCCGTTAGCGTCCGCTATGCAATCATTGTCGCAAATAACGGCATAGCCCTCAATTTTCACTATTCAAACTCGACCATAATCTCGTCAGCGGCGACCGGGCTTCCAGCCTCGACATTTATCGCTTTGACGGTTCCATCGGCCTCGGCGCGGATGATGTTCTGCATTTTCATAGCCTCGACAACGCACACACCCTCGCCCGCCTTGACCTCCTGCCCAAGCACCACATCCATCGACACGACGAGCCCGGGCATTGGCGAAATGATCAGCTTGGACATGTCTGCCGCTTCTTTTTCAGGCAGACGGGCATAAAGCTCGGCCAGGCGCGGGGAGCACACGGTAACGGGTTTGGACACGCCGCGATGGCGAATGTGCAGGCCGGACTTTTTCGGTTCGAAGCTGACAGCAAAGGCTGTTCCGTCCAGCGTCCCTTCGAACAGATTGGTGCCCGGAACCCAAGGCGTCACCAATGTGTACTTTTTCTTGCCCAGTTTGAAGACGGCTTCGCGTTCGCCAAGTTCGAAATGAACCGGATGCTGCTCGCCGCCCAGAATCACCACCCAGTCGGACGGGATGTCAGCCCCCGCAGAGGCGCCCGAAGACTGAGCGGCCCGCCGGGCTTTCAAGCCGTGCGCGTAGAGCGCGGCCGCGATCAAGAAGCTTTCTTGCGTCTTGGTTGGCTCGACGCCCGAAAACCCCTCAGGAAACTCGTCCTTGATATAGGCGGTGGTAATGTCGCCAGAGCGGAACCGCGCTTCATCCATCACAGCAGCAACGAATGGGATATTGTCTTGGATGCCTTCTATGTGGAACCGGTCAAGGGCTGAGGCCAGTGTGTCCAGCGCCGTGTCCCGGTCCTTGCCATGGGTGATGAGTTTGGCAATCATCGGGTCATAGAACATCGAGATTTCGTCGCCCTCGCGGACGCCTGAATCCATGCGTACGGTGCCGGCACCCAGCTTGCCTTCCTGTGGCGGATGGAACCGCTTGAGCCTGCCGATTGAAGGTAAAAAGTTTCTGTACGGATCTTCAGCATAAACGCGTGTTTCGACGGCCCAGCCTTTGATCTTCAAATCGCTCTGTTTGATTTCGAGCGTCTCGCCGGCGGCTACCCGCAGCATCTGCTCGACCAGATCGACGCCTGTAATCATCTCCGAAACCGGATGTTCGACCTGGAGCCGTGTGTTCATCTCCAGAAAGTAGAAGCCTTTGTCTTTGCCGGAGACAACAAACTCAACCGTTCCGGCACTGTCATAATTGACCGCTTTTGACAATGCGATCGCCTGCTCGCCCATCTTCTTACGCGTGGCTGCATCAAGCAGCGGGCTCGGCGCCTCCTCAATGACTTTCTGATTGCGGCGCTGGATCGAGCATTCGCGCTCAAACAGATAGACGCAATTACCATGCTTATCGCCAAGAACCTGTATTTCGATATGACGCGGGCTCTCGATAAATTTCTCGATAAATATCCGGTCGTCACCAAAAGCGTTCTGGGCCTCGGCCTTAACAGCCGGGTAGCCGTCTTCTACTTCCTCATCAGAGTAGGCAACCCGAATACCTTTGCCGCCGCCGCCTGCCGACGCCTTGATCATTACCGGATAACCGATCTCGCCAGAGATCTTGATCGCTTCGGCCGTATTCTCAATCAGACCCATATGGCCGGGGACAGTCGAAACGCCCGCCTCCGCGGCAAGCTTTTTCGAGCTGATCTTATCCCCCATAGCCTCGATGGCGAACGGATTGGGTCCGATGAAGGCAATCTTTTCCTTTTCGAGGCGACGGGCAAAGTCGGGATTCTCGGACAAAAACCCAAAGCCTGGATGGATGGCCTGAGCCCCCGTCTGGCGCACCGCATCGATGATCTTGTCTGCAACGAGATAGCTTTCAGACGCAGCTGATGGCCCGATATGTACCGCTTCATCGGCCATTTCGACGGCCATCGATCCAGCATCGGCGTCGGAATACACCACAACGGTTTTCACCCCCAACCGGCGGCAGGTCTTGATTATCCGCACGGCGATCTCGCCGCGATTTGCAATCAGAATCTTTTCAAACATTTGGGGCCCCTGCTAGATTTGCTGTTTCCGGCTTATTCCTAGGCGAAAACAGGCGCGTTTGTCCACGTTTCCCAAGCGGCAGATGACACGGATGCGTGCGGACACTGACCGCTGGTGCACGGTTGGCCTTTCAGGCACGCTTGGTGAAGGTCATGACTTTGGTGAGGAATGCGATCTGGGTGTCCCCGCTGACGAGTCCCGCAGCTTCGATCTGTGAAACAAGATCCGCCTTCAAATAGCCCTTGTAATAGGGCTCATGAAAACCTTCGGGGAAATATTCAAGTGCCGCATCGAGTGCCGCAACATCTCCGAACTGCAGACTGTCGGCGAAAATGAAGACGCCGCCGGGCTTCAAAACCCGCGCAATCTCGGCAAAAACGAGCGGCCGGACCCTGGGGGGCAGTTCGTGGAACAGATAAATCGCCGAAAGAAGATCGACGCTCTCGTCAGCGACGGGCATCGCCTCGGCGGCCCCTTCAATAATATCGACCTGCGGCCAGTGGTGTGTCGTCCGCTCAGCCCGATCTGCATAATTGGGCGAAAGGTCCAGCCCGCTGGCGTTTAGTTTCGGGAAGTTGCGCAAGACTTGTCCCAGAAACCGGCCCGTCCCGCATGCCACATCAAGATAGCTGACCTCACGTTGGTCACGGCCCGCCAATGCTTTGGCCAGTTCCGCCAATGCAGCGCGCCGCATTGCGTCAGCAGCGCCTGCAAACAGAGTTTCGACCTGGGTATCATAAACACGAGCACTGTCATCGGACAGCCATCCATCGGATTGATAGTGGAAGTTCTGCCGATAATAGACCGGAAACCGCCCGACCCGATCCTTTTTAGTCTGGCGCACCTCTGTCCCGCTTCGCTCGGTCCGTCGCCGATCAACTTCGGGCACATCTTTCAGAAAAGCACGCGAGGACGCCAGTGTCCGCGCCAGATCGCGCAGCCGGACATCGTTCGGTGCCCGATAGAGTCCGGCTTCTATGTTGGATCTGTCCCGCGCGAACAGATCCAGAAAGCCCTGCCGCATGGCCCTGGCGTCAAATGTGCCGGAGGCTGGCTGAAACGGTGCTTCGCCAGGCCGCGTAAACGCTCCTGAACGGCGTCGCGCGAGCAGATGGTGCGCTCCATACCATGCCGAGCGCGTCCCTTGCGCAGCTGCATATCGCATGCGGCCGAGTTGCTTGCCTGTCTCGCTCAATAATCCCATCGTTCAAATCTGACGGCTTAGGCCGCGCCGAGCAAGTAAAAACATGGTTACAAAGCTAGAAATCGGGCACCGACTGTACCCGAACAAGCGCACCAGACACCGGATGCGCGAACGACAACGCACTGGCGTGAAGCGCCAATCTTTTAGCTTGGCTGCGGGACATGGGCGTTCCGTATAAAGTATCGCCCAGTATTGGATGACCAATCGCGTCCATGTGCACGCGTAATTGATGCGTCCGGCCAGTCAGCGGTGTCAGCTTCAGTCGCGCAAAACTGTCCTTCCGCTCAATCACCCGCCAATCGGTTTGCGAAGCTTTTCCAGAGTCATGATCAACCCGCTGCAAGGGACGATTTGGCCAGTCTTTGTTCAGCGGTAAGTCTATATGACCAAAGTCTGCTTCAGGCCGCCCTGCGACAAGCGCGATATAAGTCTTCGCAATCGCACGCTTTTCAAAAAGCTTCGATGTCGCGCGTTGCACCTCGTCCGACAGCGCCAAAATCAACAAGCCAGATGTTTCCATATCCAGCCTGTGGACAATTCGCGCTGCCGGATCTTCAGCATGCACCCGCGAAAGCAAGCAATCGGATTTCTCCGGGCCACGCCCGGGAACCGATAGCAAGCCGGACGGTTTATTGACAATTAGCAGCGCCTCATCCCGGTAAACTGCATCAATAGGGCCCGGCGCGGGCGGGGTATAAGGAGACATCATTGCCCTGCCATAAGCCAATGCCACCTCACGAAACAGTTATTTTTGCTTCAGCTTCGGTTCATGGTTAGGCCCGTAGCGTGTTATGTAGACAAAACCAGCCAAACAGGAGCATCCCCCATGCGCCGTATTGCCCTCATCGCGTCTTTCGCCCTCTTCTCTCTTGGTTCGATATCGACAGCCGAGGCCCAAAGAGGCTGTAGCACCAATGGACAGGCCATTGGAGGCGTAGTCGGCGCGGTCGCAGGTGGAACCGTAGGCGGGCTCATCACGAATGACAGACGGGGCCGCAGCTTTCGTGGCGACAGTGGCTTTCGCAGGGGCGGCTTTAGCGGTGGGCGCGGATTTCGCAGAGGCCGAGGCTTCCGCGGCGGGCGTGGCTTTCGCCGTAACAATAATGGGCTCGGCATTGCGATCGGAGCGATTGCCGGTGGTCTGATCGGTAGCCAAATCGCCGCAGCACAAGATCGCAATTGCCGTGCGCAGCAGAGCCGCTACCAGACCAGAGCGCCCTTTGGCGGCACACGTCAGGACCGTCGATCTAACTCTGCGCCGTTTGGTGGCCAACAGCCTTACCAGACCCAACCTACCCGCACATCCGCACCAGTATCGCCGCCACCGCCCTTGTCGCCGCCTGCCAGTCAGCCAAGGCAACAAAGCTCGCGCGTATTCCAGCCGGTTTGCCAGTTCGTCACCCAAACAACGGAATTGCCCAACGGCCAGCGCACAAGCCAGCAGGTCGAAGTCTGCCAGTTCAGCCCAAACGGTGAGTGGATACCGCGCTAGGCTCTAACGCTTCTCCGCGAGAAAAAGCCGCTCTGCGTTGCCGTCCCCGCCGCGTATCGGACTGTCGGTCCAGGCGCGTACGGCCCAGCCCTCGCCCTCAAGCCAATCCTCGAACCGTCCGACGGCGGCGTCCACAGCAGCTGTGTCCGTAACGATGCCTCGCCGACCGATATTCTTTCGTCCGACCTGAAATTGCGGTTTGAACAGCCCGATCAATTGTGCTCCTGCCGCTGCCAGCATCAAGGCAGGACCGAGCGCCTTCTCAAGCCCGATAAAGCTCAAATCCGTGACCAGAAGATTTGCGTGAGGTTGAATGTGCGTGGCGGTGACATTGCGCACGTCCAGCCCTTCGAAGACATGTACATCCGTCGAGGACCGGACTTTTTCATGCAGCTGATCCCGCCCGACATCTACGGCGACAATACTTGCTGCGCCCGATTGGAGCAAACAGTCTGTAAACCCACCCGTTGAGGCTCCCAGATCGACGCAATGGGTGTCTCGCACGTCAAGACCGAATACACTCAGGGCATGGGCAAGCTTCAGCCCGCCACGCGATACGTAGGGATGCGCAGGTTCGGCTGTGATCAGACCGGCTATGGGCAGCATTTGCGATGGCTTGCGCACGGGCTGGCCGTCGCAAGTCACCCCGCCCGCCTCGATCGCTGCCCGCGCTGATGCCCGGCTTTCAAAGTGACCTAACGCGACCAGCAACCTGTCAGCTCGCTCCCGTTCCATGCTCAAAAAATGACTCCCCGTCGCGCCAATCTGCCTATACGCTGGGAGAAAGCCACAAGAGGACGTTCGGTGCTATGAAAAATTCCATCCTGTTTGCTGTCGCAGCCCTGTCGCTGACAGCCTGCCAAACCCTTTCGGGGATCAATGCGCCGCAGGCCAATTCGGCCTTCGTTCCGGCCACTGCGAGCGCCAGCATTGTCGGCACAAAAGGCACTCAGATTGGTCAGGTCGATCTGACGGGTGGACCGAATGGTCTTATTGTTCGCGTCGAGCTTGATGCAGGATCGCTTACCCCCGGCTGGCATGGTCTGCATTTGCATCAGGTCGGCGACTGTTCCGATACTGGCGTGTACAAGTTATCGGGCGGCCATGTTGGCAAGATAGAGGGCGGCCATGGCCTGCTCAATCCCGCTGGACCCGAGGGTGGCGATACGCCGAACATTTACGCCCATACAGATGGTGCAGCCGCGATGGAGTTTGTGACGAACCGAACCAGCCTTGCAGAGCTTCAAGATGAAGATGGTTCAGCCCTGATCATTCATGCCGGACCGGACGATCATATTACCCAACCCATTGGCGGCGCCGGTGCCCGCGTCGCCTGCGCAGTGATCAAGTAGATGTCCAATTATAGCCGCCGTACCGTTCTTAAAGGAGCTGCCGCCATGTCCGCATTCGCCCCCTTCTTCAATGCTTGTGCGCCAGCCAGTGTGTCAGACGCGACACCTGACGGCGCCGGATTCGTTGATGGTGTCCGCACCGCACAGCTGATTGCCAATGGCGAAATGACATCACTCGAAGCCACCGAAGCAGCCATCAGCCGAGCAGAAGCTGTCAATGACAAGATCAACGCCATTGCGACACCCGGATTCGATGCGGCGAGGGATCGCGCAGCCCGTGCGCCGGCAGGTGCCTTTGGCGGTGTGCCTACCTTTATCAAGGATCTGGCCGATTGGAAGGGTCTGCAAAGCCTGATGGGCAGTCGCGCCTTTGTTGGGAATATTGCATCGGAGGACGGCCCGCTCGCCAAGGTCTGGCGCGACGAACTTGGCGTCGTTACACTTGGCAAATCGACCTCACCCGAGATGGGTCTGATTTCTTCAACTGAGCCGCTGGTAACGGGTCCAACCCGTAATCCGTGGAATCTCGACCATATCCCCGGCGGCTCGTCCGGGGGCGCTGCGGCTCTAACAGCGGCCCGCGTTGTACCATTTGCTCACGCCAGCGATGGCGGTGGTTCCATTCGTATTCCAGCGGCCTGTTGCGGATTGTTCGGCTTGAAACCCTCGCATCTCGCCTCGCCGATTGGCCGTCCGAATCAGGAGGGCAATCCGGTCAACATCTCGGTCGATATGGCGGTGACCCAAACGGTGCGAGATACCGCCGCCCTTTTTGCAGCGACGGCCCGCTTGCCCGGGCAGGATAAATTCGTCAGCGGACCTGCAACCAAACGCTTGCGGATCGCCTACGCACCGACCCCTGCCACTGATAGCGCACTTGACCCGTCAGTCCTCGAAGAACTCAATCGCACTGCAGAGCTATGCCGCTCCTTGGGTCACGAGGTGATCGACTATACGATCCCGCTTGATGGTGATGAATTTGGCGATAAGTTTCTGCTCTATTGGTCCGCCGGGGCGGCCCAGTTCGCCCAGGCGGCCAGCGCTTTCTCCGGCAAACCGCCCAGCCCGGAAATACTCGAACCATGGACCCTTGGTCTGGCTCAGAATTTCCTGAGCCGCGCCACCGAAATGGACGCCACGATCGCTTATCTTCAAGACTTCAAGTCGGTCTACCATGACTGGTTTGCGTCGGGCGGCTTTGACGTTCTGCTGACGCCGACAGTGGCGGCTCCTGCGCCGAAAATTGGCACGCAGAATCCCGATGGCGATTTTGAAACAGTCATGAAGAATGTCCTCGACTTTGCTGCCTACACGTCGCCAATGAATGTTAGCGGAGCGGCGTCCATGTCTATGCCGCTTGGTATGTCGCCTTCCGGTTTGCCGATCGCGTCTATGTTCTCTGGTCGTCAGGGCGATGAGCTGATGTTGCTTGCATTGGCTTACGAACTTGAAGAGGCACGGCCCTGGATCGAGCGGCGTCCGCCTGTTGTCGCTTAGCTGCGCTCGAACACGACAGACAGATTATTCTTCGGCATGGATATGATTGCCGCGGGCTGAAATCCAGCTTCGCGCGCCATGGGCAGAATCTGGCGTTCGAGATCGCGAACACCCCAAGCCGGATTGCGCCGCTTAAGGTCAGCATCGAACTGCGCATCGCCCTCGCTCATCTCGCCATCGCGCGCAAACGGGCCGTAGAGAAATAGCCGTCCATGCTCGCCCAATACGCGTCCGGCGCCAGCAAATAGTCCGTTCGCGACGGCTATGGGCGATATGTGGATCACGTTTGCGCTGAACAGACCATCAAAGCCTGTGCCCTCAATTCCCGCGCCCCAATTGGAAGCCGAAGCGTCAAGCGTGCAAGCGTCGTCAATCTCGGTCCTGTTGACGTGCGTGCGCCAGGCTTTGGCGCTGGCAAGGCTCGGTTCATCGATATCGGTAAACGTCCAGCGCAAATCCGGCCTCCCGGCTGTCATGTGAACGCCATGCTCGCCGGTGCCGGATCCGATTTCCAATATCCGCCCGCGAGCTGGCATGTGGGCTCGGAAGGCTTGCCGTACCACATCCCGATTTCGTCCGACCGACGGCGAGAACCGGCGGCCATCTTCAAGCGTTTGCGCCTCAAGCGAGACCGGCTGCCCATCAGCGCCCTTATTGTACTGCGCGTTCTCTTCGGACATGGGTGACGTGCCTAGACAAACATTTCACGCAAAACGGGTTTGAGAATTTTCCCGTTCGCATTGCGCGGCAGTGGCTCATCCTGAAAGATGACTTTCTTGGGCACTTTGAACGCGGCAAGCTGTCCTGCAACATGCGCGCGTACTTCGTCTTCGCTGGCGGTCTTGCCTGGCTTCAATTGCACCACGGCGCCAACCTCCTCGCCCAAAACCTTGTGCGGAATGCCGACAACAGACGCGTCCATAATGGCAGGATGATCGTAAAGTGCGTTCTCAACTTCAATACAGTAAATGTTCTCGCCGCCACGGATCAGCATATCCTTGGCGCGATCGACCAGATAGAGGAACCCTTCTTCATCAAGGCGTGCCAAATCACCCGTCACGACCCAGCCATCTATAAATGTCTCAGCGGTCGCTTGCGGACGGTTCCAGTATAGTTTGCAGTTTGACGCTCCCTTGACCCAAAGTTCGCCAACCTCTCCAGCAGGCAAATCGTCGCCGTCAGGGCCAACAATTTTGAGTTTCACCGCTGGCGGCGGGGCTCCAGCGCTTAGCGGCCGGTTGACATAATCTTCGCCAAAATTCTGCGTCGCCGTCGCACACGTTTCGGTCATGCCCCAGCCATTGGACGGCTGTGCCTGTTTGAAAGTCGATTTGATCGTAGACACCAATTCGGCCGCTGAAGGCGCCCCGCCATAAGCTACCGAATTGATCGATGACAGATCATATTTGTGGCGGTCGGGGTGCTCAAGCAATTGCCACGCGATCGCTGGCACACCGCCAACCGCATTAATCCGCTCACGCTCAATAATCGGCAACGCTTCGCCAGCATCCCATTTATACATGCTGACAATCTTTCCGCCCGTCGTCCATGTCGGAATCATCACTGCGAACGCGCCAGTCGCATGGAAGAACGGAACCGAAAGCAGCACCGCATTGGCGTTCGCCGGATCAGGGTCTGGCTCCGGCAATGGCTCACCTGCCCGCAAATAGCGCCGCGCCCGACAGGTCAACGCGTTGAACATATTGGCAATTATGGCCCTATGGCTTGCCAGTGCGCCTTTCGGTTTTCCGGTCGTGCCGGAGGTATACATAATGGTTGCGTCGTCGTCCGGCAAAAGCTCGACATCGGGCAAAGCCAGTGCAGGTAAGTCAGCCCAGCTCTTGGTGTTCCCAATCAGGGCTTCTACCGAGTTTAATCTGGGATCAGATCGGGGATCTGGATCGCGCGCGATGATCATGGCTTCAAGATCAGGCATATTCGGCCAATGCTCATTGATCCGCTCAAAGATCTGCGGATCAACAATTGCCACCCGTGCGCCACTATCGTTGAGACCATATTCCAGTTCGTCGCCCGTCCACCAAGAGTTCATTGGCGTCACAATCAACCCGAGCGACAAGCCGGCAAAGAACGCTACCGGCCATTGTGGATAGTTCCGCATGATAACGGCCATCCTGTCACCCTTGCGCAGACCGTAAGTGTCGTGAAGCTTCGCTGCGAAATGGGCGACCGCCTTGGCCATTGCATCATAGGTGACGCGTTCGGCCTCGTAGACAAGAAAGTCACGGTCAGCAAACCCCTGATATCCAGCCTGGAAAAGCGCGCGCAAATGCGGCGGTGCCTCGGCATAATTATCATAGGTCACGCCATCAATCTCGACTTGGTCAAGCCTCAGAGGCGAACCCTCGCCGCTTAACGCACCATTCGCTTGGGCGACCGACATTACTGGCCAATTGTCTGGTAGGTCCGCAGCCATCCGATTTACTCCCTTGTGATTTTTTCTTTTCCCAAACAAACCATGCAAGCACGCGAAGGGAAAGGTATCACTTTAGGGAAACTTCAAGCTTGGACAGTAGAACCTGATGGCTGGCGACGGGTGTTCCAAGGCGCGCCCACAAAATCGCTGGAGCCAGAGCGCGGTCATTTATGCGGAATTTTGGCCCGCATCCGCACCCGCTTGCCTGCTGTACAATGTCGAAGGCAAGCCGGGCAAATCGGGCATTGTCTTGAGGGGTTCCACCCCGGCCTCGATGGCTTGATCCGAGCAGCACACTTCCCGGTGGGCCCGACACGCGTAACCGCCACCCGCCCCGCTCTGCGAGATTGCCGAGTGTGACCCGCCGCATGCATGCAAACGGCATCCATGCGGCGCGTGATTGTCCGCCCGCCCATTCCAGACCGCGCCTTGAAATATCCCAGATTATAGCCCCTTCGGTCCGTTCAGGGTCGGGTAGCTCAACCTGTCTTTCGTCCAGAGCAACCAAGCCTATTTGCCGAAGTCACAGAACCGCAATTCCAGCGGTTGACCATTGGCTTCTACCGCATTGTAGACAGGACCGGTTTGATCATCACCCACGCAGAGATAGCCAATCTGGAACATTGCGATCAATTCTTCGTTCTTCGGTTGCAGGTTCGAAGACAGCATAAGATCTAGCGCATCATCATGCTGGCCAAGCCTGAGCAGGCTCTGAAAACGTTGGGTCCTGCTGGTTTCTGGGCGCTCAAGCAGGCCGTTGAGCGACGTCGCTTCGCCCCGTGCAATATCGAGAACTGATTGTGCTCCGGCTGCTGAGGCGCTTTCCGGATAGGTTGTAGAAACGGACTCAAAATCCTCGATGGCACCCCAGACATCATATCCATCATCCGAGTATCGCAATTGCCCGCGCCGTAACAAGGTCGCAGCCCGCTGGTCATCGGTAATCGCGTCATTTCTCAATAGCTGGCTCAACCGGTTAACGGCCGTCTGTGTATTTCCCGAAGCAACGAGATCATCCACGGTTTGATTCGCACGGTCAAAGTCCGAAACTTCGACAGGGGCCACGATTTCTTCGACGACAGGCTCAACCACTGGCTCAACTGTGGGGGCGGTCTCACACGCCACCAGCGCCAGACAGCTTACCCCAAGGGCTAAAGCGGGAAGATAGGCTTTACGGAACATAATGGTCTCCAATCAAAGTAAATCGCGTCGTTGCCAGATTAAGGCCTAAACTACGCTATGGAAACGACATTTATGTGTTCGGACTATGACTTATCCAGCACCGAGCGCCGCGATCCGGTCAATCTCGTTAACATCACCGCGTTCGAGCGCCTCGATTGCGCGCGCTGCGATGTGCCGTGCGGTTAATCCCGCGGCCTCATACATGGCCACTGGCGAATCATGGTCCTGAAACAGATCGGGCAGTGTCATGGTGCGGATTTTCAAACCAGCATCAAGTGCGCCCGTCTCCGCAAGATGATGCAAGACAAAAGCCCCAAACCCGCCAACTGACCCTTCCTCGATCGTAATCAGAACCTCGTGCTCTTTGGCCAATCGTGTCGTCAACTCTTTGTCGAGCGGCTTGGCAAAGCGCGCATCTGCCACCGTCACCGACAAGCCTTGCGCGGCCAGCATGTCCGCCGCTTTCGTCGCTTCAGCCAGACGTGTTCCATATGACAAAAGCGCAATTGTTGTACCTTCGCGCAGGATACGGCCTTTGCCAATCTCAAGCACCGTCCCGATTTCGGGCAGGTCAACCCCAACCCCCTCGCCGCGCGGATAGCGGAACGCGCTTGGCCGATCATCGATCGCGGTGGCGGTTGCGACCATGTGTACAAGTTCGGCCTCGTCCGCCGCAGCCATACATACCATGCCCGGCAAAGCCCCAAGATAGCCAATGTCGAACGAACCCGCATGGGTTGGTCCATCCGCCCCGACAAGCCCCGCCCGATCAATCGCAAACCGCACAGGCAGGTTCTGGATCGCCACATCATGGACGACCTGATCATAGCCGCGCTGCAAGAAGGTCGAATAAATCGCGCAGAATGGTTTCATCCCGTCCGCTGCAAGCCCGGCTGCAAATGTTACCGCATGCTGTTCGGCAATGCCGACATCAAACGTCCGTTCAGGGAACGCTTCTGCAAAAATATTCACGCCGGTACCCGACGGCATCGCCGCCGTGATTGCGCAAATCAAGTCGTCCTTCTTCGCTTCCTTGACGAGGCTTGCTCCGAACACATTCTGATAGGCGGGCGCATTCGGCTTGGGCTTTTTCTGCTTTCCGGTGACAACATCGAATTTCGCAACGCCATGATATTTGTCCGCTGCGCTTTCGGCAGGCTCATAGCCCTTGCCCTTCTGGGTGACGACATGGATCAGGATTGGCCCGTTCTCCATCGCCTTGCAGTTCTCAAGCACAGGCAGGAGTACGTTCAGATCATGTCCGTCAATCGGACCGACATAGTAAAAGCCGAGCTCCTCGAACAAAGTGCCGCCCATGGCGAAGCCGCGCAAATACTCTTCAGCTTTCTTCGCGGGGATCTTCAAGCCAATCGGCTCAACCATCTTCTTGGCAAACTTACGCAAGCCCCGATAGGACCGCGACGAGACGAGCTTGGACAAATGATGGCTCATTGCGCCAACGGGCGGAGCAATCGACATATCATTATCATTAAGGATCACGATCATCCGAGAGCCGTCAGAGCCGGCATTGTTCATCGCTTCATAAGCCATGCCCGCCGACATAGACCCGTCGCCAATAACGCAAACCACATGATTGTCGTTGCCCTGCATGTCGCGGGATTTGACAAAGCCGAGCCCGGCCGAGATTGAGGTCGCCGCATGGGCTGCGCCAAACGGATCATATTCGCTTTCTGCCCGCTTGGTGAACCCGGATAAGCCCCCGCCCTGACGCAATGTGCGGATACGTTCGCGGCGCCCTGTCAGGATTTTGTGCGGATAACATTGATGCCCGACATCAAAAATCACTTTGTCGTCTGGCGTGTCAAATACGGCATGCAGCGCCACCGACAGTTCAACCACGCCCAGCGCCGATCCAAGGTGTCCGCCCGTCACCGAAACCGTATCAATCACCTCGCTGCGGACCTCGTCGGCAATATGTCCCAACACTTCAGAGGTCAGGCCGTTTAAGTCAGCGGGGCTGGAAATCTGATCCAGATGTGGTGTTTCAACAGGCATGACGGGTCAGCCCTCCGTTCTACTCAGACAATCTTCAATACTCTCGGTCGAGAACATAATCGACAGATTGTAGCAATATATTGGCACGATTGCGAAAAATCGCTAAATGTTCTTTGGCCTGAGCGGCGAGAAGACGCACCCTTTGTTGCGCCCCCTCGACGCCCAGCAAGGTCACAAATGTCGACTTTCCCGCCTCGATATCTTTGCCTGTCGCCTTGCCAACGCGCTCGGCGCTGCCAGTGACATCCAGCAAATCGTCCGCAATCTGATAAGCCAACCCCAGATCGTTCGCAAAGCCTGCCAATGCATGCCGCTCGGCCTCGCTTGCACCGCCAATAATTGCGCCAGCTTCGACCGCATATGAAATGAGCGCGCCGGTCTTCATCCGCTGCATGCGCGTAATCGTATTGAGATCGCGCACATGCTCCCGCCCGAGCATGTCGATCATTTGCCCTGCAACCATGCCACGGGCGCCTGCCGCATCCGCAAGCTTCGAGATCAGTTGAAGTCGGATATTCGGCGCAATGTCCATATCGTCATCTGCGAGCACGCCGAAAGCCAGCGTCAACAAAGCGTCGCCGGCGAGCACGGCTGTCGCTTCGTCGAAGGCAATATGAACGGTTGGCTGCCCGCGCCGTAGATCATCATCGTCCATACATGGCAGATCGTCATGGACCAGTGAATATGTGTGCACGCATTCCAGCGCGGCGGCCGTGTGCAGAAGGGGTGTTTCGGGCGCGCCGAACATCGAACCGACTTCGAGCAGGAATAATGGACGCAACCGTTTCCCATTGGCCAGTCCCGCATGACGCATAGCACGCATCAAGTCGGCTTCCGGTCCCGTGGTTGGCGGGATAAGCTGATCAAGCGCAACCGTAACCTTGTCGGCAATTTCCGTGAGGCGTGTTGCGAAATCGCTCATAATCAGCTCATGGTTTTCCTAGCTAAACTCGGCCGGTTCGGTGCTTGCCTTGCCGCCTGCCCCCTGAACGATCTGCTCAACCTTTAGCTCGGCCGCTTTCAGTTGCGCCTCGCAATGCCCTTTAAGCGCCGCGCCGCGTTCATAGATTGCGATGGACTGCTCCAATGCTACGTCTCCACGCTCCAGCTTGTCGACAATTCCCTCAAGCTCCGCCAGCGCATCTTCAAAGCTCATATCCGCAACCGGCTTAGGTTTGGCTGTCGCCATCGCAATATCTCCTTTATCTCGGACCACCCTATTGAACAGGGCCAGAAACGACAATCAATTAATCTCGGCCTTCGGGGTAGTGATACTCACGGAAGGCCCAGTAATTGTCGCGCCCATTGTAGACGCATCGCCACCCTAATTTACGCAGTTCCCGACGGATCATGCGATTAAACCAGCCATGACCTGCAAGAAACACTTTCCCTTTGGCCGCATCCTCATGCAACTGTCTGGCAGCAATTTTGGCCCGTGCCCGTGCCTGCCCAATACTTTCGCCGTCAAGCGAATGCCCGCCGATCCAGACAATCCGCGAGAGCACATTCCAGTTACGTGGTAGCAGCTTCAACCAATTCAAACGCGGCGGCGGCAGCGGCGCTTCGTTGAAAACATCAAATGCCGTCGAGATTTTGCCGGGCGCGGCCATCTCCATCGTTTGTTTGGCGCGAAGGCGGCCAGACGTAAAAAACAGTTCGGCATCAGCAACTGCGCCCCGCAATGCATCAGGCGCCGTCTGCCCCTCTTCAAGTGCTCCAGCCTCGTAGGCCGCCCACCAATCGATATATTCGCTCCAGGACAAGCGTGGTCCCAAATCACGGTTGAGCGCCGGACGGCCATGCCGCGCAACGATGATTGGCCCCCTTGTCATGCTCGTAAATCGTCTCCGTTAGTCGGTTGGTGCCCGCGTCGTCGTCCATCACCTTGGCAAAAGCCCACATCATTCCAGCCATTGCAGGTAGCCTTGTTGCCGATCTGGAGCAAGGATTCGAGCGGAATTTTAGCCTATTTGTGACGCGGTCGGCGGCTCAGCGCTTTTGCAAATCCAGATATTCGCCCGCCAAGGTTCAAATCCGTGCCTGCAATCTGGTCCGTCCGGCGGCGTATACTTGCCAGAGTTGCCGAAATCTTGTCCGGACACACGGTCTCTGCAAACTGCCAGCCACGGGCCAGTGGTCTCAAGCCATTCGCGCAACGGACCGTCCCGACGCTCGCAGGGATAAAATAGGTCTCATAGTATTTCTTATAGCTCGCATCCCCTGGCCCCATATCCGCCATGACATGTCCGGTACGTTCCATATCGCATATGATATCGCGAATGAGTAAGTGTCCGGGCGAGTAGCGCGCATAGTCATTGTCGAAAACCGTTATCCAGCCATGTACAATCTTGTCTGATAGCAAGTCCAGTTCAGCCGCAACCAGGTGTTCGCCAAACCGCAAAGTCGAAAGCCGTCCGGCAAAACGTGACGTCTTACATTCGGTGAGATTGCGCATCAGTGACTGCACCCAGCCTGGCGCCAACACATCGTGCAGTCCGGTGGCAGCATATTGCGCGCTTTTGCGGCTCAGCAACCAGTCCAAGGCTTCTTGCGAGCGGTCGTCGGCCGTAAAACTCATGCCGCCGAAGTCTTTCTCGATCAGCCGCTCCGCCCGCCGGATATTCTTTGCGTATTTCGGGAAGCGCTCGCGTTGATTGGCAAGATAAGATGCCGCCCCGCCCGCATTCAGGACAGCCTGTCCCACCGCCACCGTGTCTTCTCCACCCCTCAACACATCATTAGCGAAGGCCAGACCATTGATCGTCATCCCTTTCAGTCCAACCCGTTTAAGCCAAACTTCGGGACCGACGCTCAAAAAGTCAGCCCCAACCACCGGGCCATGCCAATCGGAGAACGCCGTCCCAACCGGACGTGCCCAGCCTCCAGGCCGCACATGCATCGCCCAATAGCCTGCAAGGTCGCCGTCACGACGCAGCAGCGCTATTCGGGTGTCGTCACGAACGAGGCTCAGCTGTCGCGCAAATTCCAAATCAAAGAACGGCGAGTCAAACCGCGCATCGGCATCACGAATGGCCGCAAGTTGCGTCAGCAACCGGGCATCGAGATCAGAATAGCGAACAAGTTGCGTTTCCATTATTCCCAACCTTCGAGCCGTCTCCAACTAAGCGCCCGAACAAATCTTATCTCGCTACAAGGGCTTCCAGACGCGTTTTGGTGGGCAGTCAAGCCCTGCCTCCTTGCGGCACCGCTTGGTCGTCCATGCCACCGTCTGGCCGCGACCGATCAAATGATCGAAAGGAACAAACCCGACAGAGGCCCGCTCAAGTGATACGCGCGGGTCACAACCCGCCCGGTCGATGATGCCACGAACAGGCAGGCAATGTCCGCTCGGATCGCGCGCATCTGTCGAATTGTCCCGATTGTCCCCCATAAAGAAGAAGTGTCCCTCAGGCACGACATAGATGCCAGTCGTATCGTTGGTCGAGTTCCGGCTCCATTGATGAACCAGAACCTCACGATCCCCATGTTGCTCCAGATACTCGCGCGTCTGTTGCGCCCGTGACCAGCCATTTGGCACATAGGTCAATTGCCGCACAAAATCTGTCTGGACGGGCTCTCCGTTCAGATATAGCGCTTCATCGCGCATCTCGATTCGGTCGCCGGGCAACCCGACGAGCCGCTTGATCATCACACGGTTAAAATGCGGGTGCATAAAGACAACGACGTCGCCGCGCTCGGGCTGGCGGCCAAACATGCGCCCCTCGCCGAGCGGTAATATCTTCCCCACGCCCCAAGGTACGGAATAGCGCGAATACCCATATGCAAATTTGTTCACGAGAACGCGGTCACCGACCTGTAGGTTGGGCACCATGCTTTCAGAAGGGATCACCCTCTGCTCGAACAGGAACAGAGACACCAAGAACACAGCCGGAATAAACACGACCAGCAGCCGACCCCATTCTGCCAGCTCGTTCTTGACCCTGTCCGCAAGCGTGGGCGGCTCGGAGATCATCTCATCCAAGTCTACTTCAGGGTCCGTTTCACTCACGCGGTCAATCCTATCCACAACAAACAAAATGCCCACACCAAAGCGCGGACACGCGTTTCAATAGCGCTCAGCAGAGGCATTGCCCAGCCTCTTTGGGCACTGAACTGCAAACAATGCTGTATTCTCTAAGGAATACAGTGCCCAGACACAAAGAAACCTGTCTCCTAATTGCCCTATGCCAAGCGATAAATGTCCGGACCTTCGCCCCGCTCACGAACAATCTCGCCGCGCCCCATAAGGCAATTCAAATGTGCCAATGCCTCACCCGTAGCGAGGCCGATAAGATCATCACCAATCTTACGTCCGAAAATGGCCGGAAACGTATCGACGACCCGTCTTGGTTCTTCGCCGAGCCGCTTTTTTAGCCGCGTGAGCGCTTTCTCATGACCATCTATCAAGCCCTGTAAACGATCATGCGCGCCGGTAAACGGCTCATTATGCGCTGGCAGCACAAGGACATCTGCGGGTACGGCCTGTTTCAGCCGCGCGCAGCTGTCTATCCAGTCCGTTAGCGGGTCTGCCTCCGGCTCGGTCGGGTGGACCGACACGTTCGATGAAATACGCGGCAGCAACTGGTCGCCAGAAATAAGGACGTTGAGAGACGGACAAAACAAGCAAGAATGCTCGGGCGAATGCCCATTGCCTGTAATCACTTGCCAATCTTCGCCCCCCATCTGGAAACGGTCGCCATGGCTCAGCCTATGGAAGCTGTCGGGCATTGTGCTTACGCCCATGCCAAATCGGCCAAAACGGTCGCGATAAGCCTGCAAAGCCTCGTCCGGCCAGCCTGCACGTGTGTAGAACTCGATTGCAGCCTGTGGCGCGTCGCGTCCGGTGTCGGCACACAGCATGCGGCATGTGACATATTCGAGCCGGCTGATCCAAAGTTCAGCGCCGGTTTTGCGGTGCAACCAACCGGCATTGCCAACATGATCGGGGTGCATATGGGTCACAATTATCCGTTTGAGCGGGCGGCCATCCATCTTCTCGTCCAGAATTGTCCGCCATGCCGCTTTGCCTTCTTCGGTCGGCATTCCCGTGTCGACAAGTGTCCAGCCATCGCCCTCGTCAATCAGCCAGAGATTGATCCATGCCAACGAGAATGGCAGCGGCATGCGCAACCAATAAATGCCCCGCGCCACTTCCATCAAATCGCCCACATCCGGCTTATCGTCCCCAAAAGGGTACACCGGACGCACACGTCCACTCGTCTTACTTTCTAGTCCATCCATGATCGCTCTATGGCATGCCTTAGCTCTGCGGCCAATCGGTGACGCTCGGGCAGCCCTTCTCTTCGTGGGCGCGCGCTAATAACTTTTCGGCAGTCCAAGCACACGCTCGGAAATGTAATTCAGGATCATTTCGCGGCTGACCGGCGCAATCCGCGCCAGCATGGCCTCGCGCATGTACCGCTCAACCTGATACTCTTTCGCATAGCCCATGCCTCCATGCGCGAGCACCGCTGCTTCGCACGCTCGAAAGCCCGCTTCAGTGCCTAGATACTTTGCGGCGTTCGCCTCAGCGCCGCACTCTTCGCCCGAATCAAACAGGCTTGCCGCTTTGTAGGCCAGCAGTTCCGCTGCGCTCAGCTCTGCCCAACATCTGGCCAGCGGATGGGCCACGCCCTGATTTTGTCCGATTGGACGGCCAAACACGACCCGCTCATTGGCATAGCGGGTGGCCCGTTCCAGCGCTGCAAACCCGAGGCCCACAGACTCAACGCCAAACAAGACTCGCTCGGGGTTCAGTCCCTGAAGCAGATATTTGAAGCCTGCGCCCTCTTCGCCAATCAAATGCTCTTTGGGCACTTCAAGCCCGTCAATAAACAGCGTGTTACATTCAACCGCCTTGCGGCCCATTTTCGGAATCGGGTTGGCCTCGATCTTGTTCCGGTCAAGGTCGGTGTAGAACAGGGACAATCCCAGATAGGGCTTTGCGCACTGTTCCTTAGGCGTAGTTCGCGCAATGATCAAAATTTTGTCTGCGCGTTGGGCACCCGTCGTCCAGATCTTACGGCCATTGATCGTATATCCAGTGTTGGTCCGTTCTGCCCTCGTTTCAAGCGACGAAGTATCAAGCCCGGAATTTGGCTCTGTCACGGCAAAGCACATTTTCTCTTCGCCGGAGATAATCTTTGGTAGATTTTCCTGCTTTTGTTCTTCGGTGCCAAATTTCTCAAGCGGTTTTGGTCCGAATATATTCAAATGGATCGAGGATGCTCCAGAATATCCTGCGCCGGATCGCGTCACGGTCTGCATCACAATCGCAGCCTCGGTCAGCCCAAGCCCTGCGCCGCCATAAGCTTCCGGCATCGCAACACCCAGCCAGCCACCGTCCGCCATCGCTTTCGTAAAGGCTTCAGGCCATTTGCCCGTTTCATCCGTGGTTGACCAGTACTCGTCATCAAATTGCGAGCATGTCCGGCCTACCGCTTCGCGGATGGCAAGCTGGTCTTCTGTCATGGAAGCGATATTGTGCATCGTGTTACTCCTGTCGGGCCCTAGCCATAGGACCGAACCCTCTTTTCGTCCAGCATACACGCGCCGTCATGCCGTCGCACCAAGGCGTGCGGGCGCAAAGCCTGCGGCCAGATCGGTGACCGTGCCATCGATCATCATATCGGCCATGATTTGCGCCGTGATGGGTGCCAGCAAGATCCCGTTTCGGTAATGACCATTGGCTATATAAGCCCCGTCGCCTTGCATCTGCCCCATTATTGGTGCGCGATCAGCGGTTGCCGGCCGCCAGCCAGTCCATTGATCCAGCAGAGCCGCCGATCGGATTCGGGGCAAAAAGTGTACAGCCTGTGACAGCAGGAAACTGCGTGCATCGGGAACATCACCCACAGTCGCCCCCAACAAAACCCTATCCCCTCGCGGGACCGCATACTCCGCGCCACACCGCACAACATGATCAAGTGGTAAATCTGCCCGGCGGAACGCCAGCATAACCCCCTGCACCGCGTCCACCGTCCGCCCGGTCGCAGCACCTGTTGAGACCAGACAGGCATCGAATTTTTCCTCAATGTCCGAGACCCTCACGCCGGCGGGTACGTGTTCGAAGACGCCCCCTGCCGCGTCAAACGCTGCGCGCAGCGCCAACACGGTCTGACGCGGGTCTACCCAACCATCGGCCTCCAGCTTCAGCGCTTTGTGGACATCGGGCGTTACGCTGCGCTCCAACCCGGCGACATCCTCCCGATACAGCCGCTCGGAGGTCACCCTTAAGTCTGCAAGCCTGTCTTCAAGATGCCTCAACCGTTCTGTTTGTGCTTCATCGATCGCAATGGCCAGCGTCGCGCCCGGACAATATCCGATGCTCATCGAACTGGCCTGTTCCAGATCTGCCGCAAATGCGCGCCACATGTTTGCGCTACGCTGACACAATTCGAAGAAGTGTGGATGCGCGGTGTCCTCGCTAACCGCTTCATAGGCAGGCCCCAGCATGCCAGCGGCCGCCCAACTTGCGCCCATTGGCGGCCAATGCCGATCCAAAAGCGTGACATGGGCGCCCCGTTTGAGCAATTCCCACGCGCATGCCAGACCGATAATCCCGGCCCCAATGATTGCTATTTTTAGGCTATCTTTGCTCATAACCGCTCGGTTATCAGAGATCGTGATGGATGCCAAAGCCTATGGCTATTCGCCTTGAGGCTTGCGCCCAGGGGCCGCCCGAGATCAGGCCTGAAGCTTTTGTCCCGACTGCCAAAGCGCGAGAAACTTATCGGCCCAAAGGGCATCCTGAAAAATCAAAGTTTTACGGATAGAACTATGGCCCCAAGTCGTCTTGATCATAATATCCGGCGCATCATTGTCCGCCGCGCAAGGCAAAGCAGCCGCGCCCCGCCAGCGCGTGAACTCGTCAACGGCCTTGACCAATCTTTGCTCATCAATCGCGCCTGTCATTTCCAAATTCAGAATTGTTTCTGCCATTAAATCTACTTCGTCCCCTAAAAGCGATGAACCCGATACGCGGATAAATCTAGAAAGTTCTGTCCCTGAAGCCACTTTATGCAAACTACGTGCTAGCGGACAACCCTTCTTAACATTCGATTAACCTTTCAATTGCAGTTGCGATTGATTCGCAAATATGTTTTATGAGCCTTCAAATGTGAGGTGAGCATGCGTCTGGTTGGTTTCATTGTGATGATTACAGCGCTCGCGGCCTGTAATGGCCCCGAAACGCCTGCCCCAGATGCGGGTCGCCTCAATATCTACACTGCGCGCCAATATAATTCCGATCAGGCCATTTACGCAGCATTCGAAGAAGAGACCGGCATACGCGTTCGGTTTCGGGACACTTCGGCCCCCCAATTGCTGGAAAACATGAAAGCGGAGGGCGCTACCAGCCCTGCCGATATCGTGATTGCTCCGGACGTTGGCTCCCTTTGGAAATTTCAAGAAGCGGGTCTCTTGCAGCCCGTCACGAGCGAGCGTCTCGAAACGGCGATCCCTGAAACCTTCCGCGATCCAGACGGCCACTGGTTCGGCTTTGCCCGACGCGCCCGCATTATCGTTTACGATCCTGACCGACTGAACGCAGAGGACATCTCCGACTATGGCGTCCTGGCTGAAGAGGCCATGGAGGGCGAGGTTTGTATGCGCTCCAGCTCCAACATCTACAATCTTTCCCTTATGGCCGAGTTGATCGAACGCTGGGGTGAAGAGGATGCGGCCAATTGGGCAAAGAGCGTCCGCAAGAACTTCGCCCGCGAGCCGCAGGGCGGCGATACGGTGCAAATACAGTCAATCGGAGCGGGCGAGTGCTCCATTGCGATCGTCAACCATTATTACTGGGTGCGTATGATGACCAGCAACGCGTCCGACCAACGCGCACTGGCAGAGAGCACCGCCATCGCCTTCCCATCCATTGGGGCGGGTACGCATGTCAATATTACCGGCGCGGGCGTCGCGGCGAACGCGCCAAATCGGGATGCGGCCATCGCCTTTCTGGAGTTCCTCGCCTCAGAGCGCGGCCAGACATTACTGACGGGCCCGACAAAGGAATTCCCGATGGTGGATGGCGTGCCGCTACCAGAAGGGCTCGAAAACCTTCCCGAGTTCATCGCCAGCGAGGTGCCGATGGTCAAGCTGGGCGAGAACCAGTCGCTTGCCCAGACCCTTTACGACAAAGCCGGATGGAAATAGGCCGCGCCGATGCCTGCCTTGGCCGACACCGTCCAACATCGCCTCAGGCGTGCAGGCGCAAACCTTCCTCTCGCCCTGACAACGCTGATTCTGGGCGCCCCCATCATTGGCTGCCTGCTCATCGGCCTGATCGCGGGTGGCGGCGATACGTGGACCCACATCGCGGACACCTTCCTCTGGTCATCCATAGGGGCCACGCTTGCGCTCATCCTGCTGACCGGACTGTTCATTGCGATAGTGGCCATACCCGCCGCCTGGCTCGTCACCATGTATCGGTTTCCGGGCCGGGACATCTTCGGCTGGCTTCTCATTCTACCGCTTGCTGCACCGGGTTATGTGCTGGCTTTTTCGTATTCAGATATGCTCGGCGTGGCTGGTCCAATTCAATCCTTCATCCGCGAGGCCAGTGGCTTGTCTGCGCGCGATTACTGGTTTCCCAATATTCGAAGCCTGACGGGGTGCGCCTTTGTCATGGCTGCGGCGCTCTATCCTTATGTTTACCTGACCGCCCGCGCCGCCTTCTCAATGCAGTCCACCAGCACGCTTGAAGCCGCCCAGCTTCTCGGCGCGGCGCCGCGTGCCCGTTTTTGGCGGGTGGCTCTGCCAGCTGCGAGACCAGCCATCGCCGCAGGGCTCGCCTTGGCGCTGATGGAAACGGCTGCAGATTATGGCGCAGCGGACTTTCTCGGCGTGCGCACGCTGACGGTCAGTGTCTATCGCGCTTGGGCAAGTTTTGGAGACGCAGCTGCGGGCGCGCGCCTCGCCCTCATCCTTGTCTCCCTCACCCTGTTCCTGCAATGGCTCGAACGCTGGCAACGCGGCGCTGCTGGATTTCAAGCCAGCACGACACGCTGGCGCGCGCCGCCGCCCCATCAATTGACAGGCCTGCGCGCGCTTTGGGCGAGCGCAATCTGCGCGCTCATCTTTAGCTGGGGGTTTGGTCTTCCTGTTTACCATCTCATCGCCATCGCCGTCGACGCACGCGCTGAAACGCCGCCTATTGGCGAAGCACTTTGGAACTCGGTCCGCCTTGCAGGTCTCGCCGCAGTGTTTGCCTTCGCCCTCTCCCTGATTATCGCCCTCGGTGTACATCACCGTCAGACGCTCGCCCGCCTCGCCAGTCTTGTCGCTACCAGCGGCTATGCCATGCCCGGCGCGGTGCTTGCTCTGGGCGCGTTGTTCACGATTGCCCGCCTGCCGATTGCCCAATCCAGCAGTGCCGCCCTCGGCTTACTTATACTTGTCTATGTCAGTCGCTTCGCCGCCGCCGGGATCCAGCCCATGCAGGCTGCCCTTCAAGCTGCGCCCGCGTCCTATAGCGCTGCCGCACGCAGCCTTGGCGCCAGTCCGACCCGCCGCATCCTTCAGCTCGATCTCCCGATCATTGCACCAGGAGCTGCCGCTGCCGCGCTGATCCTCTTCGTCGAAACCCTGAAAGAACTTCCCGCCACGCTCATGCTCCGGCCATTCAATTGGGACACGCTCGCTGTGCGCGCCTATGTCTATGCCTCGGACGAACGCTTGCCGGCTGCGGCCTTGCCATCACTTGCGATAACGCTGGCTGGACTTCTGCCTGTTATCCTGCTTTCCCGTCAGCTTTCGCGCGCGCGCAGAGGCCAAACGAGATGAGACAGACAGCCCCGCTCATTGCCGAGAATGTGTCTTGCCGGTATGGCCAGACCACAATCGTCAACAGAGCAAACCTGACCCTCGAACCCGGCCAGATCACAGCTCTGCTGGGGCCGTCGGGCGCTGGCAAATCCACATTGCTCAGACTGTTCTGTGGGCTCGAAACACCCAGTCAGGGCCGCATCCTGCAAGGCGACACGGTTCTCTCTGACGGCGGTATTCACGTCCCCGCCGAGCGCCGCCGCATCGGTATTGTTTTTCAGGACTTTGCCCTTTTCCCCAATCTCACAGCTGGCCAAAACATTGCGTTTGGCCTCGCCCACCTGCCGAAGCCAGACCGCCTCAAACTGACAGCTGACTGGCTCACACGCATCTCCCTGTCCGATCGCGCCGATGCGTATCCCCACCAATTGTCCGGCGGCGAGCAGCAACGCGTCGCCATCGCTCGTGCGCTCGCGCCAGACCCTGTCGCCCTGCTGATGGATGAACCCTTCTCGGGCCTTGACCCGGCGTTGCGGGATGATGTTCGCCACACGGCACTGGACGCCATAGCAAGCCTCGGCATCCCCGCGCTACTGGTCACCCATGACGCCGCCGAAGCTATGCTCTATGCTGATCATCTCGCGATCATGCGCGACGGCCAGATCAGCCAGCAAGGCACACCTGACACGCTGTACGCCCAACCGATCGACGAGGCGACAGCAACAGCGCTCGGCCCAATCATAAAGCTGCCCGCGATTTGGAACGAGAGGCTGGGGCAAATCGAAACGGCGCTCGGCCATTTCCCGGCCTCCAGGCCTCCGAACAGTGCCTCGTTCATGGCTGGGATCCGGCCCGAAGCTTTCACCCTCAGCGACGATTCGCCGGTGCAAGTGCGTGTGCTGACGGCACGGCGAAATGGCGCTGTGATGCAGCTCAGCATCGAACGGGAGAGCACCGAAGCAACCATTCTTGTTCCCGCAAACGAGACCATTGAACCGATGAGCTTGATTGGGCTACGGCTCAACCCCGCTCTTTGCTTTGTTTTATAGAGTCTTTTTCAACTTCTAACTTTTGCGTTATAATGCACCAGTTTACTCGCCAATTACCTGTATTCGTCCTACACTCGCCATAATTGTGTTGGAGACATGACCGTATGATACGCACGCTTTTAAAAGCCACGACGCTTGCATTTGCGACCCTCGCCCTGTCATTGCCCGCCATGGCACAAGGGTTTATCCGCGATGCCGAAATCGAGGCGATCTTGCGGGAGTACACAGATCCCATTCTCGAAGCGGCGGGCCTGATCCCCGAAGATGTCGGTTTGTTCCTGATCGGGGATCCGAGCCTGAATGCCTTTGTCGCAGGGGGGCAACGCATCCACATCCATACGGGCCTGATCATTCGAACGGAAACTCCGGGCCAACTCAAAGGCGTCATCGCACACGAAACCGGGCACATTTCCGGCGCACACGGCGCGCGACGGGCTGCCGACTTCGCAAAGTCTGCGCGCTCGGGCTATGTCTCTATCGGCCTTGGCATCATCGCAATTGCCGCTGGCGCGCCCGAACTTGGGGCCGCCTTGATCGCCAATTCGCAGCAATTAACGGCGCTTAGCTTTTTCACCCATACGCGGGCGCAGGAATCATCGGCTGATCAGGCCGCGATCACCTTCCTTGAGCGGACGGGGCAATCGCCAGCGGGTATCGTCGAATTTTTTGAAGAGTTCCGGTATCAGGAAGTGTTGTCGCAGGCCCGTCGATTTGAGTATTTCCGAACTCACCCGCTTGCCTCTGACCGTATCCGCGCATTGCGTCAGCGGGCCGAAGAAACCGGCCTTATGGATGTGCCACCCACAGGCCGCGCGCTGGCACAAATGGAGATCATGCACGCCAAACTCATCGGCTTTCTCGAACCTCCAGTTGTTGTCTATCAGCGCTATCCGGAGACAGACACCAGCGAGCCAGCCCGCTATGCACGCGCCATTTCAGCCATGCAAAGCGTGGACCTTGGAAAGGCGATCAAAGAGATCGACGAACTTCTGGAAATCAATCCGGAGAACCCCTATTATCACGAGTTGAAAGGGCAAATCCTGTTCGAGTTTGGCAAAATTGCCGAGTCCGTGGAGCCTAATCGTCGCGCTGTTGAGCTTGCTCCTGATCAACCGCTTCTGATGATCAGCTATGCCCGGTCCATGATCGCCCGCGGCGATCCTGGGGACGTCGAAGAGGGTGAGACGCTACTGCGCCGCTCGATCATCGCAGAACCGGACAATGCCTTCGCATGGTCTGAGCTTGCCAAGGCCATGGACAAGCAGGGCCGCCGCTATGAGGCCGAACTGGCAACCGCCGAGCGGTCCTTTCACGTCGGTGACGTTGTCGGGGCAAACACATTTGCGCAACGCGCCATGCTGGGACTGGAGGCTGGCAGCCCGCTGATGCGCCGCGCTCAAGATATTGCCGCCGTTACAGATCCTCAACTCGAAGAAAACCGCAGGTATTACAGGCGCTGACCCGTCAGGCATGCCCCCTCAAATGTCCCGTGAATGGCTAGGGTTCATTAACGAAGTCGGGGCATAAGTCTTTCACTCTTGATCTCTCCAGAAGGAATTTCGCCATGCACCGTTCACTCCTAGGTTCCGTTGCGCTCGCCACATTTACGCTATCGGCATGTGCCCAAGACACAGTCGCATCAAGCAACCGAGCCGCCACAGAAGAGATCGTCCGGGAATACATCCTCGCCAATCCCGAAATTATCGAGGAAGCGCTGATCGCCCTGAACGAAAAGCGCAAAGCGGAAGAAGAAGATGCCGCGCGCGTTGCTGTGGCCGATAATGCAGACTTACTGTTCAACGCGTCAGCCGATTTCTCCATCGGTCCTGATGATGCTCCGGTCACCGTGGTCGAGTTTTTTGATTATCGATGCGGCCCCTGCCGGGCGTCGATGAGCACCGTCAACGCGCTGCCCGCCCAGTATCAGGATCAGGTCCGCGTTGTGTTCAAGGAGTTTCCGATCCTCTCGCCCGAGAGCGAAGTGGCCGCGATCGCCGCGCTCGCCGCCGGACGGCAAGGCAAGTATGTCGATATGCATCAGGCCTTCATGAAATCATCCTCCCGGTTCACCGAAGCCGATATTGTCAAAATCGCCGGGGACATTGACCTCGACATGGCCCAGTGGATGGAAGACCGTAAAGATCCCGCACTTCGCGAGCAAATTTCGGAAACGCGTTCGCTGGCGCAGACCGTTGGTGCCAACGCCACGCCAACCTTCGTTGTCGGAGATACGCTTTTCTCAGGACTGAACCGCGACCGACTGGACAGCCTGATCACAGCAGAATTGGCAAAAGCGGGCTAGCCCATTGGCCAACCCGCTTTCTCCGAAATCAGATTGTGAGTGTCATCCCATTCGTCCAGCTAATTGGCCGGATGGTGAACTTCAAGAAACGATAATGACTGCGCCAGTACGGCGTCGCGGGCTTCGCTCGTCCCGAGGAAGTGGTTCTGGCCGCGCATGACATGTTTGGTGAGCCAAGACGCATCCCCGGCATTCTTGACGAAGAGCTCATATTGCCCAAACGGAACGCGTGTGTCTTCGTTTCCATGTATCAACAGCACTGGCCGACGATACTCGCTAACCCTCTCCGCTGGCGTAATCGAAGCATGCTGGCGCTCATCGGCGTACAAGCTACCCATGTATTGCTCCCAATAGGAGACCAGCGAAGAGTTACCGCCCCCGCGTTGACGATACTGCCCCATCTGCGCGATGGGATCGGTCACACCGTTCACGCTGACCGCGCATTTGACTCGTGAAGCGTCAAGCAGTGGTGCCATCAGAGCCGAATAGCCGCCATAGCTCGCGCCAATAACACACGCGCCACCCGGCTTAGCCAAACCCTGAGACTCCATCCAGTCAAGACCATCGAGAACATCGGTCACCATTTTTCCGCCAAACTCTCCAAACCCTGCTTCACGAAACTGTGCACCATACCGGCTTGAGCCGCGGAAATTGGGTTGGAGCACGGCATATCCGGCAGCGGCGTAGGCCTGAGACCACCAGTCATAGCGCGCACTGTCAGAGGCATCTGGTCCACCATGGGGCAACAAAATGGTCGGGAATGGACCATCCGCCTTTGATTTGCCTTCCGGCAGCGTCAAATATGCAGGGATCGTCAAACCGTCGGCCGCTGGGTAGGAGATAGACAACACTTTGCCCAGTGTGCGCTCGGCGGCCAGCTCGTTCGATGCGCCAATCATTGAAAGTTCACCGTCGCCAAGGGCAGCCAGATAATACTCTACCGGACGACCCGCCTGTTCAGCGCGAACCACTAGCCGGCTGCGATCTCTGGACCAGGATAAAATCTGTATCCTGAATCCGGGCAAACTATTCTCAAGGACCCGTTGGGCGTCAGCCAGTTCAGGATCGGTCAGACGCTGACCCGTCAAATCATCGCTGTATCGAAACCCAACGGCACGCCCGGTGTGCTGGTCAATAACTGGCGAATGGTCGCGCACTTCGAAGCTGCCGATCTTGACACGCGACATGGAACCATCCGTCATTGACATGCGCCAGATGCCGCGCTCATAGCCCGACACGGACACGCCATCTGTCCAGACGAGCAAATCTTGGCCGTCAGATGTCAGTCCAGAGACTGAGAATGGCTGGATCGGTGCATCGCCATTCTCCATAATTGTCTTCCGGTCATGATCCTGTATCTCGAAATTTGTTGAGTCCTCATCAAACAGCGTCCGGACTATGGGCTCGCCTGCACTGTCATATACGACGTGTACAACATCTCTGCCTCGCGTGTTCTGTTGGCGCCCCTTGCCGCTATCGAGATCAACAATAAAGGGATGATATTCCCATCCGGTTTCGGTGCGTCGGGCCTTGCTGAAGCCTGCATCATTGGCGTCACGATACGTGATCATTGCCATCATGATCTTGTCTTCGCGGTCTTCTAGCAAGCTGACCACATTGGTTGTGTTGGTAAACCCGCGGAAATCCTTCAAAAGAACAGCCGTTTTCCCTGTCCGCGCATTAAAAGACAATGCGCGATTAATCCGCGTTCTTTGCAATCCGGATGAGAAATCAATCATCTCGGTGGAATCGGTGATCATGATGACGTGCGAATTGCTCGCCCAGTAGAAATTTACGATCTCAAGCTGATCGGACCCCGGATAGACCGTCGGTTCGATATCGCCTGCTAATGGCGCAATACAGATGGCCTTCTTACCACCATAAACGCATCCAAGTGCCAGCGTGTTACCATCTGGCGAAATCGCGACGCCCCATGTGTCGTCCATGCGGCTGAAATCACTCACCACATCTGCGGTCGCAACGGGTGATCCGCTCCACAACATTGCCAACGCACCTAAAAGCACACTCCCAAAACGAACCATAATCATTCTCCCGTGATGACTATGACTATGCGCGATTTTTTTGGAGTTGCAACCCCGATATATCAACTGAGTTGCAAAGGCTTTTGTTTTCCACCCTGTTCAATTGCCAAGATAGATCAGTTGAATGCGCTTTTTCCCTGAGCAAAAGTGTTCGGAACGCCATTGATCGAAAGCAGGTCTCCTTCGACATCGATGCTGATCGTTTCGCCATCAAGGATACGCCCTTCAAGGATGAGTCTGGCCAGCGGGTCTTGTAACTCCCTCTGGATCGTTCGCTTCAGCGGACGAGCGCCATAAACCGGATCGTAGCCGCGCACCGCCAGCCATTCGCGCGCCTTGTCGCTTAGATCAACAGACAGTTTACGTGGTGCCAGAAGCTTGCCGAGCCGCGCAATCTGAAGGCCGACGATGACATCGATCTCGGCCCGCCCAAGACGCTTGAACAGGACCGTTTCATCAATCCGGTTGATAAATTCGGGCCGGAAGTGCTGTCGGATCGCCGCGGAGACATGTTCGCGCTGGCTCTCGGAAATTGGTCCCTCATCTCCGCTCGCCAAAACATCCGCACCGAGATTGCTGGTCATAATAATCAGCGTGTTGCGGAAATCCACTGTACGGCCCTGACCGTCAGTTAAACGACCATCGTCAAGCACTTGCAAGAGTGTGTTGAACAGATCAGGATGCGCCTTCTCGACCTCGTCAAATAGTACGACCTGGTAGGGCCGCCGCCGAACCGCTTCAGTCAGGACACCGCCTTCATCGTATCCAACATAACCGGGCGGTGCCCCAATCAGCCTTGCGACTGAATGCTTTTCGGAAAACTCCGACATATCCAGCCGGACTATCGCGCTTTCATCATCAAACAGAAAGCCCGCCAAGGCCTTGGTCAGTTCGGTCTTGCCCACGCCGGTCGGCCCGACAAAGAGGAAAGATCCAATCGGACGCGCTGGGTCTTGCAAGCCTGCCCGCGAGCGTCGCACCGCATTCGAAACGGCTGCAAGCGCCTCTTCCTGCCCGACAACGCGTGCGCGCAAAGCATCTTCCATTCGCAACAATTTCTCACGCTCGCCTTCAAGCATCTTGTCGACAGGCACACCCGTCCACTTGGACACAACGCGCGCAATATCGTCCGGCACCACCGTCTCGGAAACCAGAGCGCCCGCGCCATCGTCACCGCCTGCCTCGACGTCTGCGATTTGCGCTTCCAGGGTCGGTATCTCGCCATATTTTAACTCTGAAGCCCGGCTCAGATCGCCTTGCCGCTCGGCCTCAGCCAACTCAGACATCGCCCGATCAAGTGCTTCCTTGGCAGATGCTGCGCCCTTGAGTTTGTTCTTCTCTGCGGCCCATATCCCGGTCAACTCGTCCGAGGCTGTCGTCAACTCGGCAATCTCCTCATCGAGTGTGGCAAGCCGATCTTTAGACGCGGCATCCTTCTCCTTCTTCAGCGCCTCGGCCTCGATCTGCAACTGCATTAAGCGCCGATCTATCTCGTCCAGTTCTTCTGGCTTTGAGTCCACTACCATACGGATGTGCGACGCCGCTTCATCCATCAGATCAATCGCCTTATCCGGCAAAAACCTGTCCGTGATGTAGCGATGCGAAAGCGTGGCCGCAGACACCAGCGCCGCGTCCGAAATCCGCACGCCATGATGGGCTTCATACCGCCCCTTAAGCCCGCGTAGAATAGAGATGGTATCCTCGACGCTTGGTTCATCCACAAACACGGCCATGAACCGCCGCGCAAGCGCTGCATCGCCTTCGACATATTTGCGATACTCGTCCAGTGTTGTGGCGCCGACACAATGTAGCTCCCCGCGCGCCAGCGCAGGTTTGAGCAGGTTGGACGCATCCATCGCGCCGTCCGTCTTCCCAGCCCCGACAAGCATATGCATCTCGTCAACGAACAAAACCACGTCACCTGCAGCTTCGCGCACCTCGGTCAGCACGGCTTTCAGGCGTTCTTCAAACTCGCCACGAAACTTTGCCCCGGCAATCAAAGCTCCCATATCGAGCGAGAGCAGGCGCCGATTCTTCAGACTTTCGGGAACATCGCCATTGATAATCCGCAGGGCAAGGCCTTCGGCAATCGCTGTTTTTCCGACCCCGGGTTCACCAATCAGAACAGGGTTGTTCTTGGTCCGCCGCGAGAGCACCTGAACCGTTCGGCGGATTTCTTCATCGCGCCCGATGACCGGATCAAGCTTGCCTGCCCGCGCATCCGCGGTCAGATCACGCGTATACTTCTTAAGCGCTTCATAGCTCTCTTCCGCGGTTTGTGAGTTTGCCGTGCGACCCTGCCGCAATTCCTCAACCGCGCGCGTCAAATTGGCCTCGGTAACGCCGCCGCTACGGAGCGCGTCCCCCGCTGGATCTTTCTTCAGCGCGACCAGCGAAAGCAAGAGGCGCTCAAGCGTAACGAACGCATCCCCTGCATCTTTGGCCGACTTTTCCGCATCCGCCAGAACCCGCGCCATCGTCGGGTCGGCATATAGACGCCCATCGCCCCCTGTCACTGCTGAAATTTTTGCCAGCGTCTCGGAGGTTTTTTGCTGCACCGCTTGCACATCGCCGCCAGCTGCACGGATCAGATTTTCTGAAAAATGATTGTCATCGGCCAGCAAGCCGGCGAGCAAATGGCTCGGCGTAAACTGTTGGTGGTTTGCGGTCAGTGCGATATTCTGTGCGTGTTGCAAAACGGCGCGCGCGCGATCGGTATACTGCTCTATATTCATGTCATGCCCTCTCACTCAAGCAGGGAAAATTTGAGGCCCGCCGCAACTGCGCACGGACACAATTCATTGGACATTCCGCTCAGCGGCAACATCCTTCCATGCATGATGTGGGGACGCCCAAACCAGCGCGCAAGTGCGTGACAGGAAATTCAGATAAGGCTTGGACAGCCCCCGCTAGCTCAGCGCACCGCAAAACCGTTTGATCCGTTTACAGGCTTCGGTCAGCGCCTCGGTCGAGGTCGCATAAGACACACGGAAGGCGGGCGACAGTCCAAACGCCTCACCGAAAACAGCCGCAACCTGTTCTTCTTCAAGCAGGGCCGCGCAGAAATCCTTGTCCGTTTCGATCAGAGCCCCCGCCGGGGAGGTCTTGCCGATGACGCCAGCAATGTTCGGGTAGACATAGAATGCCCCTTCCGGCGTTGCACAAGAAATACCTTCCGCTTGATTTAGCTCGGCGACGACCATGTCCCGTCTGGCTTTAAACGCGGCATTTCGCTCGGCCAGAAAATCGTGCGATCCGTTCAGCGCTGCGACAGCCGCCCATTGCGAGATCGAGCATGGGTTGGATGTGGACTGGCTCATTACCTTACGCATGGTCGCGATCAGGTTTTGCGGTCCTGCTGCATAACCAATCCGCCAGCCGGTCATCGCATAGGCTTTCGACACCCCGTTCATCGTCAAAGTCCGCTCATAAAGCCCCGGCTCGACTTGCGCGATGGTCCAATACTCAAACCCGTCATAGACCAAATGCTCATACATATCATCCGTCAGGATAAAAACATGCGGATGCCTGAGCAGCACATCAGCAAGCGCCCGCAGCTCGGCCTTTGTATAGGCCGCTCCTGTCGGATTAGATGGCGAGTTCAGCACCAGCCACTTTGTCTTCGGTGTGATGGCCGCTTCCAATGTGTCAGCGGTCAGTTTATAATTTGCGTTCGGTCCACACTTTACAAAAACCGGCGTCCCGCCTGCCATACGCGCCATATCTGGATAACTCACCCAGTAAGGGGCCGGCACAATGACCTCGTCGCCCGGGTTCAGCGTCGAGATAAATGCATTGAAGATGACCGGCTTACCGCCCGGCGAAACATTGACCTGCGCGGGCGTGTAATCGAGATCATTGTCGCGTTTGAACTTGGCGCAAATCGCTTCTTTGAGTTCGGGGATCCCATCGGCGGGCGTATATTTTGTCTTGCCATCACGGATCGCCTTGATGGCTGCTTCTTTGATGTGTTCAGGTGTGTCGAAGTCGGGCTCACCAGCGCCCAGCCCGATGACATCGATTCCGGCACGCTTCAACTCAGCGGCTTTCGTGGTCACCGCAATCGTTGCCGATGGGCTTACGCGGTTAACCGCATCGCTTAGCTGAATTTCCCGACTCATAACCTGTCTCCATTGATCGATCGTCATGCTGAGTATTGGGTAATTGCAAGGCTGGCAACAGCAAGAAAAGCAGCCACGGAGCGCGGAGGATGAAATGCGCAGGAAACGCCAAATTTCTGAGCATTTTTATCCACTTTGGTGGTAAATTATCAACCTAGTTTTGTTATGGTGCACAGGAGTGGAGTAACAAACAGGGCGTTATTGTGGACCTTCTTGACCGGACCATACGTGAAGTAAAAGAAGAAAGTGCATTTGTTGTGCAGCATTTGCAATTCTGGTGGAATGGCATGAGCCTCGGCCAACAGGCCTTTAGCATGGGCATCGTTTGCGCAGCATTCCTCTTGATCGGCGTTCTCCAACCTGCGCCCAAAAAAGTTTCGATGCTTGGCAACGATAGCGACAAAGATATGAGCACGTTCAAGGTCTTTTTGTTGGCCGCGGTCATCTTGATCATTATGACATTTGGTCTCGATATTGCCATTGAAGGTATCCGCTAGCAAACCGGACTTCAATTAATCCATTTTGGCTCCGACCAATCTGTCTGTAAAAGTCAGTCATGGATTCGCCTGAACATATATCTTCGCCTGACACAGTGCCACAAATCGGCATTGAGGTGATCAAGGACAATCTCAAGCGCTTGCCTGCCAAGCCAGGTGTCTACCGAATGTTCGGTCGGGATCAGGACTTACTATATGTTGGCAAGGCGAAAAGTCTAAAGGCACGCGTTGCCAATTATGCCCAGATGGGCGGACACACCCAGCGCATCGCCCTCATGATCTCACTCACGGCGAGCATGGAATTTGTTGTTACAGAAACCGAGACAGAGGCGCTCTTGCTCGAAGCCAATCTGATTAAACGGCTAAAACCCCGCTTCAACATTTTGCTGCGCGACGACAAATCTTTCCCGTACATTCTGATCAAGCGAACCCACGAAGCACCCCAAATTGTCAAATATCGCGGCGCCAAGAAGAAAGAAGGCGATTATTTCGGCCCCTTCGCCAATGCCAGCGCCGTCAACCAAACGCTCGACACGCTTCAAAAGGCTTTTCTGCTGCGCACTTGCGAGGACAGCGTTTACGCGACGCGCTCGCGGCCTTGCATGCTTCACCAGATCAAACGTTGCGCGGCACCGTGCGTTGGCCTCATATCGCCGGAAAAGTATACCGCGCTTGCTGATCAGGCTGCAGATTTTCTGCGCGGCAAAGCGGTTGATCTGCAAACACGGCTCGCCGCCGAGATGGATGCCGCCTCGGACGCTATGGACTTTGAGACCGCCGCTATCCTGCGTGATCGCATCCGCGCCTTGTCGGTGGTTCGTGCCAGCCAGAGCATCAATCCGGACGGGCTTGAAGAAGCGGACGTCTTTGCCCTTGCGCTTGAGGGCGGGTTATCCTGTGTGCAGGTCTATTTCATTCGCGGAGGCCAGAACTGGGGCACGCGCGCTTACTATCCACGCCACGAAAAGGACGCCTCACCCGCTGACATCCTCGCCGCATTCCTCGTCCAGTTCTACGATACCCGCCCGGCACCACGTCTGGTTCTGACCAATCATCTGCCAGATCAGGCACCGCTCATTGCCGATGCACTAGAGCTTCGTGCGGGCCACAAGATCGAAATTCGCGCCGCCCAACGCGGCACGAAACGCGATCTCCTGATCCATGCCGAGCGCAACGCCAAAGAAGCCCTCACCCGGAAGCAGGCCGAGACGGCCAGCCAACAAAAGCTTCTTGCTGATCTCGCCAAAGAGCTTGACCTGCCCGCTCCCCCCAAGCGCATCGAAATTTATGACAACTCCCACATTCAGGGCACCAACGCGGTTGGCGGCATGGTGGTCGCCGGGCCAGAAGGGTTTATGAAAACCCAATATCGCAAGTTCAACATCAAAGACGAAACGCTGACCCCGGGTGATGATTACGGTATGATGCGCGAAGTTATGCGGCGGCGGTTCTCGCGCCTCAAAAAGGAAGCGGCCAGTGCGGGCAAGCCCCTGAACGGGCTCGACACTTATCCCGACCTTATTCTGATTGATGGTGGGGCCGGGCAACTCTCCGCAGTGATGGAGGCTCTCGAAACCATTGGGCTGTCAGACAAAGACCTTACGCTTGTCTCAATCGCCAAAGGGCCCGACCGAAATGCCGGCCGCGAGACCTTCTTCCGTCCTCGCAAATCGCCGTTTCGTATGCCGGCTAATGCGCCCGTCTTGTTTTATCTGCAACGCCTGCGCGACGAGGCCCACCGCTGGGCCATTGGCGCTCACCGGGCCAAGCGGTCCAAAGACATCAAGAAAAGTCCGCTGGACGAAATCGCGGGCATTGGCCCGGCCCGGAAGAAAGCCCTGTTGCACCGGTTTGGCTCGGCCAAAGCCGTCGGACTTGCGAAACTGTCGGACATTGCCAGCGTAGAAGGTGTCAATCAGGCGCTTGCCGAGCGCATCTACGGCCATTTCCATAATACGTGAACCGTGCCAAACTCCGCCTGACAAGACTGCGATCAGCACAACGAAACAGCAACCGGACACCTCGACTATGACGCTTAGCTGGATACCCAATGCCGTTACGCTCTTACGCATCGCTGCTGCGCCCATTGTCGGCTGGCTTGTCTGGGCATTTTTGAACGGGGACAGTCTGGAGTTCCGCGAGGTTTATGCCGGCCTTGCCTTTGGTATTTTCACGCTAGCGGCGGTGACCGACTGGCTTGATGGCTATCTCGCGCGTGCGCTCGATGCCACATCCGAGTTCGGCGCAAAACTCGACCTTTGGGCAGACAAAATACTGGTATTCGCCGTCCTGATCGGTGTCGTCAGCGCCTATCCGCTGATCGCGATATTCGGCCTGCTCTGTTTATCCGTGCGGGATCTTCTGGTCATGCGGCTGCGGGCCAAACGGCCAGATGTGAACCTCAAAGCAACCTTTCTCGCAAAGAGCAAGACCGCCATCATTATGGGCGCCATGTCGATTTGTATGCTGGCTTATGCGCTTGCGATGAGTGCAGCGCGGCAGAACGCGATTGAGCAAATGGAACTTATGGTCACCATTTGCCGTGTGGGGCTGTCGGTCTTCGTGTTCGGTTGTGTGCTGTCGCTCGGCACGGGCATGCAGTATTTTCTTGCCGCCGCCGCACCAAAGCGAAACGGCCACTCCGGCTAGCGAAATGACCGTCGGCGCATTGATCTGCGCGACCAATGTTTAGCCATGACCGCGAAGGGGAACGACACGGGCACGTTCCGAGGCTACACGCGCATGCTTAATCTGGCGTAAACCATCGGCTCTGCCACCACATCGCCCGCCGGTTGTCCATCTCAAGCCTTATTTCGCGACCACTCTGAGTGCATGAAGAAACGAGCAAAAACCAATCCCGTCTGGCCTGCCTTAGGATTTATCGCGTTCATGTTTCTCCCGGCCGTCATGGCCTTTGCCGAGAACTACCAGTAAAGCCCCGCTGGCGCATTGGCATATTCAGCCGCAAGACGTCTGCACGTGCCGGGGGTGGTATCTGACGGCGGCACCAGTGGATCGCACCAGACAATCTCAGCAATTTCGCCACGATTGGTGGCGAGCACACTTCGCCATGCCTCGACCCGGTATAGCAGGACGTGATCATTGGCGAATACGCGGTGATTTGAGAAAATTCCGAGCAATTTCGGGGCCGCGACCATCTCAACTCCCGCCTCCTCAACCAGTTCACGTCCTAACGCCTGTTCGGCTGGTTCAGCCCGCTCGACCCCTCCGCCCGGTAGGAACAAACCATCGACATATGTGTGCCGGACCAGCAGGACCTGCCCCGCACTGTTTTCGACAATTGCCCGCACGCCCAACGTCATGGGACGCGAGAGCCTGAACCAGGTCCGGAAAGCCGCCTGCCGTAAACTCATATATATTCATCCTCCGCCGCACTATTTATCAGGAATCATCTCGCCATTTGCCCAACAACGCGCTAAACCGCTCCCATAACAAATGGTAATAAAAGAGCATTCTCATGGCTGCACTCATAGCAATCGGCGTTACATTTGCTGTATTCGGCATTCTGAATTTCATTGACTTTAAACGTCTCGACTAATTGAGGGCCACCATCCATGCCTGAATCCGGGTTGATTGTAGCTCTGCTCGGCGGCCTCGTATTGATGGCATTCGCCGGTGATTTTCTCGTTAACGGGGCCGTCGCGATTGGTCGCAAGCTCGGTCTCTCACCGCTTATCGCTGGTATCTTCATTGTCGGCTTCGGAACATCGGCGCCCGAAATGCTGGTCGCTATTGATGCTGCGCGCAACAATTACCCCAATCTTGCACTCGGCAATATTGTCGGCTCGAACATCGCCAATATTTTTCTGGTTCTGGCTTTGCCTGCGATTATCTCTCCCATCGTTGCGGGCGGTTGGGGTCAGGGGCGGTCATATATCTTCATGCTGGCGGCGACTTTTGTCTGGATCGCTATTCTTTCAACCATCGGGCTCGATGTCGCGATGGGCACGCTCTTCATCATCGCGCTCATTCTCTACGCGGTCTACACGCTCGTCTCCGCACGTATGGCCAAGGCGGCGGGCATCGACACGGGAATTGATGTAGAGTCGTCGAAAATCGGCACGGCTCGCGCCTCCGCCTATATCCTGATCGGTATGATCGGCTTGCCCATTGGCGCGCGATTGATCGTTGATAGCGGGGTCGATATTGCCCGTTTCTATAACGTCCGCGAGGAACTAATCGGGCTGACTTTGCTCGCCGTCGGCACATCTCTGCCAGAAATCGGCGCAGGCATAGCTGCGGCCTTGCGTAAGAAAACCGATGTCCTTGTGGGCAATGTGCTGGGCTCAAATCTCTTCAACATTCTCGGTGCAGGCGGCCTCATCGCTTTCTTTGGCCCAATCGAAGCGGCACAGTCCTTTGCCAATTACGATCACTGGATCATGGCCGCGGCGGCTTTGATCATCGGGCTGTTCATTTTTGCCAAGATGCGGATTGGCCGTCTCGCTGGGATACTGCTGCTTCTGATTTATTCCGTCTATATTTACGGCCTCGTCAATGGCTGGAACATTCTGGCGCTGACCAATGGCTAAGCCCCGCGCCGCTCTTGTTACAGGCGCTGGTGCCCGGCTGGGTAAAGCCATGGCAACAGCGCTCGGCCAGGACGGGTGGCACGTTGCCATCCATTATCGCAACTCCCGCGCAGGTGCCGAAGACTCCGCCAAAACCATCACAGACGCAGGTGGCACCGCAGCCCTCGTCCAAGCCAACCTTAGCGACGAAGCCGACACTGCCGCCCTTATTCCCGCAGCTCAGGCCGCACTCGGCACTCCGCTCACTCTGCTGGTCAATTCCGTCTCCACGTTCGAGGACGACACCGCCCGGAGCCATACCCGCAAAGACTGGGACTTCCACATGGATGTCAACTTGCGCGCGCCCATCCATCTGTCCCAACACTTCGCTGCTGCGCTCCCGGCGGACACCAAAGCCCTCATCGTCAACCTCATCGACCAGCGCGTCCTGAAACTCAACCCGCAATTCTTCACCTACACCCTGTCCAAATCCGCATTGTGGACCGCCACCCGCACCCTCGCCCAAGCCCTCGCCCCGAACATCCGCGTCAACGCCATCGGCCCCGGGCCCACCTTGCGAAGCATCCACCAATCTGACGACGTTTTTGCCGCCGAAGCCACAGCGACCCTCACCCGAGAGGGTTCCAATCCTGCCGAGATCGTCGCTGCTCTGCGCTATCTCATCGCTGCGCAAAGTGTCACCGGCCAGATGATCGCCAGCGATGGTGGCCAGCACCTGCTCTGGCAAACGCCGGACATCTGGACCGAGTAACCCATGGACTTCTCTTCCGACACCTCCGCTCCCGCCCACCCATCCGTCATTGACGCACTGGCCCGCGTCAATTCCGGCATGGAAGGCTCCTACGGAAACGACAGCGTCACCGCCCGCGTCCGCGCCCTGCTCTCCGAAACCTTCGAAACAGACGATTTCGACATGTGGATGTGTGCTTCCGGCACCGCCTCAAATGCGTTAGCGCTCTCGCTGCTCTGCCCGCCCACAGGCGCAATCCTCTGCCACGAGGAAGCCCATATCGAGCGCGACGAACGCGGCGCGCCGGAGTTTTTCACAGGCGGCGGAAAACTCTCGCTTCTCTCCGGCGAGGCTGCCCGCATAGACGAGCAGGCCCTGCGCGCAGCCCTCGCCAGCATCCAGCGCAATTTCGTCCACGAGACGCCCGCGCATGTCCTCTCGCTGACCAATCTTACCGAATGCGGCACGGCCTACCCCGCCCAGCAAATCAACCATTATGCCGCCTTGGCCCATGAAGCGGACCTCAGCGTCCATCTCGATGGCGCACGTTTGGGCAATGCCTTGGTCTCGACAGGCGCGCACCCCGCGCAAATGAGTTGGCAAGCGGGTGTCGATATCCTCACCTTCGGCCTGACCAAAACCGGCGCAATTGGCTGCGAGATCATTCTCCTCTTCGGCAAATCCCGCACCAAATTCGCCGACCTGCAAGCCCGCGCCAAACGCTCCGGCCACATGCCGCCCAAAATGCGCTACCTGGCCGCCCAAGCCGAAGCCATGCTCACAGACGGGCTCTGGCTCACCCTCGCCAAGACAGCGAACCATCAGGCGACCCGTCTCGCCAACGCCCTTTGCGCCCAGTCAGACGTTTCCCTACGCTACCCCGTAGACGGCAACGAAGTCTTCATCACCCTGCCCGATGCCCTTGCCGACAAGCTGCAAAAAGCCGGCGCAAAATTCTACCCATGGCCGGGCGACTGCTACCGCTTCGTCTGCGCATGGAGCACCACAGACGCCGAGATGGACGCGCTGGTGGAGGCCATAAAAGCCTAGTCGTTTCGTCCGCCCCACAAATTCTGCCACCATTTCCGCTTCGGCTCGGCCTCGTCCAGCCCAAGCGCTGCGCCAGACATGCCTTCCTCGCGCATGCGGGCACGGATGTCGTCAATGTCGCGCCCCGTCAGGCTCGCAAGCGTTGTCGCTTCCGTGTCCCACCGATCGACCAACGTATTGGCATACTCGCCCGCGGCCTCACACTGCTCATAGTCGCCCCGCCATGCATGCCTCAAGACATAACGCCCCTGATAATTCTGCCGATCACCCGTGGTCTGGAACTTCAAATCTTCGGGAAACGTCGAGGCGTCGTAGCGCAAATGCAGCCGTGTCACGAAGACATCCACCGCCTGCGGAGCAACCGGTCGGCGCGGCCGCCGCAAACTCTCATTCGGGCGCGGCCCATTTGTCTCGCCAAGCCAATGCACGCCAAGCTCGCGCAATTCGGACGGCGTTAAAGGCTCCGCCGCACACGGATCGCACCAACTCATATCCCAAGCATATTCCATAAACACCGCCTTGCCGTTTTCCTTCTCGACCTGATGGCGGAACATGTCTTTATAGAAGTCGCCAAACTCGTCCTTCAGATAGACCGGCACATCCATATCTGATGGCAGTTTCACCGTCCGGTAATTTGTCGTCTCAACGCGCCCCTGCCGCGTCATCGCAAAGACAAACAGTTCCTGCTTGCCCTCGGCATTGACCGTCCCCAGCCGGATTGGCAGCATGAATTCTTCATCCTCATACGCCACTTGAATGGGACGCAGATCAGCATTGCCATCATGACGCTCCAGCGAAACCTTAGCGACAAAGAACTTCATGCCGCGCCGTAAATATGCGCCTACCGTTTCTTCGGCTCCATCGGGAATATTATAGCCCTCTTGGTTGAGCCATGTGATGAGCCCGTCTGATTCTTCGGCAGACAGAATGAGAATATCGTACTCGCCCACCTCATATTCCGCCTCGATGGTCACGCCCAAATCTTCGGCTTTCTCCAAGGCGACAGAAGGCAATGGCGCTGCACGTCGCGTAGCAGTCACCGTAACCTCGCTTAGTCGCCTTCTCTGGTCGCACGGATTATCGTCAAAATACTCCACCAGCCTCGGCGCCGTGTACGCATCAAGATGATCCATCAGTGCCGGATTGGCGACATTGATCTGCCCGCGTTCGGGCACATCCACCACCGGGATCACCATCGCAAATTCGGACGCTTCGCCGCGATAGTCCGACGCCATTGTTACGACCGTTCGGTCGCCATCGCGCGCAATCGCTACTTTCGACGCATCATTGAAAAGGTCAGTCTCCGCCTTGGCGACATAGAAGCCGCAAAACGCATCAGCGTTGGGGATAAGGGCGAGCGGCGTCAGCGCGCAAGCGCCCGCCATCATCAGTGTCTTGAGTTTCATATACTGTTCCCTTCTGAGGTTTCTCAATTGTCCATTCAAAACGTTTCGCCGGTAAAATCCGGTCGATCAAAATTGTCAGCGGCGCAAGCGCTGCCAGTGCGTAAATCATCCCTCCGCGCACGTGCGGGCCCCAGCCAAGCCAGGCAGCAACCCCCGCTACAAAAGCGGCAAACACGAGCCGCCCGATCCGCGAATCCGGCGTCGAGCGCGGATCGGTAATCATGAAAAATGCAAAAACAAGCAGCGCCCCATTCTGCATCTGATGGGCCGGTATTACCAGAGGATCACCTAGCCACATCGCCCGCCCAAACTGGAGCGCCGCAAAGAACATCAGGAAACCCAGCGCAATATCGAGCCGTTTCGCGCTCGACAGCACCAATGCAGCAAACCCTAATGCAAAAGCTGCCACAATCGGAGTCTGCCCCCATTGGCCGGGCGACACCCAAGCCCCCGCGCTTGCCAACGTCACCAGCGCGATGCCAAGACAGGCCGGATTGAAAATATGCTTCTTATTGTACCGAATGAGAAACTTCGCCCCGATTCCGATCAACCCTGCGGCAAACCAGAACACCGGGTTGGACGCACGCAGCAATATCGATACCCCCAGCGTCGTAATCGCCGCTGACTTCCATTCAAAGCCAATCCCCGTTGAACGGCTACCAACAAACTGCGCCAGCATCGCGCCGGACAGTGCCGCGCCAAGTGCGCTAAAGCTTGCCCCGAAATCTGAGACAAACCGTGATAAGAAAAACAGGCTCGACAAGGCCAGCAGCTGCCAATGCCGCGCATCTGAATTGATCGCGCTAAATACCGTTCGAGGCGAATCCCAGAAGCTCATCATGTTAATTAATAACACAAATGCGGACAGATTATGACCGCCCTGTCCTCCATCAATCATCCCGAAATCTATTCGTAATAGGATAGCGCCGATCCCGGCCGAAGTTCTTGCCGCCGACTTTCACGCCCGGCGGCGCCTGTCTGCGTTTATATTCGGCAATATAAAGCAAATGCTCGATCCGGCGCACCACCGCTTCATCATGTCCGCGTGCGAGCAGCTCATCAATATCCGCCTCCTGATCGACAAGCCCGCGCAAAATATCATCAAGCACCTCATAAGGTGGCAAACTATCGTCATCGCGTTGATCCTCGCGCAACTCCGCACTCGGCGGCTTGGTGATAATCCGCATCGGGATGACCTCACCCGATGGACCCAGCCCACCTGCGGGCACAGCGCTATTGCGCCATTTGGCCAGCTCGAACACTTCGGTTTTGTAGAAATCCTTGAGCGCATTATAACCGCCGCACATATCGCCATAGAGCGTGGCATAGCCGACCGCCATTTCGGATTTGTTCCCCGTTGTGACCACCATGTGCCCGAACTTGTTAGACAGCGCCATCAACGTTACCGCGCGCAAACGCGACTGGATATTCTCTTCAGTTGTATCTGGCGTCGTTTCGGCAAACTGATCTGCCAGCATCTCGCCAAGCGCGCTGACGCCGGGCGCTATATTAATGCTCTCATAGCGTACCCCCAGCGCTTCAGAGCATGCGCGCGCATCTTCAAGGCTGTGATCGGAGGTGTATTTCGATGGCAACATGACACACCAGACCCGTTCGGGACCGAGCGCATCAACCGCGATGGCAGCTGTTAGCGCACTGTCAATTCCGCCAGACATGCCGAGCACCACGCCTGGAAATCCGTTCTTGTTGACATAGTCGCCCAGCCCCATCACCGCCGCACGATATTCCGCTTCCCAGCCTGAGCTGTCTGGTGTGCAGCTTGCCCCCAGTCCGACGAACGCTTTCGCGTCAATGTCAAACTCGACCAGCGCCGCGCCTGTTTCGAACTGGCCAATAAGCCCGCATCGTTCCGCATGGGTCGAGTTCGTCGCGTAAGACGCTCCGTCAAATACCAACTCATCTTGCCCGCCGACCTGATTGACGAAGAGATACGGCAGCCCCAGATCCGACCACTGATCAAATGCGCCCGCGCGCTCTTCCTGAATGCTGCGGCGCCAGGGCGACGCGTTCGGCGCCAAGAGCACATCTGCGCCCGCCGCTTTCACACTGCGTGGCACGTCCTGAAACCACAAATCCTCACAAATCCCCAAACCGATCTTCAGCCCGCGATAGGGATAGACGGCGTGGCTGCCAGATCCCGCATCAAACAGCCGCTTTTCATCAAAAACACCGTAATTGGGCAAGTGCCGCTTATCGTAGCGACCTTGCATTTCTCCGTCGGCAAGGAACGCAACCGAATTGAAAAGCTTGCCATCCGCCCTCCAAGGCGTGCCGATCACAAGACCGGGCCCATTCTTGGTCTCGGCCGCCATGCCCTTCACCGCTTCCATGGATTGCTCAACTGCGCTTGGCTTGAGCACAAGATCCTCCGCCGGATAGCCCAGAATGAACAGTTCGCTCAACACCACGAGATCCGCGCCCGCTGCCCGGGCCTCGGCCAGAGCCGCCTCGGCCATTTTGCGATTGCCGGTTATATCCCCGACAGTTGGATTGAGCTGCGCGGCGAGAATTTTTAAAGTCTTTGTCATGCCCAACAGATAGGCAACATCCCTAGCCGCGTACAGCCCCTAAAACGCCCTCGCAAATCCGGCTGACCTGTCCCTCTGACAGATAGGGATGCATCGGCAGCGACAAAACCTCTTCTGACGCCCGCTCGCATTCGGGCAAACCGCCAGCCGGATTGAAGTGTTCAAAGGCCGGCATCCGGTGAAGGGGGGTGTCATAATAAATTGACGTTGGAATTTTCAGATCGGCAAGCTCCGAACGCACGCGGTCGCGCTCGATGACGCGGATCGTAAACAGCCCGCAAGCCGAAGTAGAGGTCATACGAGAGCCCGGGGATTGGCTTTGAATTTCCACAACGCCCTGTAATTGCTCACGATAAAGTGCGTCAATTGCTAAACGACGTTCGCGTTCTTCTTCAAAGATGGACAGTTTTTCGGATACAACTGCGCACTGAATAGAGTCACATCGGCCATTTAATCCCACACGAATCGAGTTCTTTCGATCCTCGCCTGTCCCATGCCAACGGATCGACCTGAGCATGTCGCCAATGCCCTTGTCCGTGGTCAGAACGGCCCCGCCATCACCATAGCCGCCCAGTGTCTTGGTGGGATAGAAACTCGTCGCCGTGATCGAGGCCAACGCGCCGACCCATTTGTTCCCGCACTGCCCGCCAAAGCTCTGCGCAGCATCGGATATGATCTGTAAGCCATACTTGTCCGCAACCTCGCCGATACGTTCATAATCAGCGGGCAACCCATACAAATCGACTGGCATCACTGCTTTGGCACGCAGATTTCGCTGTTTGGCAACCTGTTTGACCCGCCGCTCCAGATCCTCGGGACACATATTGAAAGTCACAGGATCAATATCGACGAAAACGGGGGTTGCACCAGCCAAAAGCACGGCATTCACGCTTGCATTATAGGTAAAGCCCGGCACAAAAACAGCATCGCCATAGCCATAGCCAAGCCCGATCATTGGCATCACCAGGGCTTGCGTGCCAGAGCCCACGGCGACGGCATCCGCTGCGCCCGTGAATGCGCAAAGCTTCTCTTCGAGTTCGGTGACCTCCGGTCCGCCAATATAGCGACCATGATCGAGAATATCTGTCCACCGTGTCTCCAGCGCCCCGCGAATGCTCGCTTGCTGCGCTTTTAAGTCGAAGAACTGTATCGGGGCGTCTGAAGCCAGTTCGACGAGCTGGGCAGTGGGCTGTTGCGTATCAGGCATCGCTATACATTTCCCGTGTTTGGTCGGGCCAGTGTTTCCAGTTTTTCCGCTGTGGCAACTGCAAATGCAGCTGTACGCCCGGAAATTGGCGTTTCTGTATGGCCCGAACAGGCGGCGAAGAAGGCTTCGTCCGCCGCGCCGAGCGGGTCAGGTATATCTGACGCAAACGTCTCATTTAGTGAAAACCCGGTCGTATTGGTCATTGTTCTGTTGACGAAATCGACCTCGATCAGGCCATCGGACAAATGAAGGCGGATTCGCCGCTCGACGGCATCGGCGATGCGGCTGGCCTTCAGCCGGATCGGCACGTGACCAATTTCGATTTCCGCCTCAACCTCATCAAGCTCGTCACCAAGCTCGCAAATCCCGCCAACCGTTTTCACTTGAGCCAATTCACCAAGCAGACAATGGGCAAGGTCGAGATCATGGATCATCAAATCCCAGATGACGCTGACATCCATAGCGCGCCCACCCTTTGGCGGGGGACCACACCGGATGAGTTCCAGATGCTCAATCGGCATTTTCCGATCAAACAAGCCAAGGGCGCGGCAAACGAGGCGCTCCTGATGCCCCACTTGCAGGATAAGCCCGCCACTTTGCGCCTGATAGACCAGTTGATCGGCCTGCTCTGCTCTCAGAGCCAGAGGTTTTTCGACCAGCACATGTTTCCCCGCTTCAAGCGCCGCGCCCACCAGCTCGAAATGTGTACGCGCAGGTGTCGCAATCATCACCGCCTCACACCCGTCAAAAAGTGCCGAGACCGACCTCAAAGCGTGCGTTTGATTCTCATTGGCGATGGCGTCAGCCCGCGCGCTGTCGGCGTCAAAAATACCGGCCAGTTCGGCCAAGTCAGAGCCTGCGACCTTGCGGGCATGATATGTTCCAAACACACCCGCCCCCAAAATCCCGACACGCAGCTTCTTTGTCACGCACCACTCCCGCCACTCTACTCACCTGTTCGTCCTAACGCTCTCCCACCTCCATCAAGTCCGCGCAAGCCCCGCGCCATCACAGACTCTTTCAATATCTTGCAAAATCCGAACGGCGCTCGCGCACGCGCATCGTCCCGTCCGCCTTGCCAGCGGCGCGCTTATCCCCTACCCGTCTTGGCAAGATCACCTGAAATCATTGAAGGATATAAGCTCATGTCATCACTCACATCGCGCGAATGGGCGCTCGCCGGACGACCTGTTGGAATGCCGAAAGCAGGTGACTTCCAAATGCTGACCTCCGAGGTGTCCGCCCCCGCAGATGGCGAAATCCAGGTGCGCAATGAGTGGATGTCGGTCGATCCCTATATGCGCGGCCGAATGATGGATCGTGAAAGCTATGTTCCGCCGTTCCAGATTGGCGAAGTCATGCAGGGCGGCGCAGTTGGACGCGTCACCGCCTCAGCGCACGCCGACTATGCGGTTGGCGATCTGGTCAGTTCCTTTGCGGGTTGGCGCGAAGCGTGGACCGCCGCTCCAGAAGCCGTCATGGCGCAAAAGCTGCCTCAAACACCCATCCCTGATTCTGCCTTTCTCGGGGTCGTCGGTATGCCTGGCCTGACGGCCTATTCCGGACTTTTGGAAATTGGTGCCCCCAAGGAAGGTGAAACTGTCTTCGTCTCGGGTGCCGCTGGTGCCGTCGGCGCAACGGTCTGCCAGATCGCCAAGGTCAAGGGCTGCCGCGTAGTCGGCTCGGCCGGTGGCGCTGAAAAAGGCGAATTTTTGAAGTCAATTGGTGTCGACGCTGTGATCGACTATCGCGCACACAATGATGCAGACTCCCTGGCCACGGCGCTTTATGAAGCAGCGCCCAAGGGCATCGACGTCTATTTCGACAATGTTGGTGGCGACCATCTGCAAGCGGCCATTGCGGTTGCCAATCAGGGCGCACGGATGCCCCTGTGCGGAATGATCTCGCAATATAATGCAACAGGTCCCGTGCCGGGGCCTAACAATATCATCATGGCGGTTGGCAAGTCCCTAAAACTACAAGGCTTTATCGTTAGCAATTATGCACATCTGCAACCGCAGTTCATCAAGGACATGTCTGACTGGATTCCATCTGGGAAAATCCAATTCCGCGAAACAGTCCATGACGGTATCGAGAACGCACCGACAGCCTTTATGGGACTGTTCACCGGACAAAACCTCGGCAAAATGTTGGTCAAACTGACCTAAGCTATTTTTCGGTTTCGTTCTTGAAGCAAACCCATTAAACGACTGGAAGCGCGCTGATCTGATCAGGGCGCTTTCTTCGTATTTGCCAGAACAAGGAAGAGAGCTGTGGCTCGGTTGTTTGATGCCTACATTATGGTGGACTGGAGCGCGGCGGCCAAACCCGTCACAGGCGCGAACTCTATCTGGATCGGAATTGCGGCGCGGGATGTCCGGCTGCGGACTGTGTTTACCGCAGCCAATCCTGATACGCGCGTGAAAGCTGTTGCGCTGATCAAGGATATAGTCGGTAAACTCAATCGGCGCGGCGACAAGGTTCTGCTCGGCTTTGATTTCTCGCTTGGCTACCCCGCTGGCACGGCGGCGGCGCTGAAGCTCGACACGGCAGAAGACCAGCCCTGGCTAGCTATGCATAAATTTCTGGCAGGTAAGTTCAAGGAACGGCCTGACAATTCGAACAGCCGGTTCGCGATCGCTGCGGGCATGAACTATACGATCAGCCAAGGTCCGTTTCCATTCTGGGGCGCGCCCAAACGCGATCAGGTCAATACGCTCGGCGCGAAGAAAACAAGTTTCGAAGGCGCAGCGCTCCCGGAATTCCGCCTGACAGAAACCGCGCTCAAAGCGGCTGGGCTTGGCCAACCGAAATCGTGCTGGCAGCTTGCGTATTCGGGCAGCGTCGGCAGCCAGTCCCTGCTCGGCATTCCGCACGTCCATGCTCTGCGCCGCGACCTTACTGACGCGCGCATCTGGCCGTTCGAGACAGGACTGCAAGCGCTTGGCGAAGACGAAATCGATGGCGTGCAAACGGTCATCGCCGAGATTTATCCCTCCGCCCTGGAGATCAAGCCTGAGCCCGGCGAAACACTCGATCGCGCCCAAGTCCGGCAAATGGCCATGCATTACGCGGCCCTGGACGAAAAAGGTCGCCTATCAGCGTGCTTTTCGGGACCGGATTCCCTCGAAAAGGGAAAAAAGACGCTGATTGAGGGTGAAGAAGGCTGGATTTTGTCAAAATAGCCCGTCATTGCTGGGTTTTTCGTATGGACGTGCCACGAATCATGGCCCATTCATGGGCAACGGCGCCCTTGCCGTCATTTATGGAGGTTCATTATGAACAAAGGGGATTTAACAAAGGCAGTGGCTGCTAGCGCAGGCCTGTCGAGTGCCGATGCTGGCGCAGCAGTCGATGCAGTGTTCGATACAATTTCGGGCGCGGTAAAGAAGCGTGAGCAAGTAGCGATTGCCGGTTTTGGGACATTCATTGCCAAGACACGTGCAGCACGTGACGGGCGTAACCCTGCAACGGGTGAGCCGCTTAAGATTCCTGAGAAGACGTCAGCAGCGTTCAAGCCTGCAACGGCTCTGAAAAACCTCTAAAGGGTTTCGCTCTCAGGAGCTGTTTTGGAATGGCGCGTGACCAAGCGGTGGCGCGCCATTTCTTTTTCCAGCAAGGCCCATTGGGCAAGCCCGGCAATGCCGACACCTATGACCACACCTTCCATCATTCCGCGTCCGCCGCGTTCGCTGGCAACACCTAGCCAATAGGTTGCTGGCAGCATGATCACAAAAAATGAGCCGACATGAATTAAGCTAGGTCGCCAGACCACGCCTTGCGCTCTGAGCGCCATGGAAGCGGTCGCCTGAAGTCCATCGAACGTGGTTCCTATCGCAGCAAAAATCAAAAGGCCCGCAATGGCCGGTGCCAGCAACAGTCCGTCAATCTCGGCCCCCTTGTGCACAAGACCGAGCGGTATGATGTTCTGGAACACGATTACAATCAGCGCCAGAACCCCACCAAGCAGGAATGTCGCCATGACACCTAGCCGCGAGGCATCACGCACCCCTGCCCAATCTCCGCGTCCAACATACTCCGCCACGCGTACACTTGTCGCGGTGCCGATGCCAAGAAACAGCATGAAGCAAACGCCCATGATTTGCACCGAATAACCATAGACTGTGTTCACTGCCACCGAGATAAACAGGGCAATCGCATAGGTCAGATTGAACCCGCCCCACTCGGCGACATTGCTGATGGCTGTGCCAATGCCAACGCGTAGCTGACGTGCAGCCTCTCCCGGTGGACCGGCGGATGATTTCGCAAAAGCCGGTGTTTTCCACAAGATATAGCCGAACATCAAAAGCGCCATGAACCAGCGCGATCCCGTGGTTGCCCAGGCCACACCTTCTGCGCCCATTTGAGGCATACCCCACATGCCAAGCACGAGCGCGCAATCAATCACGACATTTGCGCCCACAGCCAGATAGGACAAGACCGTGACCGCAAGCGGCATCCGCAGCGCTTCAAGATAATACGCAAAGACCGTCGACAGCATGAACCCAACCATTCCGAACGAAAGAATGCGGGTCACTTTGGCAATCTCGTCGGCCACCTCTTGTGGGGTCAACGTCAGGCTCATCTCGCTGTTCGGGCTGATCGTCACAAACATCCACTCAAACAGTGCCTGCGCGCTGGCATAGACGAGCACCATAAGCCCGACGCCAAGCCCCAATGCCCAGAGGCTACCGCGCCGGAAGATGCGGCCAGTCTCGGACTGTTTGCCCGTACCAACAAATTCGGAGGTCAGGACTTGAACACCAAGCAATAGCCCCATGCCAAGACCGAGCGACACGCCAATCGGGATCCATGAGTTCAAGACAAAGGACAGTTCGCCCTCGGCCACTTGCCCAAGCACAATCGCATCGGTCAACGCCATCAGCATCATCGACATGCGAGACACCGCTATCGGTACCGACAGCTTTACAAGATCTAGAATGTCGGCGCCGCGCATCCAGGCGGGCCGTTCCCGCCTGGCCATGGCTTTTGTCCCTATCCTGCCGCGCGCAGTTTTGCTTTGTCGGCGTTCATGTCAGACAGCTTCTCTGCCACCAGGAAGGCAAGTTCAAGGGCTTGCTCTCCATTTAGACGCGGATCACAATGAGTGTGGTACCGCGATGACAGGTCTTCTTCGGAAATGGCCTGTGCACCACCGATGCATTCGGTGACGTTCTGACCCGTCATTTCAAAGTGGACACCGCCGGGATACGCCCCTTCGGTCGATATAACATCAACGAATTGGCGCACTTCGGAGAGAATGCGGTCAACAGGGCGCGTTTTGAACCCTGTGGTGGCTTTCAGCGTATTGCCGTGCATCGGATCACATGACCAGACGACGCTGCGTCCGCTGGCCTGAACCGCACGCACCAGTGGCGCGAGCCCTTCTTCAACACCGTTCGCACCAAACCGTGCAATCAGGGTCATGCGGCCTGCTTCATCATCCGGATTAAGCGTTTCAAGCAAGCGCACCAGTTCGTCCGGTTCCATACCCGGACCGCATTTAACGCCAAGGGGATTCTTGATTCCGCGACAGAACTCAACATGGGCCTCATCCAGATGGCGGGTGCGGTGGCCGATCCATAGCATATGACCGGAGGTGTCATACCAATCGCCCGATGTCGAATCCACCCGTGTCATTGCCTGCTCGAAGCCGAGCAAGAGCGCCTCATGGGATGTGTAGACGTCGACTTTGGCCAATTGCGGCACAGATTCAGAGGTGATGCCGCACGCCTTCATGAAGGTAATCGCTTCGGAAATCCGGTCCGCGACGGCCTGATATTGCGCCCCGAGCGGTGAGCGATCGACGAAGCCCAACATCCAAGCGTGCACATTTGACAGATCGGCGTACCCGCCCTGAGTAAAGGCACGCACCAGGTTGAGCGTGGCGGCTGATTGGGCATAGGCTTGGATCAGCCGTTCCGGATCCGGAGTGCGAGCCTCTTTGGTGAACGCCATCGCATTAATATTGTCACCGCGATAGGATGGCAGCGTCACATCATCAATGGTTTCAACGGGCGAGGACCTCGGCTTGCCGAACTGTCCGGCGAGCCGCCCGACTTTCACAACGGGTTTTGCCGCACCAAACGTAAGCACCACGGCCATTTGCAGCATGACACGCAACGTATCGCGAATATTGTCCGCACTGAATTCTTTAAAGCTTTCAGCGCAATCCCCACCCTGCAGGAGAAATGCTTCCCCGCGTGAGACTTTCGCCAGATCCGCTTTCAGCCGTCGGGCCTCTCCAGCAAACACCAGCGGAGGGGACGCACGCAAACGCGCCTCTACGTCGGCCAGATGATCCAAATCAGGATAATCTTCGGGGATATGCCGCGCGATCTTCGCGCGCCAGCTTTCGGGGGTCCAACTCATAGCACTACTCCAAACCTATATTTGCCCCTATATCGCAGTAGCGGCATAATGGCTATGGAAATGGGGCACATGTTTGCGTAGACTAAGCAAGATAGGGCGGTTTGGCGGCACTTGAACGGACCAAGTTTAGACAGCGAAGAAGTTTCACCCAATGTCCCACGCCTTCATTGCCCATGGTGCTGATCAGTTCGACAGTCTGCTAAAGCTGCATGAAGCGCTCAGGGCTGCGGGCGTGCCGGCGAAATATTCAAACAGCGAACGCCGCGCCGATATAGATGCAGCGACGATAGATGCCGCCTCTCTCATGATCGTATTGGTCTCCTATGACAGCATGCGCTCAAATGATGTGCGCAGCCAGATCCTCCGTGCGAAGAAAAATGGCTTGACCATCTTGCCCGTTCGGGCTGATCGGTCGCGGTTGAGCGGATTTATCAAGGAGTTTGCCAAAGAGATGGTCCATTCCGTCGATGACATGGACCCGCTGGTTGCCGCTGCGCAGAAAGCCTATCGACGCGTCTCGCCGGTGGTCTCGGTGATGAACATGAAAGGCGGCATCGGCAAAACAACCATCGCCTCCCAACTTGCCGCAGCCTTGCAAGCCAATGCCCGAAACCGCGTGCTGCTGATCGACTTCGATCCGCAATACAACCTCACGCAATTATTCTTCCCCGGCCAACAAGCGGATGAAGCCATCGCCGCAGACCGCAGCGTTATTTCCCTGTTTGAAAAGAGCCGCGCTCATCAGATTGACTTGCCGTCCCCGGCGGATCAATGGGCGACGCTCTCGACCGCGCCTTTTACACCTGCCCCGCGCGCCAAAATCGCTCATAGCCTGCTTGGAGATACAGAAACAACCGGTCGGCTCGATATTATTTTTGGCCAGTTCGAAATTTCCAAATATGCCTTCTCGACGGACACAAACGGACTGGAGGCCGTTCGCGCCAATTTTCTGAGATCCATTGAGTATTATCGCAGCCAATATGATCTCATCGTGCTGGACACAAATCCCAACGCAACCTTCCTGACGCGCTGCGCATTGCAAGCAACGGACCGCGTTCTCGCGCCCATGCACACCGACATCTACTCCTTGCGCGGCGTGCGCCTGCTCAATCGCGTCATCAATGATCAGACGACAAAAGATCGTAGACCTGAACTGTCCGTCCTGTTCAATGCGGTCGAGCGCCGTGAGCAATCAGATTTCGAAGCCGACACGCGCAATGGCGTCTTTGACGAGCAAGTCGAGTTCGATCTATCGAGCAAACTGATGAGCGCGGCCATTCCGAAAAGCCGCCATTTCAGAATTAAAGGCAAGGAAGACGACGAACCAATCAAGCGCTTGCTGCCCCATCATGGACGCGGCGGCGGCCTGCGCCAAGTTCGCGAATCGCTGCTGACCGCTTCTGTTGAACTGGCTGGCGTTTTGCGCAAACAAAGCGCCAGTTAAGACACTTTCTGGCGCATGGTAACAAGTTCCTCGGCAATCGAGGGATGCAATGCGCATGTCCGGTCGAAATCCTGTTTGGTCGCGCCCATCTTTATAGCGATGCCAGCCGTCTGGATCATCTCGGCGGCATCGGGGCTGACGACATGCACACCAAGAACACGTTGATCGGATTGGCGCACGACGAGCTTCATGAACACTTTTGACGTGCCGCCCGAAATTGCGTTTTTCATTGGCCCGAAGCTTGTCTTGTAAATATCAAGTTCGCCATGCTCTGCCCGCGCTTCGGTTTCAGTCAGCCCGACCGTGCCAACCTCTGGCTGGGTAAACACGGCGGTTGGAATGTCGGTATGATCAAACTTCCATGGATTGCCGTGAAATTCCGTATCGGCAAACGCATGGCCCTCTCGAATGGCAACGGGCGTCAGCTGTACCCGATCTGTCACGTCGCCGACGGCCCAGATATTCCCGACATTTGTCCTCGAATACTCATCCACAATTACAGCCCCATTCTTGCCGAGCGCGATGCCTGCCTTCTCGCAACCAAGCCCGCTTGTATAAGGGCTCCGTCCTGTTGCCATCATGATGACGGAGGCATCCAGCGTGTCGCCATTGTCTAGCGTCATCGTGTGGGCGAGCCCTCCAGAGGGGCCAGCCCCAATGCGCGTAGGATTGGTATTCATCAACATGTTTACGCCGGCATCAATCAGTCCTTTTTGCACCTGGTCACGGACGTCTTCATCAAAACCGCGCAAGACTTTGTCCTTGCGATAGATCAGGGTGGTCTTCGCGCCGAGTCCGGCAAAGACGTGCGCAAATTCAACTGCGATATATCCCCCACCCACGAGAACAATATGCTCGGGTAACTCACGCAAGTCGAAAATTTCGTTGGATGAGATCGTCCGCTCGACGCCGGGAAGATCGGCATCCGATGGTGCCCAAGGCGCGCCGCCAACTGCAATCAGGATTTTTTCGGCCGTAATTGTTTTGCCCGAAGGCTTCAGAACCAGCGTGTGCGCATCAACGAACTCGGCCCGTTCTTCGTGAACCTCGACGCCTGCGCCTTTCTGCCCCTTCATGTAGAGCCCCGAAAGCCGCGTCACTTCATTGGCAATGGCAGTCATGCATTTGTTGTGGTCATAGCGAATATTTTCCGCAGACCAACCAAACCCTTCGGCGGTTTTGAAATCTTTGGCATATCCACTGGCATAGACCATAAGTTTCTTGGGAACACAGCCACGAATGACGCATGTTCCGCCCATTCGGTGTTCTTCGGCCAACCCCACTTTCGCGCCAGAGCCGGCGGCAATACGGGCTGCACGTACACCACCTGAGCCACCACCAATTACGAAGAGATCAAAATCGTATGCCATGTATTATCCTACTTTATTCTTGTTTGGTGCCGTCGGTCATCGTGACACCAGAGTTCCAATCATCCTAGTACTCGAAAATGCTTGCGCCGTCCTGACTGCCGATAATGACAGTTCGCGCCAGTCCGATAAAGAGGCCATGTTCCACAACGCCCGGGACATTAGAGAGCCCCCGCCCTGTCGCTGGGGCATCGGGGATGATGCCGCACTGGCAGTCGAGAATATAGTTCCCGCCATCGGTGATCACGGGCCGTCCCGCTTCATCCTGCCGGAGTGAGACGTTCGGGCGATCCACGCCGGAGGCGACCAGCGCATCAAACACTTTCTTGGCCGTTATCGTAAAGCCAAACTGGGTTACCTCGACCGGCAGCGGAAATGCCCCGAGAGCCTCGACCTGTTTGGACGGGTCGGCAATGACAACCATCTGGTCGCTCGCATTTGCGATGATCTTTTCGCGAAGCAAAGCCGCGCCGCCGCCCTTTATCAGCTGGCCTTTGCCATCCGCTTCGTCAGCGCCATCTACGGTGAGATGGATCTGCTGCACCTGTTCGACCGGCAAGAGTGGAATACCGTGCGCTTCGGCCAGGCGTTGGGTCTGGGCACTGGTCGGTACGCCACGCACGATCAAGCCATCTGCCACCTCGTCAGCCAGAAGCTCGACAAAATGCTTGGCGGTCGAGCCCGTTCCTAATCCCAGCGTCATGCCATCTTCGACATATTCGATCGCAGCAATGGCCGCGTTACGTTTTTCCAGTTCCCCCGCCATTTCGTCTAACCCTTCTTCGCTTTACGCGCCATCATCGCCGCTTTGAATTTCCTGGCCCAGCCTGCCTTGGGTGTCGGTTCAGGCCGTGCCAGATACAAGGCATCGGGTTCGACGCTCTGTGTCACGACGCTCCCGGACCCGATCATAGCGCCATCCCCGATTGTCACCGGCGCAACCAGAGCTGAATTGGACCCGACAAAAACATTTTCGCCAATCGTGGTCTGATACTTGAAGAAGCCATCATAATTGCAAAAGATTGTTCCGGCACCAATATTCGTTTGCGCGCCGACGTCTCCATCGCCCAGATAGGACAGATGGCTTGCCTTAGCGCCCGGGCCAATGCGTGTGTTCTTCACTTCGACAAAATTACCGATCTTCGCATCCGCGCCAATATCGCTTCCTTTGCGGAGCCGGACATAGGGACCGACATGCGCACCTGCGCCAAGCGTTGCACCTTCAATATGGCTGAACGCCCGAACCACAGCGCCGCGAGCGACTTTCACGCCGGGGCCAAAAACGACATTCGGCTCGATCATAACGTCCGGCTCTATTTCGGTGTCATAGCTGAAATATACGGTGTCGGGTGCAATCATGGAGACGCCATTCTCAAGCATCCGGGTCCGCATGGCCGACTGGAAAATCGCCTCGGCTGCGGCCAGATCAGCACGCGTGTCACACCCGATCATCTGCTCTTCCGGACACGTCACCGCATAGCATGTCCGCCCCGCGTGGCGGGCCAAATGGACTAGATCGGTTAGATAATATTCGCCCTTTGCATTGTTATTGCCGACCTGGTCAAGCAGCGAGAACATGGCTTGCGCCTCTCCGGCCATCACGCCGGAATTGCATAAAGTCAGCGCCAGTTGTTCAGGCGTCGCCTCACGCGCTTCGACAATGGCATCGAGACGGCCATCGGGGTCGAGCACCAGACGGCCATAATGTCCTGGATCCGAGGCGTTAAAGCCTAGCACGCCCACGCCCGTATGGTCGGAGATTTTGGCAAAGAGCCGCTCGATTGCATCGACGGGGATGAGCGGGCTGTCGCCATAGAGCACGATCAGATGACCATCAAAATCGGAAAGCGCTTCACGGGCCGCTCGAACCGCATGTGCGGTTCCCAATGGAGACGACTGGACCGCCAGCGCATCTGCGCCAATTTGCGGGGTAACGTGATCGCTGACAGCTTGGCCGTCAGGAGACACCACGCAGATAATACGCTCACACCCTGCATCACGCGCCAAAGCGATCGTCCAGTCAATTGCCGCTCGCCCGCCAATCTCATGCAATACTTTGGAACGAGCCGATTTCATGCGGCTGCTTTGTCCTGCGGCCAAAATTATTGCAGCGCGTTTTCGCATGGCAAAAATCCTCGTCTTCTATCGGCTAATCGATTAAAGCCTTTTGCGAGCCAACGCGACCCTTAAAACAGATTGAGACGGAAATGGATGAGATCGAAATACCTCAAGACATATCGCTGGACGGCTACACAATTGCCTTCGATCTCGATGGCACGCTGGTGGACACCGCGCCCGATCTCGTGGCAGCGTTGAATTTCAGTCTCGAAACGGCGGGCTTTGCCGCTGTAGAGCCCGCAATTGTCCAAGGGCAGATCGGCCTCGGATCGATCGCGATGATCCGCACGGGACTTGCTGCCCAGAATGTGGACATTGACGAAGCCGAATTGAACCAATTACGCGAAAAGTTTCTTGGATATTATGCCGAGAATACTGCAACCTATTCACAGCCATATCCGGGGGCGCTTGATGCTCTCGACAGATTGGAAGATGCGGGTGCCATCGCGGCTATCTGCACGAACAAACCGCAAAAATTAGCCGATATTCTGCTCGAAGAATTGAAACTGCACGCGCGGTTCAGTGCCATTGTCGGCTCAGATAGCGTGCCGCAGCGAAAGCCGCATCCAGAGCATATCATGCACACGCTGGGTCTGGCAGGAGGGACACCGGACATGGCCATTATGATTGGCGATAGCACCCCGGATGAAAAGGCAGCCCGGGCCGCCGGACTGCCATTCATTTTTGTTCCCTTCGGGTACGGCCCGATAGGCCCGGCTCATGACAACCGGATCGAATTGGAGGCATACTCCAAACTGGATTCCCAGTTTATTTTGAGCCTGTTCTAGCGTTTCAGGCGGCGGTTCGCACCGGCTCGCCTGAACTGTTGCTGCTACTGTAGCTCCGACGAGTTGTTTGGGATTCGTCGGCAATTCTGCGGCGCGGCATTCCATTTACCATATTGCTGCGAACGTCTGTCCGCGCGGACCTCATCGCTGCGATGAAACAAGCATCGACAAGATCGATGTTCACTTCAAAACCACGCTCGGACCAATACTGCTCGATTTTGTTTTTCAGACGCTTAGCGCCATCTTCATTACACCAATCGTTACTCATTCTTTACTCTCCAGGTTATGTTTACACAGTGCGCCAGGGTGCGGCGCACGGGACCTGTCCTTCAATCTGCTGCCATTTTGGCTGTCAGAACTCTATAGATGTGGTGAGGTATGAGGCGCCGCAAGCGCAAAATCATTGATACCGCCAAGAGGATTCACAAGATGAATGCGCATTCATTCTGAACAAATATTCATCCACAGGAATTCTGTTAAAAATTTTCCCTTTGCGCTGCGTTCACCCAGAAAAAATAACTTCAGAAATGCAAAATCTTGCAAAATGAGTGCGCCTTATGATGCTGGGTTCTGTTCAAAGCGCGCCCTAAAACCCCATTGAATGCATAGCTGGCATGCATTAACGCAACTCATTGTGTGTGAAGATCGAATCATCCGGCTCGAATTTCAGCGTCCTTCATCACCGCATCGTGCTCAGTCGACGATTAGACCTAGAAACCTCCTCCGTGGCAAACGTATTCTGCATATGGATTGGATCAGGACAGCGAGAGAACCCGCACCTGTCATTAAAAAATCTAAAAGGTCAGCCCATTCCCATCGAAATCCATTGGCGTTCAGAAGCGGCAACGCTAAATGGGCCCACCTGACCGAGAGAAAGACATCTATTGTGACCGACCTGACCCATCTCGACCGGCTTGAAGCCGAGAGCATCCATATCATGCGCGAAGTCGCTGCCGAGGCTGAAAACCCCGTTATGCTCTATTCTGTCGGCAAAGATAGCGCCGTAATGCTGCATTTGGCCGTCAAGGCTTTCTATCCCTCCAAACCGCCCTTCCCGCTCATGCATGTCGATACGACATGGAAGTTCAGCGAGATGATTAAATTCCGCGACGACATGGCCAAAAAGCTTGGCATGGACTTGATTGTTCACATCAATGAAGACGGCGTCAAAGACAATGTCGGTCCGTTTTCTCATGGTTCGGCGCAGCATACGGACATCATGAAGACCCAAGGGCTCAAGCAGGCGCTCGATAAATATAAGTTCGACGCCGCCTTTGGCGGGGCGCGCCGTGACGAAGAAAAATCCCGCGCCAAGGAACGCATCTTCTCTTTTCGCTCGGCCGAACACCGTTGGGATCCGAAAAACCAGCGTCCTGAACTATGGAACCTGTACAATACACGCATCAAGCAGGGCGAGAGCATTCGCGTCTTCCCGCTGTCGAACTGGACTGAGTTGGACATATGGCAATATATCCGCCGTGAACAGATAGATATTGTTCCACTCTATTTCGCCAAAGAGCGCCCTGTTGTGGAGTGGGAAGGGTCGCAAATTATGGTCGATGACGAACGTATGCCCGAAGCGCTGCGCAAGACGGCGGTTTTGAAGTCGGTTCGGTTCCGCACCTTAGGATGTTATCCGTTGACCGGCGCGGTCGAATCTACAGCAGATACGCTGGATGATGTCATTCAGGAAATGTTGCTCACCACTTCTTCGGAACGTCAGGGGCGGACCATTGACAGGGACCAATCTGCGTCGATGGAGAAGAAGAAGCAGGAGGGCTATTTCTAATGGCACATGTTGACACCCTCATCGCCGAGGACATTGGCGCTTATCTGGAATCCCATGAGCGTAAGTCGCTCTTACGCTTCATCACTTGCGGCTCTGTCGATGACGGCAAGTCCACGCTGATTGGGCGACTGCTTTACGATTCCAAGATGATCCTTGAGGATCAACTCGAAGCGCTTGAGCGGGATTCGAAAAAGTCTGGCACGCAAGGTGAGAACATCGACTTCGCGCTTCTGGTTGACGGCCTCGCTGCTGAGCGCGAACAAGGCATTACCATCGACGTGGCTTACCGTTTCTTCTCCACAGAGAAACGCAAATTCATCGTCGCCGACACGCCCGGACATGAACAGTATACGCGCAATATGGCAACCGGCGCGTCAACGGCAGATCTCGCCTGCCTTCTGATCGACGCCCGCCAAGGTGTTCTGACACAAACGCGCCGACACGCCTTTATTGTCTCGTCACTCGGCATTCGGCGACTGGTTCTCGCGATTAACAAGATGGACCTCGTCGACTATTCAGAAGCACGCTATAACGAAATCGTCGCAGACTTCAGCGCGTTTGCAAAGAACCTCAATCCAGACATCGAGATACAAGCCATTCCTCTCTCCGCCCTGGCAGGGGACAATATCACCGGGCCGCTTGGCAATACGGACTGGTATGATGGGCCGAGCCTGATGCATCACCTCGAAAACGTTTCGGTTGGCGATGAGCGCGCGGCGGCCCCCTTCCGTATGCCGATCCAATGGGTCAATCGTCCAAATCTCGACTTTCGCGGTTTCTCTGGTCAGGTCGCGACGGGCACGATCAAGCCGGGCGATCGGATCAAGACGCTGCCAAGCGGCAAAGAGTCCACCGTCGAACGCATCGTCACCTATACGGGCGACATCGAGCAAGCCGTTCCCGGACAATCTGTGACCATCACGCTGAACGACGAAATCGATAGCTCGCGAGGCGATGTCATTGTGGCAGCGGACAATCCGGCAGAGGTTTCTGACCAGTTCCAGTCTCGCATTCTATGGATGTCGGACAATGCCATGTTGCCCGGTCGGCGCTACCTGATGAAGATCGGCACGAAGACGGTCACTGCAACAGTCAATGCGCCAAAATACGGTATCGACGTGAACACGCTCGAACAGCGCCCTGCCAAAACGCTGGAATTGAACGAGATTGGGGTCTGTACGCTCTCGCTTGATCAGAATATCGCTTTTGACTCCTATGACACAGCGCGCGAAATGGGCGGCTTCATTCTGATCGACCGGATGACCAATGATACCGTCGGCATGGGGCTGATCGATTTTGCCCTGCGCCGCGCGGCGAACATTCACTGGCAGGCGGTTGATATTGATCGCAATGCCCATGCCGAGCAAAAAGGTCAGAAGGCGGCTGTGCTCTGGTTTACGGGGCTCTCAGGCTCTGGCAAATCGACCATCGCCAATGCGCTGCAAAAGCGCCTCTTCGCCATGGGCAAGCACACATACCTGCTTGATGGAGACAATGTTCGTCATGGCCTGAACCGTGATCTTGGCTTTACCGATGCTGACCGTGTGGAGAACATTCGCCGCGTTGCCAATGTCGCCAAGCTCATGGCGAACGCTGGCCTGATCACGCTCGTTTCCTTCATCTCGCCATTCCGGTCCGAACGCCGCATGGCGCGGAATATGATGGAGGATGGCGAATATGTCGAAATCTTCGTCGACACCCCGCTTGAAGTTGCAGAGCAGCGCGACGTCAAAGGGCTATACAAGAAGGCCCGTGCCGGAGAGATCAAGAATTTCACTGGCCTCGACAGCCCCTATGAAGCCCCCAATAATGCTGAGCTACGTATCGACACTGTGGATCAATCTGCCGAAGATGCGGCAGAGGAGATTATCACGTGGATGACGGAGAAGGGGTTTTTCGAGGTCTAAGTGCAGGAGTAGGATGAAGATACGTATCGCTGAACACAGTGACGGAGTGGCGATTGCAAACATCTACACGCCCATCGTGAAAGATACATTCATATCATTTGAAGAAACACCGACCACGGCGAGCGAAATGTCGGGTTCAAGAAAGGGAGTTGGCGCAATGTCGGCTGGTGGAGCCTTCGTTTGCAAGAGCTTGGAGACGCTCCTGTGCCGCCCCTTCTCTACGGGGACAATCGTCACTGTTTCAGGAGTAACGGAACGACATAAGTAAATTGCCCCTCCCGCAACGTCACACTTGACGTGCACGTCAACGTCAGCATGATCGCCTCATACACATTTGAGGAGAACCATCATGGCCGAAGCCTATATCATTGACGCTTGCAGAACCCCGCGCGGCGTCGGTAAAGTTGGCAAGGGCGCGCTTGCCCATCTCCACCCTCAACATCTTGGTGCAACCGTACTCGGGGCGATCCGCGACCGGAACAATCTCGACACGGCAACCGTCGATGACATCATCTGGGGCACATCTTCCCAGCGCGGCGCACAAGGCGCTGATCTTGGCCGCATGGCCGCGCTGGATGCGGGCTACGACATTAAGGCGTCCGGTGTCACGCTTGACCGGTTTTGCGGCTCCGGCATCACTTCGGTCAATCTCGCAGCCGCGCAAGTTATGTCCGGCATGGAAGATTGTGTGATTGCGGGCGGCACCGAGATGATGAGCTACACATCTTCTACGGCTGATCCGAAAGTTCCGCCTATGCTCGATGGCGGCAACATGTCTCTGCGCGCAAAGCATCCGCAAACCCAGCAAGGCGTTTGCGCTGATGCCATTGCCACGCTTGAAGGCATTGACCGCGAAGCAGTTGACCAGCTCGCCTATACCAGCCAGCAGCGCGCTGCGGTGGCGATTAAGGAAGGCCGTTTCGACAAGTCACTGGTCGCGGTCCACAATCTTGATGGCTCTCTCGCGCTCGACAAGGAAGAGTTTCCGCGCCCGGGCACCACAATGGAAACCCTTGGCGGGCTCAAGACGGTGTTCAATATGTATATGGATATCCCCGTTGATGAGCAGGGTAACACTTATGGCAATCTCATCACCGGCAAATATGAAGCCCTGCAAAACGGCATCAACCATGTCCACCATGCGGGCAACTCCTCTGGCGTGGTCGATGGCGCAGCCGCGCTTTTGCTGGCGTCGGAAAACTATGCAAACGCCAATGGCCTAAAGCCGCGCGCCCGCATCGTCGCCACAGCGAATATGGGCGACTGCCCGACGCTTATGCTCAATGCCCCGGTTCCGGCAGCTCAGAAAGTGCTCGCCAAAGCAGGGCTGACCACGGACGATATTGATGTTTATGAGATCAACGAAGCCTTCTCTGTTGTCGCCGAGAAATTTATTCGCGATCTGGACCTCGACCGCTCCAAAGTGAACATCAATGGCGGGGCGATGGCGCTTGGCCACCCGATTGGCGCCACCGGCTCGATCCTGATCGGCACAGCGCTGGACGAGCTTGAACGCTCAGGCGGGCGCTATGGCCTCATCACCATGTGCGCTGCGGGCGGCATGGCTCCTGCAGTGATCATCGAACGCGTATAGTCTCCCGTTTAAGGATAAGACCGAATGAGCAAAATTGATGGAACCGTCGCATTCGTAACGGGCGGTGCGTCGGGCATTGGGCTCGCAGTTGCAAAGTCTTTGGCCAAGCGTGGAGCAAGTATCATGCTTGCCGACATTAGTGCCGAGGCACTTGCAAGTGCGAAGGCCGAGATAGAGGCGATGAACACCAAGGTGGAAACCGTGCTTTGCGATGTGTCCAAGGAACCCGACATGCGCAAAGCTGCGGACGCCACAATGGATGCTTTTGGCGCTGTCAACATCGTCGTTAACAATGCGGGCGTTGCAATCGGCGGCCAGCCCGGTGAGATCAGCCTTGATGACTGGCGCTGGATTGTGGACATCAATTTGATGGGCGTTGTCTACGGTGTCGAGATTTTCACCCCGCTCGTCGAAGCGTCGGGCGGCGGACATATTCTCAATGTTGCCTCCATGGCAGGACACATGTCTGCGCCCGGAATGGGGCCATATAATGCGACCAAATTTGCCGTTGTCGGCTATTCTGAAAGCCTCGCCTTGGAGCTTGCTGGACGCCAGATCGGTGTGAGCGTTCTTTGTCCGGGTTGGGTTCGCACGAACATTCATAAAAGCAGTGCCGACCGGCCGTCACGCAACGATGTTTTGGCCGATGATGATCTCGGCGAGATCGCTTCTGTGATCGATAATGGGCTGGACCCGGCCGACGTCGCTGAATGGACGGCCGACTGCATCGAAGCGAACCGGTTTTATGTCTTCACACATGGATCGATGAAGCCGTTGATTGCTGCCCGCCATGATAGGGTTCAGGAAGACTTTGAAGCCAGTCTGGCCAATCCGGCGTTTGACGGCCGCTAGCGCGACCATAGACAAATCAATGCCGGCCCGCCATATCGAACACATGGCAAAAGCGAAACCCAGACGGTCAGGCATAAGGCTGAGCATCCGCATCGATCTGCCAGATGGCTCTCGATTTGGCCCGGGCAAAGCTGCGCTTCTGTCAGCGCTCGCCGAGCAAGGTTCAATCGCAGCCGCTGCGCGGTCGCTGAACATGTCCTATCCAAAGGCGCTGCGCCTTGTAGATGAAATGAACACCCAGTTCACCAAGCCGCTTATTGAGACCTATCAGGGAGGCACCACCCGTGGCGGCGCGTCCATAACTGCCGACGGCGAAAAAGTCATCGCCCTTTATGTGACCCTGACCAGCGCGGCCGGAACTGCAAACGCCGAGACGTTGGCAATCCTGAAAGCGCTCTGCAAATAGAGCCGCGCTCTTGCTCCCGCTATAAACAATCATTTATAACGGGATATGGATTCTGCTATACGTCTTTCCGGTCGACGCGACACTGAGCACGCTGGACACGAGCATCCGCTCGATGTGCTGCGTTTCGTGAGCGCGCAAGCCCGTCTGAACAAAGCCTGCGCGCTGATCATGATTACGGGGACAGATGGCGGCGCAGTCCGCGCGAGAGGTGCCTTGATGGCTGTCGCGGAAACGGGCGCAAAATGCGGTTATCTGTCGGGTGGCTGCATTGATGCCGATATTGCTTTTAACGCGCAAAAGGCGCTTACCGGCAACACCCCACAAACCCTGCGATACGGCCGTGGCTCCCCGTTCACGGATATAAAGCTGCCATGCGGCGGCGGCATAGATCTGGCTATTGTTCCGAGGCCCCACCTACAAACGATTGATCAGACAATCACCGCGCTGGAAGCTCGCCTGCGCGCGGGTCTTTCATTATTGGAACTGTTAGGTCCGACGGCGCACGCGGCGCGCCTGCCCGATTTTGTGGCCCGGTACCGACCAAAGTTGAAACTACGTATCGCAGGCATTGGCGAGGACCCGATTGCCCTGTTCAGGCTGGCTTTGGCGTCAGGCGCAGAGGCGGTCCTCTGGTCCCAAGACGAACACTGCCGCGCCCGCGCCGCTTCTCTATCGGGGACTGAGCCGGTACCACTCAGCACACCGCGCGCGCTGCCTGAGGCTGCGGACGACGCCCACACAGCCTTTATCCTCATGGCGCACGATCCAGACTGGGAGATCCCGCTGCTGCGTCAGGCGCTGGCAGGTGCGGGGTTCTATATCGGTGCTGTTGGCAGCCCCAATACACACCAAAAACGCTGCGAGACACTTCGCGATGCAGGCATTCGCGAAGCCGAGATTGGACGCATCCACGGACCGGTTGGTTTGGTGCCATCGATGCGCGACGCGTCCATGCTGGCCATTTCCTGTCTTGCCGAGATCATCGGCGAATTCCACGCGGAGGCGATGGCATGACGGAGGAAAACTGCGCCATTATTCTTCTGGCAAGCGGCGCGTCCAAACGCTTTGGCCCAGACGACAAATTGCTGGCGCCACTGAACGGACTGCCTTTGGGTAGCTTTGCGGCTAGCCTGTTTCAGGACCAACGTTCGGCGCATCATTGCGTGGTTGTTCCGCAGAATGCACCGGAACGGGCGGCGCTATATCGCGCGCATGGCTGGCACATCCTTACAAATCCGGCGCCAGAGCGCGGCCAAGGAAGCTCGCTGGCAATCGCCGCACGCCATCTACTCTCCACCCAGGCCAATGCCGCAATGATCCTTCTGGCTGATATGCCCTTTATTACAGAGGCCTACTTACTATCCATGATAAAATCTGTATCCGCAGATCAAGCCGTTATGAGCCAATGCGCTGATATACTTCAGCCGCCCGCGCTGTTTCCACGAAGTGCCTTTTCACAGCTCACCGAAATATCCTCGGACAGTGGCGCAAGAGCGATTTTCAAATGCCTGCCCAACACGGCCGCCCACCCTATCTGCGCCTCAATGGCACGCGACATCGATACGCAAGCCGCCCTCGCCTCAGCTCAGGAAAGCCCACTCCATGTCTAATCCCGCTCCGCTTATCGACCAGTTTGGTCGCGCCATTACCTATCTGCGCCTTTCGGTGACAGACAGGTGCGATCTGCGCTGCACCTATTGTATGGCCGAGCGGATGCAGTTTCTTCCGCGCGCAGACTTGTTAACGCTGGAAGAGATCGCCCGCATTGGCCGCCAGCTTGTCGGGCGGGGCGTCAGGAAGATCAGGATCAGCGGCGGCGAACCTCTCGTCCGCAAGAACATCATGCATTTGTTTGACGACCTTGGCCGCTTGCTTGGGAACGGTCTGGACGAGTTGACCCTGACCTCCAACGGCACATTGCTTACGACCTATGCCGCGCCGCTCTATGCGGCAGGCGTCCGCCGCATCAACATTTCGCTCGATACGCTGGACGCTGACAGGTTTGAGGCGATCACCAGACGCGGCGATCTGGACAAAGTGCTTGCTGGTATCGATGCCGCCCAAGACGCGGGGCTGAACGTCAAAATCAACACGGTTGCTCTGAAGCACCAGAACGCAGACGAGATTGCGGACATGGTGGCGTGGGCGCACGGGCGCGATATGGAAATGACCTTGATCGAGGTCATGCCTATGGGCGACGCAGGCGAAGACCGGATCGACCAATATATTCCCTTGCCGATGATACGCGATCAGCTTGAAGCAAAATGGACGCTTGAGGACGCGCCCGATACGCGCGCCAATCTGGGGCCAGCTCGCTTTGTCCGGATCCGCGAAACCGGCGGACGGCTTGGCTTTATCACGCCGCTCACGAATAATTTTTGTGCGGGCTGCAACCGTGTCCGGATCACCTGTACCGGACGTCTCTATATGTGCCTTGGGCAAGATGACCATGTCGATTTGCGGGAGCTTATGCGCTCGGCGGGAGCAGATGACGCGGCGCTGGACACAGCTTTCGATCGCGCACTGGCGGCCAAGCCAGAACGGCATGATTTTTCAATCGAGGCACGCGGACAGACGCCTTCCGTCGCACGCCACATGTCGGTCACTGGAGGCTAAACATGGTCCAGCTTATCTATCTCGGTCGCCTTGTCGACATCACCGGAATACCCGAAGAGACGCTTGATTTGCCAAGCGATTTGATGACCACGGGTGATCTGCGCACGTGGCTCAATGCCCGTTTCCCGGAGGCTGATCAGGCCTTTGACGCCAGCGTCCGGATTGCGCTGGACAGCGAAATCGCCGCGGAGCCTGCGCCCATTGGCCAAGTAAGCGAGATTGCATTCCTGCCGCCCGTCGGAGGTGGCTGATGATAGATCTCACCATAACAGATAGCCCCGTCGATCCGGCAGAGCTTCTGAGCCGTTTTACGGATGCGGCCCGTGGGGCTGGCGCCATCGTCAGCTTCACTGGCCTCGTTCGCGCGCACTCAAGTTCGGGCGACGTGACGCGCTTGCATCTGCAAGCCTATTCACCCATGACCGAACGCGGGATCGAACAGGCCGCTACCAATGCTTGCGAACGCTGGCCTCTCGATGCTGTTCGCATTGTTCACCGCATTGGCGATATGGCGGTTCGTGAACCGATTGTCTTCGTGGCTACAGCGTCCGCCCATCGGCGGGCCGCGTTCGAAGCGGCCGATTGTCTGATGGACTATCTGAAAACCGAGGCGGTATTCTGGAAGAAGGAATTCGCTGGAGATACAGAGCACTGGATCGAGCCACGTGCTGAAGACTATGCCGATCAGGCGCGTTGGCAAAAATAGGAGAGATCACTGTGTCCGGAATTGACGAAAATCTGAAATTTGTCCCTGTGCGTATTGCGGTTCTCATCGTCAGTGATACGCGCACTTTGGAGACTGATACGTCTGGCGCTCTGCTCGCCGAGCGCATCTCGAAGGCGGGCCATGTTCTGGTCACACGCAAAATCGTACCCGATACGGTGGCTGACATTCAGGCCGTCGTTAAAGACTGGATCGCGGATTCGGACGTTGATGTTATTGTCTCAAGCGGCGGCACAGGGCTCACCGGACGCGATGTCACCCCTGAAGCGATGATGCCGCTCTTTGATAAGACCATTGATGGCTTCTCGGTCGTTTTCCACAAGGTCAGCTTTGAAAGCGTTGGCCTGTCTACGCTTCAATCGCGGGCTGTTGCGGGTGTCAGTTCGGGGACATTTATCTTTTGTCTTCCTGGCTCGAATGGTGCCGTTAAAGATGGTTGGGATAAGGTGATCTCTTTTCAGCTCGATAGCCGCCACAAGCCCTGCAATCTGGTCGAAATCATGCCAAGGCTTCAGGAGAGCTGATATGAGCGAGCTAACCCATATCGGGCCCGATGGTCGTGCAGTCATGGTAGACGTTTCGGACAAGCCGGACACGGTGCGGCTCGCCGTAGCAAGTGGAAAAGTCGATATGTCCGCCGAGGCTTTCGACCGCGCCATAAAAGCTGACACGACGAAAGGAAATCCGATCATGATTGCGGAACTGGCGGGGATTATGGGCGCCAAGAAAACCGCCGATCTGATCCCGCTTTGTCATCCGCTGCCATTGTCTAATGTTAAAGTCGAGATTACCGCGGACGAGAAACAGCCAAGACTTCACGTAACCGCTCGCGCCAAAACGACAGGGAAAACCGGCGTTGAAATGGAAGCCCTCACTGCCGTCTCGGTCGCCTGTCTGACACTCTACGACATGCTCAAAGCCATCGATAAGACAATGACAATCGGAGGCATAACGCTTGTGGAAAAGACAGGTGGAAAATCCGGTCATTTCATTAATCGGCCAAAAGCATGATCTCGTTTGAGCAAGCGCGGGCAAAGGTTGCAGCACACATTACTGATCGACCCACGATACGCGTGAAACTCGATGCTGCCCTCGGCACGCGCCTTGCCGATCCGGTCATCGCTCGGGTGACCCGTCCGCCTGCCGCCGTATCGGCCATGGATGGATACGCTGTCCGGCTTGCCGATGTCGGTGCACCAAACACGACGCTCACAATGATCGGCGCTGCTCCGGCGGGTGCACCCTTTTCGGGGACACTCAGTTCTGGACAGACCGTCCGCATATTTACGGGCGGGGAACTTCCCGACTGCGCAGACCACATTATTCCGCAAGAAGACGCCGAGGCAAACGGCACCCAGATAACCATACTTCCCGCGTCCGGCACCGCCCGGTTTGTGCGCGAGAAGGGGCTCGACTTTTCGCAAGGAGACCAGATCCTTGCTGCTGGTACCTGGCTTGGCCCTGCCGAGCTTGCGATCGCTGCCGCGGCCAATTGCGATGAGGTGACAGTGCACAAACGACCTATCGTTGCATTGCTCGCCAATGGTGACGAGCTGAAACCAGCGGGCTCAGCGCTCAAACGCGGGGAGATCGTCAACTCCAACCCGACTGCCTTAAGCGCCCTGATCCGGCAATGGGGCGGCGATCCAGTCGACCTTGGCATTGCCGGGGATACGGTTGAGAGTATCCAGTCCTATATCAGGCGCGCTGGGCATGCCGACATTATCGTGCCCGTCGGAGGGGCATCTGTTGGCGACCATGACCATATGTTCGACGCGTTTGAACGACTGGGTTTTTTGTCCGTATTCCGTAAAGTCGCGGTTAAGCCGGGTAAGCCCAGCTGGTGTTCGGTCAAAGGCAAACAGACTGTGCTTGGCTTACCGGGCAATCCTGCCTCTGCACTGGTTTGCGCACATCTGTTTCTCAAGCCACTCATAGATGGCAGCCAAGCTGCTCCATTCACTCTTGCGCGCGTTTCAACTGATTTAAGAGAAACTGGAAACCGGGCTGCGTTTCTTCGATCACACGCCAAACTCGACGATGCGGGCCAATTGACGGTAATGCCGCTTGCCAATCAAGACAGCTCGCTCCTGCACCCATTTCTGGACGCGAATGTGTTGCTTCACAGGCCCGCAAACAGTGGCCCGGTACAGAGCGGTGAATTGGTCGAGGTTCTGCCGATTGCCCCACTCATTCCCTAGCGAGCGAGCCGTTGCGCCAGTTCGAATGTTTGTTCGCCCAGTAGCTTGATCTGGCGCTCGCCCGAAGCCAACACCGCATCTGACCGGTCAGCACTGTTGAAGGCGTAACCAAAAGGGGTCACGAAGCCGCGCAAGGCATGGCCAATGTCACGCAACGCCCCGAGTGTGGTCATCGCGCCGGCCATCCCGGCACCAGACGCAACCAATCCAACCGCACGCCCGTCCAAATAGGGCCGCTCATCGCTGCTCATATCTTCGACATAATCGAGTGCATTTTTGATTAAACCCGACACGCTGCCATGATAGCCGGGAGACCCGACGACGATACCATCGGCGCCGCGCAATGCGCTGACGAGCTCTGTCGCTTCTTCAGTCCGGTCCTTGATCGCAGGATTGTAGAATGGCATTTCCAGCTTGGGACCAGCAATGAGTTGGACCTGCGCGCCCATCTCCTCGGTTACAGCCAAAACTTGCGCAACAGCACGTTCGGTCGATGAACCCGCGCGCAAGGTTCCGCCCAGGCCGACAATTTTCAAACGCTTGGTAATTCTGCCATCCTCCGAGGCCTGATCGCCAACGCCGGTTCACGATCTTTGTCTCATCTGTTCGTCGGTACAGCTAAACCAGTTTTCTCAGACTGCATAGCGCGACGCTGCGCCTCAGCCCGCATTCTCGATCTTCGACAAGATAACCTTTGTCATGCGAGCGTTAAACTGCACGATGCTGGAGATCAGCTCATGCGAAAAGGTTGCGCCGGTATACCAAGTCCGCTGTTCACCCTGCATGGTCTGCAGACGGCCGAGCAAGCCTTGGCGCACCGCCTCTGGCTCGTAGCGCGGGAAATAGCGCCAAACACGTTGTGTGACCAAATTCGTCAGGCGTGCGCCTTGGCCCTCTATGTCAGCCTCAAGAATTTCTGCTAGCTCGGCGGGGGTGAGATCATCAGATACCTGCCCGGTCACGTAAAGGTGTCCGCCAAGATCTGCCTCATATCCCTCATACCGGCCGCCAATCATCTTGCCGCCATCGACCCCAGGAGCCAGCGCGGCGGAAAGACCGGAGACCCGGTGATCCGTAAACCAGTCTTCAACCGCTACAAGGCTGGTCGTATAATCGGTCCACGTCACGCTCCGGGCCACCAATTGCTCAGCTTCGGTTGGCTCGGTCAGCATGTTGAATTGATCGACAGGTATCGCGCAGATGATCATATCGAAGCGCTCGGACCGACCGGGCTGGATAATGTCGACGCCAGTTTCGGACCTGACAATGCGGGACACGCGGCTATTGAGTTCAACTTCGAATTCCTCGGCGACCCGCTCCCAAAGTCTTGACCAGCCTTCATCGGGCATGTTCAGGCGGTTAAACACTCCAGAAGCTATAAATCGCGGTGTACACCAGAGTGCGGTCTGGCCAATTGCCGTATCGTCCAGCCTGCCATACCCCTGCGCTGTTTGCAGACGATATAGCGCCAATTCGATTTTTGGCAGATCGAGAAGGCGGATCCAGTCAAGCGTCGTCATGGATGCTTCATCAAGCGTGTCCTGATCAACCATCCCTCTGGTCAATCGCTCACGTAGGCTGCCAATGTGGTGGATGAACTTCACCGCCTGAGATGGGAGCGAAGAGCCGCCGCCCTTTTTTACAAAATCAACGACTTTCGCGCCGTCGAACCGTGCTTCACCCAGACGCGTTACAGGCTGTTTGTAATCCCGAAGCCACTTTTTTACGATGCGGTGCTCAAGCGTTGTGTAGCATGTCCCCATCTCGACGAGGTGCTTGCCCACCTGCAAACTTTCCGATTTACCACCAATGCGTGCTGCGGCCTCAAACACTTTACAAGAGACGCCCTCTTCGGTCAAAAACTTGGCCGCACTGAGTCCTGCTGCACCTCCGCCGAGAATAGCAACTCGAAATTCTACTTCTGCGGGCACAACATCTCCAGATTATACTGATCAGTAGATTCAAGTTGGTTAGCAAAAACCATACCAAAAGCATCGGCATTAACCGATTGTATCGAAATCAACATTACAGATTCCTGTTACTATGCCTAACCTAGTTAAATCCCTCGAATCTCTGTTTGCGTTTTTCAAACCAATACAGCTAGAAAGCGATAAATCCTCCATAGGTATCGCTAGGGCACAACACGCGCTGGTTTCACGTAATCTAAATGCTATCGCTATCCTATCAACTATTCTCGCAACGTCGATAGTGGTGTCCCTTATTCGCCACCAACCGCCTTTGCTCCCATTACTTTGGTACGCGCTGACGCTTCCAATTCCGGTCTCTCAGTTGATTACCGCTAGGCGCGCCAGAAAACGAAAAATCAAAGCACCGCGCAAGGATAAACCGTTCAACTGGAACCTGTTGAAAGCCGCCGAACGCAGCGTGCTCTACTCGGCGATTATCTGGGCATCGGTCTCCATTCTGATTGGGACCCCGAACAAAGAGGCGTTATACTTCACAACGCTTATCCAGGTCTCGATGTGCACCGGGCTAGGCATGATGTTATCGCCCCTGCCCCGACTGGTGATGCGATTTACAGTCATCAGCCTGCTTCCGCTCGCCTGTGTCCTTGCGCTGGAAGGAACATCGTTCAGTATTACGCTGGCTCTGCTTATCTTCGTGCTGATCGGCGCAATCTTCGCGGGTTGCATGACGAGCTACGACCAACTTAAGCGTATCGTTGGGTCCGAAACGAAGATGAAGCAAACCCAGTCGATCCTGCGAACAACGCTTGAGGCGATGCCCGATGCCGTCGCACTGTATGGTGTTGACGGAGACATCCTGCTGACCAACAATAATCATGAGCGCTGGGACGTGTCATGCACAGCACCAGAAACCAAAGAAGGAGAAGACACGCATTCTCCTTCAGATCATAAATGGTACCGGCACAATTGGTTTGATGTACCCGGCGTCGGAACCCTGTCAGTTCATAGCGACATATCCGAACAAAAGAAACGCGAGAACGCCCTAATTGCTGCCAAACAAACCGCGGAAGTTGCCAATGGCGCGCGTGCCCGTTTCCTGTCGAGAATGAGCCACGAGCTGCGCACGCCCCTTAACAGTATTCTGGGGTTCTCCAGCGTCCTCGCGGAAGGGCGCCCCCAACCGGTCTCGCTGGTCAAAGAATATGCCGACTTTATTCAGGAATCAGGACAACAACTTCTGGCAATGGTCGAAGATGTCATCGAATACTCTAAAGTGGGCGACGAAGAAGAGGTTTTCGAAGCCAGCCATATTGATCTGCAATCGGTGATACGTTTGGCCATTGAAGACGCCAAGAAGAAGCCAGGCTGTCAGGAACAGAAATCATACAAAATTCGGATCCAGGACGGCGCCGAAACGCTTGTCGGTAACCCATCCTCGATCCGTCGCATGCTGTCAGCGCTTATCTCCAATGCGATCAAATTCAGTCCTGAAGCATCAGACATCGCAATAACATCACGCCTCAGCCCAGCGAATGAGCTCTCGATTATTATTCGCGACTTCGGCAAAGGCATGACCAAGGATGAAGTGACGGATGCGTTCTCGGTATTCTACCAGGCTGATGATAGCAGGAAACGGGCTCAGGACGGCGCTGGTCTCGGCTTGGCATTGGTCCGCAAGCTTGCTGATCAAGCTGGTGCCAAGATCAAGGTCATGAGCGAGCCTGGTCGAGGAACAGCGGTTGTACTCCTGTTTGATAATCAGGCAAGTGCAGCCGACCTAGATAAACTCAAGCTTAAGGCTTGAAGCTGCCCCGCCCGCGCCGCTTGCTCTTCGCATAGCTTGTCGGCTTTGTTGGCGTTGCTTTATGCGCATAAGGATTTGCCCCTTGGCGCACCACCAAACGTATCGGTACGCCTCGCATGTCGAAGGCCTCGCGAATGCCGTTGACCAGATAGCGCTTATATTGTTCCGGCATGTGTTCGCCGCGTGACGCAATCAAAACAAATGTCGGTGGGCGTGCTTTCATCTGCGCCATATAGCGCGGCTTGATTCGTTTGCCGTGAACCGATGGTGGCGGATGTTTCTCGATTGCGTAACGCAGCCAGCGGTTCAAATCGCCGGTCTTTACGCGCGCATTCCAATTGTCGAACACTTTTGCAACAGCAGGCATAAGCCGGTCTACCCGCTTACCGGTCAGCCCAGACAACGCCACAACAGGGGCCTGGCCGGCGTTTGGCAGCAGGCGCGATACGCGGTCGCGAATTTCAGCGAGAGTCTTCTCGGGCGCTTTTACCTCGTCCCATTTGGACACGACCAAAACAAGACCACGCCCTTCGCGTAAACACAGATCAGCAATCTGCAAATCCTGTTTCTCCAAAGCGTCACGGGCATCCATAACGAGCGCAACGATGTCGGCGTATTTAAGAGAGCGGACCGTCTCGCCCGTCGACATCCGTTCCAGCCGCTCCTGAACTTTGGCGCGCTTGCGCAGACCAGCTGTATCCACAAGGCGAATACGTCGGCCGTCCCAGTTCCAATCAATCGAGACAGAATCCCGTGTGATCCCCGCTTCCGGTCCGGTTAGCAGGCGATCGGACTCCAGAAGCGTATTGATGAGTGTCGACTTGCCTGCATTTGGACGTCCAATAATGGCCAGCCGGATCGGTTTAGCCTCGGTTTCCGCAATGGCCTCAGGCTCGATCTCTTCGACAATCCCCGCCTCCTCAAGCGCTGCCTGCAGAGCTTCATCGGTAAGATTGGGATCGTCGACATTGATCGCTTCGAGCTTTGCGAGAATGTCATCTGTCTCTTTGGCGTCCGCTTCCGCTTCATCAGCCTTGTAAGCCTCAGCCAGCGCGTCTTCACCCAAAGCGATCCTGAAAGCCTCGAACAGGTCGCCAAACCCTTCGCCATGTTCTGCCGACAAAGCGACAGGCTCGCCAAAGCCAAGCCGGAATGCATCGTAAAGCCCCGGCAAACCGGCCTTGCCTTCACACTTGTTCGCGGCCAGCACAATCGGAATATCAGCCCGGCGCAGTATCTCAGCAAATCGCTCATCCATGCCGATGACGCCCGCGCGAGCATCGATTAGAAACAGGGCAACATCCGCCTCCGCAATCGCAGCTTCGGTTTGGGCCCGCATGCGTGCTTCGAGAGAGCCGTCATTAACGTCTTCGTATCCGGCGGTATCGACGAGCACCAAAGGCAGACCTGCCAGCGTTCCGGGCGCTTCCTTGCGATCTCTGGTCACGCCTGGCTGGTCATCAACCAGCGCCAAGCGTTTGCCCGCTAACCGGTTGAATAGCGTAGACTTTCCGACATTCGGACGACCAACAATGGCCAATTTCAAAGGCATTTCTACATCCAGACGGACTATCGCACTGCGATCAGACGCCCCTCATCGGTCAGAATGATGAGTTTGTCGCCAACCGCTATCGGCTCAAGGAAAACAGGTGCACCCAGCTTAAGGCGCGCCGTCTCTTCGCCGGTTTGGGGCGACAATGCAACCAATTCTCCCTTTGAGGAGGCAACAATTATCTGGTTGGAGGCAACAATTGGTCCAGCATATGTAATCCGGCCAGACTTCTTTCGCTCGTTTCCAAATCGCTGAAGCTGGGTTGCCCAGATCACAGCCCCATTGCTTGCTGCCATGCAGACCACTTGTCCCTCAACGCCAGATACAAACATGTATTCACCTGCAATTGCTGGCGCGAAGACCGAGCCGATCGGCTGGGACCAAACCCGCTGGCCGCTGCGACCGTCAATTGCCGTTGTCAGGCCTGATTGATTGGACGCAAACACCAAACCCGAGCTCAATACAGGCCGCGATGAGATGTCATTGATCGCCGAGATTGGCGTAAACCGTCCCGTCCGCACCAGCGCGTCTGTCCACAGCCGCCGACCGTTCGGGGCCAGATACGCAATCACTTCGCCCGAGGAAAACGGCACAACGACAAGTTCTTCGACCGCTGCGGGGCTCGGTGAGCTGAGCACGCGTGCTGATTCGGAGATCGCCTGATCGCTCCATTCCAATGTTCCGTCGGCAACAGACAGCGCGAAAACCTCATTGTTCTGGCTCAAAATGAAAGCGCGGCCATCCTTAATCGTCGGAGCGCCTGTCGTTGGTCCGGAAAACGCACGACGCCATTTTTCTTCGCCCGTTTCAATATCCAGAGCGACGGCAAATCCGTAGCTGCTGGTCGCAATAACGACGTCACCCGCCACCGCGATTCCACCGCCAAAACTTCTTTTATCGCGTCGCGAACCCGACTCCAGCGTCACAGACCAGAGCCTGCTGCCATCTTCGACCGAGAAAGCCCGCACCGTTTGCGATGAATCGATCACAAACACGGTGTCGCGATTGGCCACAGGTGGCGATGTCAGCGCAGCGTTTCGGCCAGAGCCACTGCCAGCATTGGTTCGCCAGGCGATTTCAAACTCAGCGCCCGCCGTTACGTGCCCGACGACTTTACTCGCTGTCGCGCCAGACTGAGGCCACGCTTCCATGACGCGGCTATCGGGGAGGATTACGGCGACGTCCACCATTTCGGGGTCTGCTTCGAGCGGCTTGTCACCGATCGCCAGATTGATCCGGCCAGCACGATCTTCGGCTTTTTCCTCTGCCCTTCGCTCCCTTCCAAGATCAAGAACGGAACAAGCTGATAGCAGACCTGACATCATGAAGACGGCAAGACCGACAGAAAGTGGGCGCTTGATCATTGGTCTGTTCCTTGTGTTTGAGAGTCTGGCGCTTCTCTCTCCGCAGGCGAATCACCCAAGTCAGGCGCTTGCTCTTCAGGTGCGGCGGCCGGAGCCGTTTGGTCGGGCACGGGAATAACGGTCAAAGCCACTTCGGCGCGCTGGGCGACCCCGGGAGGCGCATTTGCCGCCAGCTGCAAATAGGAGAACTCTTCTCTGGCCCGCGTAAAATCGCCTTCGCTAAAGGCCTTGGCCGCGATGAGTTCACTCGCCAGAACGCCGATCGCTGTGGGTCGTCTCGGTAACTCTCCCAAAAATGCCTCAAGTTCAGAGAGGGTCATCGTCTCTGATTTCATGTAGGCTGCCTTCAGCAAAGCCAATCGCTCCACCGGACCTGCGTCGCCTCCGCTCGCCGCCAGCGTTTGGGCTGCATTGTCGATATCGCCACTGCCTTCGTATTGGGTTTGGGCGAGGAACTGCGCGGCCAGAGGCGCAATCTCCGCACCGCTGCCAGCAAGGTCCGCAAACGCGCTTTGTGCGGCGTCATAGTCGCCATTTGCCAGAAGCGTTCGCGCCTTCTCAAAGGATTCGACACGCTCAATTGTCTGCTTTGTCTTCTGGCCCGTTGACCACTCATTATAGGCCACCGCAGCAACGATACCGATACCAAGTATCCAGACGAATATCCCGTAGCGTTTCCACCAAAGGGTCGCCTTGTCCTGTCGAAGGCTCTCTTCGACTTCCTCAAAAACATCACTCACGGCTTAAACGCTCCATGTACAGAATCTGTCCGACCAGACAATACCTGCCTGCGACCTTGGCGGCAACGCACTAACTGGTATCCTTTTCAGGGCGTTTGATCCGGTAAAGCTCCTCGGTGCCGGGAAATGATCGCCCGCGCACGGCCTCGGCATAGCCCTTCGCAGCGGTTTCGATTTCTCCGCGCAGATTGGCAAACTTGCGAACAAACTTCGGCGTCCATTCAAACATGCCGAGCATATCGTCGGTGACCAAAATTTGCCCGTCACAGCTTGGCGATGCGCCAATCCCTATGGTCGGACAGGGTACGGCGGCGGTAATCTCAGCCGCCAACTCCTCGGAGACGCCTTCAACCACAATCGCAAATGCCCCAGCTTCAGCAGCCGCCGAAGCTTCCTCCAGCGCGCGCGTCCACCCTGCTCTGGTCCGCCCCTTGGCACGAAATCCACCGTCAACATTGACCGCCTGAGGGCGTAAACCGACATGACCCATAACGGGTACGCCACGCTCCACCAGATGCGCAATCTGGGCCCGCGCAAAGGTTCCGCTCTCGATTTTTACCGCCTGGCAACCGGTTCTCTGCATAATCTCCGCGGCGTTCAGAAAAGCTTGATCGGGATTCGTTTCATATGACCCAAACGGCATATCCACAACGACAAAGGCCTGTTTGGAACCGCGCATCACGGCCTGCCCGTGCAGGATCATCATCTCCATCGTCACACCCACCGTGGAAGGTAGCCCATGCACGACCATGCCGAGGCTGTCCCCCACTAGTAACACATCACAGTGCGGGTCTAGCAGTTCAGCTATGGGGGTGGTGTAGGCCGTCAGGCAAACGAGCGGCGTTGTTCCTTTGGCCGCGGCGAGATCTTTGACCGTTTTCCGGCGGATTTGTTTCTGAGCAGACATGTAACAGCGCTTAGCGCGACATGACGCGGCTGGCAAATGTCATGGCTTGGCCCAGCCTAGACTCGTTTCACCGACAGACGCGTCAAAGCAGAGCCGATCACCGCTACAACAAGAGGAGACAAAAAAGAGGCAACGCGGGACGCAACGAGCTTCAACTTTCTGAAGCAGGCCTGAATCCAAGTCTCGCCAAGCGCGCTTTTGCTGGTCATAGTGAGGCAAATTTAGCAAGAGCGGAGAGGAACAGTGCCACGATTACGACAAGCAGGACTAGATGAAGCGGATGACTTCGCCAAATCTATCTATAGCCTCCTTTTTGGCGCACGCGACCCGGTGAAAGACCCAGGAACTGCGACGGGGACACCGGGCAATTGGTGGACAGTCTTTGCAACTGTGCCAGACGCCTTCAAACATACGACAGAAGGCTTCCAGTTCTATCGATCGCCCAAGCGCAAGATTGATCCAAAGCTCAGAGAATTAGGGCAAACCCGGGCCGGCTTTGCCGTCGGCAGCCAGTTTGTCTTCTCCCAACACTCTAAGGCCAGCCGCGATGTCGGGCTCACCGAAGAGCAAGTCAACGCGATACCGAATTGGCAAATTGCCGACTGTTTCAGCCCCATAGAGCGCGCGGTGCTCGCCTACACCGACGCGCTGGTGCTTCAGCACGGCCGCGTGCCCGAAGCGGTGTTCGACGCGCTGAAAACGTCCCTGTCCGATGAAGAGATACTCGAACTGACTTATGTGACCTGTACTTATATGATGCATGCGGTCATGAGCCGTGCCTTGAGGCTCGAATACGATGACGTTGCGGAACGGGTTGTCGAAATTGCAGCGCCAGAAGATACTTCGACAGACGTTATGAGCATGGTGGATAAAGACACATAGGGGAGAATGCGTATGAATTACCATCATCTCGCGCTCGCTTCGGGCGATATGAGCACGACCTACGATTTTTGTGAGAACGTCACGGGGTTGGACCTCGTCAAAGTTGACGTAGCACCTGTGCGATCAAGTGGTTGGGCCAAGCATATCTGCACAAATGGTCCGAATGGAAATCACGTTGAGTTCTGTCTGACCTGCAGTGGATCTGCAGAAGAAGCGCCCTTTCTTGCGCTAGCAACGCTTACAGAACCAGTCTGGACAGCCTTGGAAGCTGGTGCAACAGGGGCTCAATGAGTCGGGAGATACCCCGCTCCGGCCCGTTGACCGACATTCGTGTGATCGAGCTTGGGCAATTGATCGCCGGTCCGTTCTGCGGGCAATTGTTCGCCGATATGGGGGCCGATGTCATAAAGGTCGAGCCGCCGGGACAAGGTGACCCCATGCGAAATTGGGGGCGCAAAGGTTATCCACTCTCATGGTCGATTTACGCGCGCAACAAGCGCTGCATCACGGCCAATTTGCGCGAGGCGGATGGGCGGGATCTGATCAAGGGACTCGTCAAGGAAGCCGACATTTTGCTTGAAAATTTCAGACCCGGCACGATGGAAAAGTGGGGGCTGGGATATGACGAGCTATCGGCCATCAATCCGAAACTGATTATGATCCGCGTGTCCGGCTATGGACAGACGGGCCCTTATTCACGGCGGCCGGGATATGCCTCGGTCGGCGAAGCGATGGGCGGACTGCGATATGTGATCGGTGAACCAGACCGATTGCCTTCGCGCGCAGGAATATCGATTGGTGACACGCTCGCAGCCACCTACGCGACCGTGGGCGCCCTCGCCGCGCTGCATCATCGCGAGAAAACTGGTGAAGGGCAGATCGTGGACGCGTCGATTTATGAATCTGTTCTGACGGTTATGGAATCGCTCATCCCCGAATACATAGTGGAAGGACATGCGCGCCAGCGGACCGGCTCATATCTGCCGGGGATCGCCCCTTCGAACATTTACGAGGCGTCTGATGGCCTACTGATCATTGCCGCCAATCAGGACACACTATTTGCGAGACTTTGCGAGGCGATGGGCCGGCCAGAGCTGATATCTCATCCCGACTATATCGACCATCCAGCGCGCGGAGCCAATCAGCTGGAACTCGACCGGCTTATTGGGGGCTGGACAGCCAAGCACAAGGTTGCGGAACTCGAAGCTATTCTTGACACGCATGCGGTCCCTTATGGGCGATTGTTTCAGGCTGAGCAGATGCTCGACGATCCACACTATGCGGCGCGTGAGGCCATTATTGATATGCCGACGCCGCGTTTTCCAGATATGAAAATGCAGAACATCTTTCCGAAACTGTCGAAAACTCAAGGGACTGTCCGTTGGCCGGGGCCCGAGACACTCGGCGCGCACACAGAGGAAGTGCTGACCGAACTGCTCGATCTCAGCCCGGAACAGATTGAGAAGCTTCGTCAGAGCGGCATCGTCTGACGTCAAAAAGCGACGCAGCTACCAAAGCGGACGGTCGGGAGAAACTTGTCCAGACAGCTTTTCAAGGATTTTGTTCAGTTGCATAATTTCATCAGCTGAGAGCGCCGCTGCAATCCGCGCCAACTCCGCCTGAGCAATCGGAACAATTCGCTCATAGACGTCCTGTCCGGTCGTGGTCAGGTGCAAATGCGCGCGGCGACCATCATCGCTGGCGGCAACCCGTTTCAGATGCTTCTGCGTCAGCAGCCCCGCCACTGCCCGGCTGACAGCCACCTTGTCCATCGCGGTCCGCGCAACAATGTCCGATGCGCCCAGACCCGGTGTTTCTCCAATCACGGCCATGACGCGCCACTGCCAAAGCGTTAGCCCGAATGTTTCCTGATATTTTTCCGCGATCTGTTTCGAGATTGTATTCGACAGTACAGACAGCCGGAATGGCAGGAACTCGCCCAGCCGCAAGGCTGTTTCATCAACCAATTGTGTCATACCATGAACTCACCTTGCCCTTGTCCGCTTAGCAAAAATGTGGTTTCAACGCAAACTAGTTACAAATGAAACCAATTAAGGATTCCCATCCATGGCTGATCTATTCGAAAATCCTGCAGGGCTCGACGGGTTCGAGTTCATTGAGTTTTCTGCGCCAGAGAAAGGCATTCTCGAACCGGTCTTCACGAGTATGGGCTTTACCAAGGTTGCCCGTCACCGCTCCAAGGATGTTGAGCTTTGGCGGCAGGGCGGCATCAATCTGATTACCAATTACGAACCCAATTCTCCGGCCTATTATTTCGCTCGTGAGCATGGACCATCCGCTTGCGGAATGGGGTTTCGGGTGCGCAATGCGGCGGAGGCTTACAAGCATCTTTTGAGCAAGGGGGCCGAACCCGTCGAGCTTGAGACCGGACCGATGGAATTACGTCTGCCCGCCATTCGCGGGATTGGCGGCGCAATCATCTATCTGGTTGATCGGTATGGCGATGATTTATCGATTTACGACATTGATTTCGAATATATCGACGGGGTTGATCGCAATCCGTTCGGAGCGGGTTTTCACGTCATAGATCATCTTACGCACAATGTTTATGGCGGACGGATGGAGTATTGGGCAAATTATTACGAAACCCTGTTCAATTTTCGCGAAATTCGGTTCTTCGATATCAAGGGAGAATATACCGGTCTGACCTCCAAGGCGCTGACGGCACCGGATGGGAAAATTCGTATTCCACTCAATGAGGAAGGCGAAGGTGGCAAAGGCCAGATCGAGGAATATCTGCGCGAATTTGGCGGCGAAGGAATCCAGCATATCGCGTTTAATTGCGACAATCTCTACGAATGCTGGGACCGACTTAAAGGCATGGGCATTCCGTTCATGACGGCGCCGCCGGACACGTATTACGACATGCTCGATACGCGCCTGCGAGATCATGGCGAGGATGTTAACGGGCTGAAATCACGAGGACTTTTGCTCGATGGCACGACGGAGGGCGGACAGCCGCGCCTGTTGCTGCAGATCTTCTCGGAGACCCAGCTTGGTCCGGTTTTCTTCGAATTCATCCAGCGAAAAGGCGATGACGGGTTCGGTGAGGGCAACTTCAAGGCCTTGTTTGAAAGCATCGAACGCGACCAGATCAATCGCGGGGTTCTAAACGTCAAGGAACCTGCCGAATAGTTTCTTCCCCAAAGAAGATACTTGGGCGCTGCTTTCTCGAAAGCGGCGCTTCTTTTTGGAAAAACACGCTCAGTTGAGAGGCTCATTCAGAAGGGTTGAGTGTCTCACACTGTGTTGAGCTATTTGCGCAGCACAATCCGTAAGTCTTTGACTTCAACGCGCTTGCCATCTTCTCCGACAAATCCGGCTTTTACGGCACCGCCGGACTTCTGGGTAAAGCTAATCGGCGCTTCGCCGCCTCCGAGCCATTCATCGGCCCACTGGGTCAGCGCGATCAGGACCGGACGCAGATCATTGCCCTTTTCGGTCAGCACATATTCCTTGCGCGCACGGCGGCCCTCTTCACGATATTCGCTCGGTTCCAAGAGTCCCGCATCGGTCAATCGTTTCAACCGATTGCTCAGCACGGTGCGCGGGACGCCAAGTTCGACATGGAAATCATCAAACCGCCGAACCCCGTAAAGCGCCGAGCGCAGGATCATGAGATTCCACTTATCCCCCACCACAGAAATGGCGCGGGTCAGATTGCATCGATCCGTTGGGACCGGCGAGCGTCGGGTACGCGGAGGAATCATGACCTTTATTCTGCATGGGTTCGCATTAAAAATCCAGCCCGCATCAGGAAATCAAGAGCATGGCGGATGTGGTATCTGGCGAGCGGCGCCAATGATCTGCGCCGCCCGAATAATATGGGATCAAGGATTGAGCAGCGATACGCTAATCAATCTGCGTCACCATGGCCTCGCGAGATTTGCGCACCTTGCCCATTGGCAGCAACCAATCGCCAGAGGGGTCGCGATAGCCAAGCGGCAGTAAGACAACTGAGCGCAAGCCACGCTCTTTCAATCCCAAAATCTTGTCCACAGCGTCGGGATCAAACCCTTCCATCGGAGTGCTGTCTACTTCTTGCTCGGCAGCGGCAACCAACGCTATACCCAAAGCGATATAAGCCTGTCGGGCCGCATGGGCATAATTGGTTTCTGCATCCCGGGGAACATAGCTTGCTTTGAGATTGCCATAGTACCCCTCGATCAGGGGCAAATCACCACGGGCCCGAATGTTAAGGTCTTTCACTTCATCGATCCGCTCGGCGGTATAATTGTCCCAAGCCGCAAAGACCAAGAGGTGTGAACCATCAGTGATTGGAGATTGATCGCTGGCAGCTTTGCGAATCTCGCCGCGCACATGGTCATTCGTAACGATGATGATCTCGAAGGGCTGTGTGCCGCTCGACGTTGGCGCCATGCGGATGGCTTCGACAATGGCATCAACTTTCTCCTGCGGCACCGTCTTGGTCGCGTCCATTTTCTTGGTGGCATAGCGCCAGTTCAATTGTTCGATGAGGGGCTTGGCTGTCATGTTTCAACTCCTATTGTCGGCACCCATATGGCGCGGTATATATTTGTAACTAACTATATATTGAGAACTTGATCCCGCCGCAAGAAGGCACATTTTTGAGCCTTGGTCACAGAGAAGGAACCGTCATGTCTGTTTCCAAACAATGTCCCGATTGCGGGCACATCAACGAGGTGCTCTCGCGCGTCGGTGACCGGTGGAGCGTATTGGTGATCATATCACTCGCAGAATATGGGACGCTGCGTTTTAACGAGCTCAAGCGCAATCTGGGCATTTCTCAGCGTATGCTGAGCCTGACGTTGAAAAAGCTCGAACGCGACGGGCTTGTAAACCGCACCTATCACCCGACAATCCCGCCCAAGGTGGAATATAATCTTACCGAGATGGGTAAGTCCTTTCGTGACCCCGTAAGCGCTTTGGGGCAATGGGCGCTAGAGAACATCGACGAGATAGACAAGGCGCGGGAAACCTATGATCTGGAAACTGAGAAAATCGCGCACGTTTCGTAAAGCGCCGATTCCAAGACCGATCGCGTGGGCATCATGTGATGCTCACGCAACCCGCTTATCGAATCTTAGTGTCACCTCCATTGCACCTGATGGCGCGCTCGGCTAATTGTCGGGCATTGGACTTCAAGCCTATGCAGGAGAAACGACATGGCTCGCAAAAAGATTGCGCTTATCGGCGCTGGAATGATTGGTGGCACGCTGGCACATATTTGTGCCCGCGAGGAACTTGGGGATGTTGTTCTGTTCGACATTGCCGAAGGTCTGCCTCAAGGTAAGGCGTTGGATATTTCCGAGGCGACGCCCGTGTTTGGCAAGGATGTGAACCTGAAGGGCGCGCAGGACTATGCCGATATTGCAGGCGCAGACGTTTGCATCATTACCGCCGGTGTGGCGCGCAAGCCGGGCATGAGCCGCGATGATCTGCTAGGCATCAACCTGAAAGTTATGAAATCGGTTGGTGAAGGCATCAAGGCGCATGCGCCGGATGCGTTTGTGATCTGTATTACCAATCCGCTGGATGCGATGGTCTGGGCGCTACAGAAGTTCTCTGGCTTGCCGACCAATAAGGTTGTCGGCATGGCGGGTGTTCTGGACAGTGCGCGCTTCCGGCACTTCTTGTGCGAAGAATTTGGATCGTCTGCGGAAGATACCACGGCGTTCGTGATGGGCGGACATGGCGACACGATGGTGCCGCTGCTGCGCTATTCTACGGTCGCGGGGATTCCGGTCCCAGATTTGATCAAGATGGGTTGGTCCACAGATGAGAAAATGGCGGCGATCGTCGAACGGACGCGTAAGGGCGGCGGAGAGATTGTTGGCCTCTTGAAAACCGGTTCGGCTTATTACGCACCAGCGGAAAGCGCGGTGGAGATGGCGACGGCCTATTTGAAAGACAAGAAGCGGCTTCTGCCATGTGCGTCCTTCCTGTCCGGCCAGTTCGGTTGCAATGATATGTATGTCGGCGTGCCGGTGATGATCGGCGCAGGCGGGGTCGAGAAAGTGGTCGAGATTTCGCTGAATGCGGACGAGCAGGCCATGTTCGACAATTCAGTCAATGCCGTCAAAGGCCTGATGGAAGACTGCCGCAAGCTCGACAGCTCGCTTTAGGCGTCCGTCGGTAAACACAGTTGGGCGCGCCGCGGTTTCATTTGCAGATCGTCGGTGCGTCCATTTTGATTTGGCCGATTTTCCGGCTGTGGTGGTGCAGTGATACGGGGGACACATGACTATGCTGCCGGAAATTTATACGTCGCATATCACGCTTGAAGGACCGGATACGGTAGCGCTGCTGGAGCGGCTGCTGACATGCCGGGTTGAGGGACTGACGACTGGCGAGCGAGTGCTTGGAGCGTTGCTGACGCCGCAGGGCAAGGTGCTGGCCGATTTTCTGCTAGAGCGGACCGAGGCCGGGGCTCGGCTTGACGTATCACCTGACATAGCGGCGGATCTGGAGAAGCGGCTAAAGCTTTTTCGGCTGCGCGCGGATGTCGAGATTGCGCGGACGGATGGGGCGGCGGCGAAGATTGACCATGCCGCGCGGATTGCCAGCGTTTGCCCCGTATTCAGGATCGACTTCGGCACGGCAAGCGTGTTTCCGACCGATGTGAATTTGGATATAGGTGGCGGGATTGATTACAAGAAGGGCTGTTTTGTCGGGCAGGAAGTTGTCAGCCGGATGGCGCGTCGGGGTAAAATTCGCAAGCGGACGGTGCGGCTTGATGGGAGCGGGCTTGAGGCTGGTACCGATGTTATGGCCGACGGTAAGCGGCTTGGCACTGTGACGAGCGCGAGCGAGGTTAACGCGTTGGCGGTTTTGCGGATTGATCATTTGGCAGCTGCACTGGATGCGGGCGGGGATCTGACTGTGGGCGAGCAGATTGCGCGGGCGCATCGTCCGGACTGGCTGCTGGCGGAGATGGAGGCGCTGGCGGATGGTAAAGGCTGAGACTGATCGTCTTCCCTGCGCATGGGCGCCGGCAGATGATGCGCTTTATCGCAGCTATCATGATACTGATTGGGGCGTGCCGGAATATGATTCCCGTGCCCTTTGGGAGAAGCTGCAGCTTGATGGCATGCAGGCGGGTTTGTCTTGGATTACGATTTTGCGGAAGCGCGAGACGATGCGCGCAGAGTTTGACGGGTTTGAGCCCGAGCGGATCGCGCGTTGGGATCAGGTGCGCATCGACAAAGCGCTGCAGAACCCCGGCATTATCCGTAGCCCCAAGAAAATACAGGCATGCATCGGCAACGCACAGGCCTATCTGGACGCTATGGAGCGCGGCGAGAATTTCTCCGATTGGCTCTGGTCTTATGTCGATGGCAAACCAATTGTCAGCCATGCTGAGGATTATAAAGAAAGGCCAACCAAGACCGATATTTCCGAAAGGCTGGCCAAGGATCTCAAGAAACGCGGACACAAATTTTGTGGTCCTGTGATTGTTTATGCCTTCATGCAAGCGGTTGGAATGGTCAATGATCACGAGGTGTCCTGCCCGCGCCATAAGGCTGTGCAAAAACTTGCACGCTAGACGTAACGGCCAAGGCGGCTTAGTCTCTTCTCCTGATTCAGACTAGATAAGGAACAGCGCCTGCTGCTGGAACCAAAATGATTAAACCTGTCATCTCGGCCACCGGCCTGTGGACCCCCGAAGCATCCGTTTCCAATCAGGAACTTGTTGAAAGCTACAACCAGTGGGCAGACAATTGGAATGCGGAGCACGCCACCGAGATCAATGCTGGTACGACAGAGGCCAAGACACACTCTTCGGTCGAATTTATCGAGAAGGCCTCCGGTATCAAATCCCGGTTCGTGATCGATAAGACGGGCATTATTGATCCAGATACGATGCGACCGCGCATTCCCGAACGGCCAAATGAAGAACCTAGCTTGCTTGCTGAAATGGCGGTAAACGCGGCAAAACAGGCGCTTGAGCGGGCCGGACGCAAGGCTGAAGATGTCGATGCCGTCTTGTGCGCGTGTTCGAATTTACAGCGGGCTTATCCGGCGATTGCGGTGGAAATACAGGATTTGCTCGGTATTGAGGGATTCGCGTTTGACATGAATGTGGCCTGTTCCTCGGCGACATTTGGCATCCAGACGGCCGCTGATATGGTGCGCACGGGCAGCGCGCGGTCCGTTTTGATGGTCAATCCGGAAGTGTGCTCGGCGCATTTGAATTTCACTGATCGAGACAGCCATTTCATTTTTGGCGATGTGGCGACGGCGGTTCTGGTCGAGGCCGAGGACATGGCTCCCAAAACACATTGGGATATTTTGGGTACAAGCCTGAAGACACAGTTTTCGAACAATATTCGCAACAATTTCGGGTTTTTGAACAATACTGCCCCTGAAGGTATTGGCGCGCAGGACAAGCTGTTCATGCAAGAGGGGCGCAAAGTCTTTAAGGAAGTTGTGCCCATGGTCGCGCGGATGATTGGGGACGAAATGGAACGGCTCGAACTCGCTTCAACAGATCTGAAGCGGCTCTGGCTGCATCAAGCCAATGCGAACATGAACCGCTTGATCTCGTCCAAAGTGCTCGGCCACGAGGCCAGCGCGGAGGAAAGCCCGACGGTTCTGGATACGTATGCGAATACCAGCTCGGCAGGGTCGATCATCGCGTTTCACAAGCATTCGGATGACTTTGCCAATGGCGATATCGGGTTGATCTGTTCCTTTGGCGCGGGCTATTCGGCTGGGACGGTTTTTGTTGAGCGGGTCCGATAGCGGCCCTTTTATTGCACGGATGGAAGATGATCCAATGGTACGACGCCTACTCGCACTTTCCGCAGTCACGTTGAGCTTTGTGGCATGCCAGCAGCCGCCACCACCGAGCGTGGACACAAGCGCGCTGTCAACTGTGAACACATCGGACATGACGTTCTTCTTGACAAGTGTTGGACCAGGCGATGGTGCCAATCTTGGCGGTCTGGACGGAGCCGACGCGCACTGTACGAGCCTTGCCGAGGCCGCTGGCGCCAGCCCGCACACATGGCGCGCCTATCTGTCGACCAATGGCGCCGGAGGTGTGAACGCAAAAGACAGGATTGGAACGGGACCCTGGACGAATGCGCGCGGAGAGACCGTGGCAACCGATGTGGCCAATTTGCTGGACGCGTCGGCGAATAATCTCACCAAGGCGACGTCGATCAGTGAGCGTGGTGAGATCATCAATGGACGGGGCGATCGGCCCAACCGGCACGATATTCTGACAGGCTCTGACGGCAATGGTGTGGCTACAGAGGACACTTGCGGAAACTGGACCTTGAACGGGCGCGGCTCTGCGACGGTCGGCCATCATGACCGGACCGGCGGCGGCTCGGATCCAACCCATTGGAGCACCGCGCATGGGACGCGCGGGTGTTCGCAGAGCGCACTCCAAAGCTCCGGTGGCGACGGGCTCTATTATTGCTTCGCGGCTGACTAGCGAGAAGCAGCCTTCCGTTGCGTCCGGCATCGACAAAGCCGGCGGGCTTGCTAAGCTTTAGGCCGGACGATTAGCGGAGGGCCTGACATGCATCCTTTTCACCACGCGGCATCAGACCCTGATAAACCTGCCTACACGATGGCCGGTTCGGGCGAAGTGGTTACGTTCAGCCAGCTCGACAAACGCTCGAACCAGACCGCGCATGCGCTGCGCGAGGCGGGATGTAAACCGGGCGACACGATTGCAATTTTTGCCGAAAACTCACCGCGCTATTTTGAAGTCTGTTGGGCTGCGCAGCGGGCGGGTCTCTATTTTGTTTGTATTTCATCACGGCTGACCGCGCCGGAGGTTGAATATATTCTGCGTGATAGTGGCAGCCGCCTTCTGGTGGCAGGCGCCAGCAAGGCCGAGGTCGCGCGGGAAGCGGCGGATTTGGCGGGCGTGACGGATCGCTGGTCGATGGATGCCGAAGTTGACGGGTTTAGGCCGCTGGAAACCTGGCGCGAGCGGTTTCCCCAGACGCCCATACCTGATGAGATGGCCGGGACTGATATGCTCTATTCGTCTGGAACGACAGGCCGACCGAAAGGTTTGCGGCCGCCGCTGGAACGGAACATTCCGATTGATGCGGATAATGTCCTGATACAAATTGCGCGCGGACTTTCCGGGGCAGATGAGACGACGGTCTATTTGTCGCCCGCCCCGCTCTATCATGCGGCCCCCTTACGCTGGTGCATGGCGATGACGAAGATCGGGGCGAGCCTCGTGATTATGGAAAATTTCGACGCGGAAGGCTTTCTGGCCAATGTCGAAAAATTTTCGATCACGCATACGCAGACTGTGCCAACCATGTTTGTACGTATGCTGAAGCTGCCCGAAGATGTTCGCAAGCGTTATGATGTGTCGAGCTTGAAGTTTTGCATACATGCGGCCGCGCCCTGCCCTGTTCCGATCAAGGAGCAAATGATCGAGTGGTGGGGACCGGTGATCGAGGAGTATTATGCGGGCTCGGAAGGCAATGGCATGACTTGGGCGAAGGCTGAAGAGTGGCTGACGCACAAGGGCACGGTAGGCCGCGCGATCTGGGGCGAGGTTCACATTTGCGGTGAAGATGGCGCAGAGCTTCCGGTGGGCGAGGAAGGGCAAATCTATTTTGGCGGGACGCCGCCGCCGATCTATCACAATGACACCGAGAAGACGGCGAAAGCACGCCACCCGGACCATGAGGACTGGTCTTCACTGGGCGATGTCGGCAAGCTGGACGCAGATGGGTATCTTTATCTGACAGACCGCAAAGCGTTCATGATTATCTCTGGCGGAGTGAACATCTATCCGCAGGAGACGGAGAACATATTGATCACGCACCCGAAAGTTGCAGACTGCGCGGTGATCGGAGTGCCCGATGCGGACTTTGGTGAGGCCGTTAAAGCGGTTGTGCAGCCCATGGCGGGGGTCGAGCCATCTGAAGGACTGGCCGAGGAATTGATGGCGTTTTGCGTGGAGAATCTATCGAAGCTCAAATGCCCCAAGAGCATTGATTTCGATGCCGAGCTGCCGCGTCATCCAACGGGCAAGCTCTATAAGCGGCTGATCCGGGACCGGTATTGGGGTAAAAAGGATAGCCGGATTATCTAACCGGCCCAGCAGCGCACTTTTGGCCATGACAGGCGGCGCGGACCAGCTTATCTTGCCGGAATGACTGATCTGATTGCGAACCAACGCCACTTGTTTGATATTCCAGATGAGGTGGCTTACCTCAATTGTGCGACATTGGGGCCACTGCCCAAGGCAGCGCTGACGGCTGGTGAGGTTGGGCTGGCGCGGAAGGCGCGGCCCTGGCAGATCAGTTCAGCGGACTTTTTCAAGGATACCGGAAGCTTGCGCCCGAAACTTGCGCGACTGATCAATGGCGATACGGCGGGCATCGCATTTGTGCCCTCGGTGAGCTACGCGCTCGCAACGGCGGCTAAGAACATTGTGCTGGATGCCGATCAGAGCATCCTGATCATGGCCGACCAGTTCCCTTCCAATGTCTATGTCTGGCGCGATCTGGCGAAGCAGACCGGAGCGGAGTTGCGCACCGTAGCCGATCCTGGCGGGAACATGTCGCAGTCTAATGCGATGCTTGACGCGATCGGGCCTGAGACAGGACTTGTCGCCTGCTCGCAGGTTCGCTGGACGGATGGAGCAAAGCTTGATTTGGAAGCGATCAGCGACAAGTGCCGCTCTGTTGGCGCAGCACTTGTGCTGGATCTGACGCAGAGTTGCGGCGCGATGGCGTTTGACGCGGGACGTATCCAACCAGACTTTATGGTGGCGGCAGGATATAAGTGGATGCTTGGCCCGTATTCAGCCGGGTTTATGTATGTTGGCGAACATAGACGGGATGGGTGCCCACTGGAGCATAACTGGATTGCGCGCGCGGGCTCAACGGATTTCACGCAGCTGACAAATTATACCGACGCGTTTGAAGAGGGTGCCCAGCGATTTGATATGGGGGAACGGTCGAACTTTGCCCTGTTGCCTGCGCTTGAGGCGGCGGTGGATCTGTTGCTCGACTGGAACGTCGCGAGGATTGAGAAAACGCTCGGGGCGGCCAATACGCAGCTTGCCAGCCAACTTGCGGACATTGGGCTCGCCTGCCCTGAAGAGGAATTGCGCGGACCACACTATCTTGGTGCCGCGCTGCCGGAGACTGCCCCGGCGGATTTGACCGAGCGGCTGAAAGCGGAGAACATCCATGTGTCGAGGCGCGGAAATACGCTGCGGATTACCCCTCACCTTTACAACACCGCCGACGATACCGGTCGCCTGATCGGGGCATTGAAACGGTATCTTTAACCGAACGGGCCGATTTCCTTAGGGTTACGTCTTGCAGTTCAGCCGAACAGCGGCGACACTGCAAGTAGACCCATTAAATCAGGAGATTACATTATGGCTAATCCACGCAAAGTTGCTTTTGACGATCTGGAATCCCTGGTCGGCGAACATATAGGGACGTCTGACTGGCACACCATTGACCAGGACCGGGTGAACATGTTTGCCGAAGCGACCGGTGACCATCAATGGATCCATGTTGATGTCGAGCGCGCGACGCAAATGCTTGGCGGGCCGATTGCGCATGGCTTTCTGACGCTGTCGCTCTTGCCTATGTTGTCGGCGGAGGTGCTGAACGTATCCGGCATTTCGCGCGGCATTAATTATGGCTCGAACAAAATGCGCTTTACGAACATGGTGCCGGTGGGTTCGAAAGTTCGGCTGAGCCAAAAATGCGTCTCGGTTGCTCCCAAGGCAGGCGGCAAGCAGATGAATGTTGAAAGTACAATCGAGATCGAAGGGCAGGATCGTCCGGCGCTCGTGGTTGAGGGAATCACCGTACTCTACGGCTAAAGAGGAAAATCGTCTTGTAAGCGCCGCAATGCTGGCCCTTTTCGACGGCACATTCAGGGAAATGCAGTTTGAGTAGGGAAGGGAAAATTGTGAAGACATATCTGATCTTATCGGCAGCCTGCGCGGCACTGTTCGTCCTCGGGGGCGGGTTGGCCAGCGCGCAGGAAGAGGCCATTGATTTTGGCAATGATGATTCATCCTGGTCGAATGATGGCGAATGTGACGATCCGAGGTTTGAAGGCGAAGGCATGGCCTCTTCGACGGACCGCGACACAATTGGCAAAGACGCTACGGATTGCCGGACCCTTCTGGAAAGCGGAGAGGTTCGCTATTCGGACGTGCAATTTGATCCGGACTTGACCGTCTTTAACGGCATAGAATTGGGCGATAATTCGAGCAACTGGGCCAATGATGGCGTCTGCGATGATCCGAGGTTCATTGGGGAAAACATGTCCGTCAGTCCGCTGCATAAGGACATTATGCATGACCGGAATGACTGCTCCTATGGCATCCAGCTCGGCACGCTGACGCTTGCGGACACGTTGCCGGAAGAAGTTGAAAGCGTTTTTGACGGAATTGATTTCGGGCACGACAAGGGCTCTTATGTCAACGATCAGGAATGCGATGACCCACGGTTCTTTGGCACCGGCATGGCGTCTGTCAGACTCGACAATGGTAACATTATGGGCGACCGTCTTGATTGTCTTGCAGCCTACAAAGACGGAACAGTTGAACTGAAAGAAACTTACGTTGTGGGCGGGTTCTTTTTTGGTGACGATACGAACCTTTATGCCAATGACGGCGAATGTGACGATCCGCGATTTGAAGGCCGCGCCAGCGCGAAGAAGCCGCCACTTTCAGCAATCGAGCATGACGGCACAGACTGTATCGCCGCGTGGAAAGCCGGACAGATCACCGCCGTAGCAGAACGGGATTTGAACGGAATCATGATTTTGAACGGGGTTCTGTTTGGCGATGATACCAGCCAGTTCAGCAATGATGGCGAGTGCGACGATCCACAATTTATCGGCCAGAGCATGGCCAATGGTGGCGGATCAACAGAGCATCGCGGGCATGACCGTACGGATTGTCTGACCGCATTTCGGGCTGGCTCGCTCAAGATCGCGCCTGTCATCCCTGTCCATCAACGGATCACTGTGAGTGGCATCGATTTTGGCGATGATGAAAGTGCGTTCGCCAATGATGGCGAGTGCGATGATCCGCGCTTTACTGGCGAAGGTGGCGCGGTGAACCCGCAAGAGGTGAACCGGTCACATGACGCCAGCGATTGTCTGGCCGCGTTTCAGGCAGGCTCGGTGACGCTCGCGGACTAGGATACGAATCAAGGGTGACAAGCCCTGATTATGGCGGCGGCTTTCCGGTCAGGGGGCCGCCGTTTCTGCATCAAATTTCAGACATAAGCGGTGATCGGGGATAGCGCCCCGGCTGAGCCCGCGATATGCTTGCGCAACGAAAGGGCGACCGATATGGCAGATCAGGACCGAATTAAGCGCAGCGACAGAGAGTGGCGTGAGCTTCTGACAGATGAGCAATTTCGCGTTGGCGTCAAAGAGGGCACCGAACGCGCGCATACGCCGGGCAATTTTGACGATGAGAAACGCACGGGCGTCTTTAAATGTGTCGGCTGCGGCACGCCGCTCTGGTCATCCAAGCACAAGTTTGACAGCGGGACTGGATGGCCAAGCTTTTTTGCCCCCATTGCGAAAGGCGCTGTAGAAACGAAGACCGATTTCAAGCTCGTCTATCCGCGCACAGAATGTCACTGTGCCAAGTGTGGCCTGCACATGGGCCATGTGTTCAAGGATGGCCCGGCACCAACACATGAGCGGTGGTGCATCAATGGCGTCGTGCTCGATTTTGAACCAGAGTCTGGCGATAGCTAACCCTAAAGCCCATCTAGCGAGCCCCCCCGATATGACCCACCCACCCCCGCCCCGCGCGGCCCGTAAACCTGTGACGATTGAGCAGGTCGGACGCACGCGCACTGATCCATATCACTGGCTGAAAGATGAGAATTGGCAGGCCGTTATGCGTGACCCTGCAAGTCTGCGCGAGGATATCAAAGCCTATTTGGTGGAGGAGAATGCCTATACAAAGGCTGAACTGGAAACCCCCAACGAGGCTCTTTGCAAGACGTTGATTGCCGAGATGCGTGGCCGGATTCAGGAAGACGCCAGCTCGGTTCCTTCGATTGATGGTCCTTATGCGTATTACTCTCGCTATCGCACAGGCGAAGAGTATCCGGTTTTTGCGCGGCGCGATGCGGCAAAGGCCTATGATCCGGATACAGAAGAGACGGTGCTGTTTGATGGTGCCGCGGAGGGGAAAGACAAGGCATATTTCGACATTGGGTGCGTTGCCCATTCGCCGGACCATAAGCGCCTGGCCTATTCGATTGACGAACAGGGCAGCGAGTATGGCACCTTGCGTGTGCGCGATATTGCAAGCGGGACGGATATGGGGGTTTTGATCGAGACATCCACCGGAGACGTGGTCTGGACCCAAGATTCGGAATGCTTCTATTGGGTGCACAGGAATGAAAATGGGCGTTCGGAGGCAGTCTACCGGCGAAACATCGCAACGGGTGACGACACGCTGATCTATCGCGAAACGGATGAAGGCTTCTTTGTCAGCATTTCGGACAGCCAGTCGGGCGATGTGATCTTCATCACCGCGAACGATCACACAACGAGCGAAGTGCACTGGATCCGGGCAGACGAGACGGAACGGTCAGACATGCGCTGTATTGCGAGGCGCGATCCTGGCCACGAATACAGTGTGGTCCACCATGACGATGCTTTCTTTATACAGACCAATAAGGATGGAGCGGTCGATTTTAAAATTATGCGCGCCAGCATGGATGGCAGCGGGCCGGATGCATGGACCGACATTATTCCACATACGTCCGGTCGTCTTCTGATCGACATGTTGGCGCTCAAGGAGCATCTTGTCTGGCTCGCGCGGACGGATGGTTTGCCTGCGATCTTTATTCGCGACCGGGCGAGCGGCGCTGTGCGGCGTATGGCGTTTGAAGAAGAGGCCTATGCGCTTGGGATTTCGGGCGGGTATATGTATGACACCAGCGTTTTCAGGTTCAGCTATGCCTCTCCGACGACGCCGGATCAGATCTCGGATTATGACATTGCCACAAATGAGACGTTCGTGCGCAAGACGCGGGTTGTACCGTCGGGCCACACGCCAAGCGATTATGTGGCCGAGCGCCTGATGGCACCCGCCGATGATGGCGCGGACATTCCGATCACCTTGTTAAGGCATAAGGATACGCCAGTGGACGGCACTGCGCCGCTTCTGCTTTATGGCTATGGTTCGTATGGCATTACCATTCCGGCAGGCTTTTCGACATCGAGATTATCGCTGGTTGATCGCGGCTTTGTCTATGCCATTGCCCATGTGCGCGGCTCTACGGCGAAGGGGTATCAGTGGTATCTGGATGGGAAGCTCGATAAGAAAATAAATACGTTTACGGATTATGTGACGGTGGGAAAGTTTCTGTGCGAGCGGCGCTATACGCGCGCCGGACAGATTGTCGGGATGGGCGGCTCAGCGGGCGGCCTACTTATGGGCGCGGCCTCCAATCTTGCGCCAGAACTGTTCGCCGGCATTATTGCGGCGGTGCCTTTTGTCGATGTTCTCAACACAATGTCGGACGAGACTTTGCCGCTGACCCCGCCCGAATGGCCTGAATGGGGCAACCCGAAAGTGGACGCGGCCGCCTATGACCGGATATTGAGTTGGTCGCCCTATGATCAGGTGGAGGCGCGCCCGTATCCTGCCATGCTGATTACGGGCGGGCTGTCGGATCCGCGGGTCACTTATTGGGAGCCTGCCAAATGGGCCGCCAAGCTGCGCTATGAAGCACCAGACGCGGGGCCTTATTATTTGCGCATCAATATGGAGGCAGGCCATGGCGGGGCGACTGGGCGATTTGAGGGATTGGCTGAGACGGCGCTTGAATATGCGTTTGCTCTGCGAGTGACTGGATGGACATCTGCGGATAGCAAGCTTTAGGCAAACACGTCAGCCAAAAAAACACCTCAGCAAACCAATGCCGAGGTGTTTCTTGTTGGCCCGGTATGTATCGAACTTACAGCGTTTCCTGAAGTTCCACCACTTTCGCAGTTGCGGCCGCCAGCCGTTCGTCAATTGTTGCGCACCCCTCTGGAAGATTTTCGCCGCCGATAATTGTCAGCGTCTTACATGCGTCTTGCTCGGTCACAAGCTCCCGACGTTCATTGTCTGCAACCTCGACGATACGTGCTTTTGCCGTGCGTTCTTCAGAGTCCATGAAAGCGAGCCAGCTGCGGCCAGTCCGGTCATTGGCTTTTGCAAACGCTTCGCGGGCTCCGGCACGGTCGTCGCGCTCGTAGCGTGTCTGGCCGATTTGTGTCCAAGCGAGACCGCGATCTCGCAAGCCACCCGCGTTCAGCGCGCTGGTCAAAGCTTCTTCGGCTTTCTCCCATTCTTTCTGGTCGAGATAGGAGCGGCCCAGGCGCAGATACAAATCCGCCGAATTGTTCATTCTGGCCGCTTCGGTCAGCACCGGAATGGCCCGCTCATGCTCGCGCGCGACCTGATAAAGTTGAGCGAGCAGTTCCAAGCGTTCGAACGAACGCGAAACTCGTCCTGCGTTCATCTCTTTTTCGAGAATGCGCGCCGCTGCGTAAGGGACATCGAAAGAGTTGTAGAAGTTCACAACCTGCATGATCTCGGTTTCTTCAGTGAGAATACCGCCGAGATACATGGTCTTCTGAACTTCGAAGGCGCGGCGCTGATTGTCCGCCTGAAAGTAGTCGCCTGCGATGGCTTGCCACAATTGTTTGTCTGTCGGATCGCGCTCGATCAAACGCTCCAAAAGGGCTGCTTTCTTTGCGAGCTGACCTGTGTTGCTGTATAGATAGATCAGCATATCGTAGACCGCGCGATCTGCGTTTGCGCCGTCAGCGGCAAGCACTTGCTCGGCCCATGGAACCGCCTCGCGATACTTGTCTTGCAACGCGTAAACCGAGGCAAGCGTCCACTTTTCATCACGTGTCGGTTGTCCGCCAGCTGCGATCCATTCATTCATGAAACGCAAGCCATCGTCATACTGATTTTCCGCGAAGTAGATTTGGGACAGTGCCTTGAGCGTTTGGCCGCGCTGATCGACGGGGATGTAACCTTTGTCGAGAGATGTCCGCAGATCTCTTGCGGCCCCGAGATAATCCTCCTGAGCGAGTTTGATCTGCGCAGATAGCCCCAGAACGGCGCCTTCCTCATAACAGTTCAATTGCTCACCCCGGAGCGCAGCCAAGCCTGCCGACGCGGCAGCGGGATTGTCATTTACAACCAGTTCGTTCTGGGCGAGCAAATATTTCTCACCGACAGCAGAGCTCAATTCCGTGATGTCGCAAGTCTGCGCGAGCGCGCCGCTTGCTCCGATCGTCAATACGGCGAGTGCAGCACCTGCGCTTCTCAAAACTGTCTTGAAACTCATTTTCAACTCCTTTGGCCTTGGGCCGATATTTACCTAATGAACCGGAAGATTGGCGGGTAATCAAGATGGGGTAGACGCGAATATGCATCTTTTTTCCATCAATTTAGGAACACTAGAAAGTTGCTTTGTTTTTATTGACTTATTCATCTGCATTGATGTTCAAAATTACGCACTTACTGCAATTTAAATGCAAGCGGATAGACAACGTTCCGGCGCTCTACCGCCACCCCGTCGACAATCCTTGGACGAAACTCGACTCGGCTCACCGCACGAACCGCTTCGTGCTCGAAAACGCTGTCGCTGCAAGTCGCCACAACATTGTAGGGACGCCCCTTCGCGCTGACATCCATGGTGACGCTGCATTCGCCATCAAGTCCCCGTTCGATTGCCGGTCGAGGATAAGTGACGATAGGCGGCCGAATTGGTAGAACTTTACCATTCGCGATTGCCGCAGGCGCGCTGGTCAGTACCTGCACGGGCCCCGTCTTGATCTCTGGTGTGACTGGCGGAAAGTCGAGCGTGGGGAGCTTGATGTCCGACTTTGGTACGCTCAGGCGCGGGGGCGGTGGCGGTTGAGTGGCCGTCTCGATTGGCTTGGGTTTGGGGCGTTTGTTGATCTTCGTCTCTTCGGTCGGGGCGGGTGTGATCGTTGGAATCAGACGGGTGGTCTCAGCCTCGGCCGGTTTGAAGTCGACCGCAATCAAGGCCGCCATTGCGAGAAACAGACTGCTCGTGACCCCTGCTGCAGGCACGGCGCTTAGCAGAAATCGCCGGCCGACGCGGCGCCCCAGCAACACCAGTGTACCAGCAAATGCTTTCGTGCGAGCATTCGCGCGCGGGTGATGGTCGGAACGGGAGCCATGAACGTCAGTTGTTGTGACGGTCGCCTTGCTCTGTTTGCGTTGTCGCATTTTCTGTCTCCTCAATTTATATTTTGTTATGGTGTAACATAACATAAATTGCTTTGGACGCAAATGGACTTTTTTCTAGCGCTATAACTTCAGCCGTAACGGACAAAAAAAGGGGGCGCCGCGGCTCCCCCTTTATCCAAATAGTTCATTGTTTTTTGTTTTAATTGTCGAGACTGAAGACAAGCGGATAGACCACATTCTTCCGCTCGCGGGCTTCGCCCCCCACAATCTTCGGCGCAAACTCAACCCGGCTCACAGCCCGCTCGGCTTCACGCTTGAAAATATTGTTAGAGCAATCGGCCGACACATTATATGGCCGCCCGCGAACATCCACATCGAAGCGGACCTGACAGTCGCCCTCCGTGCCGCGCTCAAGGGCGCGGTTTGGATAGGTCACGATTGGCGGCCTGATTGGCTGCGCATCGCGGTCAGAAATCGCCACGGGATTAATGTCGAGCGACTGCACCCGATCCACACGGATCTCGGTTGGCGCAGCGCCCTGGATATCCGGCGTTGGCAGATCAATGTCTGACTTTCGCGCGGACAACTTCGGCGGTGGTGGCGGCTTGTCTGCCGTCTGCAACCGTCTCGGCTTGGACCGTGACCGCGAGCGAACTTCTTCATTGGCCGCTTCGGGCGTAATGCGTTCAATCGTTCGGGTTTCTTCTGCATCGCTCGGGACAAAATCTTGAGCAATCAGAAGCCCCATCCCGATGAACAGGCCATACACGATGAGCGCCGCCGCAGGCAGGCCAACAAAAATACGAAGAAGTGGATTTTTAAACATCTGTGATCTCCTAATTCCGATCGATCGAGATATTGATTGGCTTGCGCCCATCTGTCTCTGCAATCACGTCCATCAACTCGACCAAGGCGCGGGCCTCGGAATCCGCGTCAGTTTGAACGACCAGTTTACCATTCGGATTGTCTTCCCGCAATTCGCGGATTTTGAAGGCAATCGCGGTTGGCTCGACAATTTCCTTGTCGATCCAGATATCGCTGTTTTCATCAATCGCAATCAGGATTGCCAGAGGCTTGATCTGACTGTGATTATCCACACCGACCCGGTCAATATCTGGCCCGGGTTCTTTGATGAACTGCGCCGTCACGATGAAGAAGATGAGCAGAATGAAGACCACATCGAGCATCGGGGTCAGATTGACTTCGTCATCATTCCCGCTGCCGGCGCTGGTTACGCGTTTCCTACGTGCCATATTTCGCTCTCCTATACATCGCTCAGGATGACATTAACGCGTTCGATGCTGGCGCTTGCGGCCTGATCCCGAATGCGAATGATCGTCCTATTTTTGGCTTCTGGATGCGCCTGAATGATCACAGCCGAATTTGGCGTTTCGGCCCGCAGACGCTCGATATTGGCGCGCACGGAACTGATGTCCGAAACCCGGTTGTTCACAAACACCAGATTGTCGTCGTCAACGCGGATCAGGATCACCGGCACCGGTTCGGATGGTGTGTCCGTTTGCGGCGGCGGCGGCTCCAATTGCTGGGCGTGTTCGTCGAGGAACACAGCCGTCACGATGAAGAAAATCAGCAGGATGAACACCACGTCGAGCATCGGCGTCAGGTCAACGGCTGCTTCTTCGACTTCTCTTTGCTTACGTCCACGCATCAGCCAATCTCCATCTGGTCTTCAACCTTCTGGACGGCCCGCGCAGCGCGTTTGTCCATGCCGGAGGTGAATAGGATACCGGACAGAGAGGCAACCATGCCTGCCATTGTCGGGATCGTTGCGCGCGACACGCCAGCGGACATCGCTTTTGCGTCGGCACCATCGGTGATCGCCATAATGTCGAACACCTGGATCATGCCTGTCACCGTACCCAGTAGGCCCAGCAGCGGTGCCAGAGCAACGAGCGCTTTGGTTAGCGTCACATTCAGTTCTGTGGCTTGCCGGACTTCGGAGACGAGTTTGTCCCGAACCCAGTGCGCCAGCGTAGATTTACGATCCGAGCGCGAACGCCACTCTGAAATCGCTTCGTCTGCTACAGCCTGATGGGCGAAGCGGAAGTAGAAAAACCGCTCCAAGATCAGGGCCCACATGAAGAATGTGGCCGCCATGATCACGAGGAGGACAGGTCCTCCCCGATCCAAAAAGGCTTGCAGATCACCGAAACCCATATCGGGCTCCTTTCCCTAGCGGGGGCGGCCTAAGCCGCCACCCCATTTCCACGCTCGGCACGCTCGGCAACAAGGCCAGCAGCCTGCTCGTCAAGTATCTGCTGATTGCCACGGGCCATAGAGGAGCCAACAGCGTTCAGGAGAAGCAGCGGGATCGCAGCGACAAGACCAAGCACGGTCGTGACAAGCGCGGTCGAAATACCGCCCGCCATGATCTTCGGATCGCCGGTGCCGTAATTGGTAATCGCGGTAAACACCACGATCATACCAACAACCGTACCGAGGAGACCCAGCAGAGGCGCAACCGCAGCAAGGACTTTCACGATGTCATTGAAACGCTCGATTTTTGGCGACTCGCGGAGGATTTGCTCGTCGAGTTTCAATTCGAGGGTCTCGATATCGTCGTTCTTGTGGTTCTCATAGGCTTCGAAGATACGGGCCAGCGGATTGCCGGTGCCAGCCTGCTTACGCTTGGCTGTTCCACGCATCGAGTTGCCCATCAGGAACAGGGTTACGATTTTGAAGAGGCCGAGTAGCACACCGATTGGCAGAATGATCCAGAAGATCAGGAAGCCAACAGGTCCACCTTGAGCCAGACGCTCGCCGAGAGACACTGTGTTGCCGAAGATGGCGAACAGATCGCCCTTGGTCGGGTCGACCGGAGCTCGGACGACTTCGCCCTCTCCCGCACTGATCAGGCGCTGCATGTTGCCGCGATAATCGCCGCCGGGTTGGCTGGCAAAAGCTACGAGCTTGCCATTGTCACCAACTTCGACGAAGCGCGTGCCATCTGTTGTTGCCGCGGTGAAAACACCAATCCGCATCAGTTCTAGCTCGGCGTTTTCGCCAGCGGCTCCGCCATTCGAAACGGGCGCAGTAAAGGTTGTGACTTCCGATTGGGCAATCATCTCCTGAAGGATCGCCTTAGGGAGCGAGTCGAGGTCTGCGCGTGTTGGCAGCGAGCTTGCCTGAGCAATCTCGGACAGTCCCTCAACGCGGCCTGTATAGTGGAAGTTTGCCAGTGAGCCGGAAATGACCGGCATGGTCTCACCAGCGGCCTGACGGAACTGCCCAAGCAATTCACCAAAGTCACCAGCCTGCACGGACAATTCATCCTGCAGTTCGCCGATGCGGGCGGCATTGGTGTCAAACTGTGCAGACAAAGACCGTCCGCGTGCCTCAGCCGCGTTCAGTTCCGCCCGTGCTTCGGCCATGATGGCCGCTTGCTGGTCCCGCTCGGATTGGAATCTTGCGACACGTTGCTGGTTCTCAGCCGACATGGCTTGAGAGTCGCGCTGGAGATTGTTCAACACATCTCGCAGTGAGGTTTGGGCGGAGGCCGCTGTCGGTAGGGCAAAGCTGCCAATCGACAGAAGCGCGGCGGCTCCCAGTGCTTTCAATGACATTTTATTCTTAAACATGGTTACAACTTTCTTCAATTTCGTTGCGCTTACTGAGCGGAAAACTTGGTGACAGGGGCGTAGAGGACGGTTTGCTGGGCAACGCCGTCAGCGATTTTTGTCGCCTTTACAATGTCCGCGCGCATCGCGGCACTCACTGGCTCCCAATCGCGGGTTTCCCGGTTCCAACGGGCCGCTTCTGATCTGTCCAGAGACAGATAGACAAGAGCGGCACGGCCATAGCGATACATCTTCACCTGAGTTGGACCGGATGCCAGATCAAGCTCTGCGTCCCACGTCTCTTGCACTGATCCGTAGCCCATTTCGTCCTGATAGGCTTCGATGATCAAGCGATACTGCTCGCTAATCGGCAAATCTGCCCGCGCGAGCGCTGTCCGCAGGTCAGTAATCCGCTGCTGGCGGTCTTCGATATGGAACGGCAAATCTGCATTTACGAACGTTTCCAGATCATTGATCATGGTCTCCATAACGCTAAGCATCTCATTGGCCCGGCCCGGTGCGCCAGCAATCTGTTCTTCCAGAGACGCAATCGTATTCTCCTGATTCTGGATGATACGCTCTTGCTGACTTGCGAAGATTCCGAGGTTCTCGATCACTTGCAGCGTCGACTGATATTCACCAGCAGGCCCCTCAAGACGAGGAACCGGTGCGGGTGCCGGAGCGGACACAGACAGTTTTTGGAAAGGACCTGTCAGAATTGTCGGTTGCACCAGCTCTTTGGCCACGCGAATAGACTGTTTGATGTCCTCGCGATCATCCCCGCTCAGTTCGACCCAACCGCGTGTGTCGCGGTCCCAACGTGCGGCATGACGATTGTCACGGGAGAGATAGACGAGAGAGACACGCCCGTAGCGGAACATGTCGACATCGGTCGGCAGGCCGTTGATCTCGACCTCTTCTGACCAGGTATCGATTGTGTTCCCAGAATCCAGCTCGGTCTGATACGCTTCGATGATGAGGCGATATTGCTCTGCCGGAACAACGTCATCCCGGGTCATCACGTCCCGAAGGCGTTGGACCCGAGCTTTGCGTTCGGCAAGTTTGAAAGGCAGGTCAGCGTCAACGAACTGATCGAGATCCTCAATCATGTCGAGCATCATTGGCACCATGACAGTTGTGATCTCGTCAACGCGAGCCAACTGGTCGGTCAGGGATTCGACTTCACGCGCCTGACTCTCGACGCCGCGCTGCAGACGCAAAGCATTCACCTCGGCCGCATCCTTGCGTTCGACCAATGATCTGAAATCCCGAACCAGGTCGGACCGCTCATCGTCAAGCTGGTTGATCCGGGCTTGCGCCTGTTCGGCTTGCCGGGTGGCTCGCTCGCCAGCATCAAGGGCAGGACGCAACTGCGCCTCGGCCGTGATGCCCGCCCCTACCAACAATGCCGCTGCTAGGGCACCACGGGCAGGTGTTAGAACATTTTTCATAATGTCCGCCTCTCACTAAGTTACGCGCGCAGAGCGCGGGGAAAACTTTTGTCCGAACGGAACACGCCCGAACCATTTACGAATTATCGCTTGGTTTGCGGCCCACACTTGCCGCGAGTTTGGTGAACTCAAATGTCGGTGACGCCAACATTCGCGTTTCCTGATCCGAGGCGTTCAATCGCCTTCTTTTTATCCGGCACGGTTTTCGCGCACCACTTTTATGCCTTTCGGAAGACATAGACAGACGCTAGCAATCCGCACAAGCAGGATCAACTCGATAGATGCAGGTTTTTTAGCACTTTTTTAACTTGCGTTTTCAAACAAGCTATGCAGGTGCGTCAGGGGGAACTTCCCTAAAGGCAGCTTTTGAGCACATCGCGTTTTGAACTGTTGGCTGGGGCGCCAGGATTCGAACCTGGGAATGCCGATACCAAAAACCGGTGCCTTACCACTTGGCGACGCCCCAACAGAGAGCGGTCAGATAGCGAATAGATTGAACGCTGGCAACACCTCAAATGCCCTCAACCGTCTGGCGAGCGTGTTTTCCCGTCGTTTTTCGATGATATCCATTGGAAAACCTGCTCGACGGCCTCAGGGACCCGCCGCGTCCACATGGTTAGGATCGACTTGAAGCATTGGGCTGCAAGGGTTTTGGACGGCACGCATATTGGTGTGGGTCAGGAATTGAAGTTAAGGTTGTGTCCGATTCGTATTGGAGACCCTCATGACCGTGTTCAAACGTGTGACAGATCATCTCTCTGTATCTGCCCAACTGCAAATAGATGACCTTGCGACCGTGAAGGCAGCAGGCTTTCAGACCGTGATCTGTAATCGACCGGATGGCGAATCAGATCTGGACCAGCCCAGCATTGACGATATGAAGGCGGCTGCCGAAGCGATTGGCTTGACGTTCCTCGCCCTCCCCTTCGCCGGAATGCCCGCGCCCGAAATCGCCAGCCAGCAAGGGCAACTGATCGAAGCAGCCGCCCCGCCGGTCCTCGCCTATTGCCGCAGCGGCACACGCTCAATTACGGCTTGGGCGCTCTCCCAGGCAGGCCAAGGCAAGGCGGACAGCCTCATAGAAACTGCAGCTCTGGCGGGCTACGATCTGTCGGGACTTCGCGCTCATCTATAACACGTGCTTGTGAAGTTCTGCGATGAATTGGTGGTCTGAAGCCGCTTGTGTCAGTCTGGAGCATACGTATATGGTCGTTTCATCAAAGACTGGTCGGGCGATTTTCTGACCGGGATATGGAGTTGATCAATGAATGAACGCATCTGGCTGTCGGATTTCAAATACAAGAATAAGGGCTTGCTCGTAAAGAAGACCGGCGCGCACATTCCGTTTGCCTGGAGTCTGTTACACGACGTGTTTTCGTGGTTTGCGTTCTATTTCTTCGCGCAGACGTGGCGGATCGGCCGCTGGCTAAGCGGCTATAAGCGCCCGACCATCGCATTTTTCCCCGACAAGCCGCGGCCCTGGTACTTTATCTGGCCAGTGATGCATGTGGCTGGTGCGAAGATTGTTTCCGACACCTCAACTGCGGACATTGTGTTCCAGTTTGACGATTCGACGATTACGAACAATTCAATTCCAGCGACCAGTCCTGATGCGGTTCTTGTCAATTTTGACTGCAACGACATCTCCAAGAGTTTGATTGCCGATGTGTTTGCGCAAGCGGCCGGATATGATCTTGGTGTCGATCCAACGACATATGACGGCGCGATGGTCGAGAAGTCGGAGCTTAACGGAGCTCATGACGGGCGCATTATTGTCGGCCCGATGGACGCTCCGGTCGAGGGCAAGAACTATCAGCGCCTGATTGACAATGAGATTGATGGCGGTCTAGTTGAGGATTTGCGCACCTGTATTGTTGGCGGGGAACCAACCATTGTGTACCGCAAGCGACGCCTGCTGGAGCGGCGGTTTATGAACGAGAATGAAGAAGTGATTCTCGACCGGATCGACAAAGTGTTCACGTCTGAGGAACTCGACATTATCCGCAGGTTTGCCGCAGGCATAAATCTGGACTGGGGCGGCGTTGATGTTCTTCGCGACCGCACATCTGGCAAAATACATATTGTTGATGCCAACAAGACCGATATGGGACCACCTATCGCACTCCCTATTGGCGGTAAGCTACGGGCAACCCGTCGCATGGCCAAAGGGTTCGCAAACGCTTTTTCCCGCAAAAAAGCCTGATAAGCACTGCGCCGGTATATCTTTTGCCACATTCGGACACTATGCCCACACGAATTGATAACTGAACACGGACCATTTTCACATGGCTTCTCCCATCCCGTTTATACGTGACATCGACTTTGAATATGGCCGCGTCGATCAGGTCAGCCCTCTGATCCGTCGTGTCATTGCGAACAATCCGGGGCCCTTCACTTTTATTGGAACGGGCGTCTACATTGTCGGCAAGGGCGAGGTTGCTGTTATCGATCCGGGTCCGATGGATGAGGCTCACTTCGACGCGCTTAAGGCCGCGCTCAAGGGCGAGACGATTACGCATGTTCTTGTGACACATGGACATTCCGACCACTCGCCTCTGGCCGCGCCGCTTGCGGAATGGGCGGGTTGCAAAACCCACGCCTTCGGGTGCGCCCAGCCGACGGCGAAGGGCGAGCTTGGCTCTGAGGATGATCCTGATTTTTCGCCGGATATAGAACTGTGCTGCGGCGATACGTTTTCTGGTCCCGGCTGGACGCTAAAGGCAATCCATACACCGGGTCATACGGCGACCCATATGTGTTTTGCGCTCGAAGAAGAGAATGCCCTCTTCTCGGGCGATCATATTATGGGCTGGTCGACCACCATTGTGGCGCCACCGGATGGCGATATGGGCGACTATATGGAGAGCCTCGACAAGGTGCAGGCCATGGATTTTGACATCCTATGGCCGACCCATGGTGCTCCGATCAAAGACGATGTGCACGGTTTTATCGAAAGCTACAAAGCACACCGGCGCGGACGCGAAGCGGCCATACTGGAACATTTGTCAAAAGGCGAAATCAGCATCCGGGACATGGTTTCAGATATGTATGCGGATGTAGACAAGCGGCTACACCCGGCTGCAGCTCTTTCCGTGCTCGGACATATGCGTCAGCTGGTTAAAGAAGGCCGCGTGCGCGCCTCTGAAGCGCCTTGCCTGATCGAGAGCTCCTATCAGCTGATTAGCGTTGCAGCCGAATAGACTACTCTGCCAATACGGCGTCACCCGTGATGCTGACATAGTAACTGTCGCCCTGAGATGTCGACACGTTGATGTTGATGATGGCGTTTGCGCCCAGTGATTTGGCTTCGGCGATCATGTCCATCAGAGCGAGCTTGTAGGTGGCGCGCATAAAGCGAGCACCCGCGCCAAGCGTGATTGAACTGCGCACAGACCGACAGGCCCCGAAAACATGACCCTTATGTGCTGATATTGACCGACCTGACAGCCTTGCACCATTGGCCAGCGCAGTTGGAGGCATTTCCGTCGGAGCGCCGAGCACACGCTCAATGTCCGCTTCGGACAACTCATATTTCTTTGCCAGTTCGTTCAGCCCCTCAATCATAGCGTTGCCCATCGAGTTCATAAAGAAATGCAGAAATTCGTCTTGCATTGGCGCCGAGGTCTGACATACCGACGCGGCTGACCGAGCGCATGTCTATGCGTGTCGTGTTGCCTTCAGCCTCGCGGATACGAATGGCGACATCATCCTTGAAACCCCACCAGCCAGATGTGTACGTCGCTTCAAGCACGCCAGCATCCTTGTCGCTGCTTACAATCTCCCAGCCGCGTTGTTCGACAATCCGTTGAGCTGCCTCGAAGACCTGCTGACGGGGCGCATCGATCAGCAAAGGTTCAATCGGTTTATAGGGTTTTGGCGTTTCACTGTCCTCACATACATCTTCGTCATGGGAGGTACACTCGGCTGCTTCCTGAATGTCAGCGATGAGCTGGCCGCCAAACCGTTTGCTCTGGGCAGTATCCAAAAACGCGTCTGCCCCATAACGAACGGGATTGCTATCGGGTCCGCGTGCCGCCATCAGCGCGTCACTGAACACAACAGCATCATCCCAATCTGTCTGGATGTCATGAATGGGCGGTACGGCCTGACCAGATGCGGCGAGACCGGCCAGTCGCCCCGCAAGGAGACCGGACACAAGCAAGGCCCCGATCGCCAGCATGAGCGGGCGTTTGCGCGGAGCCTTGACCAGAGCAAGTATAAAGGAAAGCGCAGACAGGCCGAGCGCTCCGAATGCGACAAAGGGGCCCCACCCTATTGTCATTTTGCGCAGGCCGAAATTCCAGTCCCAAATGCCATATTTGGACCCAAGCGCGGCGGCGGCGAACCACACAACGCCGAACACGGAAAAGGCTAAAGCGAACAGGGATAACTTGCCTCTGCGTCCGCCGGACTGGTCTTCGTTTATTGTTTCACTCATTGGTTTTTCCCTATATCCCAGACCATTAATCTCTGGATGATCGAATCCGTTCAGGTGTTTTGGCTCAGCGCCTGCGACATCTACCCCATCCGGTTGAGGTGGCGTCGTCACGGCTTGCGCCATCGTCGGGTCCAGCTTTGCAGGCTCGGTTTTCTCGCGATCGCCCTTTCAGGCGGTTGGGAGCGTGTAGTCCTTGAACTGTTCGCGTAAAGCGAGCTTGTTAATCTTGCCTGTGGCACCGAGGGGGATTTCGTCAACGAACTGGACATCATCTGGGGTCCACCATTTTGCGATTTTCCCTTCGAGTGTGCCGAGCACTTCTTCCTTGGTTGGCGTCTCGCCGGGCTTGGGCTGAATGATCAATAATGGCCGCTCGTCCCATTTCGGGTGGTAGATGCCAATGGCGGCGGCGTTGGCGACCTTTTCGTGGCCAACCGCGATGTTCTCGATGTCGATGGAGGAGATCCATTCTCCGCCGGACTTGATCACGTCTTTGGCGCGATCGGTAATAGTCATGGTGCCATACGCGTCCAGATTGGCGACATCGCCCGTGTCGAAGAAACCGTTTTCGTCGAGCACATTGCCGCCATCGCCTTTGAAGTATCCCCCTGCAATCGCGGCTCCCCGAACCAGAAGACGTCCTGACGTTTTGCCGTCACGTGGCTGTTCGACGCCCTCGTCATTGACAACTTTCAGCTCGACACCAAAGGGCGGACGGCCCTGTTTGAGTTTTTGGGTCATGCGGTCTTCGACAGGCGCATCGACAAGATGCGGCGGCAGAACACCAAGGGTTCCGAGCGGAGAGGTTTCGGTCATGCCCCAAGCATGGATCACGTCCACCTCATACTCTTCCTCGAAAGCGCGCAGGATGTTTTCCGGAATCGCCGAGCCTCCGATCAGGACGCGTTTCAGATGAGGAAGCTTCAGGTCGTTCTCGCGCAGATACCCCAGCAGGCCGAGCCAGACCGTGGGAACGGCTGCGGTGATAGTGACTTTTTCGCTGTCGAGCAATTCATAGATCGACGCGCCATCCATCTGGGCACCGGGCATAACCATATTTGCTCCGGTTGCCGGACATGACAGGGCCAGCCCCCATGCATTGGCGTGGAACATCGGCACAACCGGCAGGACAACATCAGCCGCTCCCATGCCCATGGCTTCCTTGCCCATTGTGATCAGCGTGTGCAGCACATTTGTCCGGTGGGAATAAAGCACGCCTTTGGGGTTTCCGGTTGTCCCGGACGTGTAGCAAAGGCCACATGCTGTATCTTCGGGGAAATCGCCCCATCGGCAATCCGTTGACTGGCCGGCAATCCAGCTATCATAGGCGATCGCGCCTACACTGTTCTCAGGCAGCCCCGCCTCGTCGCAATAGATCACAAAGGTCTTGATCGTCTGCAGATGGTCTTTGACGGCCTCGATGATCGGCAGGAAGGTCGTATCAAATACCAGCACTTTGTCTTCGGCATGGTTGGCGATCCACGCGATCTGTTCGGGGTGAAGACGCGGATTGATGGTGTGCAACACAGCCCCGATTCCCATTGCGCCATACCAGGTTTCCATATGACGGGCCGAATTCCAGCCCAGCGTTGCCACGCGATCCCCAAGGCCGATGCCGCCCGCTTTGAGAGCGTTGGAGACCTGTTTGGAGCGAAGGAAGACTTCGGCATACGTTGTGCGGACGATCTCACCACCAACACGCCGTGTGATGATCTCGCGCGTACCATGCTGCAGTCGAGCATGATCCATGATCTTGTCTACGGTTAGCGGCCAGTCCTGCATCATCCCAAACATTATCGGTCTCCCATCATTCGTTATGCCCTCGTCAGTTCGGGCGTTTGCGAATACTGTAATCTGAGCTACACGTCTGGGCAATGGACCGAAGGAACTTACCCATGCGTCACCTCTTGTTAATGTCAGCACTTTCAGCGTTTTGCGCCTGTTCTGAGGCCCCTGTTGCGCCTGCCGCGACAGATGTGGCGCTTCCGGCGATTACAACATCCGATCTGCCTGCATTCTTTGATTGCGTGCGTGAGGCGGGCGGCGTCCTGATTGCGTCCCACCGCGCGGGACCGGCCAAGGGGTTTCCTGAAAACGCTCTGGAAACGATGGATTATGGCTTCTCGAAGGGAATACGCGTGTTTGAAGTGGACATTGCGACCAGCCGCGATGGGGTTCTGTTCTTGCTACATGACCGTTCGCTGGGTCGGACCACAAATGGGAATGGGTCGGTTGCGGATACCGACTGGGCCGACATTGCCGATCTCTCGCTTGTGGATAATGACGGCCGCCGAACACGGTTTCAACCACCCAAACTCGCTGATGCGCTGGATTGGGCCGTTACGAATGGCGCAATCCTCGAACTCGACAAGAAAGAAACAACGGGCTGGCGCAGCGTAATTGCTGCGGTCCGTGCGGCAGGGGCAGAAAACAATGTGCTCCTGATTACCTATTCCGACCAGGATGCAGGTACGGTGCAAAGCCTGGCGCCAGACATGATGCTCACGGCAAGTGCGCGCGGATCGCGGGATCTGGGCAAGCTTGAAGATCTCGGCGTGGATCCCGACAAAGTGGTGGCCTGGACCGGCACACGGGCGCCCGACAAACCGGCATGGGATCGGCTTGCGCGCGAGGACGTCGAGGCGGCGTTCGGGACGCTGGGCCGACGCGGCGAGCGGCTCGACGACCAATACTGGTCTGATGGCGATGGCAGCGAATATCGCGCCATGGTTCGCGACGGGCTTGTTTTGCTGGCAACCGATGCGCCCTATCGGGTGGCAGATGCTCTGAGCGAGGATGACCGGGCCTTGAATGCCTGCGCAGGCTAAAAATCTTGAGGGAGATTGGGGCACAGATGGACCTTAGGATACGACAAGCAACCCTCGCCGACAGCCCCGACATCATGGCGCTGATGGCCGTATCGATGCGGGAGATATTGCCGAAGTTTCTCGACGAGGAGCAGGTGCGACGCTCAGATGCCTCCATGGGAATCGACCGCGAACTCATTGGTGACGGCACGTATTATCTCATTTATGTCGACACTGTTCTGGTAGGCTGTGGCGGTTGGTCTGCGCGTAGGACGCTTTATGGCGGCGATCATTCAGAAAATCGCGACAGCGCATTTGCCGACCCAAAGACAGAGGCTGCCAAGATCAGGGCGATGTATACGCATCCTGACTATCTGCGCCGAGGCATAGGTCAGGCGTTGCTCGACAAAAGCGAAGCGGAGGCGAAAGCGGCGGGCTTTTCGCGCGTGGAGCTTGGCGCCACCGCACCCGGACTACCGTTCTATCTGCGCTGCGGGTACGAGGTTGTGGAAGATCTGTCCAAACCGGATGAAGACGGCGTTAGCGTTCCCATCATCTTAATGTCCAAAGACATCTAGCCCTCCGGCAGATAAAAAAAAGGCCCCGCCGAAGCGAGGCCTTTTCCATATTGATCTCAAGGGAAACCATTCGTTTAGAAAGTTGCCCGTGCACGAATGTAGTATGAACCACCATTGAAGCCGTTTGGCGCTGTGGTTGGGAACTGTGCCCCAACAATGCCTGAGAACGGGTTTGTCGTCGGATCAGAATCGAAGGCGTTCCGTGCGCCCACTGAAACTTGGAAGTTATCCGTCACCTGATAACCTGCTTCAAGATCGACAGACACCTGGATGCTGCCATCAATTGGCAGATCACAGCCGGACGCCGGATCATTGTTCGTGGAGTCAAGGTGACACTCGAAGAACTCGCCAAAGACATTCACCCGCGCAAGACCGTAAAATTTGTCATGCTGGTGATTGACCGCAACATTGCCCCGGAACTGAGGAATGTTCTCTTCAAGCTGACGCTGACGTCCGAACCCGAGCGGCGCTGCCGTATCGAGACCATTGTCTGTCACCGATGTATCGGTCCAGTTGAACGCGCCGGTGAACGTAGTCGTTCCGCCCGCATAGAACTCGTAATTCGTGCTTCCGACCACATCGATACCCTGAGTACGGGTGTCGAATGAGTTGGTGAAGAAGCCGAACGAAACGAGGTCTTCCGAACCGGCGAAGTCACCGAAGTTCAGCACACCTGCGCCATCAAGCTGTTGCAAGGCTGCAATCGGCAGGGAACCGGCAGGAATGACAACACCATTGGATGCGCCAATCGCTGTCAAAGCGCCAACGAAATCCTGCTGATCGGAGATCGAAATCCGGTCATCGACATTGATGCGGAAGTAATCGACTGTCAGGTTCACGCCGGCGAAATTGAGCCCGGCACCGACGGAGATGTTCTCCGAATCTTCAGGACCAAGCTCGGGACGGACGCCCGTGCTGTCCTCAAGGAAATCAGCAACCAATTGGCCCGCCGCACTGTTCAGAGGCAAAGTGCCCTGATCCTGCAACACGCCGCCAGTAAAGGCAGTTGTCACGTTCGAGACATTGGCCTGACCCGCTGTCGGAGCACGGAAGCCCGTTGAGTAGGTGCCGCGGACAGAGATCGCATCAGTGATCTCGTACCGGCCGCCAACTTTCCAGTTAAACGTGTCGCCAAAGGAGTCATAGAAATCTTCATAACGCACGGCACCTTGAACGGTCAGTTGCTCGGTGACATCTACTTCGGTGTCGAAATAGACCGCATAGTTTTCCTGAGAGTTCACACCAGCATTGCTGCCGTTAAACCCGCCAAATCCGTTTGAACTGGACGAGAAGCCCTGTGCAGATAGTGGACCGAGCGCGAACGATTCTGGATCACCAGCGATGATTTCGAACTCTTCACGACGCCACTCGAAACCCGTCGCAAAGTTGATGTCCGAAGCGAATACCGTGTTCGGTACACCATAGCTCAGATCAAGATTAAGGTTTGTATCTTTCTGCTGATACGTGCCCGGATCAAAATTGGTTGGCGTTTGCGGCCCGAGGCTGGCATTGATCGTATTGTTGATGAAAAAGTCAGCTTCGTTGAAACCGCGCGTAAAACTCACATCCCAGATCAGGCTGGAATTAGCGACGGGAATTTCGCCTCTCGCACCGGTTACGAATGAGTAATCGGTCAAGTCACCGCCAAAGCGCGGGGTAAATCCGCCCGGGAAGATTTCGTTGAAGACGAAACAATCAGGATCAGCAAGGACGTCATTGAAAGCCGCTGGGTCAGGAACCAAATCCGTTACCGTAATTGTCGGGCAATCTCCAGTGCCGTCCTCGGTCAGATCACCGACAAGAAGCGTTTCGCCGCCATCATTGGAGAACACACCGCCACGATCGATCGGGTTCCGGAAGAAGAAGCCGCCTTCGACTTCGCGTTCGGCGTAGTTACCGAATGCATAAACTTCCAGCTGTTCAGATAGCTGAACAGCCGAGTTTGCAAACAGCACAAAGTCGCCCCTGACCTCGGGCTGACCCCAGATCTGGACCACTTCATCGGTCACAGTGTTAACGCTGATGTCCTGAACTGCGGTGTTGCCTGCCGCAATCAATGCCAGCGCGTCATCACGCTGAACTGAGCGGTCGGTTGCATCGGCTTCGCCGTATTCGGCGCTGATGTTCAGGAAGCCGCCCTGAGCAAATGGAAGCGCCAGACCGAAATTTGCGCCAACGCGGAACTGGTCGCCGTCGCCGGCATAGGTCGACCCCCACTGTCCTTCGACGATCAGCCCTTCATCATTGTCGCGCAAGGCGAAGTTCAAGACGCCAGCAACTGCATCTGAGCCGTATTGTGAAGCCGCGCCGTCACGTAGGACTTCAACTTGCTTAAGGGCAATTGATGGAATGACCGAGAGGTCTGCGCCCTGCGCACCATCAGAGATACCGCCGCCGAGGAAGGCAATAACTGCCGACCGGTGACGACGTTTGCCATTCACCAGCACGAGTGTCGAATCAGGTGGCAATCCGCGCAGATTGGCCGGCCTCACAAGGGTTGCAGCGTCCGAGATTGGTTGCTCGTTGACGTTCAATGACGGGACAGAAGTCCGTAGAATGTTCAACAGGTCAACATCGCCTTGCTGGTTCAGTTCGTCAGCGCTGATAACGTCAATTGGTGCGATGGTGTCATCCGCCGAGCGTGCGGCCCGTCGCGAGCCCAGAATGACGACGGTTTCTTGTACCGCCTCATCGTCTTCAGCCTGTGCGGTCGCTTGCGCGTTCGCTGTCGAAGACATGCCCAAGACGAGCGCTGTTATGGCTACACCAAATTTCAAGTTCAAATTATTTCTCATGAGTCCCTCTCAACTGATTTTACTCAGAGGAGCATAGGCTTGATCGAAACGAGAGGAGTCAAGCACCCAATAGCAGCGGTTCGAAATGGGCCGGGATGTGAGCTAATTGTAGGCGGACTTGCGCGACAACCATGCACGCCAGTTCGGAATAATAATGTCACTCCAATTTTACATTTCTCAGGATTTTTTGCTCAAATTCGTGAATTTGCGGGCATACTGCACTTGTTAAAGGGCGCCTGCCGATACGAGTTTGTGTACGCTCTTCCATCATTTTCTCGCCGCATGCGGCAAAAATCACACATGTGGACGGCGGCGATCGCTGCGGGAATCCGAGCGATACTGCCGACGATTTGACAGATGACCGGCGCTTATCTGGGAACTCTCGTGACGGGTTTGGTTAAGGGCGTGACGCGTCAGCGCGCATCTATCCGGATATTTGGCCTGCTCGGACCCGTCTTGTTTGCTGGCTAGTATTTTTTGGTGCTGGCGGTCAGCTTTGTCACAACTGGAGCATGCCTATCGGATTGGATTTGCTGTTGGGCTGCGCGTTCAGGCTTTCTCGGTCCGTTTCGCGACAATGGCCTGCCATGGGATGACGAGGATCAGTGCGAATTCGATGAACATGCCTGCATACAGTTCCGGCCCGGGATGCCCCAATTGGAGAAGTGAATAAGCCCGGGCGAGACCTCCCAGAAAGATTGCGCCAATCAGAATACGGAGCGGCACTTTGTGCTGCTCGATATTGGGGATCATCCACCAGATTAGACCTGTCAGTGACAAATAGAAGGTTGAGAGATAGCGGAACTGGCTATCGAGTGCTGCTGTTACGGGGCCGTCGCTGAGCATTTCTGCGCCACCACCAATGTTCTGTATCCCCAATAGAAGCGGGATAAGCGACAGTAGCCCCAACACAATTTGCAACCCAAGTTTCATCCATCCGTCTCCTAAAACCAAAATTAATCTAGGGGTTTAGCCGTCCCCGTGTCCAGCCGTCGCCGTCGCGGCCAAACCGCACGCGGTCATGCAATCGAAAGGGCTGATCTTGCCAGAACTCTATCGTTTCGGGGACAAGCTGAAATCCACGCCAGTGTGGCGGGCGCGGCACATCACCATCAGGTCCGAAGCGCTTTTCCATTTCAGCGAGCTTGGTTTTAAGAATTTCAGGGCTTTCGAGCGGCCGGGACTGATCACTTGCCCACGCACCAATCCGGCTCTCTCTTGCGCGACTGGCAAAATAGGCATCGGCCTCAGCATCCGTTCCGGCTACGACAGAGCCACGCACGCGCACCTGACGCCGGAGAGATTTCCAATGAAAGAGCAATGCTGCCTTTGGTTGAGCCAGAAGCTGTTTGCCCTTGGCGCTCGTCTCATGGGTGTAAAAGGTGAACCCGGCTTCAGAAACGTCCTTGAGGAGGACCATGCGGACATCAGGTAAACCGTCTGCATCAACCGTCGCCAGCGCCATGGCGTTCGAATCATTGATCTCATATTTGCGCGCTTCAGCCAGCCATTGCTCAAACAGCGGTAGCGGCTCCGCAGTATCGGGCACCAGAGGGCTAATGTCCTCGCTATTGTACTCGGAAGCCGCGGGCGTATCAGGGATCAGTTTACTTCTTGTCATTATGTCCCTTTATAGGGATATGGGCGCTGGCTCCAGTCGACGACTAAGGTTTTCATGGCGAATCCTATAAACTCTCATCAATCCTCTCAAAATCCTCTTCGCCTTGGCTTTGGTGCCTCAAGTGCCTGGTCGAAAAGCTGGTTTTCAGAAAAGAAGGCATTTGCGCTCGTTTCGCGCGCGATTGAGCGGGGTATTACGCATTTTGACACAGCCAGCTTTTATACTGGCGGTGTTGCCGAAACCCGGCTTGGGGAAGCGCTTGCAGGGCACAAGAGCCTGACTTTAGAAGTGTCTACAAAAACGGGCACGCGCTATCTCTCGGGCAAGCCCCCCATAAAGGACTTTTCTGAGCGTAATATTCGCCTCGATGTTGAAACCAGCCTCAAGCGACTTGGCTGCGACCGACTGGACATTTTGTACCTCCACGGCCCGGCCGCCGTAGAAATCGACCGATCTCTGGACATACTGGCGGCACTAAAACACGAGGGTAAGATCAATCTCGCAGGCGTTTGCGGCTTTAAACCCAGCCTCCAGCATGCCATCACGGTTGGCCAAATCGACATCATTATGGGTCCGTATAATATCGCTGATCTGTCCCATCAGTCGGAATTCCGAGCCGCGAGGGCAAAGGGAATGCGGACCGTCGGAATTGGGGTGCTCGTGCCCGGACTTGGCGACAAGAATCTCAACCGCCCCAAATCCTTTGCCGACATCTGGTATCTACTGCGTTCAGTGAAGCGCAATACCCCGTCCATGACTGAGGCGCGTAAACAGTTGCGCGAGATTGTCGAGGATCATGGACACCGATCCGTCGAACACGTCATGCTTGGATTCGCCCTCGCCCAGACCGATATCGATACAATCCTCACCAACACAACACGACTGGCTCACCTCGACGCAAATATCGACACAGCGCAATCGCCGCCGCTCAGTCCGGCTCTGCTGGAAGACCTTGAACAGTATTCGCGAGGCTTCGCCTCCAGTTTAACAGAGTGACCAAGCGGGCTGGATGTCACTATCGCAGCGCACAAAACCAGTTTATGAATAGCCGCATCAACCCCCTATCCATAGCGAGCCCTCCTTCATGTCTCACAATACATTCGGCCACCTTTTTCGCGTTACCAGTTGGGGTGAGAGCCATGGACCGGCCATTGGCTGCGTTGTGGACGGGTGCCCTCCGGGACTGCCGCTCACCGCAGAGATGCTGCAAGTTTTTCTGGATCAGAGACGGCCAGGCACATCACGCTTTGTCACCCAGCGCAATGAACCGGATGCCGTGAAAATCCTTTCGGGCGTATTCGAAGACGACCGGACGGCTGGCCCTGTCACCACGGGCACACCGATTTCCTTGTTGATCGAGAATGTTGACCAGCGCTCCAAGGATTATTCCGAAATCCGCGACCGGTATCGCCCCGGACATGCAGATTTTACCTATGACGCGAAATATGGTGTGCGGGACTATCGCGGCGGCGGGCGTAGTTCGGCTCGTGAAACTGCGTCGCGTGTCGCTGCGGGCGGCGTGGCGCGACAAGTGCTTGGCTCGGGCATCACGATACGCGCCTGTGTGACGCAGATCGGTCCGCACAAGGCCAATACGACCCGTGACTGGGCGCGGCGCGATGACAATCCGTTCTTTGCAGCCGATCAGGCGATTGTACCTGTTTGGGAGCAATTCCTCGACGAGACACGCAAGGCGGGTTCATCGGCTGGCGCGATTATCGAAGTTGAAGCCAATGGCGTTCCCGCTGGCTGGGGCGCACCAGTATATGGCAAGCTTGATGCAGAGATTGCCGGAGCGCTAATGTCAATCAATGCGGCAAAGGCGGTTGAGATCGGCGCAGGGTTCGAAGCGGCGATGCTCAGTGGCGAGACCAATGCAGACCAGATGCGCATGGGCGAAGATGGGCCGGAATTTCTGTCCAACAATAATGGCGGTATTGCTGGCGGGATCTCAACGGGGCAACCCATTGTTGCGCGGCTGGCCATTAAACCAACCTCGTCCATTCTCAGCGCGGTCCAATCGGTCACGCGGGATGGAGAGAATGTCGATGTCAGCACCAAAGGGCGCCATGATCCTTGCGTCGGTATTCGCGCCGTTCCGGTTGCCGAGGCTATGCTGGCATGTGTTCTGGCGGACGCAAAGCTGCGCCATCGTGGTCAGGTGGGGTCGCGCTCCGACCTAAGGTAGCAGCAAGCAGGCATCACCATAGGAATAGAAGCGGTAATCGTTCGCGATGGCGTGAGCGTAGGCTGCCTGCATGATTTGCGTTCCCATCAGTGCCGATACCAGCATGAACAAGCTCGATCTTGGCAGATGGAAGTTTGTTACCAAGCCGTCCGTTGCGCGCACAGGGTCGCCGGGTCTGATAAAAATATCGGTTGGGCCCGAGGCCGCTTCTAACTTCGCTGTTCCGCTGACGGCGCTTTCAAGCGTGCGCATGGCGGTGGTGCCGACTGGAATGATCTTGCCGCCTGCTGCGCGCGCGGCATTCATCCGGTTCGCTGCGTGAGCTGTGATATGTCGCCATTCGGCATGCAGACGGCGCGATTGCCACTGGGCTTCAGTCAGCGGAGCGAAGGTGCCGAGCCCGACATGCAGCCGGACCATTTCGCGCTGGACGTTTGCGGCCTTGAGCTTGTCCAGCAATTCCCTGTCGAAGTGAAGACCCGCCGTTGGCGCAGCGACGGAGGCGGCTTCATCGCCTGCGAACCGCGTCTGGTAATGGGTTTTGTCCAAGCCATCGGCTTTACGCCGCCGCGCGATATAGGGCGGCAGAGGCATCTCGCCATGGGCCAGTAACGCAGACATCAAGGCCTCACCAGCGCAATTAAATTCGAGCGTAATCTGTCCGCTCTCATCCTTGGCTGAAATTCTGGCGGAGAAACCTTCGGCAATTTGAAGCTGGTCGCCCACTCTCAGTCGCTTTCCCGGACGGGCAAGGGCTTTCCATGTGCCCGCCCCCTCAAGCTCAACGAGATTTATACTGACCTCGACGTCTTTTCCGGCCGCATTGCGCGCCGCCCGCACAGCACTTAACGCAGCTGGCAGAACGCGCGTATCATTGAACACAAGCATTGTGTCTGGCGGCAATAGCTCTGGCAAATCGTGCATATGTGCATCGATCAGTTGGCCGTCGCCCTTTACAACGAGCAGGCGCGCCTTTGACCTCGGCTCAACAGGACGCAGCGCAATCAGCCGCTCGGGCAGCTCGAAGTCATAAGGGCTTAGGTCCAAATCGGATCCTAGCCTTCGACAAGTGTCGGAACTGCGGGCAAGTCACACACTTTTACATCGGCATTTGCCTCAAGTGTTGCCGCAAAGTCTGGCCCGTCGGTGCGCTGGACCCAAGCTTTGATCTGTTCGGCTTCGGGTTGGTCGGCGACCATGTAGGCGCGCGTTAAAATATCCGGATTGACCACAGGCTCGCCGACTTTCAGAGACTGGACAACATCCTGACCGTCGAGGATTCGGCCCCAAGGCGTGTATTGTTCGTCGAGCCAATCACTGTGCGCGCGTAACAGGAAGAACTGCGCGTTCGCACTGTTTACATCATTGCCAAGACGGGCGGTTGAGACGACTCCCTGACAATGAGGAACGCTGCTTTCGACCAAGCCGTCCTTGTTCAGCTCCGCCAGCCATTTGGAATCTGTGCGGATCGGCAGGCCTTTATAATAGCCCTCGGTCGCACGGTTCGGGTCGCCTAACATATCAAACACCATGTCAGCCGGATTGCGGCGGAAGGTGAATTCAGCAGGGATATTGGGCAGTCCGGTTTCGCGGCCGTGCAGCGCGAAAACATCTCCGCCCTGGGCCATAAAGTCTTCGATCACGCGGTGAAAACTTGTGCCGTCATAATCGCCTGAGCGGACAATGGTCGTAAATTGGGCCACATGGAGCGGTGCCAATTCGGGAAATGCCTCAATGACGATCCGGCCCTTGGTTGTCTCGAACACCATCAAACGATCGTTATCAACAGCGCGCCAATTGGCTGGGTCGGCCTGAACTGTCGCAGAGGTGAGTGTGGCCACGCCTGCATCTACAAGATCGGTTACTTGATCAGCGGTTGTTCCTATGGCCGCTTCTATGTCGGATGCGTCTTGCGCAATAGAAAATGCACCGAAAGCCAAGGTGCCCGCGAGCGCTGTGCCGAGTATCAGGGTTCGAATCATTTAATCTTCTCCAGCAATTCGTGTTTCACATCCGCCGATACAAAAGCGGAAATGTCCCCCCCGAGCAGTGCAATTTCTTTTACGAGCCGTGATGCCACTGCCTGATGCCTAACATCGGCCATTAGGAACACAGTTTCAATGTCGGGATTCAGTTGCTCGTTCATGCTCGCCATCTGGAACTCGTATTCAAAGTCCGAAACCGCCCGCAATCCTCGAACAATCGAGCCCGCGCCGCAGTTCTCCGCAAAATGCATCAGCAAGCCCCGAAACGGCATAACGACCACTTCGGCCGTTCCATCGCCCGCGGTTTTCGCCGCTTCGCGGGTGACCGTCTCGACACGTTCGTCCAGAGAGAAGAGCGGCTTTTTCGCCTCGTTGACCGCCACGCCGATAATGAGCTTGTCGTAAAGCTTCACTGCGCGTGTGATAATGTCCATATGGCCATTGGTGAGCGGGTCAAACGTTCCCGGATACATGCCTATGCGTTGCAAACTGTGTCTCCCGACTTTGTCCAGCCTAGCTCCTTCCGAACCTGCCCCGCCTAACAAATAGCAATTGGATGCTACTCATCGGATGCCGGTTCAGGCGCGGACGTCTCTGGCCCATCTTCTCCATCTATGTCGTCATCTTCCTGTTCTGCAAGTCTTTCTACAGAAACAACCGTTTCTTCTTCCGCCGTTCGCAGTACCCAGACACCAGCTGTCGAGCGACCCGCTTGCCGGATTTGCTCCACGCGCGTGCGGATCAATTGCCCCGCATCTGTCACCAGCATGACCTGATCGGCTTCGTCTACAGGGAACGAGGCAACCAGTCTCTGCTCATTGTTTATACGGTGCGCGATTAGTCCTTTTCCGCCTCGTCCGGTCACGCGATAATCATACGCCGAAGCGCGTTTGCCCATGCCATTATTGGTGATGGTGAGGATGAGTTGTTCAGCGGCGCCCAGTTCGGCGATGCGTTCGGGCGAGAGCGCGGTATCGTCGTCACCAGCCTCGTCATCGGTCTCGACTTCGTCGTCAGCGACGTCTTCGATATCTGCAGCGCGGCGCATCGCCGAGGCGTGTTTGAGGTAAGCCCGCGATTCAGAGGGGGTCACATCAACATGACGCAATATGCCCATAGAGATGACGTGATCCTCATCTTTGAGACGAATCCCGCGTACCCCGCTCGATGTACGGCCAGAGAAGACGCGTACATCCGTGACTTTGAAACGAATGCATTGAGCGAGCGCAGTGGTCAGCAGAATATCGTCTTTTTCCGAGCAGATTTCCACGGCAACGATACCGTCACCTTCGTCCGGCTTCATCGCGATTTTGCCGTTCCGGTTCACGCGGACAAAATCAGACAGCTTGTTACGCCTTATGCCGCCGCGTTTGGTCGCAAAGACAATGTCCATCTCATTGCGCTCTTCATCGCTGTCAGGTAGCGGCATGACCGAGGTGATGCGCTCGTCTTTGCCCAGCGGGAACATATTGACCAGCGCCTTGCCGCGCGATTGGGGCGAGCCCATTGGCAGGCGCCAGACCTTTTCCTTGTAGACCATGCCGTCAGACGAGAAGAACAGCATTTCGGTGTGGGTGTTAGCCGAATAGAGCCGCGTGATGAAGTCATCATCCTTCATCTTCATGCCCGAGCGACCTTTCCCGCCGCGATGCTGGGTCCGGTATGTCGTCAGCGGGGTGCGTTTGACATAACCGCCATGGGTAAAGGTAACGACCATATCTTCGCGTTCGATGAGGTCTTCGTCATCCATGTCCATGCCGCCAAAAGCGAACTCGGAGCGGCGCGGTACGGCGAACTTTTCGCGCACCTCGGTCAACTCACCCCTGATGATTTCCATGACACGCGGGCGCGAGCCCAGAATATCGAGATAATCCTGAATTTTCTTGGCGAGACCCTTGGCTTCGTCGCCAATCTCGTCACGGCCAAGCGCTGTCAGCCTGTGGAGGCGCAGTTCCAGGATCTGGCGCGCCTGTTCATCAGACAGCCGGATCGCGCCGTCGTCATCGAACTTGGTCCGCCGGTCAGCGATCAGCTCGATCATCGCGCGCATGTCAGAGGCTGGCCATGCTTTCTCAAGCAGGCGTTCGCGCGCTTCGGCCGGGTTTGGTGCATGGCGGATGATACGGATCACCTCGTCGATATTGGCCACCGCCAGCGCGAGACCGACCAGATTATGTGCGCGGTCACGGGCTTTGTTCAATTCGAACTTCGTCCGTCTGGCAACAACTTCTTCGCGGAACGCAATAAAGCATTGCAGCACTTTGCGCAGCGTCATCATTTCCGGACGGCCACCATTGAGCGCAAGCATATTTACGCCGAAAGATGTTTGCAATTGCGAATAGCGGAACAATTGGTTCAGCACGACGTCAGCGCTGGAATCCTTTTTGATTTCAATGACAACACGGACACCATGACGGTCGCTTTCGTCGCGCAGATCGGAAATACCTTCGACCTTTTTCTCGCGGACAAGCTCGGCAATCCGCTGGACCATCGTCGCCTTGTTCACCTGATAGGGAATCTCGTGAACGACGATCATTTCCTTTCCGGTTTTCGTCTCTTCAATGCTTGTTTTCGCGCGCATGATGACCGAGCCGCGCCCTTCAAGCAGCGCTTTGCGCGCACCGGCATGGCCCATAATCAGGCCGCCCGTTGGAAAGTCCGGCCCCGGAACAATTTCCAGCAACTCGTCATCGCCGATTGCAGGATCCTCGATCATGGCAAGCGTGGCATCGACCACCTCCCCAAGATTGTGCGGCGGAATTTTCGTCGCCATGCCCACGGCGATGCCTTCTCCGCCATTGACGAGAAGGTTCGGGAATTGTGCCGGCAGAACGGTTGGCTCCTGCACGCTGTCATCATAGTTGGGCTGGAAATCGACCGTGTCTTTATTGATGTCGGCGAGCAGGTATTGCGCGGCCTTGTCCATCCGGCTTTCCGTGTAGCGCATCGCAGCGGGCGGATCGCCATCCATTGAGCCGAAATTGCCCTGCCCATCGACCAGCATCAGTGACATGGAATGAGGCTGGGCAAGCCGGACGAGTGCATCATAGATGGCGCTGTCGCCATGGGGGTGATATTTACCCATCACGTCGCCGACAACCGCGGCAGACTTGCGGTATTTCTTCTCCGGCGTGTAGCCGCCTTCCTGCATCGCAAACAGGATACGGCGGTGAACGGGCTTGAGGCCATCGCGCACATCCGGCAGAGCGCGCGAAACAATCACGCTCATCGCATAATCGAGGTAAGAGCGCTTTAGCTCGTCCTCAATATTAATCGGATCAATGCCGTCCTCTTTAGGCGGCTCTGGCAGATCGCCGGTCTCGTCGATATTGTCGTTGTCGTCGCTCAAGTGCGCCTCACAAAGTTGCGGCAATTTCTAGAATCGCGCGGGGTAAATTCCAGCACGATAGTTAGCACTTTCAGCCCCCCATCACAAACGTCAAACCGCTTTAATTTCAGGGTTTCAGCAGGTGGATTTCATCGATAAGATGAGCATCATGAAAAACCCCATCACACGCCGCTACGCCCTCGCCCTGACCGCCGCCGGATTTGCCGCCTCATGCGCTGATAATACAGAAATTTCTCGAACCTCATCCTCTGTCCAGGCTCCCACTTCCGCAAGCGCGTGGTCGCAAAGTGTGCCGCTACCATTTCCGGTACAGGAGATATATCCATGCGCGCATGACGGGGCGATCCATCTGGCAGGCGGTTTTATAGCTGAAAACGGGCGAATTGTCGGGCCGACGGCGGCGTACAACACCTGGGCACCGGGAGATAAAAACTGGACAGCAGATCTTCCGCTATCAGCACCGCTTCACCACCCTCAACTTGTCAGCTGGCAGGGGGGGGTGTTCGCTTTGGCAGGGTTTAAAAGCCCGTCACGCGATGCCAGTTGGACGATGCAGTCCAGTGCTTTGTTGCTGGTCGCTGTTGTACAAGAGGATTTCAGCATAAAGCGAGAATGGTCAGAGGGACGCAGTCTCCCTGCCCCATGTGCCGAAGCTGTGGTCGGTGTGCTTGGCGATGGTGCGCTGCATCTGGCTGGTGGGCGCACGCCCAAGGGCGAGGCCAACGCCAACTGGAACGATCATATCGACACCGACCATCATTTCGTTCTAACCGATTTGAACGGTGAGTGGGAAACAGCCGCGCCGTGCCTATCAAAACGCAATTCGGCGGCTGGCGATGTGATCAACGGCAATCTGCATATCGTGGGCGGGCGCACGGTGGGCGGCGGCAATGTCGCCACGCATGAGGTTTACGACCATGCCGAGGACCGCTGGCGCACTGCCGCGCCGATGCCGCAAGCTCAAGGCGGGTTGGCGGCCGCTGCGATTGGCAGCAAGCTCTATGTCTTTGGCGGGGAGTTCTTTGACAATGGCGGCGGGGTCTACAAAGAGGCCTGGGTCTATGATGCCGCAACCGATGGATGGGCCGCTTTGCCCGATATGCCGAACCCACGCCACGGGCTTGGCGCTGTTGCGCTGGACGGCAAAATCTATGTCATTGGCGGTGCGCTACAGGCGAGCGGCGTGGACACAAGTGCTATTGTGGATGTGTTCACGCCCTAGCTTCAGCTCCCTATGGATCGTCTTAGAACGGAATCTCGTCATCGAGATCCTGACTAAAGCTTTGCGCGGGGCCTTCCATCTGGCGCGGGCCACCGCCGCCGCCCTGATTGCCATAGGCCACTGAGTCCTGACCATATCCACCGCGCTGGCCACCGCCTTCGCTGTTACGGCTGTCGAGCATGGTCAAAGTCCCGCCATAGCCGCGCAGCACAACTTCGGTCGTATACTTGTCGACCCCATTCTGGTCCTGCCATTTGCGGGTTTCAAGCTGCCCCTCAATGTAGAGCTTGGAGCCTTTTTTGACGTATGACTGCACCACACGGATCAACCCTTCGCTAAACACAGAGATCCGATGCCATTCCGTCTTTTCGCGCCGCTCGCCTGTGTTCTTGTCCTTCCAGTTTTCGGACGTTGCCAGAGAGAAACTGCAAACCTGTCCACCATTCTGGAACTGACGCACTTCCGGGTCCTGCCCGACATTCCCTACGAGAATAACCTTATTCACTGATCCTGCCATGACAATCTCCGATCTTTAGCTTCCGAATCCAACCTAGCTTATATCGCTATCGCAATGATCTGTCCGCCCCACCGCCCGGGGTTCTCCACAGGCTTCATGGGCAATTGCAGTCGTAATCGCGACAAATCGATATGTTCCTATTTTGTTCTTGATGTCAAGCTGGACTCGCGCGAATGATTGGCGTTCAAAGCAAGCTGCATCGAAATCCGGCTGGCAGAAGGCCCTGAGTCTATGAGCGAATCCCCTGATATCCGCGTCCGCGGCGCCAAGGAACACAATCTGAAAAATGTCGACATCGACATTCCGCGCGGCAAACTTGTCGTGATGACGGGCCTGTCGGGCTCCGGCAAATCGTCCCTCGCCTTCGATACGATTTATGCCGAAGGCCAACGCCGCTATGTCGAGAGCCTGTCAGCCTATGCCCGGCAATTCCTCGAACTGATGCAGAAGCCGGATGTCGAATCAATTGAAGGATTATCTCCGGCCATCTCAATCGAACAGAAGACGACCAGCCGGAACCCGCGTTCAACCGTCGGCACGGTTACCGAGATTTACGATTATATGCGCCTGTTATGGGCCCGCGTAGGTACACCTTATTCGCCCGCCACGGGCCTGCCGATTGAGAGCCAGACTGTGACGCAGATGGTTGACCGGACCATGACGCTGGAAGAAGGGACGCGTCTTTATCTGCTTGCGCCAATTGTGCGCGGGAGGAAGGGCGAATATCGTAAGGAATTTGCCGAGCTGCTAAAAAAGGGGTTTCAGCGGATCAAGGTCGATGGCGAGTTCTATGAGCTTGAAGAGCCGCCGACGCTGAACAAGAAGCTCAAGCATGACCTTGATGTCGTGGTTGACCGAATTGTCGTCCGCGCGGGCATGGAGCAGCGCTTGGCCGAAAGCTTCGAGACAGCGCTTGGTCTGGCAAACGGGCTCGCGATTGCTGAATATGCCAAGCTTGAAGACGGCGAGACGGAACCGAAGCGGATCATCTACAGCGCAAACTTCGCCTGTCCTGTCAGCGGCTTTACGATTCCGGAAATCGAGCCACGCCTGTTTTCCTTCAACAATCCATTCGGCGCCTGTCCCAAATGTGACGGACTTGGTAGCCAGCTGAAAATCGACCCCGACCTGGTAGTGCCCGACCGCGATCTTGATTTGCTCAATGGGGCGATTGCGCCTTGGGCGAAATCCGCATCGCCCTATCAGACGCAGACCTTGCAGGCGCTGGCTACCCATTACCGCTTCGACCTTAAAAAGCCCTGGAACAAGCTGCCCGAAAAGGTCCAGCAGGTCGTCCTGTTTGGTACGGGCGAGGAAGACGTCGACTTCCTGTATGATGACGGGATGCGTCGGTATGAAGTGACCAAGACCTTTGAAGGCGTCATCCCAAATCTCGACCGACGGTTCCGCGAAACGGACTCCAACTGGATGCGCGAAGAGATTTCGAAGTACCAATCAAGCCAGCCCTGCCCTGCCTGTCATGGTAAACGGCTCAAGCCGGAAGCGCTGGCGGTCAAGATTGGTGGGCTTGATATTTCCGACAGTGCGGTATTCTCGATCAAGGAAGCGGGCGACTGGTTTTCCGGCGTGCACAAGCATCTCGACAAGCAAAAGAACGAGATTGCCGGGCGCATCCTGAAAGAGATCAATGACCGGCTGAAATTTCTCAATGATGTCGGGCTTGAATATCTCACCCTCAGCCGCGCCTCAGGCACGCTGTCTGGCGGAGAGAGCCAGCGCATCCGGCTGGCAAGCCAGATTGGTTCGGGGCTGACAGGCGTGTTGTATGTGCTCGATGAGCCAAGCATTGGCTTACATCAGCGTGACAATGCCCGGCTGCTCGAAACGCTCAAGCGGCTGCGTGACCTCGGCAACTCGGTCATCGTGGTCGAGCATGACGAGGACGCTATTTTGCAGGCAGATCATGTGATTGATATGGGACCAGCGGCGGGCATTCATGGCGGCGAAGTGGTCGCCCAAGGGACGGCGAAACAAGTCGTCGCAGACAAAAACTCGCTGACGGCGGCCTATTTGAATGGCCGTGAGGAGATCGCCATCCCGCCAAAACGCCGTCTCTGGAAGAAATCAAAATCGATCCAGCTCAAAGGCGCGCGCGGGAACAATTTGCAAAGCGTCAACGCCACGATTCCGCTTGGTGTGCTGACCTGTATCACGGGGGTTTCTGGTGGAGGGAAATCCACGCTTATCATCGAGACGCTTTATAAGGCGCTGGCCCGCCGGCTGAACAATGCCTCCAAGCCGCCTGCGCCTTATGACAGCCTCGAAGGATTGCAGCATCTCGACAAGGTGATTGATATCGACCAATCCCCGATCGGCCGCACGCCGCGCTCAAATCCGGCCACGTATACGGGTGCGTTCGGACCGATCCGCGAATGGTTCACCGGCCTGCCTGAATCCAAGACGCGCGGGTACAAACCCGGGCGGTTCAGCTTCAACGTCAAAGGCGGGCGCTGCGAAGCCTGCCAGGGCGATGGCGTGATCAAAATCGAGATGCACTTTTTGCCGGACGTCTACGTCACCTGCGAGCAGTGTCAGGGTAAACGCTATAATCGCGAGACGCTGGAAATTCTCTATAAAGGCAAGTCTATCGCTGATGTACTCGACATGACGGTGGAAGAAGCGGAGAAATTTTTCCATGCTGTGCCAAGCATCCGTACCAAGATGGAAACGCTCAATCGTGTAGGCTTATCTTATGTCAAAGTCGGCCAACAGGCGACGACTCTTTCAGGTGGCGAGGCCCAGCGCGTCAAGCTCGCCAAGGAACTTTCCAAACGCGCCACGGGCCGGACGCTCTATATTCTTGATGAACCGACCACAGGGCTGCACTTTCACGATGTTCGCAAGCTGCTTGATGTGTTGCAGGAGCTTGTCGATGCGGGCAATACGGTGGTTGTGATCGAGCACAATCTCGATGTGATCAAGACCGCCGACTGGATTCTGGACCTTGGCCCAGAGGGCGGCACAGGGGGCGGGCAATTGGTTGCCGAAGGGACGCCGGAAGACGTCTCCGCGAATGAGACCAGCTGGACCGGGAAATACTTGCAGGAGACATTCCGCCGCCAAGATGAGCGTCGTGCGCTCGCAAAAAGGACCGCACGGGTGAAACCGAAGACTACGGTAAAACCGAAAGCGCCCGCCAAGACGAAAGCAAAGCCGGCGGCTAAGAGCAAAACCGCTGTTGCAAAAACCAAGACCGCACCAGCGAAGAAGAAAGCTGCCAAGCCGCGCAAGCCGAAATAGAAGGGTGAACGAAAGTGAGCAAAAAAACGAGGGCTAAAAGTCGTCCGGCTTGGGGCCCAAAGAAAATCTGTTAACTGACATCTGACCCGCGCCCCTTACATCCCCGACCAAGAGTTCCGCGAAATACCTGACTCGCTCTTTGTAATTTTCACATCAATCCCTGTCAGATGTGCCATGCCAGAGGCGCGTTCGAGCTTGTCGGGGCCGTCCGCGGCAAGCAGGTTGACGTTGGCGCCGCCGATGCTGGAGGCCACTTTGAGCCCCTTGGCACGCTGGTGGCCCCAGCCATGGGGTACGGCGACGACACCGCGTTTCAGCTCGGCCAGCATTTTGAGCGGCAGGCGGATGGCCGCCGTCTCGGAGCGAATGTCCACCGCGTCGCCTTCCACAAGGCCGAGGTCCGCCGCATCATCAGGGTGCATATAGGCATGATTGGTCGACCGCTCGGTGCCGCGTGTCAGCTTCTCAATATTTTGCGTCCAGGAATTGTGCGTATAATGATGACGCCGCGTGATGAGCTTGAAGCCGCCGCTTTCCTGGGTAAGCGAGGCAAAGGCCGCTTCCAGCCCTTCCGCCTCACCCAGCATCATGGGTGTTGCCAGGTTGAGCTTGCCATTGTCCGTGGTCAGTTTTTCCGCCAGAAACCTGCCCGTGTCCGGCCCTTCGCGCGCAACGCCTTCGGGGCGTTTGACGAGTGATCTGAAGGAGGGTTGGCCGGTGATCCGCAAGAGTAGATTGAGGATAAATCTGATCGGTAGGCTACGGCGTTTCCTGCCGAGGCTGTTTAGGCGCGCCATGGCTCTGAACATAAATTGTGTCACGCCGCTGCCAAACAGCCCAACCCCTGATGCGGTTGCCAGGTCTGTGTAGATGGTTGCCTCATCTCGCGCCTCGCCCGGCGGCCGCACGACAGCGTCAGTCGCGGCGATGTAAGGCTTGTCTTGCAGCCCAAGGAATAGCGGAAAAACGAACGGCAAGTCGGCCCGCTCAAGCGGCGATGTGGCAGGCAGGACATAGTGAGCAAGGCTTGCGGTTTCGTTGAGATAAATGTCCGTCACGACCAGCAGGTCCAGCGCTTCGAACGCTTCGGAAAGCCGCGCGCTGTTGGCCATGGTCAGAAGCGGATTTCCGCCTGTAATAAACATGCCGCGTATCTGATCGTCGCCCGGCGTCAGGATTTCATCGGCCAATATGCCGCCGGGGAACGCACCATTGAGCTGTTTGAACCCGCCAATACGAGAGACCGGATCGCGGTTGAACAGCGCGTTCTTCCTGGCAAAAGCGGCAAAGTCAAACACGCCCTTACCGATCAGCATGCCGCCCTCGCGATCGAGATTTCCCGTCAGCGCCGTGATGCATTCAGACAGCCAATGGGCCACCGTGCCATAGCGGCCCATGCCGAGCCCAGTGCCCGAAACGAAGCCTGCCCCGTCGGCGGCGAGAAATTCAGTGACCATGTTTTTTAGTGTCTGCGCGTCGATACCGGTTGCCTCGGCGGTGCGTTCGGCGGTCCAGGGCTTCACCAGCGCAGCCAGATCATCAAAGCCGGTCATGTATTTGGCGATGAGATCCTGCCGGACCGCGCCGCGCGCAATGACTTCATTCAGAAAACTTGCAAAGAAAAATACATCTGCATTCGGCGAGATGAAAACATGCTGATCGGAAATTTTCGCCGTTTCGGTTTCGCGTGGATCAACGACCACAATCTTGCCGCCGCGCGCGGAAATGCTTTTGAGGCGCTGGACCGGATGGGGCACTTGCAAGAAGGTCCATTTCGAGACGACCGGATTGGTGCCGATCACGACGAGATAGTTGATTTTGTCGAGGTCAGGAAACGGCTGAAGGAAGGGAAAGCCGTACATTTCCGTAGCGCTTGCGAAGCGGTTGGCGCAATCCTGGGTCGCGGAGGAATACATATTGTGTGAGCCAATGCCTCGCATGAAGCCCTCGGCGAAAATCGGATGCAGGATCGAGAAGCCCGCCGCGGTGCCGACATACATGCCGATAGAGTGCTGTGATTTGGCTCTGAGCGCTTTGACTTTCGCGCCGATTTCGCGATTGGCCTGATCCCAGCTTATTGGCTCGAACGCGTCACCCACGCGCTTGAGCGGCTGGGTTAACCTGTCTGGCGAATCATACATGGCATGCTGGTTGAGCCCCTTCATGCAGGCGAATCCGCTGGTCCCTACATGGTCCGCATTCGGCTTAATGGCCGTAATTTTGCCATCCACCAGTTCCATTTCCAAGCCGCAGCTGGCCTCGCAGATCCGGCAGAATGTGTGTTTGGTTTCGCGCGTCATGAGGGAGGCTCCGTCTTTGCGCCGATCATGGCCGAAACCATGCTGAAAATCATCTCCGATTTTACAAAAGTGATCAATTTCGTCAGCCGAAACCTAGTGGCAGGCGGTCTCTTTGACGAACCGCGTCCAAATCGGCACGTTTTCCTCTCTATTTTGTAACGCAGATTTTCATTGGTCGTTCAGCAAATCGCTGCAAAATAGCGTTTTAGACAGTTTGGAGAGCCGTTTTGCCATTTATCCGCATTGTTTCCCTGATGTTTGCTTATGTCGGTTTGACGTTTGGCGCACTGGCGTATCCAATCGATTATGATCGGCTAAGAGAAAGGCTGGAACTGTTGTCGGAAATGCCCGAAATGGTCGGCCTCGCGGTCGCCGTTGTCGAGAATGGCAATCTGACATTTGCGGAAGGGTTTGGCGAAACACACATTGATGGTCTGCCGATTACGGTAAATACGGTGTTCCGCTGGGCGTCCCTTTCGAAAGGGGTCGCGGGCACCGTGACCGGACAACTTGCCTATGACAGCCTGCTCTCGTTTGATGACACGGTGGCAAGCTATGATACCTCGTTGCGCTTGCCGGGAAGAGCCGAACGCCGCGCAAGCATCGGCCAGGTGCTCTCCCACCAACTCGGGATTGTCTCGAACGCCTATGATCTGCGCCTTGAGGATGGATGGGAGGCTTCTGCTATCCGCCGCTCGCTTGGGTCGCTGAAATCAGTTTGTGCCATTGGCGAGTGTCACTCCTATCAGAACGTCGCTTTCGATGTCGCGTCGGAAATCGTGGAGCAAACAACAGGCGCAACTTATGCCGATATTGCCATGTCGCGCTTGTTCACACCGCTCGGCATGACCACTGCGAGCCTGAACCGTAAAGAGCTAAAAGCCAGCGGTGACTGGGCGCGATCTTATCGGGGACGCCGCGGACGCACGCGCCCCATCCTTCAGACCGTCAATGACAGCTACTACAATGTACCAGCGGCAGGCGGGGTCAACTCATCCATACTGGATCTCGCTGAATATATGCGCGCGCAAATGGGGCTACACCCCAATGTGATCTCGCAAGAGACGCTCGACCAGATTCACTTTCCGCGCATCCGGACGCTGCGCGAACAGCGTTCACAAAACCGGCGCTATGGCGGGCGGCTGAAACAGGCAAGCTATGGTTATGGCTGGCGGGTTTACGATTATGATGGCGTGCATCGCGTGATCGGCCATCGCGGCGCGGTTCGCGGGTATCGAGCGATGATCCTGTTTGACCCCGTGCGCGATACGGGCGTTGTTGCGATGTGGAATTCCAGCTCCCGCAAGCCGGTTGGCATTCAGTATGAAGTCATGGATATGGTCTATGGCTTACCGCAGACCGACTGGATTGGGCTTGAAAACGGGTCGGGCAACCGTTCACGCGCTTCGCGGTAACGGCTTTCCAGGCAGGCCAATTTTGTAGACGCCGCGAAAATTATCAGGGTTCTCGACCGGACGGCCTTTGCGATAGATCGTAACATGGCCGGACTTCATCAACCGGACCGCTTCCGCGCGCACATCTTTAAGCACGCGCTGCCATTTTTCCTCGCTTACCAATTGCGCGACATGGGTTGGCGAAACCACACCACCAACGCCCTTTTCATGAACCATTTTCAATATGGCCTCTTTGACCGGATTGGCAGGCGGCTTTTTCTTCTTCGCGGCCGTTTCTGCCTCGTCTGTGCCCCCGGACTTTGTAGCTTTACTCATCTTTGGCCCCTATGGCTCATCCTGGGCGAGAGCCTTACGCCTCAATCGCAGCATAGGCAAGCTGCTGGAATTGTGAGCGGACGGGATACGTCGAGCTAGGGATGAGCTGGGTCATCTGGATGCCTATGATCTGCTCGTCCGGATCAATCCAGAAATAGGTCGAGGCCAGCCCGCCCCATGCGAACGTGCCGAGCGAGGATGGTTGGCAGGTTGCGACCACATCGGTCACGACGCTGCCAAGCAGGCAAAATCCGTTTCCCTCCATGCGGCCTTCGGCAAAGGTCTTGTCGCCCATCTCCAATATGCTCTTGCCGTCCGGCAAATGGTTGAGCGTCATGAACTCCACCGTCTTCGGGCTTAGTATACGTGCGCCATCCAGCGCGCCACCATCGAGCAGCATGCTGGCAAAGCGATGATAGTCATGCAGCGTCGACACCAATCCGCCGCCCGCGTTCAACATGGGGGGCTGCTGGGCGTAGAGTTTTGACGCTGCGCCAGCGCCATCGGACAGCACCGTCTCGCCCGTTTTCTCATCTTTGGAGTAACAAGCGGCAAGCCTGTCCAATTTGTCCGCGGGTACATGAAAATCTGTATCCACCATACCCAGCGGATCGAATATCCGCTCACGGAAAAACACGTCGAGCGTCTGGCCGGACACCGTTTCGACAATTGCGCCAAGCACATCAATCGAGTGGCCATAATTGAACTGCGCGCCCGGTGAGAAGACGAGCGGAAGCTTTGCAAGCGCACGGGCAAACTCGCGCAAGTTTCCTTTCTCGGTTCCCCTCAGCTCGCGGCGGTAGATCGCATCCACATCATGCTGGAACAGGAAGCCATAGGTGAGCCCCGATGTGTGCGTGAACAGATCCAGCACGGTCATCGCGCGCTCTGGGTCTTTCAGTTTTGGCGCCTCATGAGTGCCGCCATCCCAGACTTTTACGTCGGCATATTCAGGCAAGTAACGGCTGACCTCATGCTCAAGCCGCAGCTTGCCTTCTTCGAACAGGATCATGGCCGCGACAGCGGTAATCGGCTTGGTCATAGAATAAATGCGGTAGATCGTGTCCTCGGCAATCGGCGTCCCCCCGCCCATCTCCATGCTCCCGCGCAGGCCCAGATGCGCAACCTCCCCGCCACGGCTGAGCAGCGTCGCCATACAGGGCAGTTTGCCCGCGTCGAGATAGGATTGGAAAAAATCTGGTATGCGGTCTAACCGCTCTGCAGACAGGCCAAGCTCGGTGGGGTTTGAAATATTCATTCTTCGACTCTTTCTGTGGCACCAATAACTTCATAAATATACTCAATCGCCTGTCTCGGACTTATGGTAAAAACGCCACCATCTGCACTCACCCACTCGGCATATCCTTGCTTAAACAAGTCACTGCCTTCATCCGTATGGCCAACAATCTCTTTCAAACTCGCTTTCAACACGTTCACATCAAACGGCATATGGGCAATCTGCCCGCCGACCAATGCTCCATCAGCGGTTTTACGAAGCGGAACAGGGCCAACACTTATATGCGCGACCATATCCTCGCCAGAACGCTCCAGCAGGCGAATTGTTATAACGGCATCAGCTTGCGGCGCACCCTCGAAAGCCCAGACCTGCCCCACCTCCAAGTCAGCCGGTTGCGCATAAGCCGAAACCATTGCGAATTGAGCCAGTGTGGCCAGTGCTAGAAATCGCATATTCAAAGCTCCCCGCGCTTGGCCGCGCGGCTCAGTTCCCGCGCGATGATGATCTGCTGGATTTGGCTCGTGCCTTCATAGAGGCGGAAGATGCGCGCGTCGCGGTAGAAGCGCTCTATGCCATAATCGGCGACATAGCCCGCGCCGCCGAAGACTTGCACGGCGCGGTCAGCCACGCGGCCAACCATTTCGGAGGCGAACAGTTTCGTTGAGCTGGCCAGCATGGTGACGTTTTCGCCCGCGTCGCGCCGCCGTGCCGTTTCCAGCACCATACAGCGGGCGGCATAGCATTCAGCCTGACTGTCCGCCATCATCGCCTGGACGAGTTGGTGCTGGGCAATCGGTTTGCCGAACTGTTCGCGCTCAAGCGCATAGTTGACCATTTCCGAGATCAACCGTTCGGCCATGCCCGTGCACACGCCGGAAATATGCAGGCGGCCTTTGTCAAGCACAGACATGGCGACTTTGAAGCCCTCGCCTTCGCCTGCGATCCGGTTGGCCACCGGCACGCGGGCACCGTCGAAATTTACATCGCAAATGTGTGCGCCTTGCTGGCCCATCTTCTTTTCCGGCGGGCCGACCGAGACGCCCTCCGTCGTGCGCTCGACCACGAAGGCCGAAACCCCTTTCGCGCCCGGCGTGTCGGCATCGGTGCGCGCCATGACTGTAAACAGATCAGCTTTGTTGGCATTGGTGATATAGCGCTTGGTGCCTGACACGACATAATGATCGCCATCGCGGACCGCCTTCGTGCGGACGCTCGCCGCATCTGATCCGGCTTCCGGCTCGGTCAGGGCGAAGCTCGCGATCAAATCACCTGAGGCAATGCCCGGCAGCCATTTGCTCTTTTGCGCTTCGTCGCCATGCAAAACCAGCGCTTGCGAGCCAATCCCGATATTGGTCCCCGCCACAGACCGGAAGGCCGGCGAAGTCCAGCCCAGCTCCAGCGCGACGAGGCATTCGGTTTCCATATCAAGGTCCAGCCCGCCATATTGCTCGGGCACGGCCAAGCCAAACAGCCCAAGCTGTTTCATCTCATCGACAATGGATTGCGGCATCTCGTCGGTCTCGCCAACTTGTGCTTCCAGCGGAACACATTTCTCGCGCACAAAGCGGCGCACCGTCTCTAGCAATTGCGCGCGTATCTCAGCATCAAACCCCATCATTGTCTCCGCTCTGGCCTAGTCTGCACTCTATCGCCCATGCCGGAATTTGTCGAAGGGTAACCCTAGGGCAGCAATTGTTGTGTGCCCCTGCCCGCGGTAAGCCGGATACGTCGAAAGGAAACGCCATATGAAGATGACCGAAGTGACCGATGGCCTATTTGCTGGCTGGAAGACATGGCCTGAGGAGCCGTTCGAGCATGATGTGGCCGGACCGTTCTATTTCCGCGTTGATGATCAAGGCCCTGTGTGCGCCTTCCGCGCCGAACACAAACATATGAATTCAGGTGGCGTCATGCATGGCGGTTGCCTGATGACGTTTGCCGATTTCTCGCTGTTCGGCATCGCGCATGAGCAAATCGGCGACGATGATTATGGGCTGACTGTGGCGTTTACGTCGGAGTTTCTGTCCGGCCCGAAGGTCGGCCAGTTGATTGAAGCGCGCGGAGATGTCTTGCGCGCGGGCCGCTCGATCATTTTTGTGCGGGGGATCGTGACGGCGGATGGGGAGCCGGCGCTGAACTTTTCGGGAACGATTAAACGGGTGCGGGCGAAGGGATAGGCATTAGAGGCTGGAGCTCCGAGTCTGCGTCATCCTCTGGCCTGACCAGAGGATCCATCACCCGAATGAAACGATACGAGATGGATTGCACGGTCGAGCCGTGCAATGACGCAAAAACGGGAACCGCTTAAGTTCCTTCCGACGCCGAAAGCGGACATGATAATCCTCTACCCCAACACATCCTTGATCCAAGGTCCGAACGGGGACTCGCCGAGCATTGCCAATTGCTGCTGGGCGGAGACCTCATTGATTGGCACTTGTGGTTTGTTGCCTGGGTGGACGGGGCGGCGCAAGGGGCGTTTGCCGCGCGGCATACTGATGATCTCGGCAATGGCGCGGGGCACATCCATCGGGTCGGTCTCGCCGCCACCGCCTTCGGCAACACCCATGCGCGCGGTCAAGTTCGGATAGGCTGCGAGCGTCTCGTCTGGCGTGCGGGTCTTCAATGCGCCAGAGAGCGGGGCCTGATTGTTCCAGATTTTGGTTGGATAGCCGCCCGGCTGGATGATGGTTACGTCGATGCCATGCTGCACGGTTTCATAGGCGAACTGCTCGCTCATGGCCTCAAGGGCAAATTTGGTTGGCGAGTACTGGCCGAAGCCCGGAATCATCACACGTCCGAGCTGTGAGGTCACATTGAAAACCTGCCCCGCTTTCGCCGCGCGCATAGATGGCATCACCGCGCGCATCATACGCTGCGGGCCGAAAACATTGGTGTCAAACAGAAGCTTGGTCGCCTCCATATCCTGCACTTCGATCGGGCCGGAGGTCGAGATCCCCGCATTGTTGATGAGCACATCGAGCGTCCCGCCTGTTGCCTCAAGCACTGCTGCCACGCCTGTCTCGACTTGCTCGTCCGAGGTCACATCAAGTTCGAGCACGGTGATGTCGAGCCCTTCGGCTTCGGCCAGGTTCGTCAGTTCAGCGGCTTCAGGTCGCGGCAAATTGCGCATTGTCGCAAACACTTTCGCGCCAAGGCGGGCATAGTGCTCTGCGCCTAGCCGGCCGAATCCGGACGAACAGCCCGTGATCAGGATGGATTTGCCCGTAAGGCTTGCGGCGGCGCTCTCAGTCTGCGCCGATGCACATGCTGCCGCCGTGGTGGCTAAAGCCGCTGCCGTCATCAGTTGGCGGCGGCTCAATCCTGTTCGCTTGGTCATCTTCTATCCGTCCCTTTTGCTATCTGCGCGTGCTGAGCGCAGCTTCAATATCGCTAAATCCTTGCGCGGTCAGCGCGTCGCACAGCTCGATGCGTTCGACCGTTTGCGCCAATGCGCGTTCATGGCCGCTCGCCAATTCACCCACGTCTGCGAAGAAAGCTTCAAGCTCGTTTATCTTCTCAGCCTCGCAGAATACGCCTGCAAAGCCCGGTGTCCGGCGGCGCCATTGTGCGGGAATTTGCTCGACGAATTCGGCATAATTGGCGCGCAGCCAATCCCATGTCATCTCACGCGTGGCCAGCTGCGCCATCTGCCCGCTTACCAGATCATAGGTTTCGCGTGGGCCGAGTGTTCCGGCCAGCGCCATTTGGCGGACTTTCCCGGCTTCGTCTGGCGTACGCACCTGGCCCAGCGCAACCGAACGCGCTGCATCAAAGCGCGGATCGTCCAGATCTTCGCCCAGCGCGACAAGCTTGTCGAAGAATGCCGGTCCGCCATCTTCCACACCAACGATCAGCGCTTGTCCATAGCGGTCAGAGCCAAGCGCATTTGCGTCGCGCGCGCCGCTCAAGCCGATAAAGCGGGACGCCTGGTCGAGGAGTGTTGCGCGCACATCAGTGTCACGCGCGACGGTGGCAAGAAATCTCTCGATCCGCGCACGGACCACGACTTCATTGTCATCGACGGCGTTGGCAAGCTCTTCAAATCTTTCCTTGTAGAGCGATCCGGCAAAGTCGCGGAATGCGGTATCGCCACCCGCCTGCTCGATCAGGTCCGCATAGCGCCCTAATGCATTCATCGGGGCCACCGAAACTTGCCAGCGGTTGTGATGCGCTGCCGCTTTGAGCACCCGCAACATGGTTTGCGCATCGCCCTGCCCAGCTTCGAACGCGGCGACAGCACTATCGATCGCCGATAGTGCCTCGCGCTCGGTCAGCTTGTCAAAATTATCTACGAGCCGGGACCAGTGTGCGCTTGGCAGCGTCCAGCGGTAATATCCGGCACCATCGGCATTGATCATCACATAATTTGCCTCTGGCCCGAGCGGAATATCCATACTGTCTGCGCGCATGATATCGCAGACCCGTTCGCTTGGTTGTCCGGTCCGGCCAATCTTGACACAGACCGGAATAGCCCAGCGTGTTCCAGTTTCAATCGCGGATCCAAGCGGCTTGTAGCGGGTCTGTCGCAGAGTGAGGATCTGCCCGTCGCCCTCGCCCGAGATTTCTGCGGCAACCAATGGAACGCCTTTCTGCTCGATAAAGCTGCGGAACACTTCGGTCATTGCCGGTTCATTCGTGACTTCGCCGATAACTTTGTAGAAGTCCGGGCTGTCCGCATCGCTGTCTACGAACTTGGCAAGATATTGGCCCAGCGCAGGGCGGAACACGTCAGCGCCGAAATACGAATCGGCCATAGCAATAACGGCCATGCCTTTGGAGTACGTGATGCCATCATAGGCATTGCGAATGTCCTCATTGCGATCAATCGGTTCGCGGACGGCGCGCGTCGATACCAGACTGTCGAGCCCCATCGTGCCGATGGCGCGGGCGGCTGCATCAATCTGGTGACCATTGTCCGGTTCAAGCTGGGACAGCGCCAGAGGGGTGCCCCAGGTCGCAAAGGCTTCCTTCAGCCACAGATCATCCCACCAGGGCGGGGTGACAAGATTGCCAAACCACATATGCGCGATCTCGTGGCTGTGGATGCCGAGCATCGCTCTGTATGAAGCCGGACCAGAATTTTCGTCAAGCAGGATTCGGCTCTCGCGATAGGTGATCGCACCTGCCAGCTCCGTTGCTCCGCTTGGCCATTGCGGCGCGGCGACGATGTCCAGTTTCTTGTACGGATAAGGCAGCCCCACCGCCTCCTCGAAAACGCGCACCATGTCTGCGGTAATATCGAGCGCGCGTGTCAGATCTCCGCCTCGTCCTTTGCGCGCAAAGCCTCTGAGCGGCAGAGGCGTATCCCGAAACGCATTTGGCGGGATGTCGGGATACTCAACCACATCGAACGGTCCCACGGCAACCGAGAGCAAATAAGTCGAAAGCGGGCGGGTGGTTGCAAAGCGGACTTCCTCAAAGCCCTCTTCCTCGGCCGGTTTGCGCGAAATGACCGGGGTGTTGGAAATCGCCACATCACCCTCTGGTACAACCAGCGCGATATCGAATGGCGCTTTGAGACCTGGCTCGTCAAAGCCTGGGAGAAACCGCCGCGCCTGGATCGATTCAGACTTGGCCAGCGCATAGGCCTCGCCCTGCTCTTCGACACGAAACAGGCCCGCCAGATTGGCATCGAAGTCCGCTTCATAGGCGATCGTTACGGTGATCTCGCCTGCCGGGAAAGTCTTCGTAAATCCGATCCTTGATACGCCCGTTGGTAAGACTTCCTGATAGCTCGCCTCAGTGCCCTCAACGCGGACGTCCTGAACGCGCAGATCATCGCCATGTAGCCACAGTTCATCGGCGGCCTCATTCAGCCAGACCCTGATGGTAACAATTCCGCGAAAAGTCTGTTCGCGGGGGTCAACTTTCATCGCCACATCATAGGCAAGTGGTCTTGCAATATCGGACAGTTTTCCTGCGGGGGCACTGGCCTGACGGTTGGATGTCAGCGCCGCATCGCCTGCCCGCGCGTCTTCATTTGGCGCAGCACCACACGCGCCGAGCAAGGCGCCCAGAACAAGTGCCAATATTCCTGATCGTGTCATGCCGCTCTCCTGCAAATCCAGCCTTTGTCCTATCCCTAACCGAGCCAGACCATCCTGACCAGCATGACACAAAATCGCAAGCCCTAAGCGGATAACTCAGCCAGAGCGTCAGCTATGGATTTGACTTGCATTTCGTCTGCTACCAGTGTCGGGTTCGGCGGCAAGTGAGCGGACATGCGCTCGATCCAGCCGCGGATTACAGGATGTTGCGCCGCGCTAAATTTGTCCTCAAGGCCAAACATCACGCCAAACACCAATTGCGGGAACACAGCCAAATCCAGCATCGAGGGCTCGGTAAGCCCACCAATAAAAGGTCCGTCGCCGATATGTGCTGCCAGCTCCATGCCGATCCGCATGGCCATGTCCGGCGCGGGTTCGGTCAGATCCATGTGTGCGCCCATCGCTTTGATAAACGGTGCGTTGGCGACAAAATCCGGCCACATATGGCGCACTTGCTCAGGCATGGGCGTATGCGCCGAAACCAGCGCGGCCAGACGCCAGAAACGGAAGCGGTATTGAAGGTCTACCTTGCCATCAATCGCCCCACGAAAGATCGACAGCAGGAAGGTATTACTTATCCAGTCGTCAATTCGGTCGATTGTGTCCTTGTGCGCAACCGGGCATAGCGGGCGCTCAGGGAAGCGCTCATCCAACCAATGCCCAAGCTCGCTGGATTCGCGCCGCGCCTCACCGTCAATCGATAGCACCGGCACGCTCGTTCCCCCGCTGAACTCAAGCGCTCGGGCAGCGTTTAGCGGGCTAACAGGGACAAATTCGAAATCAAGCTGCTTGTAATAAAGAAAGCACCCGACTTTGCGTACATAAGGGCTGGTCGCGTATCCATAGAGCTTGATGTCCGTCATGGCAGGTGTCCTGTTCAAAAGCCGTATTTAGCAGCGCTCTTTTCCATTAAGTGAATGAACTTCCTGTGATAGGACAGGTCTATGACAAAACCTATGCTTTCCGTACTTGATCCAAGCCCCATGTTCGAGGGCCGCAGCGCGCGCGAGGCTTTGGACGAGACGAGAATGTTGGCCGAGGCCACCGACAAGATGGGCTATCGTGCCTTTTGGGTACAAGAACACCATAACTCGCCAAGCTTTGCCGGCACCGCGCCCGAAATTCTGATCGCTGATCTCGCCGCTCGCACCGAAAATCTCAAAATCGGTTCGGGCGGTGTCATGCTGCCAAACTATTCCCCGCTCAAGGTTGCTGAACAATTCGCACTCCTGTCGACCCTTCACCCAAATCGGATAGAACTTGGCCTTGGTCGGGCAACCGGTGCCGACCCGCGCGCCAGCGCCGCTCTTCTTGGGCCCGGTGCGAAGGAGTTTCCGCAAATGCTGAACCTGTTGCTTGGCTGGTTGCTCGATACAAGTGGAGAGCAGTCCCTTCCGCCAACCCATCCGGCGTCTGGAATATTTGCCAATCCACACGGCAATCGTCCGGATGTCTGGATGCTGTCCTCAAGTCCGCAATCGGCTGCGTTTGCGGGCGGCATGGGGCTGAAGCTGGCCTTTGCAGACTTTCTGTCACCGGGCGGCGCACCCGCGGCAATTGCCGCCTATCGGGATGCGTTCCGCCCGTCTCCCTTTGCCGCAACCCCGCACGCCGCCCTAGGCATTGTCGCGCTCGCCGCTGACACCGAAGCCGAAGCGGAAAGGCTTGCAAGCACATTGCGGGCCTGGGCGCTTGGGCTTGGTTTCCGGCAAGGCGGCGCGTTCCAGCCTGTGGATAAAGCTGTGCAAACGCTGGCGAAGGCCGACCCTGCAATGGTCCAGGCCACGAAGAACAGAGCGATTGTTGGAGACTTATCCACAGTCTGTGCAAAACTGGCTGACGCCTCCAGAGCTGCGCAGGCCGACGAACTTTTCATTCTCTCAATCGCAGACACGACCGAGGCGCGCATCCGCTCCTATGAGTTGATCACTGACGGGTTTTGAGCCCGCGCCCTAATGGCTTTGAACAGACGCCTTTTGTCATGCCAGCCAAGCACAGCCCCCGCGGCAAGCACGCCTGACATTAAAGCCGGAGTGAAGCCCATCGCCAGGGTGTCTTGGCCCGCCATATAAAGCCCCTTGATCCGCGTTTTCCGGCTCAGCCAATTTGCCCCGCCAAACCGCGAGGTATTAAACCCGGCCCCCAAGGCCTCTCCCTTTGGCGCTCGGAAGAAGTGCTGGGTGCTCAGCGGCGTCGAAAGCTCATAAAAGTCGATATGGCCTTCAAGCTGGGGGAATTTGCCAATCAGCACGGCCAGAAGCTTCTGCGCCAGATGTTCTTTAAGGGCTTCATAATCGACCCCGCGCTGGCCCCAGTCCGTGTTGGCCCATTTCTGAAAGCCGTCATGATTGTCAATATAGGCAATCATGGTGGCGGTGGTCTTACCCGGATAATGCTTTCGAAAGGACGGGTCTTTCATGGATGGGAAAGCAAAGAAGACATTCGGGATCGGAGCGTTTTTCATGTCCGCGCCAAAGGCCGCAAAGGCCTCGTTCAAATCAAGTGCGCCATCGACAATATGTTCGCCATCGGTCAAACCCAATGTGTCCGCATCGGCATCAATCCCGACAAAGAGATTGAGATGCGCAAGCGACGGCTCGACGGCTTCAAGCTTTTTGCGGTAATAGGCTTTGTAGGGCGCATCCGGCGGAAGCAACCGCTCGAACGTATTGCGCGCGCCGGCATTGCTGATCACTGCCCGGGCCATGATCTCGCTGCCATCATCCATGCGCACGCCAATGGCGCGCCGACCGTCTAATAGTATTTCATTCACCAGCGCGTAGGCGAACACATCCCCGCCATGGTTTTCAATCTCTTCGACCAGCGCGCGGCCAATCATTTCGCCTCCACCATCAGGATAGCAGAGCTGATTGTCGATCACTGACAGCGCCGCCACTGCAAAGAACGGCAGGTCGCGAGGCGGAACGCCAAAAGCCACCCACATTGAGGAGATACAGGCAATGAGATTCTTATCAGTGAAATATTCGGCAAGTTGCTCTTCAACAGGTCTGGCCGCGCCGCCGGGCACCAGTTGCCGCGCCAAAGCGCGCATCAAGTGTCCGGCAGCGCCCGCTGGTGCCAGTGTCGAAAGCCCCATGCTGGGCCCCATACCCCGCGCCAGTTGTTTGAAGTCGACCAGAAACCGTTCGAAATTTTCTGCCTCGTCAGGAAACGCTGTCTGGAACCAGACCTTGGTTTTCTCGCCGGACAAAAATGGAATACGATACGTACTCTGACCGATTGAATATACAAACTCGTTCGACATGGGTGCCCAGCGCATTCGGCCACCGCTGACAAAATCACCGATCACGGCCATCGGCGAGCCCGGTGTGATCATGTCGTTGATAAAGTGCAGCCCAATATCCCATTTATATCCTGCACGGGCATAGGCATGGGAACCGCCACCAATCGTGTAATGCTGCTCTAGCACGATGACACGCTTGCCCATTTTCGCCAGCGATGACGCCGCAGCAAGTCCGCCCGGACCTGAGCCGATTATGATCGCGTCATATGTTGGCTTTGTCCGGCCCGCCCGATAGCGCGCACCGATGCGAACTTTGGGCGGTTTGGTCATGGCCGAGGCGGACTGGTTCACTTATCCTGCAAATCCTTCGGCCTTCATCCGTGTGCGCCACGCGCCCAGATGTTCAAGCTCGGTGTGCGGTTTCCAGCCCATCACCGCCGCAAAGCCGCAGGCTATATAGGTCGTAATATCAGCATTTGTGAGCCGTCCTGCCGCCATGAAATCATGGCTTGCAAGATGCGCATCGACCTGTTTGGCAAACCATTTCGCCGTCTTCTCACCTTTAGCGGCCTGTTCGGCACTTTGGGGGACTTCGAGCGGCGCCATCATTTCGTGTTTGTTGCGAAACCACATCGCAAACGGCATGAACCACATCAGTTCAACCCGGCGCGACCACATCTCGACTTCGCCAACCTCATAGGCATCGGCTCCCAGGAGGTTTGGATCCGGCCAAAGGGCCTCGAAGTATTGGCAAATTGCCTGACTTTCGGTCAGCGTCCGGCCATCATCGAGCACCAGAGCAGGCACTTGGGAAAACGGGCTGATTTCGCGATAGGCCGGCGTCTTGTGTTCCTGTTTCATGATCGAAATCTCTTCAATCTCGACCGCGTCGAGCTTGCCCTTGGCGCGCAGGAAAAACGAGACGCGCTCGGGGTTGGGTGCGCGGTTGGAATGATAGAGCTTCATAGTCGGTCCTCTTATGTTACGCACCAGATTGGCGGAAGCCATGGCCCTGTGCAAGCTTATCCATGCGTAAGCCCCGCTAAACGGCATACTAGCGCCCAGACAATCCCGCTTCCATACGCACCATATTTCCGATCAAGGAGCCTGAAAGTGTATCACAATCACAATTGATATGGCCGACGAAGATATAGTCTCGATCAGGCGCTGCGAAGGCGACGGTCTGATAACCAAAGACATCGCCCGAATGCCCGATCAGCCGCAAGCCATCGCTTCCGATCAAGATATGCGGCCCAAGCGCCTGCCGCTGATTGTCAGAATAACTCGCCGTTTCCTCCGCCAGCATAGCTTGTCCGATATGGGCGAGTTGTCCGTCTTCGAAGAACAAAGCTTCAAAAAACTTGGCCACATCAGAGACCGAAGCCATAATGCCTGCATCGGGACCCGAATGCTCCCAATGGTTCCATGTGTCCGCCCATGGCCGCAAATATGTTCCATAGCCGTGAATACTTGGATCAACCGGGTGTTTCACATTATATGTCGTCTGTTCCAGCCCTAGTGGCTGAGTAATATATTGGTCGATCAAAACCCCAAGCTCGTCTCCGCTGATCTCTTCGGCAATTGCTCCAAGCAGAATGTATCCCATATTAGAGTATTCAAACTGCTCACCCGCTACGCCCGTCGGCTTTCCCCGTTTTGAAACCGGCAAAGTCCGCGCCAGTGTCAGCGGTTGATTTTTCCAATCACTGAACAAATAGTGGCGGAAATCATAATAGTCCGGGATGCCGCTGCTATGGTTGAGCAATTGGCGGACGGTAATATCCGGACCATTGTGCAGATCCTCCATGATATCGGCCGGTAGAATTTCGGCAATTCTCTGGTCTAATGCCAAGAGGTCCTCACCGATCAGGCTGTGGATAACAGCAGCAGTGTAGAGCTTGGAAATACTGCCAATGCGCAAGGGATGGTCCGCGGGCATTGGCGCACCATCCTTTTTATTGGCTGTGCCCGCGACACCAACAAATGCCGATTGCCCGCTTTGTAACAAAACAACCGCCCCCGGGGCGCCGCCATCCACGGTCGCGTCTGCAAGCTTGTTTAACGCGCTTTCTGAATCCTGCCCGCTAAAATCTTCGGCCACAAAACGCGGGGGGGATGTTGTGTCTCGATAACCGAAAAACCAGATCAACCCTGTGAGGACGATTACCCCGCCCAACACCCCAAGCACTCTCTTCATCCGCTTCCCTCTTGCATCGCCGGATTGCCTCTCAAGCCAATGCCGCGCCTCTTCCTAGCTATAGCTTACCACCTCATATTCAATCCGGTCATCATCATAAAAATAAAAACGCCGACCGGGTTCATAATCGCCATGGTTCAAGGTCTCATAACCGGCCGCGATGATCTTCGCCTCGGTCGCGTCCAGATCATCCACGACAATTGCAACATGGTTGAGCATGCCGCGCGTGCGGTGGCTGCGGCCCTCCTCGATTACCGCCATCGTCGAGGGATCTGCTGGCCGATAGACCGCAATATAGTCCGTCTCCGTGCCAATGTGGACTGTGTAGCCTCCCGCCATGGCCGCCCCTTCCCAGCGGATCTTCCAATCAAAAATCTCGCTCAGCATTGCCACTGTTTTCTGCGGATCGCGCACGGAAATATTGACGTGTTCCAGTCTGCCTTGTGTCATTTTTGTCTCCTGCTCATACTATGTTTTGCGCGTCATTTGACGGCGCTGAGACTCTTGTGCAATTCTTCAACCTTACTTTAAGTCAAGATATTTCTGGAGAAAATTTTGGGTGGACTTTCCATAGGACAGCTGGCTGGCAGAACCGGGCTTTCGACGAGCGCAATCCGCTTCTACGAAACCAAGGGGCTTATTAAGGCGGACCGGAACGCTGGCGGGCAACGCCGTTTCGAACGCCCAGACATTCGCCGCCTGTCGTTCATTATGATTACCCAACAGCAGGGCTTCACACTGGACGAGATAAAAGACATGCTCTCTGGCCTGCCAAATGCGCGCACGCCGACCCAGAATGACTGGACCAGGATCAACAAGCGCCTGGCCGCGCGCATTGAGGAACGCATCGCACAGCTCAAACAGATGCGCCAGAATCTGAACGGCTGCATTGGCTGCGGCTGCCTCTCGCTGAAGAAATGCGCGCTTTACAATCCGGATGATGCCATCGCGACCAAGGGCTCTGGTCCGCGCTACCTCATGGGCAACAGTTCCAGCGACCTGAAACGCTAGAAATTCAGCTTCACCCCGCCGCTCACTGTGCGCGGTTGGCCCGGACGTGCGCGTCCGTTTGGCGCAAAGAACGGAGCATCGGCAAACACGGCGAAATTATTGTCCGTGACATTCTCGATGCGCAGCTCAACAGCGATATTTTCCGTCACACGCCATTCGCCCAATAGCGTCCAGATATATTCATCATCCGTAAACAGCGTATTGGCGGAATTGAGTGGCCATTGGCCTAAATGGCGCAAGCGGCTGGTGATGGTGACTTGCTCGTAAAACTCCGGCGTCCAGTTGACCGTCCAGTTGCCAATGGTCTCGGGCGCTTCCTCAATCTGATTGCCATCAAACGGGCTACCGGGCTGGGCACCAAACTGGCGGAACTCGAAATCCTGCCAGGCAAAGCTCAGGCTCGTATTAAAGCCCCATGGCAAGTCCGCAGAGACCGCCGCCTCAATTCCGGCAAAGCGCGACGAACCCGCATTGATCGAGATGTTTCCCGCGGCCGTCTGCGCGAGTGTTTCCACCCCGTCTCGGGTGACCTGATAATAACCGATCAGCTCTGTCGAGACGGTTCCGTCTAGCCAGTTCGCCCGCCAGCCGATCTCGCCACTGTCAAAGGTTTCCACGTCAAGCTCAAACTCGGCCTGATCGGCGTCCAGTTCGTAAAGCTCGCTCGCACGCGGCGTGCGGAAGCCGCGCGCATAGCGGGCAAAAAGCTGCTGTGTCTGTGTCACATCCCATAAAAGCCGCACTTTTGGACTGAAATTGTTGAACGTGTCTACGCGGTCAGCCACTTGCAGGCGGGCGTCACCCGGCACATCCGTAAGATTATTGGTGAAGTCATATCGTTGACGGTCATAGCGCAGACCAAGGGTGAGCTTTACAGCATCCGCGAAAAAGCTGCGCTCATGCTGGATATAGGGTGCATACGCATTAAACCCGACATTGTAATCAAATTGCACGCCTTGAACGAACAGATCGCCAAACACGCTGACTGTTGGGCGCGACTGATCAAGCAACAGATCGAAATCGGTAAACTCGAAGTCAACGCCGACGATCGTTGTCGAGCCGTCATCATGGTCAAAATAGACACGCGGCAACAGGCCGAATGTATCGACATCAGCGGTTTCGCGCGGGGTGGTGGCAGGTTGGAAAGTCAGCGTCGAGGCGACTTCCTGGGAGCGGTAATACGGCGTTACCTCGGCGCGGAAGCCCTCCCCTTCATAAGCGATCTTGCTCTGAATGCGGAAATATTGAACATCTTCCTCGGCCTCTTCCACATCAACTTGTGGGTTTAGACCGGATAAGGTGATATTGCCCGCTTCAAACTCGGAGAAGAGAATGCTCGTCGCGCTTTCTGTGGTCAGGTCCGTAAAGGTTACAACGCTGTCAGTGGACCACGGCCCGCTTTCAAACGCATGCCGCGCCAACACATGTGCGCGCCGGAACGCCGTCTCGTCGCGAAAGCCCTCTTCGCCCGCCACACCCGCACTGATCCGCAGCGCTTGATTGTCTCCGAGCGGCGTGTTTACGCTGCCCGCAAAATCGAACTGGCCAAACTCGCCGCCCCGCGCGCGCAAATTTCCAGTAAGCCTGTCTTCGGTGGCCTGCGAGTTCGCCGCGATCACGCCTGTCAGCGCGTCCGAGCCATAAAGCACTGTGCCCGGCCCGCGCAGCACTTCGACACTGCCGGGGCTGACAAGCGCAGTCGAATAGCCCAAGGCTGACTGGTCAAAGAAGACCGAGGACTGGAGCGGCACGCCATCCTCGACAAACAGCGTGCGATTGTCAAAAGAAAGCGTGTTGCGGATTTGCGGCGTCTCGCGCGGCCCGTTCAGACCAGAAAAGAAAACGCCCGGTACATCGGCCAGCACATCGCCGAGGCGAAGCGCATTCAGGCGCTCAATCTCGTCGCCAGGGATGACAGAAATGGCGGCGGCGGTTTGACCAGCACGAACTTGACGTCCTTCGACAAGAATCGGGTCGAGCTTCGTGATCCGCAAATCTGCAACAATCACACAGTCTGCATCCGTGGAGTCGCAAGGGACCAGGTCCGTCTGCCCCGCCGCAACACCGGTGCCCATCGCACAAGCCAAAGCCAGCGCCAAGCCGCGTCCTATCCGTATCCCCAGCGAACGCTGGGGCCCATGGCAATTTTGAACATGTGTCTGGTGGCCATGGACCCCAGCGTGCGCTGGGGACACGGGTCTTGAATATCCGAAAATCACGCGACACTAACTCCCAAAAAATAAACCTGGTGGCAACGCGCCAACCACTGCGCCGGACATACATGTTGCAAGCGTTCCGGCCAACAATGTCTTCCATGCAAGTTCCAAAAATGTCGTCCGCCGCGCGGGCTCGATAATTGACAGCCCGCCAATGAGTATCCCGATCGAACCAAAATTCGCAAAGCCGCAAATGGCGTGCGCGGTGATCATCGTCGTGCGGGGCGACAGCCCTTTCCCTTCAGCGCCGGAAAGCTGCAAAAACGCGACAAATTCGGTGAGCACAGTCTTCACACCCATCAGCGAGCCAGACTGGGCCGCCTCGCCCATCGGCACACCGATCATATACATCAGCGGCGAAAACACCCAGCCAAGAATCCGCTCGATCGACAGCGCTGCGCCATTTACGATCGGCAGAGCCCCTAGGCCAAGGTTCACCAGATATAAAAGCGCAAAGGCCGCAATCAGCATTGTGATGATATTGGCCAGTATTTTCAGTCCATCAGACGCGCCCGTGGCAAACGCGTCCATGGTCGATTCATATTCAAAATCCGGCTCATGCGCTCGCTGCTTCTCTTCAATTGTCTCGGGCACCATGATCAGGGCCATCGCCACAGCGGCCGGTGCCGCGATCAGTGACGCCGCCAGAAGCTGGCCCAAGGCGTTCGGCAAAACATCTTTCAAGAACACACCATAGAGCACGAGCACACTGCCCGCCACGGTCGCAAACCCGACCGTCATCAGAATGAAGACCTCTGATCGCGTCATGCCCTTGATGTAGGGTTTGACGAGCACTGGCGCTTCAGTCATGCCCATGAACACATTGGCAGAAACGGCGAGCGAGGTCGCCCCGCCCAGGCCCAGAAAGCGGCGAAAAACAAAAGCGAACCCTTTGGTCACCCACCGCAAAATATGCCAATGCCACAAGATCGCAGACAGTGCCGCAACGACAATGATCAGCGGGAGAAGATGGATCGCGAAGATGGGCCCGGCTTGTCCTGTCAGCCCTTCCCAGCCTGCCTGCGTCCCAAACACGGGGCCAAATACGAAAGCTGTTCCATAGGCGGTGGCTGCGATCAGTCCGTCGACCAGCGTGTTGGCAGCAAACAGGACCTCGCGAATAATCGGAATACCAAAGAGGATCAGCGCAAAGGCGAACTGTATCCCCACAGCGCCCAGCGCAATTTTCCAAGGAAACGCTTTGCGGTTCTCAGAAAAGCCCCAGGCAATTCCGATAATCAGCGCAATTCCAATCAGCGCGCGCGCATTGTCCCAGCCCCATTCCATAGCTCACCTCATCTCAACCGTTTCAGACTAGCGCGGCGCGCGGATGCGCTCCACTATTTCCTGCACGTGACTTGGCGGCGGCGGCGTGAGCAGGCACACCGTGACCGATACGACAAAATTCAGCATCATGCCAACGGTTCCTATCCCCTCGGGGGAAATTCCAAACAGCCAGTGCTCCGGCCCATTTGTCCATCCGAACACTTTAAACCCTGCAATATAGACCACGGTAAAACCGAGCCCGACAATCATGCCGGCAATCGCGCCTTCGCGGTTCATCCGCTTCCAGAAAATGCCGAGCAGAATAGCCGGGAAAAAGCTTGCCGCTGCGAGACCGAACGCGAACGCAACAACCGCTGCGGCAAAGTCTGGCGGATACATGCCTGCAAGGATGGCGATAATGACCGCGCCGACCGACGCAAGGCGTGCGAGCTTTAACTCGTCGCTGTCGCTGATCTCTTTGAACAGCGTTCGCCGTCCCAGATCATGGCTGATTGCAGAGGAGATCACGAGCAAAAGCCCCGCCGCCGTCGAGAGCGCTGCGGCCAGCCCGCCCGCCACGACAAGGCCGATGACCCAACTCGGCAGCCCCGCAATGGATGGATTGGCGAGGACCATAATATCGCGGTCAACCTTGACCTCGTTTGCGCTTGCTGCGTCCTCATAACCGCCGGGCGCATATTGGATACGGCCATCACCATTCTTGTCATTAAACGCGAGCAATCCGGTCTCTTCCCATTCGAAGAACCAATCCGGTGTCGCCGTCTGGCCAGCCTGCAATGGCGTCTCATCTGGCGCGTAAACGCTCTCGTGTACGGTGTCGACAAAGTTGAGCCGCGCAAAGGCTGCAACGGCAGGTGCCGTCGTGTAGAGCAATGCAATAAACACCAATGCCCAGCCTGCAGAGAGCCTCGCATCAGACGCTTTGGGCACGGTGAAAAAACGGATAATCACATGCGGCAAGCCTGCCGTGCCGATCATCAGGGCAGCCGTAATTGCGAACACATCAAGCTTGGACTTGGTCCCGTCCGTGTAGGCCGTAAAGCCGAGATCGGTGACCACCATATTGAGCTTTGCGAGCATCGGTTCACCCGTGGCCTGGAAGTCGCCCAAAAAGCCGAGTTGCGGGACGGCATTGCCCGTGACAATCAGCGAGATGAAAATCGCGGGCACCATGTACGCAAAAATCAGCACGCAATACTGTGCGATTTGCGTGTAGGTGATGCCCTTCATGCCGCCAAGCATGGCGTAAAACAGAACGATCATTCCGCCTATCGCCACGCCGAGCTTGTAATCCACACCCAAAAATCCCGAGAATGCGACGCCCACGCCCTTCATCTGTCCGACAATATAGGTAAAAGAGACGAATAGGGCACAGATGACGGCGACAATCCGGGCGGTGTCCGAGTAATATCGATCGCCGACAAAATCTGGCACGGTGAACTTGTTGAACCGGCGCAAATAAGGCGCGAGCAAAAGCGCCAGCAACACATAGCCGCCCGTCCAGCCCATCAGATAGACAGAGCCGTCATAGCCCGCAAACGCGATGATCCCCGCCATCGAAATAAAGCTTGCCGCCGACATCCAGTCTGCCGCCGTCGCCATTCCGTTGAGGACGGGGTGGACATCATGGCCGGCGACATAAAAGTCCGCCGTCGATTTCGCCCGCGCCCAAACGGCAATCCCGATATAGAGCGCAAACGTCCCGCCGACGAAGATATAGGCCCAGAGCTGATCAGTCATCGCCAAGCTCTGCTTCAAACTTGGCCTCAAGCCGATTGGCGGCCACACAATAGATAAAGATCAGCGCCACAAAGACATAGATCGCGCCTTGCTGGGCAAACCAGAAGCCAAGCGGCACACCGCCAATCGAGACCGCATCGAGTTGCTCGCGCAGCAAAATACCGAACCCGAACGACACGGCGAACCAGACAAATAGCAACACGCCCATCAGCCGCAAATTCGCCCGCCAGTATCGCGTACGTGCGTCGTTGCCAGATGCCTTCTCGCCCATGCCGTGCCCTCCAAATCGATCACCGCTAAACAGGCTAACGCTCCCAAACGGGAATGGAAACAGCCAAGGCCAATTTCCCCATGGTCAGGGAAATGACAATTCATGCTATAAAGTACAAACAAGCCTCCAATCGCTCGCCTGTGAAGGAGACCCGCCGTCTCAAACCGTCATTTTGAAGATAAAGGCGCAGACTATGCCCGCTACCGGCCGTCATATCCGGCTGAACTTGCCGCAGCGCTGGCCGACCTGACACCTGCCCGCGCTCACGCCGTCGATGTCGGCTGCGGCAATGGGCAATTGTCGGTGCTTCTCGCGGCGTATTTCGAGCGCGTTACTGCCAGCGATGTCAGTGCCGATCAGATTGCCAATGCGGCCCCACACGCAAATATCCGCTATATCATTGGATCAGCCGAAGACGTGGCCGTCCCAGATGCCTCGGCTGATCTGATCTGCGCGGCACAAGCGGCGCATTGGTTTGACCTGACTGCCTTCTACGCGGAAGCTCGCCGTATTGCCGCCCGGCAAGCGGCCATCGCGCTGATCACCTACGGTGTGTTCAGCGCAGATGGGCCTGCGGCCAACCGGATCAACGAATTTTACTGGGCCGACATCCACCCGTTTTGGCCCGAAGGCCGCAGGCATGTTGAAGAGGGTTATGCCAGTTTCGACTTCCCGTTCGAGCCGATGGCCATGCCTGCGCTGGAGATCGAACGCGATTGGACCGCTTCGGACTTTCTGGCCTATTGCCGCACTTGGTCGGCGGTCAAGCGCGCAGAAAAAATGGGGCATGGCGATATATTGCTCAGATTCGAAACCGACTTGATGGAGATACTTGGGTCCGAGGCGACGATGCTTGTCAAATGGCCCATCAGTGTCCGTGCTGGCCGTATCTGAACGGGCTACCACACACCCGCTGCCTTCAGCGCTTCATCGAGATCAGGCGGAATATCGACCGCCCGCTCGCCACTTTTGAGGTCGCGCGGCGCGTCATCAGGCTTGAGATAACGCCAACCCTGAAATGGCCGTTTCGGCTGGGCATAGGTCTGGACGAGTTCGGGATCAAAGTGCAATTCACACAAGGTCCGGCCATCCTCATCGTCAACTTTGCGGATGTCGATAATCCGTTGGCGAAACCGGATTGCCCGCTTGACAACCCAATAGATAGAGCCGCCTTGCAGCAACCGCTCGGCCTGTTTGGGATAGGCCCGCGTCTGGTGGATCGGGTTTGGCAATGTCTTCATCTGGCGGGTTTGCCAGGCAATCATATCATCAATGCTTTCCGCACCAACGCAGAGTTTCACCATGTGGATTGTCATAAATGGAACTCTATGGGATTCCCGCCGGCGCGCCAATGCGGCGTTGCGCCCGCGCTTGCAGAAATGCCGCCTCGTCCTCTGGCGTTGCGAAAAACACTTCCAGCTTCAGCACCCGCATCGAATAGCTTTGCCGCACGGTCTTGAACGCCGCGCGTGCTGAAAATGACAGGCTGAACGCGGACACCATCGACAAATTATAGACAGGATCAGGCTCCAGAAAATAGCTCTGCTCATAGGTTAGAATGCGGCCACCTTCCGGTCCGCGAACGGGCTTTGGAAGGTGATAGTCAATCCGCAAGAACTGCCCCAGATCCGGCGATAACCATGCGGTCGCCTCAACACGGGCTCCGATCCACAAATCAAGCTCGCGATCATTGGCCGACGGTATGTGCGCAAAGCCCAGCCGCCACGCATCACCAAAATCTTCGATCTTCATATCCTGACCGAGACTGGCACGCAGATCATCAGGTGCGAGCCGGCCATCCGGCGCACGTTCAGCGCCCCAATGTGCAGCGAATTCATCGAGATATGCGTCTTCGCCTTCGGCAAACTTCAATTGCCAGGCCGTCTCTGCGGGCAAGCGCGGATCGTAGGAGAACACCCGCACCGCCGCCTCCGACCGAAGCTCGACATCAAAGGCAGCGCGTAACGTAATGGGCGTGTCCGCAGCGGTCAGCGCGACCTCTATTGGCTGCGGCAGCGACACCAATCCAAGTAGAATCAGTCCAGTATTAACCATGCGGCGAGTTTGGACCGTAAATCAGGCAATCATGCGGCAGTGGTTTCGCGGAACCCGGTTTCCATGTCCGGATCAACCACAAATGTGACCGGCACCGCCTTTTCGAAAATCTTACGCGAGTTGAACGCCTTCATCACGCGCGCGAGTCCGGCGCGGGTATAAAGGCCCGCCGTGCCGCTATTGTCGATCGCGGGAGACAAGCCGAACTTACGCCGTAACACACCGTTTGTGTAGAGCGCGTTCGCACGCACAACGGACGCCATCGTCTGAAATTCGCAGGACAAAGACAGGTTCAACGTATCTGTATTATCGATCCGGTGCGGCGCGTTTTGTGGCCATGTTACCATCATGCCTGGCTTCAGATCGAACCGCTGGGCGTGGCTCTCGAAGCCAGCCTGATAATCAATCTCTTCTTCTTTCTCGCGCAGAACAATCGACTCGATTTGCCGATCACTGACAAATGGCTCGCCATTTGGATAGACATAAAATGTCTTTTGCCCGCGCAATTGCCAGAGGCTCACAAGAGGAATGTCGAGATGATAGAACACGCGCGCATTCGGTGAAGAAATCAGAACTCCACAATCGCGCCGCAGCGTCCGCAGACCCGGCACGAGCGCTTCGAGGTTGCCAAACATCTCGTCACATAATTGGTCATACTCTTCGAGATGATTGTTCACGGCGCGCAAGTTCAGCCAAAGACGCCCCGCCTTAATCGCCTTCAATATCTCCGCACCACTCGTATCTCCGGCCGTTCCCTTTCGGAAGATACGTTTGCCGGTGCGCGGATCGTCATTCATGGTGTAGATGTTGAAACCATCACGCGGATATTGATCGAGCAACCGTGCCAAACCGGTATCCGAAAACATTTCGCGCTCATGCAAATTGTGCTTGAATCCCAGTGGCTTGGTGCCAAAATCCCGATCTATTCCTTCGGGAATATGTGTAAAAATGGAACTGTTCATCGCTTTGATATTCTATCAACCCGTTTTGTGCTGAACCACTGTCCGGCAGTCATCGCAGTTATTTGTGTCGTCCAGCCATTCCCAATATAAGGGAGAATAGGTTAACATCCAACTATAGAACACAGAAATAACAACATAAACTGCAGTACCGGTCGTTTAGTCAACGTTAAAACGTGCAATTTTTGTGCCTTCTGAGACCTGATCACCAAGTGAAGCGCTAATCTCTGAAATCGTACCCGCGCGCGGCGCAACCAGCGTGTGCTCCATCTTCATCGCTTCGAGCACGGCAACCGGCGCGTCCTTGGCTATCTCGTCACCTATCTCGACCAAGAGCGCGATAATTTTACCCGGCATCGGCGCAAGAACGCTGTCGCCACCACCGAGAGCTTCAGCCACTTCGTCAAAATCAGGGATCACCACCAGAGACGTGTCGCCCCCCGTGGTCACGGCAAAGCGCCGCTCGGACAGCGCGGTCACAAACGGGATTGGTGTATCGTCTTCTAACGAAAACGCATCCGGATCTAACACGTCAGAATCAGCGCCGACTGCCACAGGGGCCATCTGCCGCTTTGCTGTGTTCAGCCGCCAGCCATCCTTGCGCGACCATGGATCAGCGCCGCCCAAATCTTCAAGCTGGATGTCGCATACGGCCAGCACCGAGGCGAGTTCATGATTGCCGGGCGGCGTGGTCAGTTCATCGTTTGCCTGCCCGATTGCATTGACGTGATGGCTGCCGTCGGCGAACATTTTCGAGCGGGCGCACCGGCCGAGAAAGCCGATATTCCCGGGGACACCGACGAGTTGGGTGTGGTCGAGCACGGACACCAGATCTGCAATCGCAACCTCCCGCGTCTCGCCCCAGACGACCAATTTCGCAATCATGGAATCGTAAGTAGGCGGCACACGGTCGCCTGCCTCAAATCCGGTCTCCCAGCGTAGGCGCTCACCTTCCATCTCCGCCATCGGCCCGAACACCTCAATCAGTCCTGCGCCGGGCCGAAACCCTTCTGCTGGATCTTCGGCACATATCCGCGCCTCAATCGCGTGTCCTGTCAGCGTGATGTCACTTTGAGTGACGGGCAACGCGTCGCCCGAAGCGACCCTCAATTGCAGTTCGACAAAATCGAGCCCCGTGATCATCTCGCTGACGGGATGTTCGACTTGCAGCCGTGTATTCATTTCCAGAAAGAAGAAATTGTCCTTGGTCAGCGGCGCGTCGCCATCGACGATGAACTCAACTGTGCCTGCGCTCTCATAGCCAACCGATTTGGCCAGCGCGACGGCTGCACCCGTCATCGCCTTGCGAACTGTCTCAGCCATGCCGGGCGCGGGAGCTTCTTCTATGACCTTCTGCCGTCGCCGCTGGAACGAACAATCCCGCTCGAACATGTGTACCGTATTGCCCTTGGAATCGCCAAACACCTGCACTTCGATATGGCGGGGTGTCTTGACCAGCTTCTCCAGCAAGACCCGTCCGTCGCCAAACGCCGCCTCCGCTTCGCGCACCGCACTTTCAAGCTGGGTTTTGAATGCCGACGCTTTCTCGACTTCGCGAATGCCTCGGCCGCCGCCGCCGGCGATGGCCTTGATCAGAAGCGGGAAGCCAACCTCCTTGGCCGCCGCTGCGAGCGTCTTTGCGTCCTGCGCCTCGCCGCGATACCCCGGAAGAACCGGCACGCCCGCCTCCTCAGCCAGACGTTTGGCCTCATCTTTAAGCCCCATCGCCCGAATGGTCTCGGGCTTGGGCCCAACCCAGATCAGGCCCGCCGCTATCACGGCCTCTGCGAAGTCTGCATTCTCGGATAGAAATCCATAGCCCGGGTGGACCGCGTCCGCCCCGTGCGTCTTGGCCGCTTCAACGATTACCTCGCCGCGCAAATAACTTTCGACCGCGGGGGCCGGACCAATGTGCACGGCGACATCCGCCATCCGCACATGCCGTGCCCGCGCATCCGCATCGGAATAGACCGCAACCGTCCGAATACCGAGTTTGCGGCACGTCTCGATGATCCTGCAGGCAATTTCCCCACGGTTTGCGATCAATAGCGAAGAAATCATGCACCTGGCCCTGTCTTTTGCAGCATAACATTACCAACATATCGACGTTGATCACAAGCAAATATCAGACGCTCCAGTCGGGCTTGCGTTTTTCCAGAAAGGCCGACAAGCCTTCGCGGCCCTCCGCAGACGCCCGCCGCGCGGCAATCCGCCGAGCCGTCTCCTCGCCCAATGCCTGATCAATCGGCTTGCCAGCGACATCCTGCACCAGCCGTTTGGAATCCGCCACAGCGCCGGGCGCGGCCTCAAGCACCAGATCACGCAGATAATTTGCCATCATCTCCAGATCATCTGTGCTGGTGACCGTGTACTGGATCAAACCCATTTTCTCAGCATACGGCGCATCAAATCCTTCAGCAGTCACAAATAGCGCCTTCGCCCAGCGCGCGCCGATAGCCTCAATCACGAATGGACTGATGGTCGCTGGCGTCAGGCCAAGCCGGATTTCAGAGAATTTGAACTTGGTATCGGTCATCGCCACACCTAGATCACAGGCGGCCACGAGCCCGGCACCGCCGCCCATTGCCGCGCCATGCACCAAAGCCAATGTTGGCTGCGGCATCTCGTAGAGCGCGCGCAACATGTCGGCGAGCGCGCGGGCATCGGCCTCGTTCTCTTCCTGAGTATAGCTTGCCGCTGCTTTCATCCAATCAAGGTCAGCGCCAGCGGAGAATGTCTTTCCTGCGCCTCTTATGGTGACAAAACGAACAGTCTGATCCTGCGAAAGGTCGCGGAATGCCGCGTGCAACTCGCTGATCATCTGGCTGTTAAAGGCGTTGCGCTTGTCAGGACGGTTGAGGGTGATGACAATTGAGCCATCCCCATTTGCCGACACCTCGATTTGTTCGAACGAACTCATAATCTGTCACCCCGAAAATTGTCCTGACTTTTTCTACCGCCTCGAACGGATAAGATAAAGTGACTTCGGGGACGCGACGTCCGCACAGAAAAGGCCTCGCGTCAGCCAACCCAGTTCGGGCGCAACGCGAGGCCACGTCGGGGCGAGAGCGGGACAAGAAGCTCAACCCCGAACAGACTGTAAGGCGGCCCGAACGCTAAGAGCCGCTCGGCGCCTTAGTATGCGCTTTGGTGGTGTGGATAGCTTCGAATTCTGCCAGCGTGATGACACCATCATCGCCAGCGATCTGGGCGAATTTCTCGCTCGCATCTTCGCGCTTTGCATCGTGGGCGTCGGCTGCATAAGCAACAAACTCGGCCTCGTTGACCAAGCCATTGCTATCAACATCCATCATCGCAAATTTTTCAGCGGCGCTTGGTGGCGCATCCGTAGCTGTCTGGGCCAATGCGAGAGGAACCCCTATCGAGATGGCGCTCGCAGCAATCGCCATGGATATGAGTGCGGGTCTGAAATATGTCATTTTACTCTCCTCCTAAGACCGTTCTGGCCTCGATTCCTCCAAAAGGCGGGATGGCCGATTGGAGTTTTCATCAAGCCAAAGCCGCCTGGAAAAGACGAGTTAACCTTAAGTCATACTTTCGCAATGTTTCAAAATTTTCGAGTATGACCAAGGCATAAAGGCCAATGTGAAACATCGTTAAGCCGATAGGAGCGACAGTTCGGCCTGCCGGTAGACAAAAAAACGCCCGGTCGAGAAACCGGGCGAAGCTTTGACTATAGGGGTCGTGGAAAATTTAAGAACCACCACCGCCGCGCGACGGCAAGCGTCCAGCGTTCGAACGTGGCCTTGATCGACGGGCATTTCGCGTGCGGGTATCCTGACGCGCATTTGACCGTCGTTCAAGCCGCTGGGGCGCACGCCGCGTCGCATATGGACCGGATCGAAACTCCGTCAAACTCACTTGATTGTCGTCGCCGCGCAAATTTTCGAATGCGAAACTTGCCCCTCGTTCGGTTTCACCGTTTGAGATTTGATACGTCATAAACTCGGACCGCGAGATCGCGCCATCCCGACTTGTGTCCATCTGGAAAAACTGTTCTTCGAGTGGCCCGGCATGGGCTGACGGAAACACGAACGCTCCGACAAGAAATGCAGCTAACCCTAAAAGTACCCATACCCGTTTCATCTGATGCTCCCGTCAAGTGCTTGATGAGGGTATATGCTGAACTTCATCACCATGCATTTCACCTTGGCTCACATTACGGTGAGCGGCTGCCTACATCCGGAAGACGCCAAAGCCGCGCTCCTTAAACGGTGCGTTCAACGCGGCGGACAGAGAAAGCCCGAGTACGCGCCGTGTATCGGCCGGTGCAATTACGCCATCATCCCAAAGCCTCGCTGTGGAATAGTATGGGCTACCCTCCGATTCATATTTGTCGCGAATGGGCGCTTTGAAGGCCTCTTCCTCGTCTGCGCTCCAATCCTCGCCTCGCCGTTCTTTGCCGTCGCGCGTGACCGTTGCCAAAACCGAAGCGGCCTGCTCACCACCCATCACTGAAATCCGCGCATTTGGCCACATAAACAGAAAGCGCGGGGAGTAGGCGCGGCCGCACATGCCGTAATTGCCCGCACCATAACCACCGCCTGTAATCACCGTGAATTTCGGCACCGAGGCCGTCGCAACGGCGGTGACCATTTTGGCTCCATCCTTGGCAATGCCACCCGCCTCATATTTCGAGCCGACCATGAAGCCGGTGATATTCTGCAGGAAGATAAGCGGGGTTCGGCGCTGGTCGGCCAACTCGATAAAGTGGGCCGCCTTCTGCGCACTCTCTGAAAACAGGATGCCATTATTGGCAAGGATCGCAACAGGCATCCCATAAATATGGGCAAAGCCGCAGACCAACGTTTCACCATAGAGTTTCTTGAATTCGTGGAACTCCGAGCCATCCACCAGCCGCGCAATCACTTCGCGTGCGTCATAAGGCTCTTTTGCATCTGCCGGGATAAGCCCGTTAAGTTCCTCTATATCATAGATCGGCTCACGCGGTTCGGCGAGTTCTAATGGTTGCGGCTTGGGCCGGTTCAGCGTGCGAACCGCGCCCCGCATGATCGCCAGAGCATGATCGTCATGGGCGGCGTAGTGATCGACCACGCCAGACTTGCGAGCATGGACATCCGCGCCGCCAAGATCTTCAGCCGAGATCACCTCCCCTGTCGCCGCCTTGACCAGTGGCGGACCGCCAAGAAAGATTGTCCCTTGCTGGCGGACAATGATCGTCTCGTCGGACATGGCCGGAACATAGGCTCCACCGGCGGTGCAGGAGCCCATCACAGCGGAGATTTGCGGAATGCCCTTCGCGCTCATATTGGCCTGATTGTAGAAAATTCGTCCGAAATGCTCTCGGTCAGGGAAAATATCGGCTTGATGGGGCAGGTTTGCTCCGCCGCTGTCGACCAGATACAGGCACGGCAAATGGTTCTGCTCGGCAATTTCCTGAGCGCGCAAATGCTTCTTGACCGTAATCGGGTAGTAGGTGCCGCCTTTGACCGTCGCGTCATTGCAAACGATCATGCATTCACGGCCTTCAACGCGGCCCACGCCGGCAATCATCCCCGCCCCCGGCGCAGCGTCCTCATACATCCCGTTCGCCGCCAGCGCGCCAATCTCCAAAAACGGCGTCCCCGGATCCAGCAGGCGCTCGACCCGTTCACGCGGCAGCAGCTTCCCGCGTGCCACATGCCGCTCGCGCGCCCGCTCGGAGCCGCCCTGTTGGGCCTTGTCGGTTCTCGCGCGCAACTCGTCCACCAATGCCGCCATCGTCTGCGCATTCGCGGCAAACCCCGCAGACGCCGGATCAAGCTTCGATTTAATCACAGGCATACAAATCCACCCTTACGTCTCTCATCTGCTCACCGTTAGAACAGGTTTCAGCATGGGGCAAAAGGTTCATTTGGCAAGTATTCGCTCGAAATTCGGCCAATCCAGCACGCGACTTGCAAAGAAACACAAAGGAAATTCACGCAAACACTTTTCACGAGGCTCGGGAAACGGCATGTTCCATTCTATGGGTTTAGAACTTGTTCCATCTCTGAAAACGATTCCCTTCCTGAAAGACGCACCTGCGCGTGCGCTACGGGCGGCTGGCAAGGAAGCCAAATGGTTTTCCCTGAAGGCCGGTTCGCCCCTGCTTGAAGCCGGTGAGATGGCGGATTCAATCTATTTCGTCCTCTCAGGCACGCTCGGCGCTTTCAGGCCGCGCGAGAATGGCAACATGGATTTTCTGGGCCATGTCCGCGCCGGCGAGCCAGTTGGCGAAATGGCGCTGTTTTCGGGCGGACGCGAGCACTCCAGCGCCACACATACAAACTCGGTCTATGCGCTTCGCGATTGCGAAATTATGAGCATCAGCCGCACCGGCTTTGATCGCCTGATCAAAGCAGAGCCAGAGATTCTTGAACGGTTGATCCGCGTCATTCTCCTGCGCCTGCGCCAATCAGGGCGCCGCTCAGCACGGTCCGAACCCAAAGTCTTTGCCCTGATCGCGACCTCTCCGACCATCGATCTGGAAATGCGCGCCAGCACGCTCAAAACCACGCTGAACGGTATGGGGCTGCGTGCGACGGTGATTGATCAGGCGGAGGGTGAGGATAAATCCACCGCTTATTTCGATAATCTTGAACAGAATAATGACATCGTCATCCTGACCGCAGAACTTGGCGACCATGGCTGGTACAAGCTTGCGGTCCGACAGGCCGACCGGATCTGGATTATCGGACGCGCCGATGCGGTGCCGTCTGATCCAATTTTGCCGCGCAACAACTCCCCCGCGCGACAGTTTAAGCTCGTCGACGTCGTTTTGCTGCACAAAGGCCGCGACCGGCTGGCGGCTACACCCGGACAATGGCTCTCGGCGACAGGTGGAGACCGGTTGTTTCACTGGACGGGCCACAAAGGACGCGATTGCGCCCGGCTCGCGCGTGTTATGAGCGGCCGTTCTGTTGGGATCGTGCTGTCTGGCGGCGGCGCGCGGGCCTTCGCCCATATTGGCGTTGTACGTGCCCTGCGCGAGCGCAACATTCCGATTGATTTTGCAGGCGGAACCTCCATGGGCGCAGTCATTGCAGCGTGTGTGGCTATGGGCTGGAGCGATGAGGAAATCGAGCGCCGGATCCGCAAGGGCTTTGTCGAAACCAATCCGCTCGGCGACTATACTCTTCCTGTCGTTGGGCTTGTGCGCGGCAAGCGGGTGGACCAGCGACTGAAGACCCATTTTGGTGATGCCACGATCGGGGATCTCGAAATCCCGTTCTTCTGCGTGTCGACCAATCTGACCGACGGCGACTCCCATGTACACCGGCGCGGCTATGTTCGTCATGCATTGCGGTCATCAATTGCTTTGCCCGGCATCCTGCCGCCGGTCATCAATGATGGTGATGTGCTTGTTGATGGAGGTGTGCTGAACAATTTCCCGGTCGACATTATGCAGGGGCTGCATCGCGGGGTGATCATCGGATCGGATGTTACCCGTCAACGCGACGGCTTTCCTGCGGACGAATTTATCGAGCCGCCGGGCTTTCTCCGCTGGGCCATCCAGAATGGCCTTCGCCGCACCCCGCCCATCGCCTCATTGCTGATGCGCGCGGCCACGGTCGGGGTCAACCCGAAAGCCAATCGCGAGCATGCGCATATCTGCGTCATCCCGGACATTGCCAAGCTCGAATTGCGCGATTGGGAAGCCTATGAGGCGTCTGTGGAAGCAGGCTACAAATCGGCGATCGAGACCCTCGACGCGTCTGATCGTGTCCTGTCGGAAAATGCTCTAAAGCAGGCGATTATCACGGCGTAACATTGAACGCTCTCTTGCCTTAATGGCGTGACCGGTAAGCCTTGATGAGAAAATATACCGATAGAAGGACCAGCAGGCCACCGAGCACTGTCATCGCCATATATCCATACTGCCCCAAACCGCGGTCCAAACTCGATGAGTTGGTGTTGGGCCCGACAATGCCGAAGGTCGCAAACAAGGCACCGATCAGGCCAAGCAAAGCATAGATCAGCCAGCTAAGCCCGACGCGGTTCGGCGTTCCGCTCGGTTCGCTAATATTCGCCCCAGCCATTGCCACCGGCTTGTGCAGCGCCTCATCCGGTATTGGTTCGAGGTCGTCGATCATGGTCGAAGCAGGTTGTTCGAGCGCCGCGACATCCTCAATCGTCATTGCCTCTTCACCTGCCAATATCGCCTCGGGCAATGGCGGTAGATCATCAGCATGCGGATCCGTTCCCTCGGCCAGTTCTGATATGGCGCGGGTGATCTCGTCGGGCGTCGGTCCGGCTTCAGCGGTAACTTTTTCGGATACAGGACCGGCGTCTTCGGCTTCGGTGTCTCCCAGAATACGGGTCAGCCGTGCCACCAATGCACCTGCAGCCAGTTCGGGCGCAGACTTGTCTGCGGACGCTTTGGTGGCTGGCACCCCGGCTCCCGTGGGCGCTTTATCTTTTTGTACCTCCGCGAGCGGTGATGCTTGATGTGCGGTTGCGACGGGAACACGGTCATCGTCCGGAAGCACGTAGCGTTCGGCGCTGGCATCGAATTCCAACTCGGTCTGACCATCATCTTCGACCACGGCCTCATCAATATCGCTCGGTTGGGGCGCAATGGTGTCTGGTTCGATTGCGGGCTTTCGTTCGCGTGTGGCGACAACGGGCGGCTCGCTGGGAATAAAACGCGCCGCTTGCTCATCCAGAATCGGCCGAATGTGCGCGGAAGGCGCGATCGGGGTGCCGCCCGGATGACGCATGAACAGCGCTTTCTCTGCGGCCCGCCGCCTGATCAGCGCGTCGACAATGATCAGCCGCCCATTCAGGCTAGCTTTGCGCCATGCTGTAAATGCTTCACCTGCGGCCAGTTTCTCGCCCGAGTTCAGGTAGGCCAGCACATCCGAGGTCCGGAATGCATCCATACCGATATTGAACACAAGCGATACCAGCGCATCGAACTCGTTCTGATTAAGCGGCGCCATAACCGCGTCAGCAATGAACGCTTCGACCGGTGGCAGATCATATTGCTGGAGAATTGCGACTGCTTGGGTTTTGGACACAACCACCCCATCACGCGCGCCTTTTGTGTGGCCGAACCCGACGACCCACCGGTCATCTCCGAGCGAGATGGCACGCGAGCGAAAGCCTTCAAAGCTCATCAGGAGCTTTAATCCACGGTTGGAAGTGCGCATTCTACGCATCATGGCATGCCCCATGTTGAAACAGATTCGGACTCATGGGCTGGCTCTGCAATATACGCGCCCAAACATTGATTTTAATCACAATAGGACAAGTGTGGCCAAACCAAGGAAACTGAAAAAAGCCATCGTATCGGTCAATGTCAATAAAAACACTGATGAGGCCACCGCTGGATCAACCCCGAGCCGCTGCAAAGTCAGCGGCACCATGATGCCCGCAAATCCACCCCAGATGAAGGTGGCGAGGATGGCTGCGGCTATGGCTAAGGTTATTGTCAAATTGGCAAACCATAAAAACGTCATTGCGCCGACGCCCAATGCAAAAATCAACCCATTGGCAAATCCGGTCAGTGTTTCGCGCCTGATTGCCCGACGAGCCGCTGCGCCTTCAAGCTCCCGCTCGGCAATGGCGCGTACGGTTACGGTCAGCGCCTGACTGCCCGCATTGCCGCCAAGCGCCGCAACGACTGGCATCAAGACTGCCAGCGCGACATAGGCTGACAGGACAGGCTCGAACAGCGAGATAATTCCAGACGCGAAAAACGCCGTGAACAAGTTGATGCCGAGCCATGGCGCACGCGCTTTCACCGAATCCCAGACCGTATCGGAGCCATCTGCCGAAAGCACACCTGACAGGGCGAGCAAATCTTCCGTGTTTTCTTCTTGAATCACATCGACCATATCATCGACCGTAATCATTCCCGTGATCCGGCCAGCCTCGTCGACCACGGGCGCTGATGCCAACGAGTATTTCTGAAAGAGGTAAGCGACCTCTTCCTGATCCATTTGCGTGGTGATCTCGGCCTGTATCTCGCTCATAATGCTGGCAAGCTTCACTTCGCGCGGCGTGCGCAGCAATAGCGGCAGCGAGACCGCGCCGAGCACTTTGAACCCCGGATCAATGACATAGACATCGAAAAACTGTTCAGGCAACGCCTCTCCCGTATTGCGCGCATGATCAATCGTGTGGCCGACTGTCCAAAATTCGGGTGCAGCAACAAATTCGCGCTGCATCAGGCGGCCTGCGGTCTCTTCGTCGAAGTCTAAGGCCTGTTGGAGGGTAGCCCGATCTTGGGGGGCCAGATCTTCGAGGATACGCGCCCGCCGATCTTCTTCGACATCTTCGAGAATCGCTGCCGCATCATCGGAATCTATATCCGGAAGCACCGCCGTCACCGCCTGGTCCGAGAGCATTTCCACTGCGACGGCGCGATATTCGTCGCGCAATTCAACCAGAATATCGGCCGGAAAGCCTTCCCCGAGCAAGGCAATCAACTCGGCAAAATCATCGCTCGACAATTGTTCGAGCGTGTCCGATGCATCTGCCGGATGCATCTGGCCAAGCGTATCTTCAAGCCATTCCGTATCACGCCCGTTCAGAGCCGCCTGCAACGCCTCAAGCTGCGCTGCATCGAGATGTCCCTGGCCGTCGCCTTTGTCGGGGGCATCGTGAGTGTCTGGCCGATTGGTCATGTCCAGCCTCCCAAACCAGCTTGCACACCCCGTCTTAGGCCGTTCGCTCAGCCAAGGCCAGCCTCAATTCGCGTTCTTGGCCAGCTAGACCTTGAACCCGCCATTGAGAATCGAATTGTACATTTCTTGCGTAAGCAGCACATATTTACGCTTGTCAGGATGGGCAAACCAGACGGGCTCTCCAACGGCTTCGGGATCGAATCCCTCACGCACCAAATCGACTTTGCGATACTTGAACGTGCCGGTTGTTTCAGCCTCGCTCTGGACACGCAAGAAGACCGGTACGGCATAGGCTGGTAACCGACTTTTCAGCTCGTCCAGCAAATGCTCGAAGTCCACATCGCCATTGAGCGTAATCGCGCCCATGCCAGCCTTGCCATCCATGCCGCGGATCGGAACGCCATAAACGTTTGCCAAAGCGATGCCATCGACGCTGGTCAATGCTTCGCCGACCTCATTCGTAGACACATTCTCGCCCTTCCAGCGGAACGTATCGCCAATCCGGTCTACAAAATAGATATAACCGTCGGCATCCTTGCGCATCAGATCGCCCGTGCGAAACCAGAGATCGCCCGTTTCGAACACATCGCGCAGCAATTTCTTCTTGGTCGCTTCGGGGTCATTATACCCTTCAAACCGTGTGCGCGCTTCCGTCCCGACGCGGCCCAGAACTTCGGCTGGTTCATCAGGATCCGCCACAATGCAAAATCCGTCCTCTCCGCGAATAGGCACTTCTTCTTCGATGTCGAACTTCACAAAAGCCACGTGATCGAATTTTTTCTCCAGTAACTTGGGGATGCGTCCAACCGCGCCGACTTTGCCGTCAAAGTTCAGGAACGACACATTGCCCTCGGTCGATCCATAAAACTCGACAAGTGATGGCACATTGAACCGATCAAGAAACTCCTGCCAAATCTCGGGCCGCAATCCATTGCCAAAGCCAGTGCGTAATTTGTGAGTCCGTTCTTTGGGGTGCTCTGGCTGATTAAGCAAATAGCGGCAAAGCTCGCCAATATAGACAAATACTGTCGCGCCCTGATCGGCGACATCGTCCCAGAAATGCGACGCAGAAAACTTCCGCCGTAAAATTATGCTGGCGCCAGAATAGAGGGCAATGCCAACCGCGCAGAGCCCGCCCGTACCGTGGTAAAGCGGCAATGTGATGTACACCCGGTCGCGCGCTGTTGTCCCTGTCGGCGTGACGAAGGTCCGCATCATGCCCTGGGTGCGCCCCTGAACAAGTTTCGCCGCCTTCGGCAATCCGGTCGTTCCGGATGTATATACAAACAAAGCCAGGTCTGCCCCGTTCAGCCCTTCGCGGTGGCTCCGGTCAGGGCGGGCATCGGACATGTCCTGAAGCGCGGCTTGCAAGTCTGTTCCGCTGTCGCTCTGACCATATGCCCAGAATGACAGATCGCCTGTGAGATGCGCACGCGCGCTCTCCAGCAATGCGGACTGCTCGGTGCCAAAGATGATCGCCTTGGAGTCGGCAATGTTGACGCAATGGGCGAGCCCTTCATCGCTGAGATTATGATTGATCAGTCCTGTCACCACGCCGACCTTGGCCAGTCCGAACCAGATTGCGATATATTCGGGACAATTGCCCATAAACAGCGAGACTGCGTCGCCTGCCTTAAGGCCCTGTGCGAGCGCCCAGTGTGCCACCCGATTGGCCAATTGCTCCAGCTCGCGATATGTCATCAACTCGCCTTCAAACCGGACGGCAACGTTCGACATATGCCTGTCTACGCTGCGTTCGAGGTCATCGGCCAGAAGGTTTGTGCTTTCAGGGCTAATATCGCTGGTATATTTCAGCAATTTCCGAATACCCGAAATGGTTGCCCAGTCGCGCTGCAAATTCGCAATCAAACCCATTGATGCCAGCTCCTATTTGGTCTCACCGCCCGTTCGACGGTTATCATTGCAGATACTTTAACAGAAACAAATGAACACGTTGCAAACATTTCCGTGCTTTGAGCCATTCCAAGGCTTTCTACATCATGCTAATCCGTGCCTTTTAACACACGGAGTGACTCCAATGGCCGAACCTGATGCACTGGAAATCGTGCTCGATCTGCTCAAGCTCGAACGGCTCGAAACCGACCTTTTTCGCGGTGTTTCGCCCGACGAGACCTCCCAGCGTGTGTTTGGTGGACAAGTGATCGGCCAAGCCATGATGGCCGCCTACCAGACCGTCGAAGCGCGCGTTTGTCACTCCATGCACGCTTACTTCATCCGGCCGGGCGATCCGAATGTACCCATCATCTATCAGGTCGACCATTCGCGCGATGGCCGCTCTTTTACCACCCGCCGCGTCGTCGCCATCCAGCATGGCAAGCAGATTTTCAATCTCGCAGCCTCATTCCAGATTGAAGAGGATGGCTGGTTCCACGAAGCCAAGATGCCGGACGTGCCCGGCCCCGAAGGCCTGAAGACCCGCCGCGAGCTGCGGCAGGAAGCGCTTCACCTGTTCCCTGAAGCGCTGCACGATCAGTTAACCCGCGCCCGCGCCATCGAGATGCGCCCCGTCAATCCGCAAAGCTTTGCAGATCCGCAGCCTATGCCTGCAGAGCATCATGTCTGGTTCCGTGCCACACGTTGCTTTGAGGATGATCCGGCCATCCATCAATGTCTGATGGCTTATGCTTCGGACATGTCCCTGCTCGACAGCGGCACGCGCCCTCATGCTGTCTCGTGGCACACCGGCAAAGCCATGATGGCGAGCCTTGACCATGCGATGTGGTTTCACGCACCCGCGCGCTCGGATGAATGGCTGCTGTACAGTCAGGACAGCCCATTTGCAGGTGGGGCGCGCAGCTTTAATCGCGGCATGATTTTCAAGCAGGATGGTACGCTCGTCGCCTCGGTCGCGCAGGAAGGTCTGATGCGCCCCAGACGTCCCGCCGCCGAACGCTAGCACCAGCGCCGTAAAACAATCTCGCTTGCCCGCGCATGACACCTTGACTTACCCCACCAGTCTCGTCATTAAGCGGTTCGATTTAATACCTACACATAAGAGAGCCCGTCATGGCCAAGACCCCAACCATCAAGATTCGCCTGAACTCAACTGCAGGTACGGGCTTTTACTATGTCACCAAAAAGAACCCGCGCAATCTGACGGAAAAGATGGTCATGAAGAAGTATGACCCGATCGCCCGCAAGCATGTCGAGTTCAAAGAAGGTAAGATCAAATAGGATCTTCCTTGCTGCGAGATATCGCACAAGTTTATGAAAATTATAGTTTTTTTGAAGGCGACAGGCTAGGCCGCGCGTGACATGACGCAGTTGCGACCGGATTTCTTCGCCGCATATAGGGCTTCATCTGCTTGACGCAACAGCGCCTGCTGGTCGTTTGGCGTGTTCCCCTCATTGGTCGCGACCCCGGCACTGACGGTCACGCTCAATGGCGACTGCCCCCCGCCGATTTCAAATTCGCGGCCCGCCACCGCACACCGTATCCGCTCAGCGGCCATGCAGGCCAAATCGCCCGTTATACCGGGCATAATGACAAGAAATTCCTCACCGCCCTGGCGACAAACAACATCCATTGGCCGGACGTTCTCTCGCAAACGCTCGGCAAACTGGCGCAAGATCTCATCGCCGACATCATGACCATAGGTGTCGTTGACGGCTTTGAAATGATCAATATCAAACGCCGCCACCGAGACTGGACCCGAATCCACAGCGCTACGACCCATAAGCTGACTGAGTTGGTTCATCATATAGCGGCGATTATAAAGTCCGGTGAGCGGATCAATGATCGACAGTTCGATGCCTCGGTCCACCCGCCGTCTGAGAATTTCGATATAGCGCGTCCGCCGCGTCTGGGTCAGAACGCGCGCCAGCAATTCTTCGCGGTCCACAGGTGCCATGATGATGTCGCTGGCACCGAGTTCCAGCGCCTTGAGCGCTTTGTCCTTATTTGTATCGTCGCAGATCAGAAGGATTGCGACGGCCCGGGTCCGGTCTCCCATTTTGAACTGGGCGCAGAGGCGCAGCGGGTCAAACCCTTGCTGATCCATGGCTAGCACCATCACGTCAATGCCGTTGCCCTGGGCTTCGTTGCCTGCGTCTTGGAGCGACGCAGTTATGTGCCCGGCACGCCTCAAATAGTCAGTCACCCGGCGCGCGCGATGAACGCTCTCATCGACCACAACCACGCGGGATGGGCGATCCGTCGCTTCGGCGTCTATATCAAATGTCGATGACGCTCCGCTGGCTTCTCGCTGGCGCAATTCGCCAGCAACCGCATGATAGCGCAAAAGAGCCCCGATCCGCGTGAGCAGGCCGAAATCGTCGAAGGGTTTGGTGATAAAATCATCCGCGCCAGCTTTGAGCCCTTGCAGCCGGCTTTCCTGTTGGCTCAGCGCAGTCACCATGACGACCGGAATAAAGGCAGTCTTCGGGTTCGCTTTCAGTCGCCGACAGACCTCGTAGCCGTCCATGCCCGGCATCATCACATCCAGCAGGATGACATCCGGCGCCTGTTCTTCGGCCAGGACGAGCGCGTCAGGTCCGTTTGACGCCATGATGACTTCGAAATAACGCGCTTCAAGCTTGGCTTGCAGCAGACGCCGATTGGCCAAAATGTCATCGACAACCAGAATACGCCCGCTCATGCGACAGCCGCTCCATTGATCAATTCTTCGACCGTCCGAATAAAACTCGACATCTGGATCGGCTTGGACAGATAGCCTTCACAGCCAGCCGCCCGCACACGCTGTTCGTCTGCGCGCATGGCAAAAGCAGTGACGGCCAGCACGGGGATGTGGGCGATTTCCTTATCGTCCTTGAGCCAGCGCGTAATGTCGAGCCCGGACACTTCGGGCAGCTGAATGTCCATAATAATGAGATCTGGCCGTTCTGCCCGCGCAATCTCGACCGCCCGTGCGCCGTCGCGGCTTGTATGCGTGTCGTATCCGAACGCGTCCAGCAGGTCGCAAAACAGCCGCATATTCAGCTCGTTATCTTCGACCACCAGTACAGATTTGCGCGGCTTATCTGCCATGAGTCTCACTAGATATGATTCGGGACAATCCCGTAATTACTGGCCAATCCTAGCCAGAGATCGTTAATCATTATTTACGGCCAAGGATAAACCGCGCATGGACACAAAAGCCGAAGGAGGCGCTCGACATGAAAACGCTCTGCCGCGACTGCCTTCATACATCCGCGATTTCCTCTAAAACTTGCCCAAACTGCGCTGGAAAGCGCCTTTTAAACCATAAAGACCTTTGCAAGCTCACCATCGCACATATTGATTGCGACGCTTTTTACGCTGCAATTGCCAAGCGCGACAATCCAGACCTCAAAGACAAGCCGGTCCTGATCGGAGGGGGACGGCGCGGGGTTGTGTCGACGGCCTGTTACATTGCGCGGCTGTATGGTGCCCATTCGGCCATGCCGATGTTCAAGGCTCTGAAAGTCTGCCCCGATGCTGTTGTCGTATCGCCAGACTATGCGAAATACCAAGTTGCAGCGGCGCAAATCCGCGAGAAAATGCGCGCATTGACCCCGCTGGTACAGATTGTCTCGATTGACGAAGCTTATCTCGACCTCTCCGGCACCAGCAAGGCCAACAAAGCGCCACCAGCGGTGGTACTTGCCCGGCTGGCTCTGGAGATCGAACGCGATGTGGGGATCACTGTGTCGATCGGGCTATCGGAGAACAAGTTTCTCGCCAAAACAGCAAGCGAACTTGATAAACCGCGCGGATTCGCAGTTTTGAGCGCGCAAGAAGCGCCCGCCTTCCTTGCCCCGCACGCGCCGTCATACTTGCACGGTGTCGGCCCAAAGCACGCGGCGAAGCTTATCCGCGACGGCTACAGAACCATTGGCGATCTCCAAGCCGCCCCGCAGAAAGAGCTTATCGCGCGCTATGGCGAAACCGGGCTCTGGCTATCGGAACGCGCTTTTGGTCGAGACAATCGGCGCGTCAGCCCCGATGGGGTCCGCAAATCGGTGTCGGCGGAAACAACCTTCTTTTCGAATATCAATGACGTCAACGAGTTGGAGGACGAGCTTTGGCGTCTCAGCGTCAAAACTGCCGACCGATCCAAGGCAGCCGGCGTCGAAGGTGCCGTCGTCACGCTGAAGCTCAAATCTGCCGATTTCAAAACCATTACCCGGCGAACCACTCTGCCCAGCCCGACCCAGCTTTCCCAGACCATCTTCCGCACGGCGCGCACCCTACTCGCCCGCGAAGCGACAGGTCGGCAATTCCGCCTCATCGGTGTTGGCATCTCCACACTCACGCCCGCCGCCCGAACCGACGCGGCCGATCTGCTCGACCCGAATGTCAAAAAACGCGCCAGCGCTGAGCGTGCCGCCGACATTGCCCGCGCCAAATTCGGCAAAGATGCCGTCAAAACCGGACGCGCCGTACGTCAGGAACACAAAAGAGCTACACGTCAGGCCAAGGACGATCCGGCAAAATCCTGATTGGCGACCCTTGTGTCGCTATGCCATAGTCCTTCCAGAGGGAGATTTACGATGCATCCAGCCAGCCAATACTTTACCACGATCAGCCTGTTGACGCTCGGGCTTGCTGCCTGTTCCCCTGCAGACACGCCAGCTAGCGCCCCTGATGCGGTCAGCTTTACCGAGCCGGTGCGCATCTTCACCGCTGACACCATCTATACCGGCAATCCGGACGAACCGCAGATTTCCGGACTTGCGGTCAATGCCGAGGGGCGCATCGTCGCCACTTTCCCACTTGGCTCAGAGGCCAAGGCGATCACGCCCGATGGTCCGGCTGACATCATAAAGTTTGACGGCGCAACCCTCTTTCCGGGGTTTGTCGATGGCCATGCACATTTGCGCGGCATCGGCCAGCGCGAGTTGACCCTCGACCTTTCGGGCACCGCTTCGATTGACGCCTTGACCACTCACATTGAGGCCGTCGTCTTTGGCGCGCCTGTAGAACAAGTTTTCTATGGACGCGGCTGGATCGAAACGGGCTGGCCTGAAGGCCGTATGCCGAACGCTGCTGATCTCGACAAGGCTGCGCCCAACAATCCCGTCATCCTGACCCGCGCGGACGGCCATGCCCTCGTCGCAAATTCTGCCGCAATGGCTGCCGCAGGCATTACGAATGTGACAGCCAATCCCGCGGGCGGTGCGATTGAACGCGATGCAACGGGTGCTGCGACAGGTATTTTCGTCGACAATGCCATGGGGCTGATCACGTCGCTGATCGCTGCGCCAAGTGAAGCGGATATCGCAACCGCGCTGGAGACCGGCGCAGAAGTCTACGCGTCACGTGGCTGGACGGGCCTGCACAACATGTCCGTCGCAGCCATGGAAGCGCCAATTATGGAAGCACTGGACGACGCCGGACGTCTGCCTATCCGCGTGCATAATGCGTTCGACACAGAAGGCTTCGACATCGCTGCCGCCCGCGCCCATGAAACCGATACGGTCCAGAACCGTGCGGTCAAGATCTACATGGATGGCGCGCTCGGATCGCGCGGCGCACTCTTGTTCGAGCCGTATACGGACCGTCCGGACACGTCCGGCCTGGCACTCAGCACCGAAGAAGACACCATAGACCTATTGGTCAAAGCCTATAATGCCAATGTGCAGATCGCCTTTCACGCCATTGGCGACAAGGCCAATTCGGATGCGCTGACATGGATGAATGAAGCTGCCCTTAAGGCAGGCGCGAGCGATGACCCGGCAGCGCGCGACCATCGTTGGCGCGTTGAGCATGCCCAGATCGTTCGGCCCGATGATCTTGGATTGTTCGCCAATGCCGGAAACATTCTCGCCTCGATGCAGCCCAGTCACGCGATTGGTGACTTCGCCTTCGCGCCAGACCGGCTCGGCCTGGACAGGCTCGCTGGTGCCTATGCGTGGCAGAGCGTGCTCGATAAAGGCGGCATGGTCATAGGCGGCTCCGATGCACCCGTCGAGGTTGGCTCCCCGCTGATCGAGTTCTATGCCGCTGTCGCCCGCAAGGCGCTCGATGGCAGCTCTGGCGATGGCTGGCACCCTGAAGAGGCCGTCAGTCGGCAAGACGCGCTGGCCATGTTCACCTCGGCCCCCGCCTTTGCCAGCTTTCAGGAAGACGATCTAGGCACGCTCCGCGTCGGCAAAATCGCTGATCTCAGCGCCTTCGATGCGGACCTGATGACCATCGCGGAAGCCGACATACTGACCACAGATGCTGTCGCCACAATCGTTGCGGGCAAAATCGTCTGGCAGAGAGATTAACCCCGCAACATGTCCCGCGAGACAATTACGCGCATAATTTCGTTCGTCCCCTCAAGGATTTGATGCACCCGTAAATCGCGTACACTCTGCTCGACGCGGTAATCCTTGAGATAGCCGTAGCCGCCATGAATTTGCAGCGCATCATTGGCCACCTTGAAGCCTGTATCGGTGACAAAGCGTTTCGCCATGGCGCACCAGCGGGTTGCGTCCGGTGCTTTCTCATCGAGCTTGCGCGCGGCCTCGTACAGCATAACACGCGCCGCCTGTAGCTCGGTTTCCATATCGGCGAGCTTGAACTGCGTCGCCTGAAAATCCGCAATCGCCTTGCCGAACTGTTTGCGCTCCTTGGCATAATCGAGCGCGCGCTCCAGCGCGAACTGCGCCCCACCGAGCGAACACGCTGCAATGTTCAGCCGTCCGCCATCAAGCCCCGCCATCGCAAAGCGGAACCCATGCCCCTCCTCGCCAATCCGGTTCGCCGCAGGCACACGCACCCCGTCGAAAATGACCTGTTTTGTTGGCTGGGAGTTCCACCCCATCTTCCGCTCATTGGCACCAAAAGACAGCCCGTCCATACCCTTTTCCACGATAAAGGCCGAAACACCTTTCGCGCCGTCATCAGACGTTCGGGCCATTACGACATAAACATCCGACACACCCGCGCCAGAGATAAATTGCTTGCCGCCCGTGATGATATAATCGTCACCATCGCGCACCGCCCGCGTTGTCATCGAAGCGGCGTCAGAGCCAGAGCCGGGCTCGGTCAAACAGTAAGAGGCGACCAATTCCATGCTCGTCAAGCGTGGCACCCAAGCCCTGCGCATGGCCTCATCGCCAAACTTGTCGATCATCCATGTCGCCATATTGTGGATCGAGATAAACGCGGCAGTGGAGACATCGCCATGGGAAAGCTGTTCGAAAATCAGCACAGCGTCGAGCCGCGAGAGCGCTGAGCCGCCGACATCGTCTTGCGTGTAAATTCCGGCAAAGCCAAGTTCAGCGGTAGATTTGATCACATCAATCGGAAAATGCTTGTCCTCGTCCCAGCGTTCGGAGTGCGGGGCAAGTTGGTCGGTGGCGAATTTCCGCGCCATATCCTGAATCATCACCTGTTCTTCGGTAAATGTGCTCACCATTTGGCCGCTCCTTGAAAACTTCGTATAGATCGCGTCCAGACATGTCATAAAGAGGGGGCGGGTCAATGGCAAAATTGCCGCAAGATTTTACGATCCGCCCCGCCACCCATGGCGATATTCCCCAATTGGTGCTGATCGAGCTTGCCGGAAACGAGCTCTTCACGCCGACCGGATTGATCCCGCCAGAGCAAATGGACGACCACGTCTCCATTGAGTGGCATCAGGATGCCATCGAAGCCGGAATGAGCTTTGTTGTCACCAATACCGACGATTTTCCAGTTGGATTCACGCTCACCAGCCTCCGTGAGCCGGATCTCTATCTCGATGAAATAGCCGTTCATCCGGACTATGCCCGCCAAGGTCTGGGCAGCGCCTTGCTGGGTCATTGTCTTGAGCGGGCCAAAGATTTGCGTGTGCGATCGGTTTCTCTGTCTACTTTTCGGAATGTCCCATGGAACGGCCCCTTCTATAAGCAGTTTGGCTTTCGGGAATTACCACAGAAAAAATGGACCGGGTGGATGCACCAGATCAATGCTGTGCAAGCCGAGACGCTTGATGTGACCGAGCGTTGCTTTATGCGTCGGCAGGTCAAGCGCTCGCTCCTGGGTTAAACCCCGCTTGCCGCGCCCGCCACCACAGCTTAAACCAATTCCATGACACACTCGAATTTTCCTCAGCGCTTTCCTGCCACGCGTCTGCGCCGTCTGCGGCAGTCCAGCTGGATCCGCAATCTCACCGCAGAAACCACGCTGACATCAGCCGATCTCATCTGGAGTGTTATTGTCCATGATGGCGAGACCCCGCAGATCCCGATTGACAGCATGCCGGGCATTCATCGCCTCAATGTCGACGAAGCGGCCAAAGCAGCCAGGCGCGCCAGCGCCCTCGGTATTCCCGCCATGGCTCTGTTTCCGCACATCAATCCGGACCATAAAGACGAGACGGGCAGCGAAAGCCTCAATCCGGACGGCCTGATCCCGCGCGCCATCAAAGCCATGAAGGCTGCGGCGCCAGATGTCGGCCTTATTTGCGATGTCGCTCTCGACCCGTTCACAACCCATGGCCATGACGGGCTGATCGACGAAAAGGGCTATGTCCTGAACGATGAGACCGTCGAGACCCTCGTCAAGCAGGCCCTTGTGCAAGCGGAAGCGGGCGCAGATATTGTGGCGCCGTCGGACATGATGGACGGTCGCATCGGGGCGATCCGTGGTGCGCTGGAAGACGCGGGCCATATCAATACAATGATCCTCTCCTATGCTGCAAAATATGCCAGCGGCTTTTATGGCCCCTATCGAGATGCCATAGGCTCCGCGGCTGCGCTCAAAGGCGATAAGCAGACCTATCAGCAAACCCCCGCCAATACGGATGAAGCCCTGCGTGAGGTCGCTATGGACATTGCCGAGGGCGCGGACATGGTCATGGTCAAACCGGGCTTGCCCTATCTCGACATTGTCCAGCGTGTGTCCAGCCAGTTCGGCGTCCCGACCTTCGCATTTCAGGTCTCCGGTGAGTATGCGCAAATCATGGCCGCTCATGAGCGCGGCTGGATCGATGGCCCGCGCGTGATGATGGAAGCACTGATGGCGTTTAAACGCGCTGGAGCCTCGGGGATCATAACCTATTACGCCGATCTTGCGGCCGAGCGTATGCAAAACCAAGTTTGAGACAAAAATAACCTTGATATTTGATCCGAGCAGATTCTTGTGCCCCGGTTCGCAAGACTTCCGGCATCGCATTTCAGCCTGACACCGACGTTAATCGAAAAACAGTAAGATTTTTCGATTCCGGCACTAGCCAATCGAAAATTCAAAGATTAAGACTTGGTTAACCGCCCCTTCCGGCTCCGCTGTCCCGGAGCGTAATCTAAAGGTTATTCTCATGCGTAAATCTCTCCTTCTATCGGCAAGTCTGGCGCTAACGCTAGCTGCCTGTGAAAGCTTCCAGCTGCCCGAAGTCTTCTCCGGAAGCAGTGCATCTGCTGCGGTCGAAACACCAGCAGCGGTCGATGCACCGGACGCGGCGGCACTTGTTGAAGAAGCTGCTCTTCCGGGCGGTATTGTGCTCGTTGAAACCGTTGAACGCACCGGTGACGAGATTGTCATTCCTTACAAAAAGTACCGCCTTCCGAACGGGCTGACAGTTGTTTTGCATCAGGACAATTCAGACCCGATTGCGCATGTAGATGTCACATACCATGTCGGCTCAGGCCGCGAAGAGGTTGGCAAGTCCGGCTTTGCGCACTTCTTCGAGCACATGATGTTCCAAGGCTCCGAGAACGTTGCCGATGAAGAGCACTTCAAAATCATTTCTGAATCGGGTGGAACGCTTAACGGCACGACCAATACAGACCGGACGAATTACTTTGAAACGGCGCCAGCCAATCAACTCGAAAAAATGCTCTGGCTCGAGGCGGACCGGATGGGCTTCCTGCTTGACGCTGTGACGCAGGAGAAATTCGAAGTCCAGCGCGAGACCGTCAAGAACGAGCGCGGTCAGCGCGTTGATAACGCACCTTATGGCTTGCTGAGTGAACGCGTTGGTGAAGCACTCTACCCCGAAGGCCACCCTTATTCGTGGAGCGTTATCGGATATCTGGAAGACCTTGACCGCGCTGATCTGGACGATCTAAAGCGCTTCTTCCTGCGCTGGTATGGACCAAATAATGCCGTTCTGACCATTGGCGGCCGCCTCGACGAGGCAGAAACACTGGAACTGGTTGCAAAATATTTCGGGTCCATTCCAGCCGGACCCGACGTCGAGGATCCGGTTCCCACCCCGGTGACTCTTGATGCTGACCGGTATATCTCGCTTGAAGACAATGTCGCACTGCCGCTTGTCTATATGAGTTGGCCGACCGTTTACGCCCGCCATCCTGACGAAGCTCCGCTTGATGTGCTGAACTCGATTCTGGGCGAAGGCCGGACATCGCTGATGTACAAGAATCTCGTCCGGGACGGAAAAGCCGTGCAAGCACAAGCCAATCATGGCTGTCAGGAACTGGCCTGCCAATTCACCCTGCTAGCATTACCGAACCCTGCCAGCGGAACCAGCCTCACCAATGTTGAAGCTATCATGCGCGCCTCGCTCGAAGAGTTCGAAACACGCGGGGTTGAAGACGATGATCTGGAGCGCGTCAAGGCGGGCATCATCTCAGGTATGGTGTTTCGCCTTGAAAGTGTCTCCGGGAAGGTCAGCCAGCTGGCTTTCTACGAAACCTTCGCGAACAATCCCAACTATATCCGCGATGACCTCGCCCGCTATGAAGCGGTGACAAAGGAAGACGTGCTGCGTGTCTATGAGCAGTATATCAAAGACAAGCCTGCGGTGATCATGTCGATTGTTCCCAAAGGCCAAATCGATGGCATCGCCGGACCGGATACGTGGGAGCGCTATGAGCGAACCATACCGGAATCTCCCAGCGCTGAGGGGCTTGCCTTGCGTGTTGCTACTGATGATTTTGACCGCTCGGTTCAGCCTGCAGCGTCCGATGTCGATCTCTCGCTCACCGTGCCCGAATTGTGGCGCAGCGAACTGGCCAATGGTATTCCCGTTCTTGGTGCCCTCAACAGCGAGACGCCGACCACAGCGATCCAGATCGAGCTGGCGGTCGGTCAAAAAAGCGAGCCACTGGAAAAACTCGGCCTCGCATCGCTCACAGCGTCCATGCTAGGGGAAGCCACGGTAAACTCGACCAATGAGGACCTCGCAAATCGGCTTTCAAAACTTGGCTCGCAGATCAATATCGGTTCTGGTGATTACACAACCACGATCACTGTCCGCTCTCTGACGTCCAAGCTGGGCGAGACAATGGACCTGGTTGCAGAACGCCTGTTCGAGCCGGCGTTCAATGAAGATGACTTCACCCGCCTGCAAGGTCAGACCTTGCAAGGCATTGCCTTTTCCAAATCGCAGCCTGCGGTCACGGCCAGCGCCGTTTACAACCAGCTACTCTACGGCCGGAACAATGCCATGGCTTATCCAAGCGACGGCACTGAGGCGACAGTTGCAGCGATCACGCTGGAGGATGTGCGTAACTTCTACGAGCAGAACTATTCTGCCAGCGTCGCGTCCATCATTGCCGTCAGCGATCTGTCGCAAGATGAACTCAGCGAGAAGCTTGCTGTGTTGGAAAACTGGGAAACCAAAGAGGTCACGGTCCCCGATTTTGCACCTTTCCCGGAGCTACAGACCGGTACACTCTATCTCATTGACAAGCCGGGTGCCGCCCAATCGGAAATCCGCATTGGTCGCCGTGCTCTGCCATTTGATGCGACGGGCGAGTTCTATCGGGCTGGCCTTATGAACTTCGTCCTTGGCGGCGCGTTCAACAGCCGGATCAACCTCAACTTGCGTGAGGACAAGGGCTATACCTATGGGGCCCGCTCCTTCTTCCGTGGCGAGGATGGCTATGGATCGTATACAGCGCAGGCTGGTGTGCGGACCGATGCGACAGCGCCTTCGATCACCGAGTTTCTCAACGAGATCACAGCCTACAATGCGTCGGGCATCACGCCCGAAGAGCTTGATTTCACCAAGAGCGCGATCGGACAATCTGATGCACGCCAGTACGAAACGCCGTTCCAGAAACTGCGCTTCCTCGACAATATCCAGACCTACAATCTGCCGGACGGGTTTATTGATGAGCAGAAAGCTATTCTCAGCAGCTTCACCGAAGCGGACGTGAATACGCTGGCAGCTAAATATCTCAATCCTGAAGAGATGATCATGGTTGTGGTTGGCGACAAGGCGACCATTCTGCCGAGCATCTCGGAGCTTGGGTTTGAGATTGTCGAACTTGATGCTGACGGAAACCCCGTCTCCGAATAGGCCGCTCTGGCTGACCAAACAAAACCCCCTGTTTCGCTCATGAGACAGGGGGTTTTATTTTGCACACGACACACTTTGCCAGCTAGAAGCCAAGCTCCCGGCCGCTCATTTCCGGCAGCCGCATCAGGATCAGCAAGTCACGCAATTCCTGCCTCGCTGCGACATGGCTCATCGTAAAGCTCACACTCGACTGACGCTCGGTCAAATCCAGCAAGGTCAGGCCCGTCGGGAACAATTCGCGATAGATCACGCGTTCGGATAAGCCCGCGGCCATGCGAAAGCCAATTCGCTTGGCCAGATTGTTGAGCGCCTCACCGACTTTCAACTTGTTGCGCGCTTCGAGCGGAGACATCCGGTTACGCATGACAATCCAATCGATCGGACGCCGGCTCGTCTGCGCTTTTTGCTTGCGACAATTCCAAACCATCTCGGAATAAAAACTCGGGCGGATGACTTCCAGCGTTTGCGGGTTCACGTCGCCCAGCAAGTCGAAATCAACGAAGCTATCATTGAGCGGCGTAATCAGCGTGTCGGCGTAAGTGTGGGCGAGCCTCGACAGAAACGTGTTCCCGCCAGGGGCATCAATAACGATAATATCGCAACTGGCTTGAAGACGCTCGTAGCTGCTCTCGAAACGTTCGCGCTCTTCTTCCTCGGCAATGTCCAGATTGCGCTCATCGCTGGCGTCAACACGAATTATTTCCGGCATTGGAAGCTGCGCGCCCGTGGAGCGGATCCAGCGCATGCGGTTTTCCATATAGCGGGTCAAGCTCCGCTGGCGCACATCGAGATCGATTGCGCCGACCTTCATGCCTGAGCGCAAAAGCCCGATGCATAAATGAACTGAAACAGTGGACTTTCCAGCGCCGCCTTTTTCATTGCCGACAACGATCGTGCGGGCGCCCTTGGTTGGCGTCATTGGCGTCAGTTCAGCCACAGTCCCTTGAGAGGTGAATCCATCAGCCATAATCTACCAGTCCTGAAACTTTGAAACGATTAGGATGCGAGCGCAGGTATTTGCCCGCTATAGCCACCAAACAGGTCGTCTGCGCGTTCGTCGCCGCCAGCCATGTCGGTTTCATCGAACAGAAACCCCGTGTCTTCACTGACCAATCCCTCACCCCAGATTTCAATTGGCGCGGGCCCGCCGTCGAACAGGACGGTGTCCGACCAGATGGCACAATGCTGGGACCCTTGATACGCCTCAACGAGGATCGGCGCTGTTGGCGAAATACGGCTGAGCAAATCGCGCACACTGGCGAGTTGGCCTGAAAGCTGGCTCATCGCCCGCCCGAAATCTGCCTTGTGAGCCGCGAGGTTGCGCGGCGCGTCGAACATCCAAGTGTCATTTTCAGGGGTCAAATCGCGGCGCTGCGGCTCAGGGGCTGTAAGCTCTTTGGGCCTTGGCGGTGATGCCCGCAGAAAAGCGCTGAGGATGAATTGGCGAATGGTTGTAAAGATGGGCTTGCTCATGGGCAAAAATTGCGCTCAATCCCTTAACAGATCGTTTACGAAACATGGCAATTGGGAATTTGTAATGAAACAGTCTCTCGCACGTGTCGCCACGCGCGCCGACCTTAGAGCCATCATTGGAGCATGGCGGCAAGCGGGCCTTCGCATCGGTTTTGTCCCCACAATGGGGGCACTGCATCAGGGCCATCTGTCTCTTGTCGGTGCTGCGCTGGAAACATGTGACCGGGTTGTGGCGAGTATTTTCGTCAATCCCACCCAGTTTGCACCCGGCGAAGATCTCGACACCTACCCTCGCATGATCGAAGAAGATTGTGCCAAACTGCAAGCTGTCGGCTGCCACCTTGCCTATTGCCCCACCGAAGAGGAAATGTACCCCGAGGGCTCGCTTACCAATATCCGTGTCGAGACCCTGTCAGATCTGCTCGATGGTGGTCCGCGGCCGCATTTCTTTTATGGTGTGGCGACCATTGTTGCTCGGCTCTTCGTCCATGTCAGGCCCGATGTCGCGGTATTTGGCCAGAAAGACTATCAGCAACTGCAAATCATAAAACGCATGACGCGCGATCTTGGTTTTGAGATCGAGATCATTGGCGCCCCCACCGTGCGCGACGCTGACGGGCTGGCCCAGTCTTCGCGCAATCTCTACCTCTCCGCCGATGAACGCCGCGGGGCCAGCGGCTTGTTTGCCAGTCTGCATCGTGCGCGCGCCCGAATTGAAGCGGGCACATCCGTTGAAACAGCGCTTGCCGAAGCCCACCAATATCTGACCGCGTGCGGGTTCTCAAAGGTCGATTATGTCACCGCGACACACCCTGAAACCCTCGAAGCGCTCGCTGGCGGCGAGGCCGCTCAAGGGATCGAAGGTCGCCTACTTGGCGCTGCATGGTTTGGCAAAACGCGGTTGATCGACAATATCGCGTTCCGGCGTCCCGGTTAACCAAACGCCATGGGCAAACAGCAGAACGGAGGCAAATCGCTTTGCCTCCGTCCCAAAAGTTTGTTCAATAGCGTTATAGCCTAGAGGCGATAACGGATCTGGTCAGACCAGAAACGCTCAAGGCGTGAGACAGTCTTGTTCAGATGGTTCAAATCGTCGTGGCGTACGCTTGCTGTTGGCTCAAGAGCGACAGCTTGCTTGTCGAAGAGGCTCTCGACGCGCTTGCGGACCTTGAGGCCGCGCTCTGTTAGCGACAAATGCACTGTGCGCTTGTCCACTTTCGAGCGAACCTGGTTCAAATAGCCGCCTTCTTGAAGCTTTTTTACGTTATAAGACAGGCTTGTACCGGCAAATGCGCCGCGGGCACGCAGGGCCGAAGCTGGCGTCTCGTCTTCGCCAATTTCATAAATCAGAAGCGCTTGAACGCCGGTCAAATTCCGCTCGCCGCTGCGCTCAAGATCGTCCTTGACGACATCATGCAGACGACGGTGCGCTTGCTCAAGTAAAGACAAAGACTTCAGAAAAGAGTCCGCAACTGTTCCTGCAGTTTCCTGCATTGTATTCGTATTCATATCCATCACCACTCAACTATTTCACTCAACTTTTGTTGTAGTTTGATTAGATATAGACGAACTCTCCTAATAATTTGCTAACCCTATGTTTTATTTGAGAAAGTTAATAATGCCCGAGAAATCTTTAAGACTATGGCCTTGCAGGGAATATGCTTGATAAAGCGCCTCGGCGAGCGCACCCATCGGGGTTGCGGCGTCTGCACTTGCCGCAGCGCCCATCGCCAGTTTCAAATCCTTGAGCATCATCGCGGTCGCAAAGCCGGGTTCATAATCTCGGTTTGCCGGGCTCGTCTCGACCGGGCCTGGCACTGGACAATAGCTCGTCATCGACCAGCTCTGGCCTGACGCTTTGGACGAGATGTCATAAAAGGTCTGCGCTTCGAGCCCCAGCTTCTCGGCCATGGCGAACGCTTCACACGTTCCGATCATCGTTATGGCCAACAGCATATTGTTGCAGATCTTTGCCGCTTGCCCGGCCCCTGCGCCGCCCGCGTGGACAATCGTCTTGCCCATATGGGCGAGTATGACTTCTGCTTTGGCAAACCCTTCCGCCGTGCCGCCGACCATAAAGGTCAGCGTGCCCGCATCCGCTGCAGCCGTGCCGCCAGAGACAGGCGCATCAACCATCTCGAAGCCCTTATCAGCCGCCAGTGCATTCACACTGCGGGCGGTGTCCACATCAATCGTCGAGCAATCCAGACACAGCGTTCCGGCCTTTGCGGCCCCAAACACCTCTTCATAGACCGAGCGCACATGCTGGCCCGCTGGCAGCATCGTCACCACAGCATCCGCATCCGCCACAGCCGCTCCGACGCTGGCGCCATCCTCGGCCCCGCCCGCCACAGCTTTGGCCACCGCTTCGGTGGAAAGATCAACCGCACGCACTCTGTGCCCTGCCTTGGCAAGATTGATCGCCATGCCGCCGCCCATATTGCCAAGCCCGATAAACGCTATTGTTGCCATGTCAGCCTCACTCCTGATTTCTTTGATTTGTGCCCGGCCCCAATTACTGGCCAAGCGGTGTGCCGCGCGCGGCCCAACTCTCCGTTTCGCCATCGGCAACCGCAAACACAGCCCGCCAATCGCGCTCAACTCGCTGCAATGTATAGCCCGCTTCCCATTGAGCCAATACGGCGCCCGCGCTGTCAAACATCACATCCGTGACACGCATTGCCGCCGTCTCAGGCCCAAGCGACAGGACCTCAAGCACACGCCGTTCAGCCCGCACCAGCCCTTGGCGCTGGTAGAAACCGTAGAGCTTTTCCGTATTGCGCGCAAATGCAGCCTGATCCGAAAACAGAAACATTCGGCCATTCTGGCTGACCGTTGCGGGAAACGCCCAAGCCGCCGCAATAGCCTCCGCATCAAACGCACAGAACGCATCGATATAATGCGCGCACCATGCCTCCAGCTCGGCTTGCAGAGCCGCCACCGGGGCGCTCAAAATGTCAGCTCCTCAATATCGGTCAGCGGCGCAAACACCTCATCGATCACGGTTTCGCTGACCCCTTCGAGTGTTGGCGGGTTCCATTTCGGCGCATGATCCTTATCAACAATCACCGCGCGCACCCCCTCCAGAAAATCAGCGCTTTGCACTTGCCGCGCCCCGATCCGGTACTCATTGCGCATATTCTCCTCAAACGTTGCAAACTGTGCGCCCTCGCGCAATTGCCGCAGCGCGACTTTCACGGTGCGCGGGGATTTGGCTACAATCGTATCCGCCTGCTCGCGCGCCCAGTCGGAGCCATCCGCGCGCAAGGCGGCCACAATCTCCTCTGCCCTATCAAAGCCGAAACAGTGATTGATCGTCTCCATGAAAGGGCCAAAGCCTGGCTCAGGCACGTCCTGTCCGATCAGATTCAGTATCTCGCCAAGCATCTCTTCAGCGCCATGGGAAAAGTCCGCACCTTGAATTTGCGACTTTAAATGCGGCAGCAATTCAGACGGTATGAAATGGGTCGCCACGCCAGCCGCTTTTACATCCGTCCCCTTCAGACGCGCGCCGGTCAGCGCCAACCACGTGCCAAGCTCTCCTTCAAGGCGGGGCAGAAACCAACCGCCACCGACATCCGGAAACAGCCCGATCCCCGTTTCTGGCATGGCAAACAGCGTCCGCTCAGTCGCGACCCGATATGTCCCGTGTACCGACAGCCCGACGCCACCCCCCATCGTTACTCCGTCAATCAGAGCGAGAATCGGCTTGGGATAATTATGTAAAGCCACGTTCATCCGGTATTCGACAGCGAAGAAGGCTCGCGCCTCGGCCCCATCACCCGCGCCGCTTGCCGCCAGCATGCGAATGTCCCCGCCCGCGCAAAAACCCCGCGTGCCCTCGGCGTGATCAATCAGCACAATCTGTACGTCGCGATGATTTTTCCAATCGTTTAGCGCGGCCAGAATATCAGTACACATATCAGAGTTCAGCGCATGTAACGCCTCCGACCTGTTTAAAGTCAGCCGCCCCACAGAGCCCTCAATACGAGCCTGAATATACCCGGTCATTTTCTCAACTTTCCAACTGTAAAAACATCATCGAAAACAACATCTAACGACACTTGCTACAAGATATGTTTACTATTTGCGTGTTATTCTGAACATCTATTAATAGCAGAGGTCTGCAAATGACAACCAATGTTCCTCCAAGACGCAAAGAGAGCCGGGCTCCCGGTCTTCGGCAAGGCATGGTCAAGCTAGGTCTGTTCAAACGCTTGAAATGCGAGGTCACCGACTTCTCAACAAGCGGCGCAAAACTCATCGGCGATGGCGTCGCAGAGCTTCCCGAAACGTTTGATCTGTCCGTCAGGGGCACAGGCAAAACGCGCACCTTTTCTTGCGTCAAGCGCTGGCAAAAGGCCGATACTGTCGGCGTTGAGTTTGTTGTCGACTAATTAAGTCCCGGCGACATGCCCTAAGGTGACAGTTGCCAAGACCGGTTTGGACGTCCACTTTACAGACATGTAAACTGGATGGATGCGATCATGACGACACCTGATAATTTCGATATTATTGTTTTTGGCGCCAGCGGCTTTACCGGCCGCCTCGTGGCTGAATATCTGCAAAAAACGTATGGCAACGGCAAGGCCGTCAGCTGGGCAATGGCTGGGCGCTCGGAAGCCAAGCTTGCAAGTGTGCGCGACGATATGGGCTTGCCGCAAGATACGCCGCTGGTCACCGCCGATTCTGACGATCCCGCTTCGCTGCGTGCCATGGCAGGCCGCGCAAAGATCATCCTGACCACCGTCGGGCCTTACCAGCTTTATGGCTCAGACCTTGTCGCTGCTTGCGCAGAAACGGGTACGGATTATGTCGATCTTTGTGGCGAGACGACATGGATGCGGCACATGATCGATGCCCATGAGGCCACCGCGCAGAAGTCAGGGGCACGTATCGTCTTCTCATGTGGTTTCGATTCTATTCCCACTGATCTTGGCATTGCATTTCTTCAAGCCGAAGCCCAGAAGCGGTTTGGCGCGCCTGTGCCGCGCGTCAAAGGTCGTGTTCGGAAAATGCAGGGCACGTTCTCTGGCGGAACCGCAGCAAGCTTGAAAGCTTCTGTGGCTGCCATCCAGAAAGATCCGAGCCTCATGGGGCTGATGGTTGACCCCTTTGCCCTCGCACCCGGCTTCACTGGTCCGGAGCAACCCTCGGGCATGAAACCTGAATTTGATGAGACGCTCGATATGTGGGTCGCGCCTTTCATCATGGCGTCGATCAACACAAAGAATGCCCATCGCTCGAACGCCCTGCTGGGGCACGCTTACGGGACAGACTTCGTCTATGACGAGATGATGGTCACCGGTCCGGGCGATGCGGGCAAGGCCGCTGCAGAAGCGGTCGCAAGCGCAAACCCGCTTGGAGGGGACGATGCCCCCAAACCAGGTGAAGGCCCGAGCAAAGAAGAAAGAGAGAACGGGTTTTTCGACATCCTCTTTGTCGGTCTGACAGAGGACGGGCAACGCATTGATGTCGGCGTGACGGGCGACCGCGATCCGGGTTATGGCTCGACCTCGAAAATGCTGTCGGAAAGCGCGATCTGTCTCATTCAGGACTGCGCTGACAAACCGGGGGGCATCTACACCACAGCTCCAGCCATGGGTCACAAGCTGATTAAGCGTCTCGTCGATCATGCGGGACTGACCTTCACTGTCGAAAATTAGGAATTTCCGGAGCTAAAAGACGAAGCGGGATATGGGTGCCCAACTGGACGTCCGAACGGCGCCCATATCTCGGTTTTTATTCTTTTTTTTCGATAATTCACATTTTGAAAATATAGCTTTTAAGAGAGTCTGCGCGCTGCCAAGAGAGTCAAAAACGGCTCTCTATCCCACATCCTTGAGCCGTTTTACATCCGCGACGAATGCCGCCACCGCGCCCTCATCGGCCACCGAAAAATCAGTTCGGAATGCCCTGACCGTCAAGTCCGGTGCAATGACCAGATAGCTTGGTGTCCACTCGACCTGTAACAACTCTCGAATGCTCGCGTCGTGATCCACAAGGGTCGGCCAGGACACATTGCGCGCCTCGAAGAACCCTTCTACCGAACCATAATCGCGGAACGCAATGTCAGTGTGCTTTGAGCTAAATGGCATGTGTACGGATAAAAAACCTAGCCCGTCCTGTCCCAAAACGGCTTGCGCCAGAGCGTTGATATGGTCCGCATCATTTCGGCTGTCATGGCACCAGACACCCCATGCTGTCAGCACCGTCCACTGGCCTGCCAGATCAGCGGTCGAGAATGTGCGGCCATCCAAAGACTCGGCCCTAAAGTCAGGCAAGGTCCTGCCAAGCAAAGCATGGCGCACGGGGCGACCGTCACGGTCACGCAGGACACCATCATCGCGGGTGTCTTTTGCCGAGGACGGCACAGGCGTGTCAGCCGTTACAAAAGTTGGCGATGGCGCAAGTGCGCAAGAAGACAGTGCCAGCAAGACGAATACGATCAGTAAGCGGGGCATATCACCTACCTTGTCGGGACCATGCCATCGTCGCCATAATCATAGAAACCGCGTCCGGCTTTCTTACCCAGCCAGCCTGCTTCGACATATTTCACCAGCAATGGACAGGGCCGATATTTGGTGTCGGCCAATCCATCATGCAGAACTTGCATGATGGACAAACACGTATCAAGTCCAATAAAATCAGCCAGTTGCAGCGGTCCCATCGGGTGGTTCGCGCCGAGCTTCATCGCCGTATCAATCGCCGTTACGCTGCCCACACCTTCGTAGAGGGTATAGACGGCCTCGTTGATCATGGGCATCAGAATCCGATTGACGATAAAGGCCGGATAATCTTCGGCATTCGTGACGGTCTTGCCGAGCCGCTCGGAAAACCCTACGGCCGCATCGTACGTGTTCTGATCTGTTGCAAGTCCGCGAATAATCTCAACCAGCTTCATCAGCGGCACCGGGTTCATGAAGTGCAAGCCTATGAACCGGTCTGGCCTGTCGGTGACTGACGCGAGCCGCGTGACCGAGATTGATGACGTGTTTGTGGCCAGTATCGCATGTTCGGGAACGACCTGAACGAGTGAGCGGAAGATGGCCTCCTTGACATCGCGGTTCTCTGTTGCCGCTTCGATCACCATGTCCACTTTGCCAAGCGGGTCCATGCTCGATGTGGTTGCGATCCGGCCAAGGCCGGACTCCATATCATCTTTCGTGATCAGTTCGCGCGAAAGCTGGCGCGTCATATTCCGCTCGATCGTTTTGAGCCCGGCGCTGAGGGCGTCATCGGAAATATCGTTCAGGACGACATTATAGCCCGCCAAAGCGCATACATGTGCGATCCCGTTGCCCATTTGGCCTGCGCCGATTACGCCGACTGTCTTAATCCCACTCATACTTTTTTCTCATTTTCTGGGGCCTGACGTGTCCCGCCAACAGCCCCGTGTTCAGCGCCCCACTAAATAACAAGTGCGCGAACCGGTCAAACCACTATTTGCGCCCATTCGCAGCTTTGTCGCCGCATAGGCCGCCCATGGAAGCGGCTATGCCAGCCACTGAGGGCCCGTCGGCGCTCGAGCCAAACGGAAAAAATGGGACAGGCAGGTCTTGCGCTTGAATGAAAGCAAGGGCATTTAGGGCTCGTCTGCGGGCGTGGTGAAATTGGTAAACACAGTAGACTTAAAATCTGCCGGCCTTCGGGCCTTGCCGGTTCAAGCCCGGCCGTCCGTACCATTATGTTCTGCGCCCCGCTATCGCGACGGAGCACCGCTTCGCGGAGGTGATGGCTCAACGTCCCAAGCTGAATCATCTTTGCCCACAGAGGCAAAGCGCCTACGCCGTCTGAGCGCTAGACGCCTGTGCGCCATATCAGCCCTTTTGTCCGCGTCCGCGCGCTGTGACTTGCTGGCGTGCGGCTTCGACGCTTTCTGCAGTGACTGACGCAGCGTGTTTGGCCGAACGCTCGATCTCCATTTTCAACGCATCGCCAAAGTTGATGGCCAGCCCGTCATCGATCACTGCTTTGTAGTTTTTCAGCAATACCGGATCACACGAACACATATCATGGCCGAGCTTGATTGCTGCGGAGATCAATTCATTGGGCGCATAGACACGATTGACCAGCCCCCAACGCTCTGCCGTTGTCGCGTCAAGGAAATTGCCTGTAAATGAAAGCTCTTTGGCACGGCTTGCCCCAATCAGGCGCGAGAGCTTCTGCGACAATCCCCAGCCGGGCATAATGCCAACGCGGGCATGTGTGTCGGCAAATTTCGCTTCGGTCGAGGCCAGCAGCACATCGCACATCAACGCCAGTTCGAATCCGCCGGTTATGGCAAAGCCATTGATCGCGCCAATGATTGGCCATGGATAGGCTGCAAGCGCCTTGGCGATATCAATCTCGCCACCATCTGCGCCCAACGCGAAGCCGGTTTCGCCGGCTTCTTTAAGATCGACACCCGCCGTAAAGGCGCGCCCCTCGCCCGTCAGCACCACTGCGCGGACCGTTTCATCTTTCGCCAGCGTCGTAAAAACGGAGACGAGTTCCGCACGCAACGCCCGGCTCAGCGCATTTAACGCATCAGGACGGTTGAGTGTTACCAGCGCCACGGCGTCATGGCGTTCTACGCGAATTAGATCAGTCATTTTTTTGTGTCCCTCTGGTTTGAGTATCGCCTCGCGAGCGCGACGATAATGAGCAAAAGCATCAAGATTACGGCGAAGGACAAGCCGCCAAATTTCAGTGGCGACACAACGTCCTTGATCAGCAGCACTTCAGCAGGTCGCCCGGCCAAGGCCAACGCCTGAGCTGTGTTCTCTATGAAATCAGCAATGGCAGTAAAGACAATCGGCAACAGCACCCAAATCCGCCACTTGCCCGCCAACCGTGCTGACAGACCGCCAATCGCACCGATATAGGTGATAGGGTAAAGCGTATCTAGCAGCACCGTTCCGCGAAAATGAGCCTGTTTCTGGTCCGGTGTCATTTGCGCAAGCCGGATGATCGCATCGTCACCATTCATCAACGTGTCGAGCAAAACTCCGCCAGTGGCCTGTTGAACGAAATAAAACCCGCCCCCCACCAACACGAAGGCTGCGAAGAAAAACAAAACGACTGGCGTCCGCGTCAACCAGCCCAGAAACCCGCTTTCGGTCATGCGTCTGCCTCGCTTAAGCGTTCCGGCTCGACGCCTGTCTGCCTGAGCAAATTTTCCAAGGCCAAAGCTGCCCGTTCAATCTCGTCCCCATCGGTTCCGCGCGCTACCAGGATTACGCCATGGTCATCGCGCGATTTGAACCAGGGATAGGAGCCAAGCGACACATCGGGTAATTCTTCGGCCAATGCGCCCAAAGGTTCAGCTAAGGCCCCTTCCATTGCGCCGGGACCACGCACCGAGGCGGAATGTACCATTGCGCCATTTTCGAGCCTGTGGCCAATGTCTTCGAGCATCGCACGGGCAACCGAGGGCACACCCGCCAGCGTAAAGACATTGCCCATTTGGAACCCCGGAGCACCGGAGACCGGATTGCTCACAAGGGTTGCCCCATCAGGGACCCGGGCCATGCGCCTTCTGGCCTGAGTAAACTCCATGCCCGCAGCCTTGTAACGTTCGGACAGGAGGGCAATCGCATCGGCGTGCTCTCCAATTCCGACCCCGAACGCGGTCGCAATCGCGTCGGCGGTTATGTCATCATGGGTCGGGCCAATGCCGCCTGTGGTGAACACATATGTGTATTTGGCCCGCAACGCGTTGACCGCTTCGACAATATCAGCCTGTTCATCTGACACCGTTCGACACTCTTTGACCGGAATGCCAAGCGGGGCGAGATAGCTTGCAATTTGCTGCAAATTCACATCGCGCGTCCGGCCCGAGAGAAGCTCATCTCCGATCAGAAGGACTGCAGCGGTTGGCTTGGACATAGCGGCGGTCTCTCAGCTTAAGGTTCCAAGGCATTGTAGACAAAGTAGGAAGATATGTCCCGCGTTTCCACACTTTTGCCGCCCTGATCGAAAAACTGGATCATGCCAATAAAGTAGAGGTCGTTGACAGGGTCCACCCAGAACCATGTGCCTGCCGCGCCGCCCCAAAAATAGCTTCCCTCAGCATGCGGAAACCCGCCCGCCTCCGCATCTGTCAACAGGCCAAGATCAAGCCCAAAGCCAATTCCTTTGCGCGCTTCGCCCGTATTTTGTCCCAAGCTCGATAGCACCACACCTTCAGGCAACACATTGGTGCGCATAAGCTGGACCGTCTCAGGCTTGAGCAATCGTGCCCCGTCCAGAGTTCCTTCGTTGAGCATCATCTGCGCAAAGCGGCTATAATCGTCCATGGTCGAAACGAGACCACCGCCACCCGATTCAAACGCTATTGTCTCCTTGCGGAACTGGAGCTGCGGATAAGGAATGGGCACAAGCTGGCCGGTCTCGGGATGGTAGCCGTAAATTTCGCTCAGCCGGTCATAGTTTTCAGCGGGGACATAAAAGCCCGTATCCGTCATGCCGAGCGGGGCAAAAATCCGGTCTTCGAGAAATGTACCAAAGCTTTGGCCTGAAAGTTTCTCGACGATATAACCCTGAATATCGACTGCCGAACTATAAGCCCAGGCTTCGCCGGGCTGAAACAATAGTGGCACCTCGGCAACTTGATCGATAAAGGTCTGCAAGTCTGGCGCACGCAGAATTTCACGTTCACGGAAAGCAGTATTGGCCGGGTCTGTGCCTGTCAGCCCATACGCAAAGCCTGCCATATGGCTCATCACTTCGCGCATGGTCGGCGCTCGATCTGCGGCGACCGTTCGGACTGATCCATCCTCATTGGTGCCATCGAGTACGCGCAAGCTCTCAAATTCTGGAATATAGTTCGTGACGGGATCATCGAGGTCGAATTTGCCCTCTTCCCATAGCATCATCATCGCGACACCTGTGACCGGTTTGGTCATCGAGTAGATCCGGTAGATCGTATCATCGGCAACAGGCTTTCGGGCCTGAAGTCCAACAAGTCCGGTTTTGAAATCGCTCAGCGTTTCGCCGTTTTGGACGAGCCGCGTGTGGATGCTGTAGAGTTGTCCATCGGTAACAAACTGGCCCATACGCGCTTCGAGGGCTGCAATGCCTTCGGCGGTAAAGGTTCCCGCTTGGGGTGCCGTCGACACTGGCGCCTCGACCTGCGCTTCGACGCTGGAAGCCGGTGACGAGGCCGGTTCCGCGAGATTGGCCTCACATGCGGCCAGCGACAAAGTCAGCGCCGCCAGCAAACTGTAACCCACGCTTCGATTTATACCTGACTGTCTCGCCATAACGCGCGCTCCTGCAACCTGAATTATATGGTGACGCGGTCCGCAGTTTTCAGCAAGCCCTGTCGCACGGGAAGCAGCACGAACTGGTGGTTTGGCCGGGTCAGGCCGCCGCGTCAAAATATGGACGATCTCCTGCGATTGTGACCCGTTCCATGACACGCACCTGTGGGAAGTAGTCACTCGCCGCATAGTGCTGGCAGGCGCGATTGTCCCAGAACGCAATCGAGCCCGGAGCCCAGCGAAACCGGCAATGGCGTTCAGGCAATGTGGCGGTTCGGTAAAGACGCTTGAGCAAAGCATCGCTTTGAGCACGGTCCATACCAACAATATGATCGGTGAACGCGGTGTTGACGTAAAGGCTCCGCTCGCCGGTTTCCGGATGGGTGCGCACGACGGGATGCTCCTGCGGCGGAAACTGCTCATGCAATTTGGTCGCATCTTTGTTCAGGCGTTTTGCGAAGACACGCGCAATATCGTGGATCGCTGTCATGTTACACAAATCGTGCTGCATATCGTCAGGCAGGCTCTCAAGGGCCAGTGTCATGTTTGCAAATAATGTGTCCCCGCCGACTTCGGGCAATTCGATGGCGCGCAGGATTGACCCTAGCGAGGGCTCGGCCCGCCATGTCACATCCGAATGCCAGAAGTTCTCCTTACCGCGACTGCCTGGCCCATGGGCGATCCGCAGGACTTCGGGGTCCGGCTGGTCTTTTGGCGTCGCCGGGTGAATTTCCAGTTCGCCAAAGGCGCGTGCAAAAGCGATATGCTGCGCACGCGTGATGTCCTGATCACGGAAGAAAACAACTTTATATCTGAGCAAAGCGGCGCGCACTTCCGCAATCAAGGCATCATCAAAGCTGCGCAGGTCTACATCGAGCAGCTCTGCGCCGATGGCGGGGGATAATTGCCTGACTGTAAATTGCGTGAAATGTCCTATTGATCCATCCATTATTGTACTCCCTGTGAGGTATGACCGCCGACCTTATCCTGTCTCCTTATAATCTGCCGCCAAATTAACGATTTGTCCAAACCCGCAGCACAGATTGGTGGATGATTGACAGCAAACACTGGAAATTTGCTGCATCTCCTGTCAAAAGAGAGCAACGCCCGCCCACCAATCTCGAAAAGCTCTCTGAAAATGAACGATACCGACCTGCTTTACACGCGAAATGGCGAAATCCGCCGCCACACCGAGGAAGACTTCGAAGGGATGCGCAAAGCTGGCCGTCTGGTGGCAGAATGCCTCGATATGCTGGTTGGCGAGGTCAAACCTGGCGTGACGACGGCGTATCTGGACGCGCTGGTTGAGGCTTTTGTAAACGATCATGGCGCTGTGTCAGCGACGATTAATTATCGCGGCTATCGGCATGCCTCCTGTATCTCGGTGAACCACGTTATCTGTCATGGCATTCCGGGCGAGCGCCCCCTGCGCGAGGGCGATATTGCAAACATCGATGTTACGCTGATCCTTGATGGCTGGCATGGTGACCATTCGCGGATGTATGTGGCGGGCAAACCCAAGCGCAAAGCCGAGCGTCTGATGGACACAACCTACGAAGCGATGATGGCTGGCATTGCGGCGGTCAAGCCCGGCAATCGTTTCTCGGACATTTCGATTGCGATCACCGAGATTGCCAAGGCCAAGCGTCTCTCCGTCGTCGAGGATTTTTGCGGACACGGACTTGGTCGCTTGTTTCACGACGAGCCGAACGTCGTCCACTCATGGCCGCAGCATATGTACAATGAAACCGGACGGATGGTCCGATTGAAAACAGCCGAGGATTTCCCCGAGTTTGAACCGGGCATGTTCTTTACCATTGAACCCATGCTCAATATTGGCCGCTCGGGCCATACGCTTTTGGCTGATGGCTGGACGGCAGTCACGAAGGACCGCGAACTGTCTGCCCAATTCGAGCATTCTGTGGGCGTTACCGAAACCGGCGTTGAAATCTTCACCAAGTCTCCGGCCGGCTTTGACGTGCCATATCGGGTCGAGACATAATCAGAGCGGGCTTGCCAGACCAAGACTGTTCGACTTTCGGATATATGACCGTTAGGCTCATCCGCCATGAGCGAAAATGATTCCAAACCGAAACCACACTGGCTTGGCCACCGGGATCGCCTGCGCGGAAAGCTGATCACGCGAGGCGCTTCAGCGCTTGAGGACTACGAGCTGCTTGAAACACTGCTCTTCGCATTCCTGCCCAGACGCGATGTGAAACCGATTGCCAAAGATCTGCTCAGGCGTTTTGGATCGATCTCCGCCGTCCTTGCCGCAGCGCCACAAGATATCGCGTCCGTCGATGGCATGGGGGACACTTCGGCGGCCTATCTGAAGGCAGCTTATGAGTTGTCGACCCGCGCAACGCTTGAAGAAATTGGGTCAAAGCCGATCATCTCGTCCTGGACGGCGTTGATCACCTATGTCCGGTCGCAGCTCCAACATGAGACGAGAGAACAATTTCGAGTGCTCTTTCTGGATAAGAAAAACCAGCTCATCAAGGACGAGATCATGAGCAGCGGGACGGTGGATGAAGCGCCGGTTTATCCAAGAGAAATTGCACGGCGTGCGTTGGAGCTTGCCGCCTCGGCGCTGATTCTCGTGCACAATCACCCCTCCGGCGACACAACGCCCTCGCGCGCTGACATCGATATGACCCGTCAGTTGATCGACGCGCTTGATCCACTCGATATTGCTATTCACGACCACCTTATTGCGGGCACGAGCGGCGTAACCAGCTTTAAATCCGCTGGTCTGATCTAGCCGACACGACAGCAGGCCCCGCTGGCCTACGCCCAATGACGCTGGGGCAATCGCACTTGCTTTCACAACCGCCCTTGCGCTTGGCAGCATTCGCCTTACCGTATCTTTATAAATTTATTGCGCAGCGCTTACGGGCCACACGCAAGCGGAGGAATACGATTTGAGTACGGTGACAGAGGTCAGCCCCGAACACGCTCCGGCAGGCCACCTGACGGGTTTCGGGACAAAGACATACAGATCATATGTCCTGATCATGTTGATGGTGGTTTACACGCTTAACTTTATCGACAGGAATCTCGTCGGCGTTCTGGCTGAACCGATTATTACAAGCTTTGGCCTCAGCGATACACAATTTGGCTTTCTGGCAGGCTGGCCTTTTGCAATCTTTTATGCCGTCCTTGGCTTGCCGATCGCGATGGCGGCAGACCGCTTTAATCGCGTTAAAATCATCACGATCTGCATTATCCTGTGGTCAGTCATGACCGCTCTGTGCGGGATTGCTGTCGGCTTTGCGACATTGATCTTGTTCCGCATCGGGGTTGCCATTGGAGAGGCCGGTTGTACGCCACCAGCAAACTCAATCATTAGTGACTACTATCCGGCAAAACACAGAGCGACCGCGCTTGGCATATACTCTATGGGCGTGACGCTTGGCGGCGTCCTCGCCTTCCTGTTCGGAGGGCCTTTGGCAGATATGCAAGGGGCGACATTTGGCAATTGGCTATCGAATATCGGTTTGGGCGGATTGTTTTCAAGCATTGACTGGAACAATGTCGAGGGGTGGCGCATCGCGTTTATCGTCATCGGCGGCCCGGGCGTGCTGATCGCATTGCTTCTGCTGCTGACCGTGAAAGAACCGCCACGAGGCTATTCGGACCCGCCCGACGCAGCGAGGGTAGACCGCGCATCGGCACGCGAAGCACTCAAGGAACTTGCCGGAAAACCAACGTTCTGGTGGATGGCCATTGGCGCAGCGCTTGTGGCTTTTGTCGGGTACGGATTGTTTACGTTCCAGATCCCCTTTCTGGTTCGTGAACATGGACTGAGCGTTCGGGATGCATCGGTATATTATGGCGCACCGCTCGCCGCGCTGGCTGCCATCGGCACATTTCTGGGCGGGTACATTACGGACAAGTTGACCAAACGGTCGGCGCGCGCTGTTGCGTGGGTGCCGGCAATTGGGCTCTTACTTGCTGTGCCGCTATATATTGGCGCCTTTTATTCGAAAAGCTTGCCAATTGCCTTTGGTCTTTGGGCCATTGGTGGCATGTGCCACTACGCCTATCTCGGCGCGCAATACAATATCGGACAAGGCGTTGTTTCCGCCCGCTCCCGCGCCACCGCTATTGCGATCCTTCTGATCATCGTTTCTATTATTGGCAACGGCATCGGGCCGCAATTTGTCGGCATTATGAGCGACCTGTTTACAAATGCACAATTCTCGGGATTCGAAAATCTCACTCGGGCCGCATGCACGGCGGGCGAAGGCCTGAGCGCTTCGCAATTGGACCAGTGTGCGTTGGCTCGGTCGACCGGCCTAAAGCAAGCCATATCGGTCACAACCCTGTGGTTTCTAATCGCCGCATTCTGTTTCTATATGTCCTCGCGCACACTTGAGCGCGATTTTGTTGCGAAAGTGGCCTGATATGACCGATACTGTTTCTACTGCCCCAACGCCCACCCAATCCGAGGGCTATGGCTCGTCGGGCTACCGCGCCTATGTCCTGTTTGCGTTGATCGTCGTTTACACCTTCAACTTTATCGACCGCACACTGATTGGTGTTTTGGGCGAACCTATCCGCGAAACTTTCGGGCTGTCCGATACTATGATGGGGCTACTTTCAGGCCCAGCCTTCGCTTTCATCTATACTGTTCTGGGCATCCCGTTTGCCATGCTCGCAGAACGCCGCAGTCGGACCTGGATTATTGGGCTCGCTATGGCTGCATGGTCGGCGATGACCGTCGCTTGCGGTCTTGCTCAAACCACGTTCCAATTCGCTCTGGCCCGCTTTGGCGTCGGCATTGGCGAAGCGGGCTGTTCGCCGCCATCGCATTCATTGATTTCGGACTATTTCCCACCCGAAAAACGCTCCTCGGCGCTGGGTGTCTTTGCTCTTGGCATCCCAATTGGAACCATGCTCGCGGCTCTGGGCGGGGCATGGATTGCGAGCCAGGCCAATCTCAACTGGCGTGACGCCTTTATCTTTATGGGCATTCCGGGCGTTCTGGGTGCCGTCATTTTCAAGCTGACCGTCAAAGAACCCCCACGCGGCTATTCGGACCCCGGCGGCGCGGAAGCCATGGCAGCCCGCGACAAGCCCGGACTGTTTGACGCCTTCGGCATTGTCGCCGCAAAACCAACCTTTTGGCACGTCTCTTTCGGTGGCGCGATGGCCTCTTTTGCAGGCTACGGCATTGGGCAGTTCGTCCCGCCATTCTGGATTCGCGCGCATGGGTTCGACCTGATGACGGCTGCACTTATCTTCGGCGGGGTGCTTGGCATTGCTGCGGGCATCGGCACCTTCGGCTCCGGCATCGTTGCTGACCGCGTCCGTGCACGCCACCCGAACTCAGACAGCTGGCTGCCTGCGCTTGGCCTTTCCTTGTGTGTGCCGTTTGCAATTTTTGGCTACAACACGCTCAGCTTCTCAAGCGGTGCGCTGGCTGTCGGCCTCGCCATTCCGGCGCTCGCAATCGCTGCCCTGCTGCGGTATTCCTACCTCGCGCCCATGTTTGCCGTCACCCAGAAACTCGTCGAACCGCGCATGCGCGCAACGGCTGCGGCACTGATGCTCTTCATCGTCAACCTCATCGGCTATGGCGGCGGACCACCCGTCATTGGCTGGATTTCCGATCAAGGCACCAAATGGCAGATCGAGCAGCTGGATGCGCCGATAACAGCCGCCGACTGTGGTCCGCTCGAAGCCCAGCTTAAAGCAGCCAGAGACAATGTTGGCAGTGCAATTTCGGGGGTCGAACTTGAAGAGGCAACGGCTCTGAATGCCAATTATTGCGCCCCCGCACGCAAGACCGGCGTCCGCTGGGGGGTGACCATTGGCGCGCTCTTCTTCCTCTGGGCAGCTTTGCACTTCCTGCTTATGGGCCGCACGATGCAGCGTGATCTCTGGACACCGGAAGACGACGCAGCTAACGCCTGACACATTCCTGATTTGTCGCGTTTTCCTGGCGGCGAACCGCAAACACTTCGCCTGAAAGCGCTCTGATGGCCGTATACACCCAAGTCTCCGACGCAGCGCTTGCGACTTTCCTCGCTGATTACGACATCGGCGAGGCGCGTGCGTTCAAAGGTATTGCCGAGGGCGTCGAAAACTCGAACTTCTATCTGGAAACCACCCAAGGCCGATTTATCCTGACCGTGTTCGAAAAGCGGGCGAACCCTGAGGATCTGCCATGGTTCATTTCGCTGACAGAACATCTGGCAGACGCCGGGTTCCCCTGTGCGACGCCAATCAAAGCGCGCAATGGCAAAGCGCTGCGTTTGTTATCTGGCAAGCCCGCGCTGATCGTCTCGTTCCTGACGGGCATCTCACCGCGCAGGCCAAATCTCGATCAGTGCCGCGCTTTCGGTGTAGCGCTTGCGAATATGCACATCGCCCTGCAAGATTTTACCGCGCCACGGCATAATGATCTTGGGCCAGCTGGCTGGCGACAATTGTGGAACGGCCGCGCCGATCATGCCGACAGGCTGGAGGCTGGCCTTTCGGACGCCATCAACAACGATCTGGCGCTGATCGATAGCCTCTGGCCGCGTATCGGCGCTCTGCCCAGCGGAGCCATCCATGCCGATCTGTTTCCTGACAATACATTCTTCATTGGTGATACTTTCACCGGTGCGTTTGACTTCTACTTTGCGTGTACAGATTTCCTCGCCTACGATCTCGCCATTTGCCTGAACGCCTGGGCTTTTGAAGACGGCGCGGAGTATAATTTTTCAAAGGGCAGCGCCCTGATCGCGGGCTATCAGAGCGTCCGCTCCTTAAGCGATGCCGAACGCACCACTTTGCCACTGTTCGCGCGCGGGGCGGCCATCCGCTTTTTCCTCACCCGTCTTGTCGACTGGTACGACACCCCCCCCGACGCCTTGGTAAAACCACATGACCCCCTCGCTTTCGCCGCCCGTCTGCGCTTCCACCGGCAGGCGAAAAGCGCGGAAGATTATGGAGCTTAGACCAAGCCAACGCCCTGCCTCAATTTGTCATTTCGCAAGATCGGGGTATCATTCAAACCTACTGGGAAAGGAACCAAGATGTCACGGCCAATAAATCCCGGACGCTTGATCCTGGCCGCGTTAATCGCTCCGATGATCGGCGCTTTTGTGACCGTCACGCTGGCCACCATTTTGGATACAGGCGTTCTTGACGATCTGTCCGGTTATTTCACATTTATCGGCGCCGTCGGTGGCTTGGGGACGCTGCTCGTGGGCTGGCCGACCATGCTGATCGTGGGCCTGCCTCTACATGTTTGGCTTTGCCAGAAAAACCAACGCCACTGGACACGCTATGGAGGTCTTGGCGCGCTTGGAGGTCTGGTGCCTGTAACGGTCTTTGGTCTCTTTGAAGGGGGATTCCCGATCCAGCTTGTGTTGCTTGGCGTCTGCGCAGGTGCTCTGACAGCCGTCCTGTTTCACGTGATACGCGGGCCACATCTCGCCTTGACCGAGCCTGCAAATCCCACCACCTAAGCCCCCATGACAAAAGAAATCGAAATCTGGACCGACGGCTCATGTTCGGGTAATCCGGGCCCGGGCGGCTGGGGCGCGCTGCTTGTCTCTGGCGAGAATGAAAAAGAGCTGTTTGGCGGCGAAGAAAACACCACAAACAACAAGATGGAGCTGACCGCCGCCATCGAAGCGCTCAACGCGCTCAAAGCGCCGTCCAAGGTCACCCTCCACACAGACAGCACCTATGTCAAAGACGGTCTGACCAAGTGGATCCATGGCTGGAAGAAAAACGGCTGGAAGACCGCGGCCAAGAAGCCGGTCAAAAATAAAGAGCTATGGCAAGCGCTCGATGCCGCCTGCAAGCGTCACGACATCACATGGAAATGGGTCAAAGGGCATGCTGGCGACCCCGGCAATGAACGCGCCGACGAGTTGGCCAATCGCGGCACAGACATGGCCAAGGGCAACCGCTAGGTCTCGTCCCAGCTTCCGGTCTCTTGGAGTATCGGCCAAGTATCGACCAGTGACCCTTGAATGGGCAGAATGGATTTCCCCAGTATGACGCGGCTTGGCGTAACGTGAATCAGCCGTTCGGCGCCCTTGAACGCTTCGACATTCGGCCCGTCCCATTCGACCTCGGCCTCGCCTGCGAGAAAGACAGCGTCACCGCTTTCAAAGTCCGGGAAGAACAGCCCCACGCGGGGATCGGATTGGATATTGCCAATCGTGTTGAAGAAAAGATTTCCTGAAAAATCCGGAAAACTCAACCGTCCATCCTCGCCCACACGGACAAAGCCCGGCTTACCGCCACGATGGGATGCGTCCACGCCTGAACGCGGATCGTCGCTGAGCTCGGCGGTGCGCGATGCGATGAAGAATACGTCTGCCGCGCTGATGATCCGGTGCGCCACTTTCTCCGTGGTTTTCGTTTCTAGCGCAGGTCCACGGTCACGCGGGTCAATGCGGTCGCTTCGCCAGGTCAGTTCTCTGGTCTGGATATATTGCGGGCAATTGCCGAAACTCTGATCTACTTTCATGATCAGCCCTTGAGCATTCTGAGCGGTGACCACTGTGTTGACGCGATTGCGACGGCGGGTCTGTAGCTCGATGCCAACAAGGCCGACTTTGCTGCCCGCCTCGACCTGCATGTCTAGCTCTGACATTAAAAGCGGCGGCGCCCCCATGACGAGCGTCTGCGGGTCCGGCGAGTTGACAAAGCCCTGCGGGCCAAACGCTGCGCTCGCCCAAGGCTGTCCGGTCTTGTCGAGCGCCCCCGTGATCATGAACGGAAGTTTGTTAAAAAAAGCGCGATGCTGATCCGGCATTAACGGCCGAATGGCGCGGGCACGCATACGTGCATCCTTATCGGGCAGCCCGGCTTTGGCCTGCGCCGCCAATTCGCCCTTGTGGAAAGCGGTCGATGCGTCGGGGAGTTTAACAGATGCCATAATGGGGACCTCACAGAGGGCACAATCTAGTATCGAAGCCCGTCTACGCCCGCAACCGCTTCAAAGCTTCCTCGACCAACACAATTCTGTCATTGCCGAAATACATGTCGTCGCCGACAAACAGGGTTGGCGAGCCAAAACCGCCGCGGGCAATAAGTTCATCCGTGTTGGCGCGCAACTGGTCCTTGATTTCGGGGGTCTGAATGCGCGCGCGTAAATCGTCCGCATCGACATCAGCACGCGCGCACACGTCGCCAAACACCGCATCATCGGAAATGTCGCGATCTTCGCTCCAGTAAATCTCGAAAGCTGCACGCGCAAAATCAACGAGTTTGCCTTCGGGCTTGAGTGCGAGACAAGCCCGCATCACCTTCACGCTATTTACGGGAAAGACGCTTGGCGGAAACTTGATTGTAAGCCCTGCCAAACGCGCCCAGTCCTGCATGTCTTTCAAATGGTATCGGGCTTTGACCTTGACCGGTTTGGCGCGACCTTCATAGACGCTCGGGTTTACCGTATTGAACACCCCACCTACGAGGATGGGCTTCCAGTCTATCTCGACGCCAAGCCGTTCGGCCAAGGGCAAAACATTGTGAAAGCCCAAATAGGTCCAGGGACTTGAGCAATCGAAATAGACTTCCAACTCGGCTTGGCTCACGCGGCAGCGAACCGTTTCAGTCGCGAATGGATGATCTCTTCGGCTTCAGACATAATCCGGTCGATCAGTTCCTTACATGTCGGTATGTCATTGATCAGGCCAGCCACCATGCCGCAGGACCAGGCACCGGCATCCATATCCCCGTTCATCATGATCTTCGGATATACGCCGGCTACTTCTTCAATAATGTCCTCGAATTTCAGGTCGGCACCGAGCGCTTTCTCCTTCTCCAGCAAGCGTTCAACCGCCGGATTGGTGAGCACGCGCTCCGTGTTGCGCAAAGGCCGCATGACGAGACGGGTATCAAGCTCGGAAGCGGCGACAATCGCCTGTTTAACATTTTCATGGACGGGCGCTTCCTTCGTCGCAATAAAGCGCGTGCCCATGTTCATGCCCTCTGCGCCCATCGCAAGTGACGCGACGAGCGAACGCCCATCGGCCTGTCCGCCGGAGGATACGAACGGAATATCAAGCTCGTCGGCGGCCCGCGGCAGGAGGATCATGTTCGGAATGTCGTCTTCGCCCGGATGGCCGCCGCATTCGAACCCGTCCACGGACACAGCGTCACAGCCAATGTCCTGCGCCTTGAGGGAATGGCGCACCGAGGTGCATTTGTGGATGACCTTGACCCCTGCATCTTTCAGGAACGGCATGACCTGAGCAGGGTTTCTGCCGGCCGTCTCGACAACTTTGACGCCGCCATCAATCACAGCTTTGACGATGGCCGGATAGTCTGGCGGGGTTAGAGACGGCAAAAAGGTAATGTTGACGCCAAAGGGTTTGTCAGTCATGTCGCGGCACTTGGCGATCTCGTTTGCCAGATCTTCGGGCGTTTTTTGCGTGAGTGCCGTAATTATGCCCAATCCTCCAGCATTAGATACCGCGGCTGCCATTTCGGCGAACCCGACATAGTGCATGCCGCCTTGAATGATGGGATGCTGGATACCGAACATGTCTGTGATGCGCGTTTTCATAGATGACCTCCGTTGTATGAATTATGTTTGGCGGTAAAAACGCGATTGGGAAACCCTTTTCCCAAGGTAAGGACTGATGATGAGTGTACTTTTTTTCCATGGCGTCCCTGACACGCCGCACGTCTGGCAACCGCTACTCGCGGCGCTGGCGCATCTGCAGATTGAAACACGTACGCCCGCCATGCCAGGATTCGGGGCCGAAATTCCTCAACATTTCCAGCCGACCAAGGAAGGGTATCTCGACTGGATGTTCATGCAGATCGAGCAAGAAGCAGACCGGACCAAAGCACCGGTTGATATTGTTGCGCATGATTGGGGTGCGCTGCTGGCACTCAGGGCCGTCGCGCGGCGGCCAGATCTTATCCGCAGCTGGTCTGTCAGCGGCGCCGTGCTGGAGCCAGATTATGAGTGGCACGAAATGGCCCGCAAATGGCAAACGCCAGTTCTGGGCGAACTCTTGATGGCCGTTACGCCGAAGTTCGCGCTCAAACGCGCGCTAATCGATGGTGGCTTGCCAGAGGCTGTAGCGACACAAGATGTCCGCGCGTGGTCAATCCCTATGAAACGCAGCATCCTGTCGCTGTACCGTTCGGCCAAAACGGTCGCGCGGGATTGGGCAGACGATCTGGAAGGGTTTCCTGATCGCGGTCTGATCATCTGGGGTGAAAAAGATCCCTATGTCAGCTTATCTACGGCACGCAATTTTGCAGACAGATGGTCTATCCCGATCCATGTCGAAGACGATGCAGGACACTGGGCAATTGCGAGCCGGGCGGGCTCGATTGCGGACGTTCTCACCGCGCACTGGGCCGGGAATTAAGCTCGCTTAAGCCGCCTTGCTACTTTCGCGCAGTCCAAGCTCACGTTTTACACGCTCGGCCAGTTGGCTCACCGTAAAGGGTTTCGGCAGGAAGGAAATCTCGCGATCCTCATCAATGGCATCGGCCAGATCACGTTCAGCATAGCCAGAGATGAAGACAATTCTGGCATCTCCCAGAAGCTCTTTGGCTTCCCGGATAAGCGTTGGTCCATCCATGCCCGGCATCACGACATCCGAGATGACCAGATCAAACGCGCCGGGATTCTCTTCGAGAATTTCTAGCGCTTCTTCGCCATCCGGCGCTTCTTCGACGTCATAGCCGCGCGAAGCCAGAAGTTGGGCTGCGATACCACGGACGCCGTCTTCGTCTTCGACCAGCAAAATCCGACCGCGTCCAGCCATATCAACTGGCTTGCGCGTACCCTTGGAGCGGCGTTCGGCGTCTTCATCGATGGCCGGAATCTCGTCCGCGCTGAGCGCTGGCAGATAAATCTGGAAGTTCGTCCCTTTGCCCACCTCGCTGAGCGGGCAGATATACCCACCGGACTGTTTGACAATGCCGTAGACTGTAGCCAGCCCCAAACCGGTTCCCTGCCCCATCTCTTTGGTAGTGAAGAACGGGGTGAAAATCTCTTTAAGGTTCGCTTCAGGTATGCCTGTTCCAGTGTCCTCAACCTCGATCAACAGATACTCGCCATCCTCGACAAAGTTGAAGCCATTTTTGTGCGCATCTTCGGCGGTTGCGCGGCTGGTTCGGATGGACAGTTTGCCCCGCGCCGATCCTTCAGAGGTGCGCATAGCGTCGCGGGCATTGGTCGCCAGATTGATGATGATTGTTTCGAGCTGGTTTTTATCGACGCGAATGTGCGGCAAGTCTCGGCCATGCTCGATGCCCAGATCAATGTCGTCGACCAATTGCTTGAGCAGAATGTAGAATTCCGACAAAGTATCGGTGATGTTCAGCACTTCGCGTTTGAAGGTCTGCTTGCGCGCATAGGCGAGCAGCATCCGGACAAGTTCGGCGGCCCGATTAGACAATTGCGAGATATATTTCAGCTCTTCAAAACTCGGATCGCCAACAGGATGACGCATCATCAACTGGTCCGTATTCAGGATAATGCCCGTCAATACATTGTTGAAATCGTGCGCGACACCGCCTGCGAGCTGACCGATGGCTTGCATCTTTTCGCCCTGGGCAAGGCGCAGTTCGAGTTGCTTTTGCTCTGTCATATCTATGACATAGGCAACCGAAGGCTGGCCCATCGTGTCCAGCGTAACAAAAACATTTACGTTCTTTGTGTGGTCGCCAGCAAGTTCCAGTTCGACAGGTCGGTCAATCGCATCGAGAAGCTTCGCGTCAAGTTTTGCCTGACCACCCTCGGCCACAAACAGGCTTGAGAATTTCTCGCCCGGTGTCGCCTTGCCTTCGCTTAGCCCCAATAGTTCACGATTGGTGTCGAGAATGATCGCATCGACCAGCGATGTGCCTTGTAGGCGTACCGCACCGAAGGGCGCATCATCAAACATCGGATCACTGTCAGGACGCGGCGGGCGGCTGGCCGTAGACGGTTGGAACAAACGCTCGCTGCTTCCAGCAGGCTGCGCATTGTTGGCAATAACGATGGTTCGCCCTGCCGCGTCCGCCCCGCGTCCGGTCCAGGTCGTCAGCGTCTGGACGGAGATTTCCACGCCGTCGCGACCGCGGATAAGAATGTCTGCGCGGCCCGGCGCGCCTGATTTTCGCTCGCGGCGCAAGAGTTTCACGAATTCGGGACGCATAATATCGTCAATGCGGATATTGGTTGCGGTTTCGGGCAAACCAATCAATTCGCGCAGCCAGCCATTGGCATAGGTCAGCGTGCCGTCCGGTCGCGAGGCAAAGAACCCCATCGGCGCATCTTCAACGTATAGCGCTTTGAGATCGGCTGCACCTGTCGCTTCCTCATTGCCGGCAATACGCCGCAAGCGCCACAGCACGCGGTCGCGCGGCAAAGGCGAGACACTGATTTCATACTGAACCGGAAGTCCCTCTGCGCCCAGCGTGATGGCGGGCATAATTTCACGACGCGCTGTGCCTGCTTTGGCGGATTTTGACAGGCGGAATATCGGAGCGGCCAGTCCAGGGTTTGCGCCGAACAACCTGTCCACTGTTGGAGATCGCTCGGCCTCTCCGAGCCCCGCGACAGCCATCTCGGACAGTGACCTATATGCTTCATTCGAGGCCACCGCTGCGCCGCCGCGTTCGGTAATCAAAACGGCTTCGTCGAGCGCATTGATCCAGCCAAACTTCGGGGGGTTTACCGAGACGGCCGTTTCTGCTGCGCCGCGATGGGGGAACAGGCCTAGCCGACGACCGGCCCCGCGAAAGAGCCAAATGATCGCGACCACGCCAAAGGCGACCATCGAAATCATATTTACGATCCAGGTTTCCCCGCCTGCTTCGGTCCAAGCCAGAGCGACGCAGGCGGTCGCAACGACAAACAGCATCAGCCCCCAGAAAGCGAGCTGCATAACATCAACGCGCCGGCCATTATTGTCAGCAGGGGTAACTGTTTCATCCGAACCGCCATGCGTAGCGGCCTCGTCTTGCAGGGTCACCATATCCGTATCTGAGAGATCATGGTCAGAATTGGACGGCATCTGATCGGCGGCGGATCGATTTTGCAGCGACATATACGATACTTTCATACGGGATTTCCCAATCTTTGCTGCGATTCGGAGCCCCATCCATAAAATTTGATGACATTGCCTGCGAGCGGCAACCAATTCAGTTGTATCACTTTTAGCGCGAACAAGGTTAACGAAACCGAAAAACCCGTTAAGACAAATGTTAATTTTTAGCCACACTGAACCGCCTCAAGAGGATCGCCAATGAAACTTGCTCATATCTCAATTGCCGCACTGATGCTCGCAGCCGCTTGCGGTTCGCCCGTCGAGCCCGCGACTGCGCCGCAGAGTTCGGTCACACAGGCCGACAAACAGGCCGAAACCGCGCGATTGAACGCGTTTTTCGAAGAGGCCTTCGAGGCCGCAATTGCCCGTAGCCCGATGCAGCAGACTTTTCTCGGCATCAAGACCGATTATGACAAATGGGATGATGCGAGCGACGAAAATGCGCTTGCTGAAATGGATATTCAACGGGCGCTCGTGGCCGAAATGCGCGAGTCGTTTGATCCGGCCAAGCTGGACCGACAAGGGGCCCTCTCATTCCGGCTTGCGGAGTATGAACTCGAACAGGCCGAACGCAGCTTCAAGTATCGCTCCAACGCCTATCTTTTCAACCAAATGCGGGGTCAGCATGCTGGCATTCCCGCTTTTCTGATCAATCAGCACAGGATTTCTGACGTTTCCGATGCGGAGGCCTATATTGCGCGACTGAACGGCGTGCCCGAGTATTTGGGCACATTCGTCGAACGCTCCAAAGGTGCAGCCGATAATGGCGTTCTGGCACCGCGCTTTGTCTATGATTATGTGCTCGAATCGGCTGCGAATGTCATTCAGGGGTATCCATTTGAGGGCAGCCCACCAGAGACCCCTTCGCCACTTTATGAAGACTTTGCCAAAAAAGTTGCCGCGCTTGATCTCGGCGACGACGCGAAGGATGATTTGCTGTTTCGGGCGCGCGGCGCCCTGATTGATTCTGTCTCGCCCGCCTATGTTGGTCTGATCGAAACGATCACAGAGCAGCGCGACGCGGCGGGAACAGATGACGGGGTTTGGCGTCTGCCCGATGGGGCCAACTATTATGCTGCCCGCCTTGCCAACATGACGACGACTGACATGACCGCTGCGCAGATTCACGATCTTGGATTGGCCGAGATGGACCGAATCCATGCGGAAATGACCATCATCAAGGACAAGGTCGGCTTTGACGGAAGTCTGCAGGACTTCTTCGTCTTCATGCGCAATGACAGCCAGTTCTACAAGCCAGACACCGCTGAAGGGCGTGCTGAATATCTCGCCGAAGCGACCGCTCTGATCGATACGATGCGCGAGCGCCTACCCGATATGTTCAACACATTCCCGCAAGCGGATTTGGTGGTCAAAGCCGTTGAGCCGTTTCGGGAGAAAGCCGCTGGCAAAGCTTTCTATCAGCGCCCTGCACCAGACGGTTCTCGGCCGGGCACCTATTACGCCAATCTCTATCAGATGACCTCTATGCCGACCTACCAGATGGAAGCGTTAGCCTATCATGAGGGTATTCCGGGCCATCACATGCAGATCGCGATTGCCCAGGAACTTGACGGCCTGCCCAAGTTTCGCAAATTTGGTGGATACACGGCCTATTCCGAGGGCTGGGGTCTCTACACCGAATTTCTACCCAAAGAGCTTGGCTTTTATGAAGATCCATATTCGGATTTCGGCCGCCTGGCCATGGAATTGTGGCGCGCCGCGAGGCTTGTCGTTGATACGGGGCTACACGACAAACGCTGGACTCGCGAACAGGCCACGCAATATCTTATCGACAATACGCCGAACGCGGAATGGGACTGCATCAAGGCGATTGACCGCTATATTGTCATGCCCGGCCAGGCGACGGCTTATAAAATTGGTATGCTGAAAATACTGGAGCTGCGCGAACGCTCGCAAACGGCGCTCGGTGACGCGTTTACCCTGGGCGAGTTCCATGATGTGTTTCTGCGCGACGGGCCTATCCCGCTTGCTATTCTCGAAGAGAAAGTCGACGCGTGGATTGCGGAGAAGGCTTCTTAGTTGATTTCTTCGACAGGCAACAAAAAGGCGCGCGGGATGATCCGGCGCGCCTTTTTTTATGGCGTCTTCGAAGCCTAGCGCGAGCCTATTCCGTTTCCTCGTCAATCACGTGTCCGGTTCGGAAATTCCAACCCGTTTCGGACGCTATCCACGTAAAGACGGCATAGGCGGCGACGTTCTGGCGGAACGCGTCTGGCTCGATCTTGTCGAACGTATCGTCGGGGGTGTGGTGCAGATCAAAATAATCTGTGCCATCCTGGCCTGGCGTGACCACAGGTACCCCAGCCCGGTGCAAGACGCCGATATCCGGGCCGCCTCGCGCGCTATTGTTGTGAGGCCCGATGCCAAGCGGTGCAAGCGCCTGATGCATGGCCGCGGCGTAACTCAAAGCGCGGTCGCCAAAGCCCGTCTGGAAGCGCCAGATCTTGCCTGCGCCAAAATCGGACTCCGATGCAAATACATGTTTGTCGAGTTCATCCGCATGTTGTTCAGCATAGGCGGTGCCGCCAAGCAGACCGACCTCTTCGGACCCGTAGAGCACCACGCGTATGGTCCGCTTTGTCTGGCCTGGCATATCGGCAATCAGCTTGGCCGCGCCCACAACGATCCCGCAGCCAGCCCCGTCATCAATTGCGCCTGTGCCCAGATCCCAGCTATCAAGATGGCAACCGAGCAGGATAATCTCATCAGCCAGTGCACCGCGCCCGGGCACTTCGGCAATCACATTACCAGACAACGCTGCCGGACGCGCTTCAATGCCAATTTCGAGCTTGACGGTCACAGCGCCCCGCTCAAGCAAACGAACCAGTTGGTCTGCATCAGGCGGCGATATCGCAACGCCGGTGCCAGTGCCAACCGCCCCGTCGCGGGCCATCATGCCCGTATGCGCAAAGCGGTGGTGGTCCGTACCTACCGAGCGGATCATGCACGCAAGTGCGCCTTTCTCAGCGGCAACAGGTGCGCAATTGCGCCGCTTGCGCACGGCAACACCATAGCCCGAACCGTCCTGAGTGCGCGTCATCATCTCATCCATAAAGACAATCTTGCCTTCGACGCGGGCGGGGTCTGCTGCGCGTAACTCGGCCATATTCGAGAAGCGAACCAGTTCGGCTGTAACGCCGCCTTCAGGTGTTGCCTCGGATCCGCCGAGCGCCGTCACGGTCATCGCCTGCCCGCCCGCAGAGATGATCTCGGCCCGCTCATAGGTGCGCGACCAGAAAGGGATATCAAACCCCTCAACCGCCAAATTTGAAAACCCAAGCGCATTCAATTCAGCCATTGCCCAATCCCGCGCGCGCGCTTCAGCATCGGACCCTGCCAGCCTTGGGCCTATCTCAGTGGTGAGGTCCTCGACGAATTGCAAGCCGACATCGTCTTTCAGACCCGCTTCCATCAGCTTTGCCACGCCCTGGGCAACCGCACGCTCCAAAGGTGCTGGCTCTGCGGGTTGGGCGAAGGCAAGCGGGCTCAAAAGAGATGCGGTCAATACCGCGGCGATAACTGTTCTCATAATCAGGGACACTCCAGACGATCCAGACTTCTGCTTTAGGATCAGATACGCGCGCGGTCTAGCCTGCGAACGCAAAGATGATCTTATCATATGCAGCGATATTTATCGATGTTCAGTATAAGTTCATCGACACTCGTTCATGACAAATGCGGAGATGGAAGACATCACCGCACCTGTCGCTCGGGGGCCAAAGCGATAGGTGCTTCTGCATATTTTATTTTGAACTGGTCCAGACAAACAGGGAACCAAATATGCCTGAATTTTTGAACTCTATTGATCTACAACAATATTTGCCGGGAGCCATTGGCTTTGCGACAAATATCCTGCTGGCGATTGTGATATTTATCGTCGGCAGCTGGATTGCGAGCCGCGTTGGCCGCTTCGTTGCCGGACTGGGCAAGAAGTATGAGCATCTCGACAGCACCCTCTTCACTTTTCTGGGCAGCATTGCCCGTTATGTGATTCTCGCGTTCGTCATTATTGCCGTACTGAACCGCTTCGGTGTTGAAACAACCTCGATTGTTGCTCTGCTGGGCGCTGCTGGTCTTGCGGTTGGTCTGGCGCTTCAAGGCGCGATGTCCAATCTGGCTGCCGGTGTCATGCTGCTGATTTTCCGCCCTTACAAGGTCGGTGACTTCGTTGATGCAGCGGGCATTTTTGGCAATGTCGAAGAGATCAGCCTGTTCACCACAGTTCTTCAAACCTTCGACAATCAGCAAATCATCATTCCGAACGGGTCGATCTGGGGGGCAACGATTACCAATCATAGCCACCACCCTGTGCGCGGCGTCGAGATGAAGTTCAACGTCGCTTACAGCGTTGGCGTTGATCAAGCAAAATCCGTTATCAACAAAGTGCTCGCCGACCACCCGCACATTGTGGCTGATCCGGCGCCATTTGTTGAAGTGGAAACCCTGGGACCGTCATCCATGGAATTTGTTGTTCGTCCGTTTACAGATGGGGCACACTATTTCGATGTTCGCTACTCGGTACCCGAGCAGATGAAGAATGCGTTTACTGCAGCAGGCTTCGAAGTGCCGTTCCCGGCCACCAAAGTCCATATGGACAATTAAGGCTGAGCCTTCGCTCACCTTTAAAAATCACGAGCGGCCCTCTGGAGACAGGGGGCCGTTCTCTTTATTGGATCTCATCCCGCGCGGCGACGATGTCCGACGCCGTCACAGGCCCAGTCAGCATCTCCTCGAAAGCCTGCCAACGCGCCGCCTCGTCTTCACCCGCCCGATCAACCCATTCTCGGGCGAGATCGAGGCCCATATTATAGTTGATGACATAGCCGCGATACGTGTCGATAAAGCCCACACGCTGGGCAGATTTTTCGGTACTCGCCAGATAATAACGCTGGATCAGCGGGATCGCCTGTTCGCGTGTAAGCTCGCCATCGAGATATTGCCGAGCAATCTCATTGGTCGCATGAGACAGCTGCCCGGTCAGCGCATTGAGCGCTTCGAGCTTTGAGGCAAGGGCTGGGTCAAGTCCTGCCATTGGAAACAGAATTTCACGTTCAAAGGTGATCTTCTCGTCATCCGGAAAGGCCAGTTCGATCCCGAAATTCGCTGACCCTTCTGCAATCGGGCCAAACGGACCGAACAGTGGATTGACCGTATACTCGATCCAGCCTCGTTCTCCGACCAGTTCGCGCTCGATAAACAGGTTCCAGACATGATGGCCCGGATAGCCCTCATGGCAGCCAAGATCGACGGCGCGGTCGATAATGATCGGAAAATCGGTATTGATCTGGATCAGGCTTTCATAGCCGCCCTGATAATAGTTATAGCCCGACCATGATTTGTCAGTGACGAACTCCATACGGAAGCGCTCACCCTCGGGCAGATCAAAATGCGCTTGTGTCCGTGTCCGGCATTCAGCAATTGCACGATCGAAAACGGCCTGTAGCTTGTCTTCGGGAATGGCGAGCGAATTGCGAAACGCATCAACACGGCTGGGCAAGTCCCCTTCGCCGGGTAAAAGCGCATCAATCTCAGCCAGCACGGCGTCATATTCGGAAAGATCATAGACGAGCGGTGTCACATCATAAATCTCGGACACTTCGGTATCGAACGACACGGCCTCGCCCGTCACCACACGCAGCCGCACCGCCATCGCCCGCAGTAATTTCTCTAGCTGGGCTTTGCGGATAGTCTCCGCTGGGTCCGATGGATCATAGGCAGCGATCTGTGTCTGGAGATCGGTAATCTCGGAGGCCAGTTTGTCGGCGTCTGGCTCGATCGCCTCAATCGAGCTGCGCCAAGCCTCGGGACCGTGATACGCGTCTACATAGTTAATGTCGATTTGGCCCATATGTAGAGCCAGTCTCACAAACTCGGCGCCTATGCGATCCATTGGTGTTTCGAACGTCCAACTATCACTGTCTCTGCGTGCAGAATCTAACCAGTCCTCTGCTATCGCCCGATATTTGATCTCATCTACACCACCAGCGTGCTCAATTAACTGGTCTGCGACTTCCCCAACATCAACGTCGAGATGCACGTCCGGTTGATCTTTCTGACAGGCTACTGCGCCAAGTATGAGAACGCTCGCTGCAATCAGGTGTCTCATTAGATCAAGCCTCCCAAGGGTGAACTTGGATCAGCATAGCGTTTCTTGCCCATCCGGCCAGCCAGATACGCTTCGCGCCCCGCAATCACGGCATGCTTCATCGCCCGCGCCATGCCAATTGGATCGCGTGCTTCGGCAATCGCGGTGTTCATCAGCACGCCATCACAGCCAAGCTCCATCGCAATCGCCGCATCCGATGCTGTCCCAACCCCCGCATCGACAATCACCGGAACGCGGGATTGCTCGACAATCAAACGAATATTCACAGGGTTCTGTATCCCCAGCCCCGACCCGATCAGCGAGCCAAGTGGCATGATCGCCGCGCAACCGGCCTCTTCGAGCCGTCGTGCATAGACCGGATCGTCCGAGCAATAGACCATCACCTCGAAGCCGTCCTTGATTAGCGCCTCGGCGGCTTTCAGCGTTTCGGGCATATCCGGATAGAGCGTCTTCTGGTCCGCCAGCACTTCGAGCTTGACCAAATCCCAGCCGCCCGCTTCGCGCGCCAGTTTGAGCGTGCGCACAGCCTCGTCAGCGGTAAAACACCCTGCCGTGTTTGGCAGATATGTATAGCGCGCCGGAGACAAGTGATCGCCGAGCCGATCTTCATCCGGATTGGACAGGTTCACCCGTCGAAGCGCCACCGTCACCATATCCACATCCGCCGCCTCGGCCGCTTCAGCGTTCTGCGCATAGCTTGCATATTTGCCCGTGCCGATGATCAGCCGTGATTTGAAATGCCGTCCTGCAATGGTCAGCGTGTCAGTGTCGGGAGCGCTCATAGTAGATGGCTTTCGTGAAATTGACTGTAGACTGTGGATAAACTCAACATAGCGAAAAGCAATTCCACTGCGGTATTTGTTTTGCCGTGGCTAGCAGCCAAGCCATTGAGCCAGCAGCTCACCCTCCGCCAACAAACTGCACAACCTCGAGCCGATCCCCCTCTTCGAGGATCGTTTCCGCGTGCGCTGATTTCGGCACGATTTCGAAATTGCGCTCAATGGCGATGCCGCGCGGATCGCCGCCGAGTGTTTTCACAAATGCCGCCAGCGTGGTTTTTGGGGCGATTTCTCTTGATTCGCCGTTCAGAATTATCTGCATGATCGGACGGTCTCCAATTGTGGCGGGCTTGCCATATCAGGCGATACAGAGCAAGACGGGGATACGATGTCAAAATCTGTATACATTCTCAACGGCCCAAATCTCAATCTATTGGGCACTCGTGAGCCGGAAATCTACGGTTCGGACACGCTGGACGATATAGAAACCCGGCTCGGCGCGCTCGCAGGTGACGCAAAAATTGTGTTCCGTCAAAGCAATCATGAGGGCGAACTGGTCGATTGGGTGCAGGAGGCGTCGAGAGAGGCAGCCGCCTTGATCCTGAATGCCGGCGCATACACGCACACATCTGTCGCCCTTCATGATGCGCTTCGGGCCTGTAACGTCCCCATCATAGAGGTCCATCTGTCCAATCCGGCCGCCCGCGAGCCCTTCAGGGAGCGTAATTTTGTTGCACCACTGGCCAAAGGAACGATTGCCGGTTTTGGTGCCCACGGCTATGAGTTGGCGCTTCAGGCAGCTCTCAAACTGATCAAATAAGGAATTCATGCGTATGAGCAGTGGCAAATCCAAACTAGACACCGGTCTTGTCCGCGAGCTTGCGGCAATTTTGCGCGATGCCGATCTAAGCGAGGTGGAAGTCGAACATGACGGTTTGCGCATAAGGGTCTCCAAACCCGCCGCGCCCGTGGCAACTTACGCCGCCGCGCCCGTTCCTGCCGCTCCGGTTATCGCAAGTCCGGCTGGCATGACCACCGAGACTGCCCCTCCAGCAGAGACGGCTGCAGCTCCCAAAAACGCGGTAACATCACCAATGGTCGGCACGGTCTATTTCGCCGCTGAGCCAGGTGCTGACCCATTTGTTTCGGTCGGCGACAAGGTCAAGAAAGGCCAGACACTGATGCTCGTTGAGGCTATGAAAACCTTCAATCCGGTGGAAGCACCCCATGATGGTACGGTCACGTCCATCCTTGTCAGCGATGCCCAGCCGGTCGAGTTTGGCGAGCCGCTGGTCGTACTAGAATAGGATCGGTTTGAGATGATCGAAAAAGTCCTGATTGCGAATCGCGGCGAGATTGCCCTGCGGATTCATCGCGCGTGCAAGGAAATGGGGATTGCCACTGTTGTGGTCCATTCCGAAGCCGACGAACAGTCTATGGCTGTGAGGCTCGCAGACGAAAGCGTCTGCATAGGGCCCGCCGCCTCCGCCAAGTCCTATCTGAAAAAGTCGGCCATTCTGACAGCCGCCGAGATCACAGGAGCAGACGCGATTCACCCGGGCTATGGCTTCTTGTCGGAGAACGCTCAATTTGCCGAAATGGTGGCCGCCCACGGCATCGCGTTTATTGGTCCCACGGCCGAACATATTCGCACAATGGGCGACAAGATTGCGGCGAAGCAGGCCATGATTGATGCGGGCGTGCCGGTTGTGCCTGGCTCCGAAGGCGGCGTCAGGACTTTGGGCGAAGCGCGGAAGGCGGCCAAGAAATGCGGCTATCCGGTTCTGATCAAGGCAGCCGCTGGTGGCGGCGGACGCGGTATGCGGGTCGCCAAAACGGACAAAGATCTCGACACCGCCATGAAAGCGGCCAAGCAAGAGGCCAAGGCGGCATTTGGTGACGACGCTGTTTATATCGAGAAGTACCTCGAAAAGCCGCGCCATATTGAAATACAGGTCATCGCAGACAGCCATGGCAATGTTGCGCATTTGTGGGAACGCGATTGCTCTTTGCAGCGGCGTCACCAGAAAGTCTTCGAAGAAGCTCCATCCCCAGCGCTAAATCAGACGCAACGCGAAGACATCGGCATGATCGTTGCGCGCGCCGTGGCCAAGCTAGGCTATCTTGGTGCAGGGACGATGGAGTTTCTTTATGAGGACGGCAATTTCTATTTCATCGAGATGAATACGAGATTGCAGGTTGAGCATCCGATCACCGAGATGATTACCGGTATCGACATTGTGCGCGAGCAGATCCGCATTGCAAACGGGGCTAAGCTGTCGTTTGCGCAAGAAGATGTTTTGCTGGTTGGACATGCCATTGAATGCCGGCTCAATGCCGAGCATCCTGAGACCTTTGTGCCTTCACCCGGATTGATCACTGATTTCCATGCGCCGGGAGGACCAGGCGTGCGGCTCGATAGTGCCGCCTATGCGGGTTACAAAATTCCGCCACATTATGACAGTTTAATCGGGAAACTGATTGTTCATGGGCGAACGCGCCGCGAATGCGTTATGCGCTTACGGCGCGCTCTGGCAGAAATGGTGATCGGAGGTGTCGAGACAACTTTACCTCTGCACAGACGATTGGCCGAAGAAAAAGATGTGATTGACGGGGATTATAATATCCACTGGTTGGAGAAATATCTCGAAAGCACGTCCAAGAAGGACTAGATTTCAAGCTAGGATGTCAACAGGATTTGGAACAACTGAACTGCTGAACGCCTATAGGCGCGGCGTGTTTCCAATGGCGGATTCGCGCGACGATCCGAATCTGTTCCTGATCGACCCTGACGAACGCGCCCTGCTGCCGCTTGCGGGCTTCCATATTCCAAGACGGCTAAAGCGCACCGTCAAACAAATGCCTTATCGCGTATCGGTTGATGAGTGTTTCTCGCGGGTGATCGAGGGGTGCGCTCAGGCGTCCGATGGGCGGCAAACAACTTGGATCAACTCGGCCATCATGAACCTCTACAGTTCGCTTCACCGCAAAGGGTTTGCCCACAGCATAGAATGTTGGGACGGCGATGATCTGGTGGGCGGGCTGTACGGGGTCTCCCTTGGCGCAGCCTTCTTTGGCGAGAGCATGTTCTCAACAAAACGCGACGCGTCAAAGATTGCCCTGGTCCACCTTGTGTCCAGATTGATCGCCGGAGGTTATCAGCTTCTCGATGCACAATTCCATAACCCGCATCTTGATCAGTTCGGCTTACAACGCATTGACCGCAAATCGTTCAGGAGCGCGCTGGCTGCAGCGCTTCGACAACAGGGCGAGTTCTATCCGCCGGATGCACCGCTGACAGGCGTCGACGCTGTGCAGCGTATTGTCCAGATGTCGTAAACCGGGTGCTCAAGTGCACTCAGTCCCGGTGACGATGCAAACATCCAGCCCGAAAACAAACGCTCAGCATCTTGTTCGGAAGCATCGGTCTGCACTTGCGAAACCTCGCTCGCCTGAACCGCCTGAACACCGTCAACTTCCAGAAACGCTGCCGATTCGGGCGGCAGTTCGGGCGGCGTTTGATGGCATGACTTCAAGGTGACCCGCAGCGATCCAAAAATGACGGGCTCATCAACCGTCACCTCAATATCGGTGGACCGGCCGGTGATCTTGTCAAGCGCGCGTAATGTTGCCGTCGTGTAGCGGTCATAGCGGATTTCTACGGGCGCGGCAGCTTCCAGCAGATTCGTTTCGTCTTCGAGCACATTCTCGCCAAAAGGACCGGCTTGCTCGGCCGTCCGTTCCACATCCGCAACGCCGCCTGACGCAGCGTCCTGTGCGGCTGCTTGGCCCAGCACAAGCATCCCTGCGGCTAGCGCAAGCCAATTTACGGCGGAAAGACCTGATCGATTGGACATTATGGCGCCTCTTGTTCTGCATCAGAGCCTAGCGAGGAGGCAAACGATCCGACGAGCGTGAGCAAATCGACGCTGCCGCGCGTGAAAAGAATTTCACCTGTTCCATCGGTCGGGATGTAGTCATATCCACCGCCAGGCTCAAGCGCGATGAATGAGCCGCCAAGAAGCCCCTCGGTCAGGATTCGCGCATCGGTATCATCGGGCAATTCCAGCGCTGAATCTACGGACAGGCGCAAAACAGCTTCGGCGCGTTCAAAATCAGCCTCGATTGACTTCACAACACCGACTTTGACCCCGGCCAGCCGGACATCTGATCCGCGATTGACGCCGGTGACATTGTTAAATCTTGCGGTCACATCATACGTGCCCGTTCCGGTAGTGCCTTCCTGTCCATTCACCATGGCGAAAACAAAGAACACCGCCGCAGCGACGATCACGGCAAATCCGATCAGGGTTTCAAATACGGCTTCACGCATCCGGTTTCCATGCCTCATAATCTGCGCTGTTTCCGGAGCGTTGCCCCGAATCACGCAAACTGCCCTGCGGTACGTCGGCGAACAGAGTGCCGGTCATGTTCGGCTTGTGGTCGGTTTCCCAGTCCTGACGCTTGAGCGGCTCGATGGTGGGCGGGTTCTTGAATGTATGGTGCAACCAACCATGCCAATCGGCAGGCACTTTGGACGGCTCTGCGAGACCTTTATAAATAACGTAACGGCGCTGACGGCCCTCAATAGACGCTTTTCGATCTTCGAAATAGCGATTGCCGTATTCGTCTTCACCAACGAAGTCAGACCGACGCTTGATGTCAAACATCGCGCCTATTGTGGAACCGTTCCACCAAGTGAAGAGTCGTGCAAACATGATCAAATGATCCTCGGCTAAGGTTGGGGCGATCTTATGTCGAGATCGGGGCATAATCCAGAGTCAAACTCAGGACAATCATTCACGATCAAGTTTCTCAACATGCGAGAGACGCGTCTCACCGTCACCAATCTCGCCTACGGTACCGAATTTCCTGTTAAGCAACCGGCTCAGCCCATTGAAAACAGGCGCGAACCACGCCACGCTGCCGCAAGCGGCAATCAGCGAGCATGACATGACACAACAGCCTGAAGACACCCTCTACGCGCCACTTTCGGATGCGGCGAAAACCATAGTGACAGATGCGATTGATCTCAGGCAGATTACACCGCCAATGCCGCTAAAGGATCTTACATCGCTCGATTTGGACCCGGTTGAACTGACGGCGTCGCCCTGCTCTGCCGGTCTTGAAGACATGCAGCTTGAGCAGGCCAATGCGCAGATCGCGCTTGCGGGCCGATTGAGTCTTGCAGAAATGCTCGAACGGTTGGGGCCATCGCCGCGCAATGAAACGCTGGCGGAGGCGCTGTGTGCAGGTCTTCCAGAAGCCATTATCGAGGAGGCCCTTCGTCACCCGAATGGCCCGGAAGGTGTTGCTGCTCAACTTCGGGCCGCTGCGACAGAGGCTGACACCCGCGCCATACGCGTCTTCAGCGGTTCGGCACCCGAAGACAGCATCTCCGCTCTACGTGCTACGCTGGCCGCCGGATGCACCTTCGCGCTCGCAGATATGTCGGCGCTCGCCCCAACAGCAGCAACGGCTTTGGCGTTTGGGCTGTATCTGCCTTCTTTTGTGACACCGGATGGCGTCGATGCGGAGGGTCTAAGCAACCTTTTGCCCGTTTGTGCCGAACTGCTTGGGGATGATGGCATATTGGTCGTGACAGGGCTGGGCGCAGCGCTGATGTCACTTGGTGCTGATTATGGCAGCGATGACGCGCAGACCCTGGCAGACGCCCTCATTCATCTGGTCAAAGCGAACCTCAATGGTAGCACGTTTCCGATGGTCAAAGCCAAACGGCTTGGGGTCGCCCCTTTCAAAGGGAAAGCAAAGCGCGCAACTCAATTGGCGATATTGCCGTTGCGAGTTGAATGGAGTGGCTGGCTCGCCTGCGAGAGCGAGGGGATTGCACCCGTTTTGGCCTATCTGGGAGACGAGGCCGACCCAACAGATCTTGCCAATTGTGTCCGGCTGGGACTGTCGCGCAAGGCGCCCGACCAGCTGGGACTTCTATTGTCTAATTTGGCCGGGGCAACCGGCACTTGCGATATCCCCGGCCTCGACGACGCGAAACTGAGAGATCGCGGTTTCTCACAAGGGGCGATTGGCCGGGCAAAAGCGGCGATTGCCGAGGGGCTTCCGCTGAACGCGGCGTTCTCGCGCTGGGTGCTTGGCGATGATTTCATTCGGGCCGAACTCGACCTGAACCCGGAGAATTATGACACAGATGGACGCGCGCTCCTGTCAGCCATCGGCTTTGCCAAACGCGACATACAAGACGCTGAAGACGCGATTAACGCCCGTGCAGGCACGGTCATAAATGCCGCGCTTGAGAGCGCCGGATTTACCGCCAGCCCACCATTTGAGAGCCAGATCAAGCTGGCAGACACGCTGGCTGCATACCTTGCTGTCCCACCTGTACTCAATGCGAGCAGCGACACTCTGGACGCGGTGCTCAGCGCGATGACAAGCTCCACATTTGGCGCTGTTCTTTCGGGCCAACGCAGCCCGGCGAGCGATCTGGTGGCAGAAAGAATGCGTCATGCGCTCGAATTGGCCCGAGCGATGGCTGACACCGAAGACAGGCTGCCAGCTGATCCTGCCCCCTCCGATGGTTTCGCGAGCGAACCGGAATATGCAGGCACGCAGATCGCCAGCAGCGCCCCAGAGCAGTCTGATCCAACACGCCGGACCCGTCTGCCGGACCGTCGCAAAGGCTATATCCAGAAGTCGACCGTGGGAGGTCATAAGGTCTATCTTCATACGGGCGAATTTGATGACGGGGCGCTGGGTGAGATATTCATCGACATGCACAAGGAGGGCGCGGCGTTTCGGTCTCTGATGAACAATTTCGCGATCGCCATTTCGATTGGTCTGCAATATGGTGTTCCGCTGGACGAGTTTGTCGATGCGTTTGTGTTCACGAGATTCGAACCTGCCGGAGAGGTCACGGGAAATGACCGGATTACCAAGGCAACGTCTATTCTCGACTATATATTCCGTGAACTGGCCGTCTCCTATCTCGATAGAACTGATTTGGCTGAAATTGCGGACGGGGTCACCCATGACGGGCTGGGGCGGGGGCTTGAAGATGGCACGCGCGCGCCTGTGGAATTGACGGCTGAAGCGGCAAAAGTTATCTCGCGCGGCTTCTCGCGCGGTCAATTGCCCGACAATATCGTCATTCTGGACAAAAAACGCGGCGAAATGGCCGATCGGGACAATGTGGACGACGACACCAACACGCCGGACTATATTGGCGAACCGTGCGCCGAATGCGGCAGCTTCACCCTTTATAAGGACGAGGAGAACGATGTTCAGGCAATCTGCGATGCTTGCGGAGCAGAAAGCAGTCTTGGTCAGTAGGTCACGGCATTTTGGCACTCAAATTGCGAGCGTCGTGATCAACCATTAGCGAACCTGCTGGAGCCTTGTACCATGTTGAAACACTTAGCGATTATTGCCGCCTGCCTGGCCCTGATGTCCCCGCTTGCCGCGGCCCAGAGCGAGGCGGACATCGCCAAAGCCACTGCGGGGCACAGCTGTGCAGATTGCAACCTGTTTCAGGCCGATATGTCTTACGCGCAGATTCAAGGCGTAACATTTGCCGGTGCCCGCTTACGGCAATCGAATATGACCCTCGCGACGCTGGACCGGGTTAACTTTGATCGGGCAAATATGTCCATTGCAAACCTCTATGGAGGCCGGTTCACAGGAGCGAGCTTCAAGAACACCGATTTGTCACGAGCGATTCTCGTCGGTGGGTCCTATGACGGCGCTGACTTTTCAGGCGCAAACCTCACTGATGCGAACATCTCAGGTGCCGAAATGGCCAAGTCTCGCGGGCTAACGCAGAGCCAGTTGAACGATGCATGCGGGGACAGCTACACCCGGTTGCCGACTGGGTTGTCTGTGCAACAGTGCCGCTAGAAATCACATTCATTACAGCAAGGTCATTTCCAAGCTGAAGCTCGACCCCCTATTGTCTCGGCCATGACAAACAGAGTCTCCAACACGAAGCTGGCTTTCCTCGCAATCATCATGTCGGCGTCTAGCCAGAGTGCTGCAATTGCTGACGGGGCGAGCCGGGTGACGTGGCAGCCTTCCTATTCGGGCTCCTGCGAGGACTGTTCGCTGGTTGGACAACAAATGCCTTATTCCGAGCTGACAGGCACACGGTATGGTGGCGCAGATTTGAGCCATGCGTCGCTGTTCGGCTCAATGGCTGAAGGCGCGGACTTTGTCGGTTTGACCGGCCGTTATACGGATTTCAGTCAGGTCGTCCTGAACAATGCCAACCTGGAAGATGCGACCCTCACCAATTCGAGATTTATCGGCGCAGAGGCGAACGGAGCGAATTTTTCGGGGGCCCAGCTCGATTTCAGCGCCTTTACCGATGCAAAACTGATCGGTGCGAATATTTCTAATATTTCAGCCACGCATATGAAGGCAACCGATGCAGACTTCTCTGCTGCGAACGCGGCCGGGGCCGTTTTCGATTACGCAGACCTGCGTCAAGCGAATTTCGATGGGGCGCAACTTTTTGGGGCCAGCTTTGTTGAGGCCGATCTTGCAGGTGCACAGTTTCGGGATGCGCGGCTGGCGGCAACCAACTTACTGGGGGCCAAGAATGTCGAACAGGCCGATTTTACCGGCGCGTGCCGCTCGAGCGATTCGCAATTGCCTGGCAGCCTGACCCTGAGGCTTTGTTCGACGGACTAGCCGACAAGTCCCCTTATGATTTAATCACGGGTGCCATGCGGATATTCAACTCTTTGAGCTGTGCGTCATCGACAGGTGATGGCGCACCCATCATCAGGTCACGGGCCTGCTGGTTCATCGGAAACAAGGTGACATCACGAATATTCTGCGCATCAGCCAGCAGCATCACAATCCGGTCGACGCCAGGCGCGATCCCGCCATGAGGCGGCGCGCCATAGCGAAACGCATTGAGCATGCCGCCAAACTCCTCCTCGACCACTTCTGGGCCATACCCTGCAAGCTCGAACGCTTTGAGCATAATGTCGGGCCTGTGGTTCCGGATTGCACCTGATGACAGCTCGATACCATTGCAAACGATGTCGTATTGATAGGCGCGCAAAGCGAGTTTCGCCTCGTCTGTCGTGGCCGCCTCCAGCGCTTCAAGCCCGCCCTGAGGCATCGAGAACGGGTTATGCGAAAAGTCGATTTTCTTGTTGTCCTCATCGTATTCATACATCGGGAAGTCGATGATCCAGCAAAACCGGAAGACATTCGCTTCGATGAGCTCCAGTTCTTCGCCAATACGGGTGCGGGCGGCCCCTGCGAGCTTGTAGGCGTCGCCTTCCTTGCCAGCGGAGAAGAAGATGCCGTCGCCCGCGCGAAGCCCTGTATGGTCGAGGAAAGCGGCCAAATGATCCGCGTCGAAGTTCTTGAGGACCGGGTCTTGGCTGTCGACACCGCCGCCGTCAGCGTCTTTCAGGCGTGCATAGCCAAGGCCAGGTGCCTGCATGTCCTTTTTGGCCCATTTGTCCATCTCGTCGAAGAATTTGCGAGATTTCTCCGCCGCCGCCTTCGGCGCTGGAATTGCGATCACACGGCCACCCCCAGCGATGATCTTGGCAAAGATGCTAAAGCCCGTCTTGCTGTCATCGGCGAAAAATTCGGTCACATCGGACAGCTCTAGCGGATTGCGCAAGTCTGGCTTATCGGAGCCATATTTGGCCATCGCCTCGGCAAAGGGAATACGTACGAATGGCTCTGCGGGCACTTGGCGGCCCTTGCCTTCCCAATCGGCGAACTCCTCGAAAACACCGCGCATAACGGGCTCGATGGAGTTGAAGACGTCCTCCTGCGTAACGAAACTCATCTCGATGTCGAGCTGGTAAAATTCGCCGGGTGAGCGGTCCGCCCGGGCATCCTCATCACGGAAACACGGCGCGATTTGAAAATAGCGGTCAAAGCCGGACACCATCAAGAGCTGCTTGAACTGCTGGGGCGCCTGGGGCAGCGCATAGAATTCACCATGATGGATCCGTGAGGGCACCAGAAAATCGCGCGCGCCTTCAGGGCTGGAAGCGGTGAGAATCGGCGTCTGATATTCGGTAAAACCCTCGCCCACCATTCGCTTACGGATCGAGGCGATCACATTCGAGCGCAAGATCATGTTCTTGTGCAAAGTCTCGCGCCGCAAATCGAGATAACGATGGGTCAGGCGAATGTCTTCGGGATAGTCCGGCTCGCCGAAGACGGGCAATGGCAGCTCAGCAGCCTCGGATTGTACGCTCGCTTTTTTCACGCGCACTTCGACGGCGCCCGTATCGAGATTATCATTCACAAGAGATGCTTCCCGCGCGAGCACTTCTCCTTCAATCGTAATCACGCTCTCCGTGCGCAGCCGCTCAACAACAGCAAAAGCTGGAAAATCAGGGTCGAAGACGCATTGGGTCAGTCCGTAATGATCCCGCAAATCGATGAACATGACCCCACCATGATCGCGTCGCCTGTGAAGCCAGCCCGACAGTTTAACCGTCTGGCCGACGTTTTCAGTTCGCAATTGTCCGCAAGTATGGGTCCGGTAGGCGTGCATGGCTGCATTTCCCTGTCAGTTCGAAACTATTTTCAGGCAAACGCGCACCACAACTGGCCTTTGTCAAGGTGATCGGCTACGGCTCACTCATGAGCAATAAGATTTTACGCCCGATTACCGATCAAGAGGAACTCGCCGAGTTCTGCGACGCCCTGTCAAAACACGAATTTATTTGCGTTGACACCGAATTCCACCGTGAAACGACCTATTGGCCCGAATTGTGCCTGATTCAGGCCTCTGCGCCAGGCGTAGAGGGGCTGATCGATCCGCTGGCCGAGGATTTGGACATCGGCATCTTCCTCAATCTGATCGCTGAAGAATCACGCGTAAAAGTCTTTCATGCCGCGCGGCAGGACATTGAGATATTCAATCGGTTGATTGGCTATCCTCCAGGTCCGATTTTTGATTCGCAGATAGCCGCCATGGCGCTCGGCTATGGCGACTCGATCTCCTATGACAATCTCATCCAGCGCGTCCTCAGCGTCAAAGTCGACAAATCTTCCCAATTTACCGATTGGACGAGACGCCCACTCAGCGACAAGCAACTCACCTATGCGCTCGGCGATGTCACTCATTTGCGTGATGCTTATCAGATCATGCGCGAGCAGCTTATTGAAAAAGAGCGGATGAACTGGGTCCGCGACGAGATGGAGCATCTGGAAGACCCGGCGCTTTACGACACGTCGGCGGAGAATGCCTGGCAGCGCCTGAAAATTCGCAAACCGCGCGAAGACTATGCTGCCATACTCGCCGCTGTTGCAGGCTGGCGCGAGACCCGGGCAAAAGATCTCGACAAACCTAGACGGCGTGTGTTGAAGGACGACGCTATTTACGAAATAGCCGAACAGAAGCCACGCGATGCGAGCGCTTATGATCGGCTGCGGGCCGTTCCCAAAGGGTTCATCAAGTCGCGTCATGCCGAGGGTCTGATCGAGGCCGTGAACGCGGCTATCGACGCACCTAAAGATTTCGCGCCGCCTTTGCCTGTGCGAAAGCACAATGCGCAGACCCCGGCAGGCGCGCCCGAGCTTTTAAAGGTGCTGCTAAAATATGTCTCTGAAGACGCAAATGTCGTCCCCCGACTGATCGCGAATGCGGCGGACATTGAACGCATAGCTCGCGGCGAGACCGACGACATCGCCGCGTTTGCAGGCTGGCGGCATGATTTGTTCGGCTCGAAAGCCAAAGCGCTGCTATCAGGAGCACTGGCCATTTCGTTTGAGAACGGTAAGGTACGCCTGTTTGAAACGTCAGGCAAATAGTTGATTGGCTATTGGCGCGCGATCTGCCAATCGCAATCGAGCAATTCAGCCAGCGTCTGCAAACGTCGCTGCACGGTTGACGAGACAAGCGCGCTCTTCCCTTTGGAAACCGTTAGGGTCACAAGCCCCGGTGAGCGGCTTAGCTTAACATCTCCCAGCACCGCTGCAGAGCGTCCAGAGAATACGGCTCCAAGCCGCATACACGCCCCCAACTGACGGGCGAGCTTGAGCTGTCTTTTATTGAGTAGCCTCGATGCCGCTTTGTCGCCCGCCTTGAAACTATGCGAGTAGCGATAGCCAACAGCCAGAGCAATAAAGGCCCGCTCCGCATGGGAGACGTTGGCGTAAGCACCGTAAAGAACACGTTCGAAAGCAAGCTGCGCGCGCGTGTCAGGATGCAGGCGGGCGCCAAAATCTGCGTGCAGGCAGGCCGCTGCGATAAGCCGATCATGGACTTCCGGCTCGCCGAACAAATCTTCTTGCGGACGGATGATCGGTGTGGACCATGCCGCCAGCGCTTTGCCGAAAGCCCGCGTTTCATCCCTCAAGCGGCCCGACAACAAAACTCCGTCGGTAAGCCCATCGCCCGCCACGTCCGCTGCCCGCGCATCAGAGACGATCGCGCCCTCACGCAGACCATAAGCTGACACAATAATCTCGGAGAACTCACCAAGTTCAAAAATCTTCCCGAGCACCATTCCGGCATAAGGCAGGATATCTGCCCGTCTTCGGCTGGCGCGCGCACGCCGCTCGCGATTGAGCGCGTCGTCAGACATGGATGCCTCGACAAGCAAACGCACCGCACTTGCGTCCATTCGGTAATGATGCAGCTGACGCAGCGGATAGTCGACAAGCTCCATGTGCATCTTTGCCAAAGCACGCCAGGCACCACCAACCATGAAAAATGAACCGCCATGGCCCTTCAGCAAATCAGACTTAGCCAGTTCGCGCTCGACCGACTTTGACAGCTTGGACAGTTCGACGTCGCGCGCATCCATTGCCAACGGTCCCAGCACAAGCGACTCGCCGCGCCCGACATGGCCTTTTTCGAGCGTGCAGAACTCCAGACTGGACCCGCCAAGGTCCCCAACCAGACCGCTCACCATATTAAATCCGGCTGAAACGCCAAGCGCAGAAAGTCTCGCTTCCTCCGCGCCGCTGATAATTTCGACGACAAGACCTGTCTCATGCTTCACGCGGTCGATAAATGCCGCGCCATCATCAGCCAGACGCACCGCAGCGGTTGCGACCGTGCGTACATGTGACACGCCCAGGCCTTCGAGAATCGCCTGATAGCGGGCAAGCGCCTTGAGCGCGATCATGACGCCTTTGTCCGAGAGCGTCCCTGTTTCGCGCACACCGTCGCCAAGCTGGGCCATCACTTTTTCATTGTAATGCGGAAGCAGACCGCAGCCGAGGGCATCATAGATGACCAGACGCACCGAATTCGACCCGATGTCGATCACAGCCTTCGATGTGATGGTCCCGGCATCCATCGTCAGCTATCGCCTCTTCGTTTGGGCGCAAGTCTCGGCGGCACGTTCAGTTCAATGGCGCTGCCACGCCCGGAGAGACTGTCTGTCTGCATGAAATACTGATGGGCATCAAATATGGCTTCGCCCATGTCTGGCTTTGTCCGGACATAGCTGCCATCGGCCTGCAGCCGCCAGCTTTGGACATTGTCATTCAGATTGGCGACCATAATCTGGTTGAGCACTTGGCGATGGACCGTAGGGTTCTCGATTGGCACCAGTGCTTCGACCCGTCTTTGCAAATTGCGCGGCATCCAGTCCGCAGAAGAGATAAAAACCTTCGCACGCGACGACGGAAGTGTTTTGCCATTAGCAAAAGCGACTATGCGTGAATGCTCAAGGAAGCGCCCGACAATGCTTTTTACCTCGATCGTCTCAGACAGGCCCTTTAGCCCGGGCCTTAGGCAACAAATGCCGCGCACCACCAAGCGGATGGGAACCCCTGCGCCACTCGCCTCATACAACGCATCAATCAACTCCCTGTCGACCAGCGAGTTCATCTTCGCCCAAATGCCGGACGGTTTGCCTGCACGGGCGTTTTCCGTCTCGGCCTGAATACACTTCAGCAGGCCGTCACGCATGGCCACGGGCGACATAATGATTTTCTCCATGGCAGGGTTCTGCGCGGGCGGTTCTTTATAGGCCGTGACATAGTTGAACAACCGTCCCGCATCCCGCCCCATGGCTGGATCGCTCGTGAACAAAGCCAAGTCGGTATAGATGCGCGCGGTGATCGGGTGGTAGTTACCGGTCCCGAAATGGGTGTAGGTTTTAAGCTCCGCTCCTTCACGCCGGACCACGAGGCTGACCTTGGCATGGGTCTTATAATCGATAAACCCATAAACCACCTGCACACCTGCGCGTTCAAGATCGCGGGCAAGGCGCAAATTCGCTTCCTCATCAAACCGTGCCTTGATCTCGACCAGCGCAGTTACGGATTTGCCCGTCTCGGCGGCTTCAATCAGAGCTGAGACAATGGGCGAGTTCGCGCTTGTCCGGTAGAGTGTTTGCTTGATTGCGACCACATCAGGGTCGAGTGCCGCCTGTTTGAGAAACTCGACCACAACATCAAAGGACTCATAAGGATGGTGAACGAGAATGTCTTTCTGCCGGATCGCCGTAAAGCAATTGCCGCCATGTTCGCGGATGCGTTCGGGATGGCGCGGCTCAAACGCGCTGAACTGTAGATCACTCCGGTCTTTCGTGATCAATTCCGACAATTGGGCAAGCCCGATCAACCCTTCGGTCAGCACCAGATCATTCGGCTCGGATTCCATTTCGCGAAGGATAAGTTCGCGCAGATCAGCAGGTGCTTGCGCGCTGACCTTAATGCGCACAATCCGCCCACGCCGCCGCTGTCGCAGCAAGATTTCAAACTCACGAATTAGATCTTCGGCCTCGTCATCAATCTCGATGTCGGAGTCCCGAACAATGCGGAAGAGGCAAAGCCCTTTATGGACGTAGCCAGGGAAGAGCATATCCGCAAATAGCGGGATAACACGTTCGAGCGGAATGTAGCGCGCCACGGCTTTGGACTTGTCCGGTAGGCGGATGAACCGCGACGCAAAAGCCGGTAACGGCACAAGCCCGGTCATCGCTTCACCTTGGTCTACCGGCTGCAAATCAAGCGCGAGCGCGAAGCCCCGATTGGGCAGAAATGGAAACGGGTGTGCCGGGTCCACGGCGAGCGGTGTCAAAATGGGCAAAACTTGCTCGACAAAGGTGTCTGTGAGCCAGGCTTTGTCCGATTTGGTCAGCTTGTCGGCCGCGATGATCTTGATGCCCTCATCGGCCAGGGCGCGGCGCAGTTGCTTATAGCCTTTCTGCTGTTCTTTCATCAGCCGGCCAGCGGTCTCTTCAATCAGTTTTACCTGCTCGCCTGGCGTTAGACCGTCCTGACTGACCTTTTTGACACCTGCCCGCACCTGTTCGCGAAGCCCAGCATAACGGACCATGTAGAACTCATCGAGATTGCTCGCCGAGATCGAGAGAAAGCGCAGCCGTTCAAGCAGAGGGTGCGCCGGATTGGCCGCCTCTTCGAGCACGCGCGCATTGAAATTTAGCCACGAGATCTCGCGGTTGAAAAACCGGGTTGAGGCCGCCTGATCAGAGTGTCCAGCCATGGTTTGAGCTGTCCCTTGAAACGCTTAAAATTTACACATCGTCAGGGTCACCGAACAAAGCAAGCGACCCAGCCCCATCTTCAAGCACAGTCCTTGCTAAATGGATACTGGGCGCGCGTTGATTTGCGTCAACGGCTTCATCAAGTCGTGACACATATTCCTCAATCGCCGCATAGGATCGTGGCAACCGGATCGCCAAAAAGGCAATGGTTTGGCGATCCAGCTTCATATAGCGCCGTCGGCAAGCCGCTTTGAGCCGCTCGATCAACATGTCCTCGTCTGGCGGGTAAATCTTGACATTCTGCAGGCCATCAAGCCGCGAACGCAGATCGGCAGACTTGCACGGCCATTGCGATGGGACCGCGCGCGCGGTTAGCAAAACGCGGACATCCCGCTGGCTCGCAAAATTTAGCAAGCTGAGAAGATTGGCTTCATTGACCACACTGTCGGCGAGATCGATCGCGCAATTGTTCCGGGAGCGTGACGACACATCCGCCTCGCCCAGTTCGTCGAATGCCCGCGCATCCAGCAGATCGGCACCGGCCTCCGCTGCCCAAAGCCTCGCTGTCACCCGCAGCCCGCTTTGGACAGGTCCAACCAGACACATGGCCGGATGGCTCCAACTCTTCCAATTGCGGATCGCTTCAATCGCGATTTCATTGGATGAAGTAATGGCGAGATCGGAAAAGCGCTCGGGCTGATCGGGAAATCGCAGACTGTACTGTTGCGGCATACTCTACTTTTGTACCCCTACCGAACGGCTGAAACCGCCGACCGCAAAACCCATCCGCCCGGTTGGACATCAAGCGATGCGCCACGCTGGCCGAGATCACTTTTGAGGCGTTCAATATCACCAGCATAGGCAAACTGAACAACTGCACCATCGGAGGCAATGGCCTTTATCTGGAAATCAGACACCAGAGGCGAGCGCGCCAAGGCCCCGCGTAACGTATTCCACTCTGGTAAAGACGTATAAAGCACACTGGTCTCTGACAAAGTGCGCACACCGGAGCGAACGACCGACTGCTCCTTCCAGATATCATCCATCATGCCTGAAACCACCTGCACGGCCTCCGTCATTGTCGCCACGCGGCGCGATGTTCCCAGAAGCGTCAAACCGCTGGCTGTCAATGTCGAGACGCGTACCGAGTAGGCCCCTTCTGCTCCGTCAAGCTCGGCGACAATACCGCGTCGTGCACCTGAGCTGCCGACCTCGCCCTGAATGTCATCCCATGTCAGATCGCGGGCATAGGGCAATTGCGACGTGATATAAGGCACCAATGCGCCGTCATTTCGTTCTCCCCACGCGGCGTGCCAGTCGCCCAGAACACGGTCACGCGCCAGCGGCACAAGTAGCGCAGCGGGCGCCTGTATGTCGACAAAATCAAGCTGTTGCTCGCGCAGGAAGGCGCGGACGTTCTGGCGGTTCATAATCGCAGACAGGGTCGCAATATATCGCCCGCCACCGCGCGTTTCCTTCTGCACATCCACTGCACGCACCAGCCGCTGTGCCAAAGCGTCATCGACAATAATTGGCGGTATTTTCGACCGATCCGCAGGCAGGGTGATTCGCGCAATCATGCGTTCAACCCCAATTCGCTGCGCCTTGGCAAAGGCCACTTGTTGCGCTTCAATCACGCTGGCTGCACTTTCATCAACGTCAATGTCCGTAACCGTATAGAGGCTCCGGGTGTCTGCATGGGCCGTAAATGCGAACATCAGGCCAAGTGAAAAAACGAGTAGTAACTGGCGAATCATGACGGGCATCTCCTATCTCTCTCTTCTCTAGCAGGCCACGCGTGCGGCGGAAACCATTTGGGCGATTGGCAAACAGCAACACGCCATGCTAACGGGCACATTATGACCATATCCAACCATAAACCTCTGTCTTACCGCGAAGCTGGTGTCGATATTGAGGCAGGCGACGCACTTGTTGCAGCGATCAAACCCTTAGCTGAAGCCACCAGCCGCAAAGGGGTTATGGGTGGGCTTGGCGGTTTTGGCGCTCTGTTTGATCTGAAAGCGGATGGCTGGAACGATCCGGTGCTGGTTTCAGGTACGGACGGGGTCGGCACCAAGCTTATGCTTGCCTTTGAAACCGGCATTCATGATACGGTCGGAATCGATCTTGTTGCCATGTGTGCCAATGATGTGCTCGCCCAAGGCGCGGAGCCCTTATTTTTCCTCGACTATTTTGCGACCGGAAAGCTGGAAAACGGTATCGCCGAGGCGGTCATCTCAGGCATTGCCGAGGGCTGCCGTCAGGCTGGATGTGCGTTGACAGGTGGCGAGACGGCGGAAATGCCGGGCATGTATCCTGAGGGCCACTATGATCTTGCCGGTTTCGTTGTCGGCGCGGTCGAGCGGGACGCTATTCTACCCAATCACAGCGCCATGAAGGCGGGTGATCAGCTGATCGGGCTGGCCTCGTCTGGCCCTCATTCCAATGGCTATTCGCTCATACGAAAATGCGTTGAGCGATCCTCGCTCTCCTATGACGATGATGCCCCATTCCAGCCGGGCACCCCGCTTGGCCGCGCTTTGCTGACGCCGACGCGGCTTTACTCGGACGCGACGCTGCCGCTGATCCGCGCAGGGCTTGTCACAGGCTTGGCCCATATTACCGGCGGAGGGCTTACGGAAAACACGCCGCGGATGTGTCCTGACGGGCTCGCCCCACAGATCGACCGGACGAGCTGGACAGCGCTGCCGGTATTTGACTGGCTGAAATCTGTTGGCGGCATGCCCGATGATGAAATGCACAAAACGTTCAATATGGGCATCGGCATGGTGCTGGCCATCAGCCCGGAAAAGGTCGATGACGCCATGGCCATGCTCGGTGAGATTGGCGAAGCCCCGGCGATGATTGGTGAGCTTGTCGAAGGGTGAGCCACCTTAATCTTGGCATAATCATCTCTGGTCGCGGCACAAATATGCTGGCCTTGCTGGATGCCTGTGATAGCGGCCGCGTGCCTGCAACGCCTCGGCTCATCATCTCCAATCGCCCTGAGGCTGAAGGGCTGGCCACTGCCGCAAAACGCGGATTGGAGACGTGCGCCATTGACCACAAACCCTTTGGTAAAGATCGCGAAAGTTTCGAGCGCGCGCTCGATGCAGTGCTGAGAGACGCCAATATAGAGTTGGTCGCATTGGCAGGCTTCATGCGCATTCTGACACCTTGGTTCACCGATCGCTGGGACGGCCGGATGATCAATATACACCCGTCACTTCTGCCCAAATATCCCGGGCTTAATACGCATCAGCGGGCCCTTGATGCTGGCGATCAGAAGCATGGCTGTTCCGTGCATTGGGTCAATTCGGGTGTGGATCAAGGCGAGACAATCGCACAAGCGGCGATCGACATACGGCCCGATGATACGGCCGAAACCTTACGCGCACGTGTGTTGGTTGAGGAGCACAAACTTTATCCAGAGGCGCTCAGGCTGGCCTGCCAGACATTGCTCACCAAGCACGCTTAGTCTGTTGGCCAATTACGGATAATTTCGCGCGCCAGAAGCCCTGCCTCGGTCAGATCCCGATCGCTCCAGCGACCGTCTGATCGCACGCCAGGGCGAAGCATAGCGGCACCTTCGCGCTTATCGCTGACTGACCAAATCGTATGGGTCAGCCCATGCGTCCAGATAAAGTCGAGCCAAGCTTGTGACGACGCCCTATCAATCTCGCCATCGCCCGTATAATCAACCATTCCCCATTCGGTCACCATGATCGGTAGCCCCGCGCGAATGGCCCGCTCGGCGCGGCGGCGATACTTGTCCTTGTGGGTGGCGGCATAAAAATGAAGGGAATAGCCGATATTCTCGTGACCACGTATCGGGTTTCGCGCAGCCTTATCGACATCCTGTCCCCAGGACTGCGTGCCAACGATAATCAAATTGTCCGGATCAATCTCGCGGATCGCGCTGATAATACGTTCTGCATAGGGTTTTACGACCCGGTCCCAATCGGTCGTATCGAGCGGCTCATTGTAAATCTCGTAGATCAGATTCGGGGTCTGGCCATACTTTCGGGCGATGTCGCGGAAAAACCTTTCAGCTTCTGCGGCGTGTTGTTCGGCGTGATGGCTGTGCCAGTCAACGATCACATAGATGCCATTGGCAATCGCACCTTCAATGATGGCCTCGGCGCGGGCCGTATTGGCGACCGGATCGTCGAGATAACTACCATCGTGCTCACCTGCAATTGCTGCGCGTACAATCCCGGCATTCCAGTCTTGCGCAAAATATTCCACCGCGCCCTGATTGTAGAACCGCGCCATGCCCCAATCGGTATTGCTCCAGAAGAAGCTAGGTCCGGCGAGTGATGCCGGTGTGCCATCAGCGCCGGTTATTTTGCCATTTGTGACGCGTAACTGGCCGTGACGCGCGATCGGTGTCTGCGCTGGAATGTGATCAGTGGCAATCGGTCTGCGGGTCTGTTCTGCCTGACCTTGCTGGGATGATAGCGGAAGTGGCTGACATGCAATAAGTGCACAGATCAACCCCAATCCAAACGCGCGTAACAACGTAAATTGAGCCATGATGCAAACCTAGTGCGCTTGGGGGGGCATCGCCAGCACATTTGGCAGGTCAGTGGGCCAGACTAGCCAGCCAGTTCGAGATCACGGAAGCTGGACAGAAAGGCCAGCAGAATAGCGTTGGCCTTGAGGTTATCCACCATCGGAATTTCTTGAGCGGTTTTAGCCAGATCACGCAATTCAACGAATTGCTTCTGTTGGTAGGGCCCCAGATCGCCAAACTTGCGATAGGCCATCCACCAGGCCGTGAACATCCGGCTGATTGCCGCTTCATTGGCCAATTCGATGTAATCTGTATGGCGACCGTCTCTGCAAATCCGCTTGAAGCAGCGCTCGACGGCGTCTTTTTCACCTTCCAGCACCTGCAAGAAGCACCCCTCATGATAGATCAGGATGCCCGTAATATGGTCGGCGGAATTTTTCGAGCGCGCAGAATTGAGCAGTTTGAACAGTTCGTCTTCCTTGAGAAGACGTGTCGCTGTGCTGGTATAAATTAGTCGGTGCATCGCTGTCATCCCTTGCCTCACCTCTGGGCCGGGTCTGGATAGCAGCTTAAAGCAAACGCCCGATTAGGGGGATCGGTGAAATTTCATCGATCCCCACCGAAAATAGTTTAACCGACAATGTCCGCTTCTGAGAAGAACTGGCTGATTTCCAATGCGGCGTTCTCTTCACTGTCGGAGCCATGGGCCGAGTTCTCACCAATGGATTTTGCAAATAGCTTGCGGATTGTGCCGTCAGCGGCCTCTTCGGGATTGGTTGCACCCATGATATCGCGATAGCGCGCGACCGCGTTCTCGCCCTCAAGAACCTGCACGACGACGGGGGCGGACGTCATGAACTCAACCAATTCGCCAAAAAAGGGGCGCTCTGCATGGACGCCGTAGAAACGTTCAGCTTGCGCACGGCTCATATGAATGCGGCGCTGGGCCACGATCCGCAGGCCGCCGTCCTCGATCACTTTGTTAATCGCGCCGGTGAGATTGCGCTCTGTGGCATCGGGCTTGATGATTGAAAATGTACGTTGAACAGCCATGAAAATAGTCCTTTGGAGAATGAGGATGAAACGTGTCTGAGCGCGCTATAGCGGTCTGCGCCCCAAGCTGCAATCCCCGACGGGCTGCCAAACCGGCCAGTTGCTGTTATCATTGCGAAAACGGGAGACAGACTATGAGCGGACTGTGGCGGTTGATTTTTGTTTCCGGGGCGATCTTGCTGGCAGGCATGGCGCTCTATGCTATCTGGTTTGATACGATAGCGCCTGTAGTTTTCGCTAAAGCTTTTGTCTCTCTGGTGCTTGTCGGATTGGTCCTGACCGTGTTGCAGTCGGTCTTTCGCCGGCCGCCGCCGCCGTCGGAGTAGCTACTTTCCCGCTTCGGTCCAGCCTCTACCAGACTGCTGGAAATAGCGGACCGTTTCACCGCGGTCTTTGGCCGCTTTAAACTGTTTGCGGGCGATGTCTCGGGAGACCTGATCGCCGCCATCAAACATCACCATGCAGCGCTCGAAGCCCGCCCCGTCACCGATGTCCATCCCGTCCATCAGCAAGCAGAAGGCTGCCTTGTTTTGATTGTCTGGCGTCTCGCTGATCAGGACTGGCTGGCACGCTGGATCGAGGCCTTCGGCTTCGGCGCGGCCGTGGGGCAAAAAGCTCGCATCATCATAGGTCCAAAGCGCCTGATCCAGCGCCGCCCGGCGTCCAGGCTGGTCGCTAATCGCCAGCACGCGTTTGCCATGCTCAAGACATTTTTCCAGCAATGCCCCCGCCGCCTGCTCCAGCGTGGTGCGTTCGAGATGGTAGAAATACCAGTCAGGAGGTGATCCGTCGCTCAAGCGCTACCCTTCGTGATTGTCGGCAATCCACTGGTTCAGAAGCCTCGGTCCAAAGCCAGACGCCCAGCTTGGATCGGTTGGCTCTTTCTTGCCATTGACCCACGCAACACCTGCAATGTCGAGATGTGTCCACGGCATATCATCAGCCACAAAGCGCTTGAGGAAGTGCGCCGCCGTAATCGAGCCCGCCGCACGGCCACCAATATTTCGCATATCCGCAAATTTCGATTTCAGCAGCTGATCATATTCAGGCCCCATCGGCAGTCGCCAAACGCGCTCGCCGCTGTCTTGTCCGGCTTGGGTTAGCGCGGCAGCCATCTCGTCATGCCCTGTAAACAGTCCGGCGTGATGATGGCCAAGCGAGACAACGATTGCGCCTGTCAACGTCGCGAGATCGACAATTGCTTTGGGCTTTTCATGCTTTTGGGCGTACCAGAGCACATCCGCAAGCACCAGACGGCCCTCGGCATCTGTGTTCTGGACTTCGATTGTCTGGCCCGAAGCGGAGGTCAGAATATCGCCCGGACGGATCGCATCCGCATCGGGCATATTCTCGACAAGTCCGACAAGTCCGACCACATTGGCCTTGGCTTTTCGCTTCGCCAGCGCGAGCATTGTACCAGAAACCGCCGCCGCGCCGCCCATATCACCGCGCATATCTTCCATGCCAGCACCCGGCTTGAGCGAGATACCGCCCGTATCGAAGCAAACGCCCTTGCCGACCAGCGCCACTGGCTTTTCGCCTTTCTTGCCGCCATGCCAGCGCATAATCGCCATTTTGCTCTCTTTGACGGACCCTTGCCCCACACCCAACAGTGAGCCCATGCCGAGTTTTTTCATCTCTTTTTCGCCAAGCACCTGAACCTCAAGCCCATGCTCTTCAAGCGCTTGAAGCCGTTTGGCAAAGCTTGCCGGATAGAGGATATTTGGCGGCTCATTGACCAGATCACGAGCGAAATAGGTTCCATCAATTGCCGCATCCATTGGCGCGAACGCGGCTTTGGAGGCCTTGGAATCATCGCTGACCAAAGTCACACTGTTCAGACTGGGCAGCGCGTCAGGCTTTTTCTTGGTGAAATAGGTGTCAAACCGATAGGCGGCGAGCCGCATGCCAGCTGCGATCTGCGCGGCTGCGGCTGCATCGGCAACATGAAAACTGGCCGATTTGAACCCGCTCGCACTCTGAGACTTTACGAAACTGCCCCCTACCCGCTCCAAAATGCGAGCGTCACGCTTGGCTGGTTTGCCGCCACCAACCAGCACGGCCCGCTTGGCTGCGCTGCCCTTTGGAAGAACGACCACGGCGACCTGCCCCGCTTTTCCTGTAAAACGCCCGCCGCTTGCGGCCTCGCTCAGCAGACCACCACTGGCTTCATCCATCGCCTGGGCGGCGACTGGCAAGCCAGCTCCCTCATCGAGGATAAAGGCTGCGATTTCCGCTTTGGCTTCGGCTGCAAATCGTATTCTCATGTAGGAACTCCCGTTTTGCGACAAGTTAATCATCGACGCGGCGTAAGCAACTCGTTACCACCGAAAAGATCAAAAATTATCTCCTGCCATAAGAGGCCCATGCTCAGATTTCAGCGATATATTTTCGCACATGCCTTGCGGGCTGTGCTGATTATCATCGGCGCTTTAAGCGTTCTGGCCCTGCTTAGCCAGGCTCTAAACTGGACCGAACTGCTCACAGATGGCGGGCAATCGGTTGGGATTTTCCTAAAAGTCGTCATGCTCGGAGCGCCTCGAATCCTGGCGCTTCTTATCCCGATTGCGCTGTTCATTGGCGTCCTTCTCACACTCAACCGCATTCACAAGGACTCGGAAATCATTGTTGCCCAGGCAACGGGAATGACGCATTGGCAAGTCGCCGCTCCGCTTCTTCGGTTGGCCACGTTTGCAGCCCTTGCACATCTGGCGATAAATCTGTGGGTACAACCCCTCGCCCAGCAGAATTTACGCTCGACCTTGCTGGACGCGCGTACTGATCTGGCGACAACCTTGATCAAACCCGGCGAGTTCACCTCGATTGGCAAAGACCTGACCTTCTATGCGCGCGAGAACCGGGGCGGTCTTTTACGGGGCTTGCTGATTTCTGACACGCGCGATGCTGACGATACGGCCGACTTCATTGCCGAGACAGGCCGCATTGCAGAGGTCGAAGGCACGCCAACACTAATTTTGACGACGGGCGAAATCCACCAGATCGAAACAGATGGTTCACTTTCCATCCTCTTGTTCGATCAATATCCGTTCGATCTCACGGAATTTCTGCGCGAGGGCACTGACATTGTGCTCAAAGCGTCTGACCGCTATCTGCCGCAGCTGGTCAGGCTCGACCCAACCAATTATTTCGACACTGTAGCGAAACATGAATTCCGCGCCGAGGCCCATTACCGCTTAACCGGGCCCTTGCTCAATTATGGCATCGTCATGCTCGCCATACTGGCTATATTGGGCGGGGACTATAGTCGCGGAGGATATAATCGCCGTATCGGTCTTTACAGCGCTGCGCTCGCCGGAATCATCATTCTGCAATTGACCCTGCAAGCGGGTGCCGCCGAGACCCATATTCTGAATCTTGGTCAATGGCTCCTGCCGATCGGCCTGTTCGCAGCGGCTGCAGCCTTACAATTCACACGCCTGTCGCCAAGGCGTATCTGGCGCACCTATAGATCGGCAAGACAGGGCGCGTCATGATCGGGTTCAATCGTATCCAGCGCTATATATTCAGGGAATATCTGATGTCCTTGCTGACCGTGCTGGGGGTGATCTCGCTGGCGATTATATTGGTGGACACGGTTGAACAGCTTCGCACTGTTGGTGCCCGAACCAATATCAGCATTGGCTATGCGCTCTATCTGGCGCTGTTGAAATTCCCCCGCCTTGCCGAGCAGACAATGCCGTTTGCCGTTCTGGCCGCGTCGATCATGACATTCCGGCGTCTCAGCCGACGTGCCGAGTTACCCGTCATTCGCGCCAGCGGCTTATCGGCATGGACGTTCCTTGCGCCCGCTATGGGAGCTGCGTTCCTGGTCGGGCTTTTTACAATGATGGTGGTCTCACCCATGGGGGCCGATCTGAACGCCAAATTTGAAGACACGCGCAACAAGCTCTTCAATGATGGGGTCGCCAATATTGCCGAATTTGAAAGCGGGGTCTGGCTCCGAGAAGTCAACGAAACCGGGCAGATCATTATCAATGCCGCCAGCATTGATGAGACGGGGTCCGTGCTCAGCGATGCCAAGTTCATTCTTGAAACGCGTATCTTTGAAAATGGCGAAGCGACTGATCGCTATGTCTTCGCGCGCCGCTACGATGCCGCAACAGCAAAGCTTGTTTCAGGTTTCTGGCAACTCGAAGATGTGATCGAGAATAGCCGGTCAATCAGCGCGCAGCATTTCGATGAATTGTCTTTGGCGACAACGCTTGAGCTTTTTACGCTGACCGATCGTTTTTCTGCGCCGGGATCGATCGGCTTCTGGGACCTGCCCGATCATATCGACCAGACGCGTGCCGCAGGGCTGCGGACCGAACGGTACGACATGCGACTTTTGGGGCTGACGGCCATCCCGTTGGTGTTCGTGGTGATGAGTCTGATCGGTGCTCTGGCCTGCCTCAGACTGGCGCGGTTGGGCGGTGGTGCCCCACTTATGCTGGCGGCTTTGCTCGGCGCAATTGCCTTTTATTTTATCAATCAGGTTAGTGCCAATATGGCCTCCACGGGGACAGTCCCGCCAGCAATTGCCGCTTGGCTTCCGCCCCTGTTCTGCCTGTTTATTTGCTTCGCCATCATCGCGTTCCGGGAGGACGGCTAGTGCATGAGCGCTTGACAAGCTCGGACCTTCACACCAGTTTCCGCCGCTAAATAGGGGTTCCGTGCATGAAAGTTGTCATCGTTGAGTCGCCGGCCAAAGCCAAGACCATCAACAAATATCTCGGACCCGATTTCAAGGTCTATGCCTCATACGGGCACATCCGGGATCTGCCTTCGAAGGATGGATCGGTCGATCCTGAGAACGATTTTGCAATGGTTTGGCAGGCCGATAGCAAATCGAATGCGCGCATTCGGGAAATCGCCGACGCGGTGAAGGGCTCGGAAAAACTTATTCTCGCGACTGACCCGGATCGCGAAGGCGAAGCAATCTCGTGGCACTTGATGGAAGCGCTGAAGAACCGCCGCGTCCTGAAAGATGTTGAGGTTGAGCGCGTTGTGTTCAATGCGATCACCAAAACGGCGGTCACAGAGGCGATGAAGAACCCGCGCGAGATTGATGGCGAACTGGTAGACGCCTACCTTGCCCGCCGCGCGCTCGACTATCTTGTGGGCTTTAATCTATCGCCGGTGCTTTGGCGCAAGCTTCCCGGTTCGCGGTCGGCCGGACGCGTCCAATCGGTGGCCCTGCGCATCATTTGTCAGCGTGAGCTTGAGATTGAAACCTTCAAATCTGACGAATACTGGCAGGTCCAGGCTGATATGCGCGCGCCCGAAGGCGCAAGCTTTCAGACCCGGCTCTACGCTCTTGATGGCGTCGCCCTGCGCAAGTTCGATTTGCCGGATGAGAAAGCCGCTAATGATGCGCTGGCGAAAGTAAAAACAGGCGGCTTTACCGTCGCATCGGTTGAAGCCAAGCCCGTCAAGCGCCGTCCGCCGCCGCCATTTATTACATCAACACTTCAGCAAGAAGCATCGCGCAAGCTCGGCTTTGGCGCAAAACGGACCATGGGCGCAGCTCAGAAGCTCTACGAAGAGGGCCGCATCACCTATATGCGGACGGACGGCGTCAATATGGCTCCTGAAGCCTATGCCGCCGCGCGTTCAGCCATTTCGAGCCAGTATGGCGCGCAATATCTGCCTGAGAAAACACGATACTATTCTTCAAAGGCAAAGAATGCCCAGGAAGCGCATGAAGCAATCCGGCCGACCGACTTTAATCTGCGCCCGGAAGATTACCGAGGCGGTGAAGACCTCAAGAAGCTTTACACGCTGATCTGGCGCCGTGCCGTTGCCTCTCAAATGGAAGAAGCAAGACTCGAGCGCACCACGATTGACCTTCTCTCAAAAGACAAGCGCGCCACATTGCGCTCGACCGGACAGGTTATGCTGTTTGATGGCTTTATAAAGCTGTATACGGAAGGACGCGACGATAGCGATGATGATGCTAATGATGCCCGTCTGCCAAAGCTGAGCGAGGGCGAGCATGTTGATCTGATCGAGGCAACCTCCTCGCAACACTTTACCGAGCCACCACCGCGTTATTCCGAAGCCAGTCTCGTCAAACGCCTCGAAGAGCTTGGTATTGGACGTCCGTCAACCTATGCCTCCACGCTTTCAACGCTGGAAGATCGCGACTATATCCGCATCGACAAGAAACGGCTGGTGCCAGAAGACAAGGGGCGGCTGGTGACAGCGTTTCTTGAGAATTTCTTTGCCCGCTATGTTGAATATGATTTTACGGCCGGCCTCGAAGAAAAGCTCGACGTCATCTCCGATGGCAAGCTCGACTGGAAGCTGTTTCTGCGCGAGTTCTGGACCCAGTTCTCGGCGGCCATCGGCGAGACCAAAGACCTGCGCGTTACCCATGTGCTTGATGCGCTGAACGAAACGCTTGGCACTTATGTGTTCCCCGCGGTCGATGCGGACGGTAACGTCAAAGAGAAGCCGCGGCTATGCCCGCTGTGCAATGAAGGCGAGCTGTCGCTCAAGCTTGGGCGTGGCGGGGCCTTTGTCGGCTGCGGCAATTATCCCGAGTGCAAGTATACGCGCTCATTCTCGGCGTCGGGCGATGGTGACGGCGTGATCAACCCTGATGGTGAAGAGCTTGGCATCCACCCTGAAGCAGGCGTGCCAATGCTGCTCAAGGCGGGGCGGTTTGGTCCCTATCTCGAAATGACGCCCGAAGGTGCCGAGAAACCAACCCGCTCGTCCATTCCAAAAGGTACCGATCCCAAATCAGTCGGTGCTGAGCTTGCCGCTAAACTTTTATCCCTGCCGCGCGAAATCGGCTTACACCCTGAAGACGGCGCGCCGATTATCGCCAATCTTGGCCGCTATGGGCCTTATGTGCAGCACCAGAAGACATATGCGAACCTTGCAACGTTCGAAGAGCTGTTCGATGTCGGTCTGAACCGTGCTGTCACTCTGATCGCCGACAAGATCGCCAATCCCGGGCGCGGACGGACTGCCGCGAAAGTGCTCAAAGATCTCGGTGCGCATCCAGACAATGGCGACCCGATGCAAGTGCTCGAAGGTCGCTATGGCCCATATGTGAAAAACGGGAAAATCAACGCGACCATTCCGAAAGACGTTGCGCCCGATGCCGTTACTGTAGAGCAAGCGGTTGAATGGATCGCTGCAAAAGCAGCCAAGGGCCCGAAGAAGAAAAAGAAGGCCGCCCCGAAGAAGAAAGCCGCGGCCAAGAAGAAGACAACGGCCAAGAAAAAAGAAACCTAAGTCTGAGCGAGGCCTCTACCAGTTCGCCACCATTTTTCCCTTGAGCGAGAGAACCTGGCCGACCACGCTGATAAGCTCGCGCTCATTGATGGGTTTGGGGACATAACCGTTCATGCCCAGCCCGAGATATTTTTCGCGGTCACCTGACATGGCATCGGCTGTCAGCGCAACAATCGGGACCGTCTCGTTGTGTGTATTGCTATCACGAATCTGACGCGCCGCATTCACGCCATCGAGGCGCGGCATGTGGATGTCCATGAGAATGAGATCGACGGCGTGCTCTTTTGCCTTCGCGACAGCCTCAATCCCGTCAACTGCTTCAACCGTCCGAAAACCATAGGCTTTCAGGAAGGTGCGGGCGACTTGTCTGTTGACGATATTGTCATCGACGACCAGAACGGTCTTCTCGCCAAAATTGAGCGCGTGGGCGGCGTCTTCGCGCTCGGCATTTTTTATGTCTTGCGAATGGCTCATCGCGCCGGATGTATTTGCCATAAAGCGCAGTGTAAAGACTGATCCGCGGCCGGGCTCGCTGACCACGGACAGGTCTCCGCCCATCAGTCTGGCAAGCTTACGTGTGATGGTCAGACCCAGCCCGGTGCCACCAAAACTCCGCGTGGTAGAGCCATCCGCCTGCTGGAAGGAGTCAAAAATTTTCTTAACCTGCTCGGCTGAAATGCCAATGCCGCTATCTGAAACATGAATTGTCAATTCGTGATCGGACCCGACCGGTCTGCTGGTTACGGCCACTACGATACGGCCAGCTTCGGTGAACTTTATTGCATTTGAAATCAGGTTCGTCACACATTGGCGCATCCGCACCGGATCAAGTTGCAGTCGTGATGGCACCGCAGGGTGGACGACGAGATCAAAGGCCAATCCCTTGTCTTTTGCAACAGGCTCGTGGAGTTTGTACAGTCGATCAAGTTTATGACGGACATCGGTTTCAACCGGCGATATTTCGACTTTTCCGGCCTCCACTTTCGAAAGATCCAAAATGTCATTCAGTAGAGAGAGGAGATTGGTGCTGGATTCCCGAATAATGGCTAAATGTTCGGCCTGCTGACTATCAAGGTTCGAATAGGATAATACTTGCGCCATCCCGATAACACCATTGAGCGGCGTACGGATCTCATGGCTCATATTGGCCAGAAATTCAGATTTCAGCCGCGTCGCTTCTTCAGATTTTACCAGCGCAGACCGCAGATCGTGCTGAGCCTTACGCTCGTCTCTTACATCCCTGAAATGTCCTAGCAACAATCGCTCACCGTCGGCACCTTTGATCATCGAAACCGCCACAGACAGAAGGATCTCTTCCCCGGTCTTGGTGATATAGACGCGGTCGGTCACATACTGGCTCACCTCGTTGGTAAGCAGCTCTTCGGCTATGACATGACGGGCCGGCTGTTCGGAGACGGCTGCGAGTTGATCAATCCGCTTGCCGACAAGCTCGTCCTCTTCATATCCAAGCATGTCGGAAAAAGCCGGATTGGCATAGACGAGGACATGATCCGTGTTCGCGATTGCAATACCGTGCACCGCATCATCACAAGCGGCTTCCATCATTTTGAATTTACGTTGCGCAGTATCACGGTCAGCAACGACATCGGTAATATCCAGCATGATCGCCGCGCAGCCAGCCGCTGATGGTGCTGTAACAAACTTTGTCCGCTTTCCGAGGTACAAAATACCATGCTGAACACCCGTCACAAGCGAGTGGCTTTCACGGTCCTCGGTCGTTTTAATCATCTGCTTCAGGCCGTCACTGCCAGCCAGATGCGGGGCGAACGTAAGCAAACGCTGCCCGGCAACTCGTTCCAGCGTCATCGCATTGGGGCTTAGGGCCGCTTCATTGGCCCAAACCAGAGTAAAGTCGATGATCTGACCCGCCTCATCACGTACTGGTGCAAAATCCATCACCGGAACCGGGAGCGCATTATACACATCTGCTGACATCGGAAATCCCCACAAAGCCTGCATCAAACTCAACCAATGATATAGAGCGAAACCATTAACTAGGCTTTACAGATCCCGCTTGCCACGAGGATCCAACCCTGCAAAAAAAATGGCGCGCCGATGGACAAATGCGCCTATAAGCGCGTTCATGACTGTTATTACAAAAGAGATTGTTCAGAAATTTCTGACCGATAATCCGCACATCACAACCAAGCGGGATATTGCCCGCGCCCTGCATATCACCGGAAAAGGCCGAACGGAATTGCGCCACATCCTGCGTGAGCTTGAAAACGAGGGCGACATCAAGCGTACCGCAAAACGCGCCTATGCGAGAGCCGATACGCCCCCACCAACAGGCATTGTCGCTTTCGAGCGTATTGACGACCATGGGGATCTGGTTGGCCGCTCGATGGGCCGTGATGGCCCTTTTGGTCCAGAGATTGTCTATGCCGGCACGCAAGGAAAGCGCAAAGAGCCAGAGCCGGGTATTGGCGATCGGGCACTTTGCAAAATCCACGAGAGCCCACAAGGTTGGCGCGCAAAAATGATCAAGATGATCGGGCGCGCTGAAACATCCGAGCTTACAGGACTTTACACCACGATGCGCAATGGTGGCGGGCGGGTCGCGCCGGCCAATCGCAAAGATCGCCGTGAAATCGTTATCGAACAGAAAGATGCGGGGGACGCAGACGATGGTGATCTGGTCGTTGCGCGGCTGAAGCCAAGTGGACCCGGCCGGGCCTATGGTCCGAAGCTGGGGACAATTGTAGAGATTATTGGCAAATCTGATGATCCGAAAGCGGCCAGCATATTAGCGATCCACGCTCATGGCATCCCTGTGGATTTTCCAGACGAGGTGATTAATGCAGCGAAGACGGCCGAGCCGGCCAGCGTCAAGCGAGAAGACCTGACCAAAATTCCGCTAATCACCATTGATCCGCCCGACGCGCGCGACCATGATGACGCGGTTTTCGCTGAGAAACTGGACGATGGCTGGCGCGTGATTGTCGCCATTGCCGATGTCTCGGCCTATGTCACCGAAGGGTCCGCGCTAGACCGCGAAGCTCAAATGCGCGGCAATTCAACCTATTTTCCAGATCGCGTTGTTCCGATGCTGCCCGAAGAGTTGTCAGCAGATGCGTGTTCTTTGCGCGAAAAGGAGTTGCGCGCCTGCATGGCCGTCGAGATGATTTTCGACACATCCGGCACAAAGCGCAAGCACCGCTTCATTCGGGGCACGATGCGCTCTGCGGCGAAGCTTTCCTATAATGAAGCCCAGAACGCGATAGACGGGATGGGTGGCCCGGGAGAGACAATGCTCGAACACGTGCTCAAGCCGCTCTGGGGGGCTTACGCCGCCATGTGCATTGCCCGCGACAAGCGCCAGCCGCTTGATCTTGATCTGCCCGAACGCCGGGTTGAGTTGGGCGAAGACGGGCACGTTAAGGCCATCACCCAGCGCGAGCGGTTTGATGCTCACCGCCTGATCGAAGAAATGATGATCGCCGCCAATGTCTGCGCTGCCGAAACGCTGGAAAAATCCAAGACGCCGCTCATTTACCGCATTCACGATCAGCCCTCGGACGCGAAGATTTCCACCCTTGCTGATTTCCTCCAAACGCTAAACATCAAATGGGCGCGCGGGGAACCTCCGCAGACGTACCGCTTTAACACGCTGCTCGCTGAAGCCAGCTCCGCTGAGCACAAGGATGTGGTCACCGAAATGGTGCTCCGCTCGCAAGCGCAAGCGGTCTATGCGCCGGACAATATCGGACATTTCGGCCTACATCTGACCAAATATGCGCACTTTACCTCGCCTATTCGCCGCTACTCCGATCTCATCGTCCACCGCGCTTTGATCCGCGCGATGCAGATGGGGCCAGATGGGCTGAGCGATCAAAGTGCCGCGCGCATGGAAGAGCTTGCTGAGCATCTGTCCACCACAGAGCGCCGTTCAATGGCTGCCGAACGCGAAGCGACTGACCGCTATCTGGCGCATTTCATGGCAGACCGCGTCGGTGCGGAGTTCGAGGGCCGCATTGCGGGCCTGAACAAGGCTGGCCTTTTCATCAAGCTCGCCGAGACTGGCGCAGACGGCTTCGTCCCCATCTCTAAGCTGTCGGATGAATACTGGGTTCACGATGAACGCGCTCAGGCTCTCGTCACGCGCGGATCTGGCAGACGCTATGAAATGGGCCAGCAAGTCAGCGTGCGCCTCGCCGAAGCCACCCCGTTGACGGGCGGGCTTCTTTTGGAAATGCTGTCAAAGCCGCTCCCCAGAAAAGCAGGCAGCAAAGCGCCTTCAGAGCGCAAACCCCGCAAAGGCGGGCGAAAAATGGGCAAAGCTGAAAAACACAAACGGAGAAAGCTGAAAAAATGACCCGCACCGGAACCTGCTGCTGTGGAAGCGCGTCGATTACAGTCAAGGATGACCCGATCCTCAACGGCGTCTGTCATTGCAATGATTGCAAGCGCCGCACAGGCTCTGCGTTTGGGTGGAATGCGTATTTCCCTGATGCGCGCGTGCTGGAGAAGACGGGCGAGTGGACCACATACGGGCCACAGTCACACCCCGGCCAGAGACGCTATGCCTGTAAAGGGTGCGGCAGTGTGATGTGGTGGGTGTCGCCTCTGCTGCAAAACACAACCGGCGTGCCCGCTGGGCTCTTCCTTGATCCGCCCTTGCCTGCGCCAAACGGGACCTATCAGCACGCCGATCATCTGCCATGGTTTGACGTGCCCATTCATTGGAGCCGTGTATCATGACAAAAACAAACCTAAGCGGCATCCAATCGGCCTATGATAAGGAAGATGATGGCGACATCATCATCAAGGACAAGCCAAGCCCACGCCCGAAGGACGCCGCAACGTTGATCCTGCTCCGTCCGGCTGGAAACACGGCTGAAGTTTTGATGGGTAAGCGCTCTGGACGGCACAGCTTCATGCCGGATAAATATGTCTTCCCTGGCGGGCGCGTTGATCCCCATGATGGACGCGTTCCGGCGATCACCGAACTTCACCAAAAAAGCGAAGAAAAGCTTCTCATCAGCACACGGCGCAAGGCGCGGTCCTTTGCCCTAACGGCGATCCGCGAAACATTTGAGGAGACGGGCCTCATTGTTGGCAAACCCCGAACGGAGGCCGAACGCGTAAAAGTCCATAAAGACTGGCAAGACTTCTTCGCTCAGAACGCAATTCCCAGCCTCAACGGTCTGCGGTTTATTGGCCGCGCGATCACCCCGCCCTATCGCCCCAAACGCTTTGATGCGCGATTCTTCATGGCCGATGCGCGCGAGGCGCTCATTGACGACCGACCGCCGGTAGATGGGGCAGAACTGTCCGATCTGCAATGGGTCTCGCTCACCGATGCGCTGGAACTGGATCTACCAAATGTAACACGGTTCATGCTCAGTGAAATTGAGCAGAGGCTCGCAAATCCGCGCCAGCAGCAGTCGCCGCCTCTCCTGCGCTGGACAAGATCAGGCCATTCGGTCATCCGGCTTTAGTGGAAATCAGATTGGCCATGCCTCTGGGATATGACCATGGCCGCGTGGGTACTATCCCGCTTCGGTTCGCTTTTTCTTTTCAAGATCAGCATCGTCATTCGCAGTCTTCGCGTCGAGATCGCTCAGCGTCACGAGCGATGGACCCGGCATTAGTCGTCCCAATGACGCAGGACGATCAGGCTTGATGACCGTTTCCATATCTACGAAATGTTTAAGTTTTTCAAACGGCTGAGCCCTGCTAATAAAGTAACCTTGCAATTCATCGCAGCCATGCTCGCTGAGGAACTTGCTCTGGAACTCCGTCTCGACACCTTCTGCCGTGCACCGCAAGCCAAGCGCCTTTGCCAGCCCAAGCGTTGCCACTGTAATGGCGCGGCTGTCCTCGCTCGTTTCCATATCGCTGATAAAGCTCTTATCAATTTTAATCTTGTCGAACGGAAAGTTCCGCAAATAGCTCAGAGAGGAGAACCCCGTACCAAAATCATCTAGCGAGATCCGCACACCAAGCTCTTTAAGCTGATGAAGCCGATCAATTGTGAAGTCCGTATCCGTCATCAGAACAGATTCAGTGATCTCAAGGTCCAGCCGCGATGGATCAAGTTGGTTGCGCGCCAATGCTTGGACAATCGTCGGAAACAGATTTGCGCTGTGCACCTGTAGCGGTGAAATATTGACCGCAATGCGCACATGTTCAGGGAACTGCTTAGCATTTTCAAGCGCAGCGCGGATGACCCAATCACCAAGCCGCGTAATTAAGCCACAGTCTTCTGCCGCCTCGATAAACTCTGCTGGATAGATCAACCCCTTTGTCGGGTGAACCCAACGGAGCAAGGCTTCGCAGCCGACGAGCTGACGCGTCTGCGCATCTACTTGAGGCTGGAAATACACCACCAACTCATCATTTTCGATCGCGCGCTGCAAGTCGTGCTCTACATCACGCCGGCGTTGTGCTTCGCGTTCCAAATCCTCGCTGAACATGCACCAGCCTGCGCGGCCATCACTCTTGGCCCGATAGAGTGCCAGATCGGCGTGCTTAAGAAGCGTACTCGCATCTGGCAGGGTGGCATCAAACACACGAATGCCAATCGACGCGCTACACCGGGCGGCTGAGCCCATCAAATTGTAAGGCTTTGCCAATTCTGCAGAGAGCTTTTTTACAAACGCCTCAATGCCGCTGATATCACCTTTACGCTCAATCGAGATTGCAAACTCGTCGCCGCCTAGGCGTGCAATCGCGTCGCGTGGGGTGCAGTTCTCATGAAGCCGATCTGCGACCAATCTCAAAAGAGCATCACCGGCTGGGTGGCCGAGCGTATCATTGACCCATTTGAAGTTGTCCAGATCAAGCCATAACAGCGCCCGCTGGTAGCCGGGCCGAATATCCGCACGGACTTCCTTCTCAAGCCGCTCAAGCATGGTCACCCGATTGGGCAGGCCTGTCAGGTCATCATAATGTGCAAGATGCGCAATCCGGTCCTCGCTTAACTTGCTGGCTGTCACATCCGATGCCACGCCGCGAAAACCTGCGAAGAACCCATTTTCAAAAACCGGCTTACCGGTCAGGAGCCACCAAACCTCTTGATCGTCCAACTGGACCTTCATGACCAGATCCCGGAAGGCTGCGCGTCGCTGGACACTTGTCATCAGAATGTCGTGCGCCTCGCAAGGAACGAACAATTCGTCGAGCTTCAGCCCTTTTTGCATAATTTCATATTGAGCCTTGTTGACTTGTAGGCCGTCTTGCAAACCTAGAAGCAGACCATCCTCATCAGTCTGCCAAAGCCAGTCAGACGTCGTTTCCTCGAAATCACGCAAAAGCAGACTAATCACTTGTTCCTGTTCGATAAGAGCGGCCTCGCCCAGCAATTGCTCGACATATCTGGCATGGGACCACTGAACACATACGACGAGAATGCCGCCATAAATGGCAGAGAGGACCGAGAGCAAATCATATATATGTGTCCCGATGATCTGTAGGCCCACAATATGACCGATCAGGAGCGGCGCTATGAAAGCATACGCAGCCTGCGGAATTCGTCCGAGAAGAAAGCCACCGGCAAACATCATCGCCGCCATGACGACTCCTAGCGCCATGTGGCCGAGTGGATCCGAATATGGAACAACAATGACAGGAACAACGCCCCAGATAAGTCCGAGGAACGCCGAACGGCGCGCCATATTATCTATGCTTCGGCGAGAGCGCGTTTGCTTTTTACGTGATGCTTTGGCGCGGACACTTCCGAGCATCGTAACGCCACAGATTAGGCAGAGCGCCGTCGCCCAGATTCCAAGAAGGCCTTCCGCTCCGCTTGACCAGAACGCAATCAATACGACTGCACCATTAATCAGTTGCGCCATCATGATGGCCGGAACTAGGCTGGTAACGGACGCGAGTTGCTTGGCGCGAATGCGCCCTGCGACATCTGATGGAATACTGGGTGCCGCAAAAATCGACACCGACTCTCTGATCTTCGCAAGCGTAGTTTCTGCGCGCTTCATATCATCCTCAACTCACCTGCGCCGCCAGCCGCCTGACAGCGTTTATCGAAGCTTCTTAACAAAGCGACGTGAAGATCCTCGTAGTGAGATCGATGAAATTTTATGTATTTACCAAATAATCCCAGCCAGAGCATAATATTCGCGGCGGGTTTTTAACCTGACACTGAATATCATTAACCTTTTTACTGAGCGGCTATGGCCGACAAAGACTTGTGACCGGAAATTTCCTCGGCAATTCGTAAAGCCAGTTTTCTGGCTATGTCCGATTTGCCGCCACGCGGCCAGTTTTCAACACCGCCACTGGAAATAAGCGCAACCTGATTTTCCAGTCCGCCCATAACATCGCCGGAAACATCATTGGCGACGATCCAGTCACACTTCTTGCGCTTAAGCTTGTCTTTGGCGTGCCGCTCGACATCATTCGTCTCGGCAGCAAATCCGACAACCAGTTGTGGCCTTTTGGATTTCTTGCGAGACAGCGTCGCCAGTATGTCCGGATTTTCCTTTAGATTCAGCGCTGGTGGATCGTTCTTCTCTGCGCCTTTGATTTTGAGCTTACGCTTGGCGGCCTGGGCCGGACGCCAGTCAGCGACGGCCGCGACAGATACGAACACATCTGCGGGAAGCGCGGTCTCACACGCGGTGAGCATGTCCCGCGCCGTTTCTATCTTCACCACATCCACACCGTAAGGCGCCTCAATATCGACCGGACCGGACACAAGCGTTACCCGAGCACCCAATGCCGCCAACGCCCCGGCGATTGCATAGCCCTGACGGCCCGACGAATGGTTGGACAAGAACCGGACTGGATCGATCGGTTCACGGGTTGGTCCGGCGGTTACCAATGCGTGCTTTCCTGCCAGCGGCCCAGCGCCACCTGCAAGCTTCTGCTCAATCAGCGCGGCAATGCGATCCACTTCCGGCAAACGGCCGGGGCCAAACTCGCCACACGCCATCGCGCCGTCATCTGGCTCCATGATCTCGACACCATCGGCTCGAAGCTGCGCGACATTGCGTTGAACCGCCGCATGGCCCCACATCCGCACATTCATGGTTGGCACCATCAGGACCGGCTTATCGGTCGCCAGCAGCGTGGTCGATGCAAGATCATTTGCGAGCCCACTGGCCGCTTTGCCGATCAGATCCGCGGTTGCCGGACAAACGACCACAAGATCGGCAGAGCGTGACAATTGGATATGCCCCATCTCGGCTTCATCATCGAGATCAAACAGGTCCGTATAGACCTTTTGCCCAGATAGCGCAGAAACGGACAGGGGCGTCACAAATTCTTGCCCGCCACGCGTTACGATGCAGCGCGCGCCGATGCCCGCGCGTCCCAATGTCCGGACAAGCTCAAGGCTTTTATAGGCCGCAATACCGCCGCCGATAATCAGAAGAATACGCTTTTGGGTCATCAGGTGTCCGTTAAATGCCTACCGCACCTTATGCCAGCAAAAGCTAAAGAAAACGATGCGTCACCCGTTCAAATCCGCTTGATCTGGAAGCAATTCGTACAGACTTTCGGGTTCAGAGCCGCAAATTTCCGCGCAGTCAGCGGATTCTCACGACGTTCCGCGTCGATCTGCGAGCGTTGATAACCCGCACACCATTTTGCACTTTTTCAGCGCTTCGACCTGTGGAGGCCCGTTGCGAAGACGCTTGAACGCCATTTTGACCGCCATCGAGCTCGCTGTCTCCACCAAGCGGAACATTCCATTTGTCCACCACCAAACGATCGCCGCGACGGCGGGTTCTAATGATCGTGCGGGTGCGCTGAGATGCTGCGGTCTCGAAGCCGGACAGGATGGTCACTTGTTCGGCGTCAGTCTGCGCCGAAGCTTCTCCTAAACTTAAGAAAACCGCCCCAAGAGCGAGCGCAGCCAATCCTAAAGCGAAGCGAAATCCAGTAAAATAGGTCATTTCGGAACGTTAACAGTTTCGCGCGCCGCCGCCAGAGGCTTCATCCCTTAGGCGAGTTTCGTTTATCCATTCCCCCAACCCGCATAGGCGATCAGCGCCAGCGTAATGATCAAACCAAACCAGCCCCACCATGGCGCAAATTGCTTTTCCGGCGCTGGCTTAGCGGGCTTGCCTGTTTGTGCGAGTGCGGCTTCCATCTGGTCCATCACTTGCGGCAGACGTTTGAGCCTATCAGCGACCTCACGCACATTATTGGCCAGAAGCTTCGCTGCGCCAGCAGGGCCAAACTCGGTTTTGATCCAGTCCGAGACAATCGACTCCGAGGCGTCCCAGATATTATGGGTCGGGTCTATGCTCCGCGCGACGCCTTCGACTTGCACCATGGTTTTTTGAAGCAAAACAAGCTCAGGCCGCAAGTGCATACCGAACTGGTGGGTATAGTCGAGCAATTGCAATAAGAGCTTGCCCATAGACACGTCTTCCGCGGGCCGGCCATGGATCGGCTCGCCAATGGCGCGCAGCGCTTGCGCAAAATCGCCAACCGATCTGTCGGCTGGTACATAACCCGCCTCGAAATGCACCTCGGCCACGCGTTCATAGTCGCGCCGGATAAAGCCCCAGAGAATTTCAGCCAAAAACCGCCGCTCGGCCATGCCAATCCGCCCGACAATGCCAAAATCCACCAGCGCAATCTTGCCCTCCGGCGTCAGGATCATATTGCCTTCATGCATATCCGCATGAAACACGCCATGCCGGATTGCATGATTGAGGAAGCCCTGGGTTACCGAATTGGCAAGCGCCACGCGATCGAGCCCCTCACGTTCAAACACGCCCGGTGCAGTGAGCGGTACGCCGTCCACCCAGTCAGTCGTCAGCACACGTCGGCCAGAGCGTTCCCAGTCGACCGCGGGCACCACAAAATGCCCGTCTTTCATAGAGCGTTCGCGCAGCTCGTCGGTGGCCCCCGCTTCCAGCGACAGGTCCAACTCCTTCAGCATACTGTCCGCCACCGTCTGCACAAAGGCGACAGGCTCCATCCGCCGTGCCTCTACAGAAACCTTCTCGACATGCGCAGCCGCCCGTCTCATCGCGCGCAATTCCAGCTGGATTTTACGCTCGACATCGGGACGCAATATTTTCACCGCTTTGGCCGCGCTGCCCTCACCCATTCGGTGCACCTGCGCCAGAGACGCTGCTGCCACCGAAGGTCCAAGCCCCGCAAAAAGCCGCTTCGCTTCGTCTGCGCCAAACTCCGCTGCCAGCGCCGCCTCGGCTTCGCCTTGGGAAACCGCTGGCAGCTTATCTTTCAGCCGCGACAAATCCTGTGTGGCTTCAACGCCGAAGACATCCGGCCGCGTCGCAATAAATTGTCCAAGCTTAATATAAGCCGGCCCAAGCCGTTCGAGCGCGGTGGCCAGCCGCTCCCCTGGCCGCCCTTTCGCTCCGCCCGCAAACACCCGCAAAAGCCCGCCCGCAAACCGCGCTGGCGCAGGCATGCGCGACTTATACTCAGTCGGCAGCACAACATCATGACGCACAAGCGAGACCCCTGCACGCATCAAGCGCCAATAGTCAGACAAAACGGAAAACATCAGACCGCCCAGCCCGTATGCAGCGCTGCGATTCCGCCTGAAAAGTTCGTGATACTGACATTCGAGAAGCCCGCCTGACGAACCTCCTGCGCAAACGCGTCCTGCTTCGGAAACCGGCGGATCGACTCGATCAGATACTGATAGCTTTCTCTGTCGCCTGCCACCATTTCGCCAAGCCGCGGGATCACCGCAAAACTATAAGCATCATACCCCTTTTGCAGCATCGGCGCGGTCATATGCGAAAATTCAAGCACGGCCAGCCGCCCGCCCGGTTTGAGCACACGCCGAAATTCCGCCAATGCATTGTCCCGATTGGCGACATTCCGTATCCCGAACGAAATCGTCACAGCGTCCGCGCACTTGTCCGGAAACGGTAGCGCTTCGGCGTCCCCGCACACCCAGTCCATCCGGTCCGCAAATGCGGCCATATCCTTGCGCGTCTTGCCCGCCATCAGCATGGCATCATTAATATCGCAGACAATCGCCGTAGCCGACGGAGACAGCCCTCGCCGCTTGCCCGCCTTATCAGCCCGCTCGATAAACGCTTTGGCGATATCGCCCGTGCCGCCCGCCACATCAATCAGCCGCTCACCCGGCTGCGGGTTCAACCGCGCCAGCGTGTCCGACTTCCACAAGCGATGCACGCCCGCCGACATGAGATCATTCATCACATCATATTTCGACGCCACCGACCGAAACACGCCCTTCACCCGCGAGACTTTCTCGTCGCGACTAACGTCCTCAAAGCCGAAGCTCACCGTATCGTCTGGGGCGGGTGTATCTGTCATGCCATGTCCATAAGCCAAAAAGCTTTCAAATGCCTATATGGCAAA
>CAZMMU010000001.1:255941-258803 GCA_964567455.1 uncultured Hyphomonas sp.
TATCTGTCATGCCATGTCCATAAGCCAAAAAGCTTTCAAATGCCTATATGGCAAACCAGCGCGGGGCGCAAAAGACGTGGGGCGGTTGGTCGCGGGCGGTGTGAGTCTGCCTCCCCCACAAAAAAAGAAAGAACACTTTGGCACCGGATACCGTCAAATTAACGACACCGGGTTAAGCGACCGTAGGAATTCCATGCACATATTGTAGATTAAAATGGATAAAGCGAACATAGAAGCGAAGCAAAAGATTGCTCGCGAGAAGATAATTTCAATACACGGCACGCCCGAGGGCGAATATGGCCCCACTCTATTTGTTTCTCACCACTTGGAAGACATGGAGACCTCCTACTGGTTGGATCAATTCAAAAACGAACGTCCGGACGCCAAACAAATACTCGACTCACTGATCTTGGTCGCCTCATGGAGTTCTCAAGAAGACGGCGCGATCGCAGAAATCTCCATGGAAAGCTAGTCCACTTATGGGACAGCAAAACCTCAAGCATAAGCCGCCAGCACATCGTCCACCGCCCGTTCCAGATCGCGCAGATTCGCGACATCGGTCATCACATCGCAATAGGGCTGGTAGCGCAGCAAGAGACTGTCACCGGTCCCCCAGAGCGGTTTCTGTTCGGGGCTAAGCCAGATCGTCCGCTTGGCGCGCGCGGCGGCCTCGCGGAAAATATCAAGTCGCCCGTCGCCATAATTGGACCGCCCGTCGCCGAGCACGATCAGCGTTGTGCGCCGGTCAATCTTGCTGAAATGGTCCGTCTTCAGGTCTGACAGCGCTTGCCCGTAATCGGTCGATGACATGCCAATCGTTTTGACAATCCGGTCCATCGCCTCTTCAAAATCGTGGCTTTCAAGCTGCGCACTGACATCCTCAAGCCGCCCCGAAAACGCGTAACAGCTAATGTCCGGTATCTCCTCCTGGAAGGCATAGAGCAGCATCAGCAGGAACCGGACATATTGCGACACCGAGCCGGAGACATCGCACACGGCCATAATCTTCGGCCTGTCGCGCACTTTCTGTTTCCACGCCACATCAAACGGCACCCCGTCAAATCCGGCATTTGCCCTGAGCGTCCGGCGAACATCCAGCACACCGACATTCCGTTTGCGGCGTTTGCGTGAATGTTTCGTCGCCAGCCGTTTCGCAATCCGCGCAATCAGCGCCCGCATCCGCGCCATGTCCGACCGCGACACGCGGTCAAGCGCCTTGTCGCTCAAATAATCATCGCGAAACTGCTCGGTCGCGCCCGCGCCGAATACCTCGAAATTCCGCTCCACATGCTCACGCGACCGCGCCAGCATGTCCGCCCGCGCCGCCATCAGCGCTTCCGCCTCCGCCTCGCCTTCGGGCGTGTGCGCCTGCAATTGTGCCACCAGCTCGCGCTGCAAAGCATCCCCGCCAAGCGCCTTGAGCATCTTCTGGGCGTAATAGCTGACCTGCGTTGAAAACCGAATGTCCGATAGTCCAACCTCTTCGGCCGCCTGCTCCATCGCCATGGCAATTGCCGCCTCGTCGCCTTGTTCACTCAAGTTGCGCATGTCCGGTTCGTTGCCAGCTCCGGTCTCGCCGTCTGCCGTTTCGCTTGCCTGATCCTCACTCTCGACTCCGCGTTGCTCACGGCGAAAGAACAGGTCGAACAAATGGTCATGGGTTTCTTTTTCGTCCGGCGATTTGGCGAGCACAAGCCCCAGCGTGTCGCGCAACAGCACCCTGTCCTCAAAGCCGACGAGCTTCATGGCCCCGGCCGCATCAATCGCCTCACCGGTCGACACGCGCACATCCGATGCCCTCAGTGCCCGGATAAAGTCAGACAAGATCCGCGCGCTCATCCGCCCATCCGCTGTCCCTGAACACTGGTACGCACAAGCTTGCCGAGCGATTTATCGACCGCTTCAATGTCGCTCTCATGCTTGAGCAAGACGTTGAGCGTATCGCGCACCATGTCTTCGCCGAGCGCATCTGCGTTCATCAAAACCAGCGTGCGCGCCCAATCGACCGTTTCGGAAATCGATGGTTGTTTGCGGATGTCCTGCCCGCGCAACCCTTGGACAAAATCAACAAGCTGGGTCAGCAAATCGGCATCAACGTCCGGCACCCGCGCAGCCACAATCGCCCGCTCGCGTGCAGCCTCCGGAAAGCCGATGTGCAAATGCAGGCAACGCCGCTTAAGCGCATCGCCCAGTTCGCGGACATTATTGGATGTCAGCACGACGATCGGCGGAACTTTCGCGCTGATCGTTCCAATCTCCGGCACCGTGACCTGATAGTCCGACAAAACCTCCAGCAAGAAGGCTTCAAACGCCTCGTCCGACTTATCAATCTCGTCGATCAAAAGTACGGAGCCGGTCTCCTGCCGCATCGCTTTGAGCAAGGGCCGCGGCTCCAGAAAATCCTCGGAGAAGAACAAGTCCTCAAACCCGCCGAGCTTTTCATAAGACGCAGACAGGCTGTCGGCCCCGTCCATCACTTCGCCAAGCTTTTCCTTGAGGAGTTGGGTGTAGAGCAGCTGCTTGCCATATTTCCACTCATAGAGCGCCTTGCCCTCGTCGAGCCCCTCATAGCATTGCATCCGCACCAGCGGCAGTTTAAGAAACCGCGCCAAAGATGCTGCCAAATCTGTCTTGCCCACGCCCGCAGGCCCCTCGATCAGCACCGGCTTGCGCAAATGATGAGCCAGATAAACTGCGGTCGAAATTTGCCGCGTCGAGATATAGCCAACCCAGGCCAACCCATCCGTCACCGCATCGATTGTGCTCAGTGGCTCATAGCCCGTCGAGGCTGTAGATATATTTTTTCCCATCCAATATGGCTACCTGACGCTAACGTAAAGGGCAAGCCGTAACGACGGGGAA
>CAZMMU010000002.1:0-118804 GCA_964567455.1 uncultured Hyphomonas sp.
AATGGGAACAAACCAAGCAGCCCTGAGCACGTTCCATATGAGCAAAGCGAATGGGAACAGACAAGAATGGTCGGAGCGAGAGGACTCGAACCTCCGACCCCTCGCCCCCCAGGCGAGTGCGCTACCAGGCTGCGCCACGCTCCGACACGGGTGACGGTATGGCGCAAAGCGGTGAGGTTTGCAATCAGATAGTTGCGCAGCTTAAGCCGCGCGCGCGGCTCTTAAGGCGTCGAGGCGGCGCTTCAGATCTGTCATTTCGACCAGCACATTTTGCAAGCGTTCGGTCGAACCGGGCTCTGCGGCAGGGATGGGCTCACGCAGCGTGGTGTCAAACGCTGCGCTGACTTTTGCCTGCAGGTCGCGCGCGGGACTTTCAATCGGCGCGACCGGTAAGGCCTCTTGAAGGTCTGTCGCTTCCAGAGGTGCCACAGTGAGCCGCGCATCGCCGCTAAGCACGGCCTGCACACCTTGTTCGGCGAGCAGGGCCTTTGCGCCTTTCAAAGTTAGTCCACGCTTGTGAACCAAAAGCTGGATCGCACGGAGTCCGTCAACGTCTTGTGGACGAAACATGCGCCGTCCGTCAGCGCGCTTGATCGGCTTGACGTGTTTGGGGAACTTGCCTTCCCAATATCGCAAGACATGTGTCTGTAGTCCCAGCTCGCCCGCCGCTTCTCCGATTGACCTTAAAGCATCGGCTGATTTCTCTTTGCGAAGTTTTTGGGCGGCCATAATGTATCTCCAGATCGATTAAAACGTTTTGTCGACCCGGGCCTTGAGCATAGGAGATGATCGGAAAGTTGCCACGCGCCGCGCGCTGATCTTGGCACCAACCCCTGTTTTGGGGTTGCGTCCTTCCCTTGCAGATTTGTTGCGGACAACGAAGTTTCCAAATCGCGAAAGCTTCACTGTGCCCGTCGTCTGCAATGCATCCCCGATCAGATCAATTGTCCGGTCGAGTAAATCGGAACATTCTTGGCGGGTAAGTCCGACCTCATGCACTAATGCGTCGGTTACCTCGGCTCTGGTCAACGTTCTGTTTGCCACAAGAATCTCCACTCCTTAATAAATACCAAACAATTCTTAACGGTTTGCTACACCCGAAAGAGTGATGCGCCCCATGTAAATCCGCCGCCCATTGCTTCGATGAGCACGAGTTGGCCAGCCTCAATCCGGCCATCACGCATAGCGGTGTCCAGCGCCAACGGGATTGACGCTGCGGAAGTGTTACCATGTTGGCTCACGGTTGACACCACTTTTGTCTCGTCAATTTTCAACTTTTTTGCGACGCCATCCAATATTCTCTGATTGGCCTGATGGGGAACGAACCAATCTATGTCATCGACCTCGTAATCGGATCCCTCAATGACGCTGCGCACGGCGGACGTGATGTTCGAGACGGCGTGCTTGAAGACCTGTGGGCCGTTCATGCGGACATGGCCAACCGTTCCTGTGGACGAGACGCCGCCATCGACATGTAGCATATCCGACTTACGGCCATCGGACCGGATGTGGTGACCAATCACCCCCTCCTTGCCCGGTTCGCCTTCTTCGGCACGCAAAATCACAGCGCCGCCGCCATCCCCGAACAGGACGCATGTCCCGCGATCTGTCCAATCGAGAATACGGGTAAATGTCTCCGCACCGATCACCAGCGCCGTTTTGAATTGCCCTGCTTTCAGAAAATTGTCCGCGGTCGATAGCGCAAACACAAAGCCTGAACAGACGGCCTGAATATCAAACGCCGCGCCATGGCAGATGCCCAGCTTAGCCTGCACTAAGGTCGCGGTTGCCGGAAACGTCTTATCCGGCGTCGTGGTCGCGACGACTATCAGGTCAACGTCTTCCGCCGTAATACCTGCGCGCTGCATCGCCCGCTTTGCCGCCTCGACCGCAATGTCGGAGGTCAACTCGCCGTCGGCTGCAATGTGGCGGGTTTTGATGCCTGTGCGCTCGGTGATCCATGCATCGGACGTATCGACTATGTCGCTTATCTCATCATTCGTCATTGCGCGCGCGGGCAAGTATGATCCCGTACCGATCAATCGAGACACAAGCTGGGTCATTTGGCTTCCTCAGCGGGCTGGCTGGATAGTTCTGCTATTCGTGACAGGCCAGCGGCAACTTCATCCTTATAGCTGCTCTTGGCGAGATTGGCCGCGAGCTGAACGGCTGTCGCGTAGCCTGTCGCGTCAGTCCCGCCATGGCTTTTGACCACGACCCCATTGAGCCCCAGCAACACCCCACCGTTTACGCTTGATGGGTTCATCTTCTCTCGTAGGCGCTTCAATCCGGTAGAGGCCAACATGGCTCCCGCCTTGCTGATCGTATCGCCGGAAAACGCTTCTTTTAGATATGACCCCACCAGACGGGCGGTCCCTTCGGCAGTCTTCAGCGCCACATTGCCCGAGAAGCCATCCGTCACCACAACATCCACAGTGCCAGCTGAAATATCATCGCCTTCGACAAAGCCGTAATATGACAGCCCCAACTCGTCCCGCGAGAGCATTTGGGCGGCATCTTTCAAATGGCCGTGGCCCTTGGAATCTTCGGTGCCAATATTCAGAAGGCCCACAGTCGGGCGCGCCTTGCCGGTTACAGCGCGCGCATAGGCCTCGCCCATGATCGCAAAGGTTACCAATTGTGTCGCGTCTGCTTCCAGATTGGCGCCGACATCCAGCACAACACTTGTCCCCTGCATGGTCGGCCAGAGCGCGGTCATACCGGGACGATGTACGCCGGGCATTTTGCGGAGCGACATAATCGAAATCGCCATCAGCGCGCCGGTATTGCCCGCCGACACAGCTGCATGTGCCTCGCCAGACTTTACGCACTGGACGGCATTCCACATGCTGCTGCCCCGTGCCTTGCGAAGCGCTTGAGACGGCTTGTCTTCCATCCGCACGAAAATTTCAGTGTGCCGGACATCACTGCGAGCTTCGACGAGGGGATGCTTGGCCAGTAGAGGGCTGAGCCGGGTTTCATCGCCATGCAGGAGGAAGTGAACCCCACTTCGCTCGGCGCAAAACACAGCAAGTCCCTCGATAACGACTTCAGGAGCAGCATCGCCGCCCATCGCCTCAATAGATAAAACGATCTGTTCGCTCAAAACCTGCGTGTCTTTCCTTGAATTTGTGTCACTTCGGATAGGTGAGCCTAGGCGCAGCTGTCCGGCAAAGCAATTTGAATTGGGTTTAAACGGGAATTTTCGGCCATATTACCGCGCCTTCAGATATAACTTGGGAGGATTTAACAAGCAAAATATCCTCCACAGAGCGCAAATAGGCGACAAAACGGTCAACATCTTTGTGGCCCAGCGCATTTCGATTCGCAAAATCAAGTAGCGCAGCATCCGTTCCATCGGCAAAAGCCGCATCAATCCCGCGCGCGAGGCCAAAAAAATGTTCACCAAGCTTGCGGACTTTCCGGCTGATGCTCGTATCGCCCACGCCGGTCTCACGTAAACTATAGTCAAAGCCGGAGAAGACCTCCTCATAAAGCAACTGCGCCAGTGTGCGCCCCTCTTCTCCCTGATGACGCAGATGACGCATGACCATTGCGCTATGGACGGCCACTTGTTCGAAGCGGCCATTGAGAGAATCCTCGGCAAGACCTGCCAGATAAAGCTCGGGCCGCAACGCTTGCGTCTTGATATCGGCATGAAGCGCACGCGCGGCGACACGCAAGGCCCGTTTGCGGGACGAAAAAAGATCACGAAACTGCATATGTGAAACGCCAAACCTTGCCAAACTAACCCTTGAACCGCTAGCAGTAGTGCAAATCACGGAGAAACCAAATGCTGAAAATAGCCATTATGGCCCTGACCGCCAGCGCTCTGGTCGCCGGATGCACCCCGATCCGAACAGCGCACGGGTACAATCCTGACGAATCGCTGCCTTCGGAGATCCAACCAGGCGACGATACGCGATCGACCGTTCTGGCGCGCTTGGGAACGCCCTCTACGAAAAGTATTTTTGACGAGAACACATGGTTCTACATGTCCTCCACTCATGAGGCGTTCGCTTTCTTCAGACCAAAAGTCTCAGCGCGCGAAGTCGTTGCCATTCGGTTCGGCGAAGACGATGTCGTTGACGAGGTTGTTCAATATGACGCCGATGATGGCGAGGTTATCCAATATGCGGCGCGTGAAACACCAACGCGCGGGCGCGAGCTGAGCCTGATCGAGCAACTCCTCGGCAGCGCGGGCACGGTGCGCCTGCCTGGTCAGGAAGATCAGATTCCCGGCCAGATACCCGGACAAAGACGCTAAGCCTGACGGCTCGCACTCCGAATACAAAAAACCCCGATGCATGTGCACCGGGGTTTTTCTTTTGTTGATCCCCTGATCAAAGCCAACGCTTGAAAGCGCCGACTTTTGACAGAAGACGTTTCCTAGTGACCGCCAGCCAGTACAGCCAGCATCAGGAGCGCCACAATATTGGTGATCTTGATCATCGGGTTCACCGCAGGGCCAGACGTGTCCTTGTAAGGATCGCCGACTGTGTCACCCGTCACAGCCGCTTTGTGGGCTTCAGAGCCCTTGCCGCCATGATTGCCGTCTTCGATGTACTTCTTGGCATTGTCCCAAGCACCGCCGCCGGACGTCATCGAAATAGCGATAAACAGGCCGGTCACAATCACACCGAGGAGCATAGCGCCGACCGCAGACAGAGCCGCACCAATACCGGCAATCGGCCAAATCACGAGCAGAAGCACGATCGGAGACAGAACCGGCAAGAGCGATGGCAGGATCATTTCCTTAATCGCAGCCTGGGTCAGAATATCCACAGCGCGGCCATAATCAGGCTTGGTCTCGCCTTTCATGATGCCCGGCATTTCGCGGAACTGGCGACGCACTTCCTCGACAACCGATTGCGCAGCGCGGCCAACTGCCATCATCGACATGCCACCAAACAGGTTCGGCAATAATCCGCCAAACAGGAGGCCAACGACAACGTAAGGATTGGACAGTTCAAAGTTCACAGCGAGCCCTTTGAGCACGCTGCCGTCCGCGGCGTTAATTGCGAAATATTTCAGGTCTTCGGTATAAGCCGCAAACAAAACCAGCGCGCCAAGCCCCGCAGAGCCAATGGCATAGCCTTTGGTCACAGCCTTGGTCGTGTTGCCGACAGCATCAAGCATATCCGTCGTATCGCGCACTTCAGATGGCAGTTCGGCCATCTCTGCAATGCCGCCCGCATTATCGGTCACCGGACCAAATGCATCGAGCGCAATGATCATGCCCGCAAGTGCCAGCATGGTTGTTGTGGCAATCGCGATGCCGAACAGACCGGCAAGATTATATGTCAGGATGATGCCTGCAATAATCGTCAACGCCGGAAGCGCGGTCGATTCGAGGCTCACGGCCAGACCCTGAATAACGTTCGTCCCGTGACCAGACGCAGAGGCCTGAGCCACCGAGCGGACCGGACGATAATTGGTGCCGGTATAATACTCGGTGATCACAACGATCAGCCCTGTCACGCCGAGCCCTGCAAAGCCGCAATAGAACAGATCCATACCGGTGACTTCACCCGTAATTCCGATGGCACTCGCTGCGCCTTCCAGCACGCCAAAACCATTTGGCAGCAAGGTGCCGATCACAAGCCCAAGTCCACCCAGCGACAGAACGCCGGTGGCAATCAAGCCCTTATAGAGCGCGCCCATAACATTGCTGGAGCCTGAACCGAGGCGAACAAAGAACGTCCCGATAATGGAGGTGAAAATACACACGGCGCAAATCGCAAGCGGCAGCAGCATGATCTCGGAGAGATACGCCATGCCGCCAAAATAGATCGCTGTCAGCACCATTGTGGCAACCACGGTCACCGCATAGGTCTCGAACAGGTCAGCGGCCATGCCCGCACAATCGCCGACATTATCACCGACATTGTCCGCAATCGTCGCCGCATTGCGTGGATCATCTTCCGGGATGCCCGCTTCGACCTTACCGACCATATCGCCGCCAACGTCAGCGCCCTTTGTGAAGATACCGCCGCCGAGACGCGCAAAAATCGAGATCAGAGACGCGCCAAAGCCAAGCGCCACAAGTGCATCGATCACACCGCGATCATTGGGTGCCAGATCAAGCGACCCTGTCAGGAATCCGTAATAGCCAACAAGACCCAAAAGCGCCAAGCCAACAACCAGCATGCCCGTCACCGCGCCTGATTTGAACGCAATATTCAGACCTGCGCCCAGGCTTTCACGCGACGCTTCCGTTGTGCGCACATTCGCCCGCACAGACACCAGCATGCCGATAAAACCGGCCACGCCAGACAGAACCGCACCAATTAGAAATCCAACCGCCACTTTCCAGCCAAAGGCCGGAACGAAAAACGCCGCGACAAAGACCGGAAAACCGACAATCGCGATGGTCCGGTATTGGCGGCTCAGATAGGCATTTGCGCCTTCCTGAATCGCGCGGGCAATTTCGCCCATTCTTTTGTCACCCGCTGGTGCGGCCATAATCGAGCGGATCGCCCACAGACCATAAAGCAGCGAGAATACACCCGCCAAAACTGCAATAACAAACCAATTCATGGTTATCCCTTTTCTCCCTAGTGTGACCCTCTATCCGCACAGCTTCATCGCCATATCCGGGGCCACATCCAATGTCCTTAATTACCTAACCGTAATCTACACGCAAGGGCGCTCGCGCAAATGGCGAGGCTCATTTGCCCCTATTCGCGCCCGAAACCCTGTATTTAACGTTAACAAGAGCTTGCCCCCGCCCGTGTCTCTAAAATTTTCAACTTCAGGCGTGCTCAAACCCTGTCTTTTCGGGCAGCGGCACAGCTTCATCATACCAAGTCAGCCGCAAACCGGCCTCTTTCTCAATACGTCCAATAATCTTCGGAAACTGCCTTGCCGCTTCAATCTCGCGCGTTTTCGAGGGCGGCGCTGTAAACAGACACTGATAATCATCCCCGCCCGTACAGGCATCCAGAACCTCAGAGAGCGTCTTTTCTTCGCGCCAATCTGGGCGGTGGATGGAAATATCCTCAAGCGCCAGCGTCGCCCCGCACTCGCTCGCGGCCAGCAATTTCTGCAAATCTCCCAGCAACCCGTCAGAAACGTCCATGCTCGCGGTCGCACAAGCTGCTATCACATCCGCCATGTCCAACTTCGGAATGACCGGCAGCTGATAAATCCTGCTTGCGTCGGAACGCGTCCCTGCCAATCGGTCACGCAGCCCCAAATAGCTCGCACCAATCACCTCGCCCGTCAGCCAGATCCAATCCCCCACTTGCGCCCCAGACCGACGAATTGGCGCACGCGTCGTCGCCGGTACCCCCGTCATCGTCAGCGACAAAAACACCCCGTCGGGGCTTGCCACCGTGTCTCCGCCAATCAGCGAGACACCCCAAGCCGTGAGCTCCTCACCAAACGCTTTGGCAAAATCGGCAAGCTCGGCCTCGTCCCGCCCGCGTGGCCACCCCAGCGTCAGCAGGGCTTCGTCGGGCCTTGCGCCCTTGGCAATCAAATCCGAAACATTCACCCGAACCAGTTTGCGCGCCACCGTATCCATCGGGTCATCCGGCAGAAAATGCACGCCCTCAACCAGCGCATCGACGGTCACAATCGACGCCTTGCCCGAAAATTCCGCCACATCATCAATAAGCCCGGCCGCACCTGTCCGCGTCGCCAGTGGGGCAAAATATTTGGCGATCCAGTTAAATTCCGACATGGCTCATGCAAACGGCCTGAACGCCTACGCGTCAACCGCCGGCGCGGATTTCCTTGGCGATATTATCGAGCACCGCATTGATGAAACGCGGTTCCTCGCCATCAAAAAACGCATGTGCAACCGAGACATACTCATCAAGCACAATGGCCGCGCTGAGCTCCTGATGGGCAATCAATTCGGCCGTCGCCCCGCGCAATATCGCCCGCGTTGTCGCGTCCAGCCGCGTTATCTTCCAATTCTTTGAAAGCTTCGCCGCAATCGCCTGATCAATCTCGGCCTGATTTTCTACGGCCGCATTGATGATCGATTTGAAAATGTCTGGATCAGCTTCCTCGACGGGTTCTCCATCAGGCCCAGCGCCGAGCCGATCATCGCAAAACTCGCGCACCACTGATCGTGCGCTCTGCCCCGTTGCTTCCATCTGATAGAGCGCCTGCACGGCCGCCAATCGCGCCCCGGCCCGTCTTGCCCGCACCACCTCGAAGGGCAGCTTCTGTTCGGTCATCGCACAAATTTCCGCCGTAGATTGATCATGGCAAGGCAGGCTTCAGCGGCATCGCGCCCTTTGTTCTTGCGTTTACGATCCGCCCGCGCCAGCGCCTGTTCTTCATTCTCGACCGTCAAAATGCCGTTCCCGATGGCAAGCCGCCTGTCCACTGTCAGCCACATCAGCCCGCGCGCGCTCTCGCCGCAGACATAATCATAATGCGATGTCTCTCCGCGAATAACGCAGCCGAGCGCGATAAAACCATCATAGCGGCCGCTGTCTGCAGCCATAGTGATCACACCGGGGAGTTCCAGTGCGCCGGGCACTTCTATCGTCTCGACCACAGCTTCCGCTTCAGACAGCGCTTCACCAGCGCCCGCTTCAAGCTCCAGCGTAATGTGCTCATAATAGCGCGACGTTGCGATAAGGACGCGGGGCTTGTTCATGATGTGCTCTCTTTATTCTTGAACGGACGCCACCCCTCTATGCTCAAACCGTATCCGTCAAGCCCGACAAGCCGTGTGGGCGGTGTGTCTGACAGAAAAACCAGCTTGCGCACACCAAGATCACGCAGGATTTGCGCACCGATCCCATATTCGCGCAGCGGCGTGGTCCCGTCCGGCGCTTCGGCAGACTTGGCACCAAGCCGTGTCGCCAATATGTCCGGCATCATCGAATAGACAAATACAATAACACCTGGTCCATCATGGTTGGCAATCTCCTGCATGGCGGCCTGAACGAGCCCTTCGCGCGGGCCGCGCTGGGCGAGCACATCGCTCATCAGGTCCATGCGGTGCACCCGTACCAGGGTTTCGCTGTCCGGCGTGATGTCGCCTTTGACCAGCGCAACGTGTTCGGTGCCATCCAGTCCATTGCGAAACACCACGGTGCGGAACCCATCGGCATAGGCGCTATCAAGCGGCGCCTCGACGCGGCGTTCGAGAAACCGGTCATTCTCCCGCCGCCACGCAATCAAATCCGCAATCGTTCCGATCTTCAGCCCATGCAATTGCGCAAACGAAACCAGATCCGGCATCCGCGCCATGGTGCCGTCATCATTCATAATCTCGCAAATCACACCGGCCGGATAAAGTCCCGCCATGCGCGATATATCAACCGCCGCCTCGGTATGCCCCGCGCGCACCAGCGTGCCACCATCTTTTGCCACCAGCGGAAAGATATGTCCGGGCGAAACAATGTCATTGTGGTCAAGCTGTGGATCGATCGCCACCTGCACCGTCTTCGCCCTGTCATGAGCGGAGATGCCTGTGGTCACACCTTCTGCCGCTTCAATCGACACCGTAAACGCGGTGCCCATGCTTTCGCGATTGTCCCGCGTCATCATATCCAAATTCAGCGCCCGCGCCCGCTCACCCGTCATCGCCAGACAGACGAGCCCGCGCGCATAACGGACCATGAAATTGATCGCTTCAGGCGTTGCGAACTGGGCGGGTACAATAATATCGCCTTCATTCTCGCGATCTTCGGCATCGACAAGAATATACATTTTGCCATTGCGGGCATCTTCGATCACTTCATCAATCGTCGAGATCGCGGTTGAGAAATCCTCAGCCATATTTATCCGTCCTTTGGCGCATCGGCCCCTATCATTCGAGCCACGTAGCGCGCCAGCATGTCAATCTCAAGGTTAACCCGCGCGCCCGCGCTCAAATCACCCAAGGTCGTGGCGTCCCAAGTGTGCGGAATAATGGCAACCGAAAAGTCGCCATTGTCCATTGCCTCGGCCACCGTCAGCGAAACCCCATTGATCGCCGCCGAGCCTTTGGTCGCAAAATAGCGCGCGATTTCTGCTGGCGGGCGGATGGTGATTCGAAAACTCTGCCCTTCCGGTTCGACTGCGACCACTTCGCCAACGCCATCGACATGACCGAATACGAAATGTCCGCCAAGCTCATCACCGAGTTTCAGGCTCTGTTCAAGATTCGTCCGTGTTCCGACCGTCCAGTCGCCCAGCACCGTCTTCTCCAACGTCTCCGGCACAGCCTCAACTGCCCACCAGGACCGTCCCTCGCCCGCTTCACCAAAATCGACCACCGTCAGGCAAACACCCGAATGCATAACAGATGCGCCCATCTCGATTGACGAGACCGAATAACCGCCCTCAACCTCGAACCGGGTCAAGCCATTGCGATGCTCGGCTTTGCGTATGGTGCCAATATCGGTGACAAGACCAGTAAACATCCCATGAGCCTTTCCGCCCCGCATCATCGAGACTGTCTGTAAGCTGGCGACTTAGCACGCAAGCCAGACTACATCAATCATGTATCAATTTTGCTTCACGCACTATCTGGCGGGTTCGTAAGTCTCAAGAACATCCTCGGCAATACGTTCCGTTGCGACCATGCGCCAACGTGGCGCACGACCCATCTCTGTCAGGCCAAGCGCCCCAAGCGCCGATATTCCGTCTCCACCAATAAGCACGGGCGCGCGAAACCACTCAATCCTGTCCACAAGCCCTGCTCGGACAAAGGACGCTGCAAGCTTGCCGCCGCCCTCCAGAAAGAGCCGCTCCAGCCGCTCGACCGCGCAGCGTTTGACGAAGTATTCAAGATCCACACCGCCCGTGTCGCCTGGCCCGCATGGCCAAAGCTCGGCACCTGCGTCCTGCAAACTGGCGGAGCGTTCAACATCGGTTGCAATAATGACCCGTCCAAGGCTTGCCGAACGCACCAAACGTCCGTCCAGCGGCGTCCGGCCCCGCGAATCGATCACAATCCGCGCAGGTTGCACCTTCGGCAGCGGCACCGTGCGCGCGGTCAGCATCGGATCATCGGCGAGCACCGTTCCAACCCCAACGATCACCGCGTCATGGTCGGCCCGCATCTGGTGCACCCGCGCGCGCGACTGGGCGCCCGTAATCCACTGGCTCGTGCCATCTTTGAGCGCGATCCGCCCATCCAGAGACGTCGCAATTTTCAATGTAACAGAAACACCGCCCGACATGATGCTACGGCTCGTCCTTCAGCGCATTCTGTTCGATAAAGCGGGCAAAATCTCCCGGGTCGCCAAAGTCTTTATAGACGCTCGCATAGCGAACATAGCCGACCGGATCGATGGCCTTGAGTGCCTCCATCACAAGCTCGCCAATTTGTCCGGAGCTGATCTCGCTCTCGCCACCGCTTTCGACCTGCCGGACAATGCCTGAGACCATCTGGTCGATCAACTCATCAGACACAGGCCGTTTGCGCAACGCCAGCGTGACGGATTTGACAATCTTCTCGCGATCAAAATGTCCCCGTTTGCCGTCCCGCTTGACCACAACAATGTCGCGCAGCTGCACCCGTTCGAACGTCGTAAACCTACCGCCACACTTGTTGCAGCTTCTTCGCCGCCGCACCGCGCTATGCTCTTCGGCAGGCCGTGAATCCTTGACCGCCGTGTCTTCAGCTGCGCAGAACGGACACCGCATCCGCTATCCTCCAAGGCCTTGATAGATCGGGAAGCGCGCCGTCAGCGCTTTGACTTCACCACGTACTTTGTCTTCAACGTCGCTCGTGTCGCCTCCGGTCGCCAATGCGTCCACGATCGTGACAATCCAATCGCCGATCTGGGTAAACTCAGCCTCGCCAAAACCGCGCGTTGTGCCCGCCGGAGCGCCCACCCGAATGCCGCTGGTCACTGTTGGTTTTTCAGGATCGAACGGAACGCCATTCTTGTTGCAAGTAATAAAGGCCCGTTCTAGCGCTTCTTCGGCTGCATTGCCCTTAACGCCCTTGGGTCGCAAATCGATCAACGCCAAATGCGTGTCGGTCCCGCCAGAGACCACATCCAGACCGCCCGCTTTCACCGCCGCTGCCAATGCTTGCGCATTCTTGATGACCTGCCCGGTATAGGCTTTGTAATCGTCGCTCAGCGCTTCACCGAACGCCACGGCCTTGCCAGCGATAACATGCATGAGCGGGCCGCCCTGTATGCCGGGGAAGACGGCTGAGTTTATCTTCTTGGCAATTGCCGCATCATTGGTCAGCACCATGCCGCCGCGCGGGCCGCGAAGCGTTTTGTGCGTCGTCGTCGTCGCCACATGCGCATGATCGAGCGGATTGGAGTGATGCCCGCCTGCAACAAGTCCGGAAAAATGAGCCATATCGACAAGGAAATATGCCCCCACGTCATCTGCAATCGCCCGGAACTTTGCAAAGTCGATCTGGCGCGGATAGGCCGAGCCGCCAGCAATGATCATTTGCGGTTTGTGTTCACGCGCCAGTGCAGCCACTTCGTCGAAATCGATCAGATCGTCTTCGCGCCGAACGCCATATTGAATTGCGTTGAACCATTTGCCCGACTGGTTTGGCCTTGCGCCGTGGGTCAGGTGCCCGCCAGCGTCGAGGCTCATGCCCAGAATTGTATCGCCCGGTTTGATCAAAGCTTGGAACACAGCCTGATTGGCCTGACTTCCCGAATTGGGCTGCACATTCGCAAACTCGCAATTAAACAAGGATTTGGCCCGCTCAATTGCCAGGTTTTCTACAACATCTACATATTCGCAGCCGCCATAATAGCGTCGCCCGGGATACCCTTCGGCATATTTGTTTGTCAGCACAGTGCCCTGCGCTTCGAGCACGGCTTGCGAGACGATATTCTCGGACGCGATCAATTCAATCTGCTGCTGCTGACGGGTCTGCTCAGCCTCAATCGCGCTGAACACAGCCGTGTCACGTTGCGACAGATCGGTGCCAAAAAATGCCGCCGGAGCCAAGTCGGGCGTGGTCGCTGAATCAGCCATATGGGGTCCTTAATCAAGATTCGAGTCACGTTGCGTACGTGACGATGATTTACGTCCAGCCTCAACGCGTAGCAAGCGTTAAACAAACCTATCACTGGACATTTGTCGCCGATCTGTCCAACATGAACAGAGCATTAATGCCGTTTCAGCTGCACGATTTTCATGTAATAATCACATTAAATTTCCAGGGTACGACTATTATGACAACTGAGAGTAATAAGATCGAAGAATTCGGAAGTGTCCTAACGATGACTACATCGATTGTTTCCGCATTTCTTTCGAACAATGCAGTACAAGCCACCCATATTCCCGAAATTATAAGCAATGTACACAGCACCCTTGCGGAACTAAATGCGAAAAATGCGTCTGATCTACCTCAACACGATCCAGCCGTCCCCATTTCGAAGTCCATCACGAACGATTATCTGATCTGTCTGGAAGATGGCAGAAAGCTGAAAATGTTGAAGCGACACTTGCGATCAAAGTACAGGTTAACGCCCGAAGAATATCGCGCGCGCTGGGACTTGCCCGCCGATTATCCGATGGTGGCTCCGAATTATGCCAAACGGCGCTCCGAATTTGCCAAGGAAATCGGATTGGGCCGTAAAAAGAAAACTGGCTAATACGCCTTATGCTGCGGTTTCCATACCCAATTGCTTCCAGATCGCCAACAAGGCCGTAACGAGATCATCCATCATCGCTTCTGAATGGACGGGGCTTGGTGTAAACCTCAGCCGTTCAGTGCCTTTAGGAACAGTTGGGTAATTTATCGGCTGTACATAGATGCCGAAGTCGAAGAGCAAAATGTCAGACAAGGCCTTGCACCGCTCCGGGTCGCCGATCAGCAGGGGCACAATGTGGCTCTCATTCGCCATAACGGGAAGCCCGGCCTCTTTCATTTTCCGTTTCAACTGAGCCGCTTTGGCCTGATGGGTCTGGCGCAGCTTCACGCCGTCTTCACTGCGTAGCTTACTGACGCTTGCCAAGGCACCTGCTGCCATGACCGGACAGGTAGACGTCGTAAAGATGAAGCCTGATGCCATTGAGCGAATGGCATCGATCATGGTCTGGTTGCCAGCTATGTAGCCGCCCATCACACCATACGCCTTCGCCAACGTCCCCTCGATAATATCGACCCGGTCCATCACATCGTCGCGCTGAGCAACGCCCGCGCCCTGATGCCCGTACATGCCAACAGCGTGCACTTCATCAAGATAGGTGATCGCGTCAAACTCATCCGCCAAATCACAGATATCGGTGATCGGGCCAAAATCGCCATCCATGGAATAAACACTTTCAAACGCAATCAGCTTCGGTCTATCGGCTGGATCATTCTCCATAAGAGCCCGCAAATGAGCGACATCATTGTGCCGGAAGATCCGCCGCTCACAGCCTGAGCGCCGGATCCCCTCGATCATTGACGCATGGTTGAGCGCATCAGAATATATAATCAGATCGGGCAAAATCTTGCCGAGTGTCGACAGCGTCGCCTCATTGGCGACGTAGCCTGATGTGAACAGCAAGGCGCCGGTTTTTCCGTGCAGCGACGCCAGTTCTTTCTCAAGATCAACGTGAAACCGGGTGGTGCCAGAAATGTTCCGCGTGCCGCCGCTGCCAGCGCCGAAGCTGTCAATCGCTTCGTGCATGGCCTCGATGACAGTCTCATCTTGTCCCATGCCAAGATAATCATTCGAGCACCAGACCGTGATCTCGCGCTCTTCTTCCTGGTCGGGGAAACGCGCCGTCGCGAGTGGAAAGCGTCCGCGCCGGCGGTGCAAATCGACAAAAACCCGATAACGGCCCTCACCATGAATGCCAGCAAGGGCGTCTTCAAATGCTTTCAAATGTCTCATGGCGCAGTGTCTTTCATTCTACCCATATAGTGCCACAAACACGGGTCGGCATGCAAAAACAATACGCAATTCCAATCACTGACTTTGTGTCGCAGAGGCGCTCGCGCTGCCATTGGTGTTCATTATATGGTAAATAAGGCCTTACCTGAAATTCGCATTTTCGCGACCAACCTTACCAATATCGAAATCTCTAACTGGCATAAGGACTTTGACGCAGCTCAAAAGGGCGCGGCATTTCCAGCCTGAATCGGGCAAAAAGTAGTTGGAGTTAAATACCATGAATTTTCGCAAACTTATGCTTGCTGGCGGCGCTTTGGCCGCAATCGTCGGTGCGCCGGCACAAGCTTCTATCGTAGACAATCCTCAGTTCCGCGTACTTGGACTGGTTATTGTTTGGGGAGCCGACGACACTGGCGCCGCACCCATCGTTTCTGATTTCGTCATAAACAGCGCTGTTGGCGCTGGCGACGCTGATCTGATCGCTGGAGACGTGAACGCTGTTGTAACCGGCACACTGAACCCGACCGCAGCTTCTGTTGGCGGCGCGACAAACATTGTCGACGGCGCAGGCACTGTTCTTCAGTCAAGCACAGGCGTTCTTGACGCGACTGATAGCTTCAGCGCATTCAACCTCGACGCTGACACAGACATCTCTGTTGACGGCCTAGAGCAGTCTTCAAGCTTCTATGTTGCCTCGAACACCGCGTTCAACATCAACGCAGTTGCAACTCCGACCACCGAAGACGGCTTCACGCTGGCTGACGTTGGTTACAGCCTGAGTGTCACTCAAGCTGGCAATGATGGCCTGGCATTCGGTTCAGCTGCACAGCTTCCCGGTGGCGCAAGCGTCCTCGACGCCGACGGCCGCGAAATCGGTGGCGTTGACACGTCGATCAACACGCTTGCAGCCATGACCGGCGCAGCGCCTGTGTTTGTTGGTGCCCAGCGCACTGCAGGTACCGTGGGTTCAATCGCTGAACAGTCTGTCCGTTTCGACGCGACATACACGCTCGGCGGCACAAACGGCTATGACCTGTCGCAAGGCGCTGGCGAAGTCGAAGCCAACGTTGTCTACACGGTTTTCGTACCTTAAGCGCAAGCTGACAAAGGTCTAAACCAAATCAAGACGGCCCGGCCTTTGCGCTGGGCCGTTTTTTTTTTGGCCGCACTTTCCTTGCCATCGCCCTGAATGACAACTGGCGCCTGTGGCAAACCGATCTATACTGCCGGACATGAAGGTGTTTTTCAGATCCGCCCCTGTTGCGGCCCTCCTGGGCGCGATCATCTGGGCTTATATGGCGCTGTGCGGGCGTACGATACGTTGGCGGGTTGAGGGGCTTGAGACAGCACGGGACGCCTGGATCGGCCATGATGCTATTATCGTTGCCGCGTGGCATTCGACCATACTGACCCTTCCAACTGGCTGGACCAAATTTATGCGCAAATGGCCGGGCCGACGTGCGCCATCGGCGATGTTGATCTCGCTGTCCGATGATGGCGAACCTGTCGCCCGCGCCATCCAGCATCTCGGCCTTGAAAGCATTCGCGGTTCCAAAGCCAACAAACGCAAAGGCAAAGACAAAGGCGGCGGCGCAGCGATTGCGGCGGCAACCAAGCTGCTGAAATCCGGCGGTGCGCTATGCATCACGCCCGACGGTCCGCGTGGCCCCCGCCAACGCGCTGGGCTCGGCCCTATCCTGATTGCCAAGCGGACAAAAGCCGCCATCCTGCCCTATGCGCTGGCGACCTCGCCTTCATGGCGACTTAAAACATGGGATCGTTTCCAGCTGCCCCTTCCATTTGCGCGTGGGGCTATTGTGTTTGGTGATGTGATCAGCTTCGTTGACAATCCTTCGCCAGAGACCATGCGTCTTATGCTTGAGCAGCGACTAAACCAGGCCACGGTCCGGGCTGAAACGCGATGCGGTGCGCCCCATATCGAACCGGCAGCGCCCGCGTCAAAACCAGCGGATGCCGCATGAAGTTCGGTTTGCTTCTTTATCGGGTCGCAACCCTTACCGCTGCGCCGCTGATCCTGATCTGGTTCTATCGACGCGCCCGCACTGGAAAAGAAACCCGCGCCCGGCTGAACGAACGTTACGCCCGCGCCCTGCCTGCACGGAGCCAGGGGGATATGATCTGGCTACATGGCGCCAGCATCGGCGAGAGCAAGCTTCTGCTCGCCATTGTCCGTGCCCTGCACACACGCCATCCTGACCTCAATTTCCTGATGACCAGCCAGACCCGATCCGCCGCGGATATTGTTAGCCAGAACCTCCCGCCGAACACGCAACACCAAATGGCCCCGATCGACACGCCTGCGGCGGGCAAACGCTTTCTGGACCATTGGCACCCCAAACTCCTCATATTGGCCGAAAGCGAGATCTGGCCCAATCTTTTGCGCAGGGCCCAATCGCGCGGTGTACGGACAGCTTTGGTCAATGCGCGGATGACGCCCGGATCCCTCAAGACCTGGCGCAGATTTCCCCGCTCGGCGCGCAAGCTTTTCTCTGAACTGGACTTCATCAATGCCACCGATCTTGCCACGGCCGAGCTTTTGTCCGATCTGACAGCTCGACCCATCCCTGCAACCAAGAATTTGAAAATCGGTGCCATGCTCCAGGCCGATCCCTTCCATGATTATGCCCCCGCCGCACAAGCAGAGGCCAGCTCTGCACGAACTCTGCTCGGCGCCTCGACCCATCCCGGTGAAGAGGCTCTCCTGATCGAAGCCTTTCAAGCCTCGCCGAAAGGCGCCCGCCTTATCCTCGCGCCGCGCCATGCCGAGCGCGGTAGCGAAGTGTCCGCCCTGCTCAATGCTGCCGGGCTTGCACATGCGCGCCGGTCCGCAGGTGGCGACTTCACCGCTGACACAACCATCTTGCTCGCGGACTCTTATGGAGAGATGGACAGATGGTATGATCACGCGGATATTGTCTATCTTGGCGGCGGGTATGAACCGGGGATTGGGGGGCATAACCCGCTAGAGCCACTCCAAGCAGGCAAGCCCGTCATAACAGGGCCGCACACAACAAACTTCGCCGATCTGTTTGAGGAACTCATCTCGCTTGGTCTTGTTCACACGGTCACAGATGTGGACTCTCTTATTCAGTCGATCGATGCACATAGGAGAGTCGATCAGGCCAAACTGGTGTTTTTTATAGAGTCTGGAAAGGCCGAATTCGATGCGACTGTAGATGCTCTGTCCGGCTTGATCGAGCGGCCCTGATATGTTGCGTGCGCCTCATTTTTGGTCAGCTGGCCTTGATCCGCAATCACGTGCGTCCGCGCCGATGACCCGCATGCTGCTTACGCCCTTTGCGGCCGCTTACGCCGGTGTCACGGCCCGCCGGATTGCAAAGACCACTCCGCTCAAGCTCACAGTCCCTGTGATTTGCGTCGGCAACCTGACCAGCGGCGGGAGCGGCAAGACTCCGATTGTTGACGCCATTCGCGCCCGCCTGATCCAACGCTCTATCCATGCCGCCAGTCTTTCGCGCGGCTATGGCGGAACGCTCAAGGGGCCGGTCAAAGTTGATGCAAACATCCATACGGCCGGCCAAGTGGGCGATGAACCGCTCATGCTATCTGCCAATGGTGACAGCTGGATCAGCCGCGACAGGCCCCAAGGTGGCCGGGCGATGATCTCGGCGGGGGTGGACGCCATTATCATGGATGACGGTCACCAGAACCCCTCACTAGCAAAAGATTTATCCCTCATCGTCATCGACAGCCATGCCCCATTTGGCAATGGCTATGTTCTGCCGAAGGGGCCATTGCGCGAACCCCCGAAGGTCGGGCTCGCCCGCGCGAATGCCATCATCCTGATCGGGGATGGTCCCGTCCCGCCTATCGTGAAAACGTCCGGCGCCCCCACTCTGCGCGCCGATCTCGTCCAAACCGCCCCGCCGCCCGAAGGTCCGCTCTTTGCCTTTGCAGGCATTGGCCGGCCCGCGCGTTTCTTCGACCATTTGCGTAACTCGGGCGCCGATGTCCGTGACCAATTTGGCTTTCCCGATCACCACACTTATACCCCGCGAGACCTCGCCCGGTTGCGCGCGCTGGCCGCCGCGCATGATTATCAACTCGTCACGACACGCAAGGATTATGTCCGCCTCTCGCCTGATATGCGCGAAGGGATTACGACCATTGACGTGCGCGCGGTGTTTACCGATGAAGATGCGCTTGATGCGCTGCTCCTGCCATTGTTCGAGGGCGGACATTGTGGCTGATCCAAAGGGCTATACCCGTCCGACAGATGTCGATGATCGCGCGTCGATTGGCCAACGTTTGCAGTGGCGTATCGAAACGCTGTTGTGGGATACCCTCTACTGGCTCCCCGTTTCACTGATGAGCCCGGAACGTGCGTCGAACTTTGGCGGCTGGCTTGGACGCAAAATCGGCCCCCGCCTTTCCCAACACAAAACCGCGCTTGCAAATCTGCGCCGCGCTTTTCCAGAATGGCCTGATGAGAAAGTCCGCGCCACGGCGCTCGACGCTTGGGAAAATGTTGGCCGGACTGCCGGAGAGCTCCCGCATTTGACCAAGCTGAACCCCTATGCGGAAGATACGCGCCTCGATGTCATAAATCCCGAGGGGCTCGACGCGGTGTCCCATAGCGACAAGGGCGCGGTCCTGATCTCCGGCCACTTTGCCAATTGGGAGGTTATGGCTTCGGCGATTTGCAATCGGCCGCTTGATTGCCTTGTCACTTATCGCGCTTTGAACAATCCACACATTGACCGGCGGCTTAACGCCTTGCGCCAATCCTATGGCATTCAGGCTCTGGCCCCAAAAGGGCTTGGCACCCGCCGCCTGATGAAAACGCTGGCCGAGGGTCGTGCTGTCGCGCTGCTGAATGATCAGAAATTCCGCGAAGGTATCCCCGTGCCATTCTTCGGCCATGACGCCATGACCGCCCCTGGCCCGACGCGTCTGGCTGCGCGCTATAAAGTGCCCATCATTCCCATGTCTACGGTGCGCACAGGCCCCTGCCGCTTCCGTGTCACCGTGCATGAGCCGATTATACCCCATCCCGCAGACACCCTTGCCACGGTCTCCGAGATTACCCGTTTCATTGAAGACCGCATTCGCGAAAATCCCGGCCAATGGTTCTGGATGCATCGGCGCTGGCCGAAGAACCCGCCTGTGCTATAAAGCGACATTGATTACGCAAGGAATCCAAACCCATGATTTTTCACTATTTATGCCTTGCCGGGCTCGGCTTCGGGGCGTTTGCCGGCATGATCGCCGTCTTGCGACCCGCCGCGATTGCAAGCTCGCTTCGCCTGCAAGCTGATCCGGACAAGCCCGGCGGTTTTGCTGAATTCCGCGCGACATTTGGCGGCGTGTTCTTCATGATCCACACCACGGCAATGGTCTGTGTGACCCAACTACCGCCGACCGCGAGCGTTTTCGCCATCTTGCCGATCGCTATGGCATGGTTCGGGGCCGCCTTTGCCCGGCTGGCATCCATGGTGCTCGATACGCAAGAAAATGGCCAAGGCGGTATCAACCGTTACTGGGTGCTGCTCGAGATCGTCGTCGGCGGCATGATCTTGTCCCTTATCGGCCAGCTGTTCTGAGGCGCGCCGGATGACCCTGAAACTCCACACCACCAATCTCTCCCCGTTCGGCCAGCGGGCCAAACTCGCTCTGCGCGCCAAGGGCCTGCTTGAAAGCACCGAACTGGTCGAAACATTCGGCGGTACAGATGCTCTTGGCGAGCTTGCTCCCATGCGACAAATTCCGATCCTTGAGCATGACGGCTTTGTCTTGCCTGAAAGCCAGATCATTGTTGACTATCTCGATGATCTGGTGCCCGCCCCTGCCTTTCTACCTGAAACGCCAGAGGCCCGCGCCACGGCGCGCCTTCTGGCGCGGATCGCTGACCTCTATATCGCGCCGCACTTTCTGACACTTATTGCCGGCATGCGCGAGGATTTGCGCGTCGATCAACGGGTCATCGCGTTCAATGCGCTCAATAAGGGGCTTGGCTTTGCCGAGCAGTACCTTGCAGCCAACACAGTCTATGCGGCCAGTGACAGCCTGTCTGTCGCCGATCTCGCGCTTGCGCCATTCCTGTTCTACGTCCCGCATCTGGCGGACTGGTATGGCATGGGTCGCTTTCCGAATGCGTTGAAATGTTCAAACTATCTCAGCCGCGCCGCAAAGCTCGACCACATAGACAAAGCTTTCGCCGAGATGGAAACCGCGTATAAAGCACGGATCACCAGTCTGAAGAATTGAGAGATTGCCATGACGGAGCGTCGCGAGACGGGCCCAGCGCGCAAGCCCGCCGGAAAATCCGGCAAAGCCAAACGCCAGCACATACCGACCGAGCCGGATTGGAGCGAAGGCGAACGGATTGCCAAATACCTCGCCCGATGCGGCGTCGCTTCGCGCCGCGCCTGCGAGGCGCTGATCGAGGCTGGCAAAGTCTCGGTCAATGGCCAGAGGCTCCATTCGCCAGCGTTCAAGGTTACGGGCCGCGAACATATCAAAGTTGACGACCGGACCATTCGCCCACCTGAGCCAACGCGGCTTTGGCGCTATCACAAGCCTGCGGGCTTGTTGACCACCAATTCTGATCCTGAGGGCCGCTCGACGATCTTTCAGGAATTGCCCAAGGACTTACCGCGTACGGTGACCATTGGCCGGCTCGACCTGAACACGGAGGGCCTTCTGCTTCTGACCAATGATGGCGAACTGGCGCGCGCCCTTGAACTGCCTGCCAATGCGTTCGAGCGGACTTATCGCGCGCGTGCGCATGGCCGCATCACGCAGGAGAAGCTCGATACGCTGAAAAACGGCATTACTGTTGATGGGGATGTGTTCGGCCCGATTGCGGCAAACCTCGAGCGTCAGACCGGCGCCAATAGCTGGCTGAATGTGAGCCTCAAAGAAGGCAAGAAACGCGAGGTCCGCCGCGCGCTTGAAGCGCTTGAAATGAAGGTGAACCGGCTCATTCGCATCTCTTATGGCCCGTTTGAGCTGGGCAAGTTGACGCCCGGCTCCGTGGTCGAAATCCCGAGACCCACGCTCATTGACACGCTCGGTGCGTTGCTGCCGGACACAAATCTGATCCCTTCCTCTGGGGCAGGGTTTGAACGTACCGGCAATCGCTCTAATAATAAGCCTTCAAATCGCAGGCGACCAAACCGGAAAGGCGGACGCCGCTAACCATAAGTCGTTAGAGTTTGAGGAGATATATCCATGGGACTTCAAAATGTCAGCGAAACCTATCAGTCCGAAAAACTGGCCGACGGTCCGAGCCACACACCCATTTACGACCTGAAGCCGCCAATCAATTTGGCCGACCCGACCGTCTATGTCGCAAATGGTGGCTATGCGTTTGATGCCTTCGCCCAGATGCGTCGCGAAGCGCCGATCATGTGGCACCCGGAAGAGTTTGGCGCTGGCTTCTGGGCGCTGACCAGCTATGATCTTGTCAAACAGGTCGAACTGAACCCCACGGTTTTCTCGTCCCAGCGCGGCGGCATTATGCAGTCATACGGGCTTGACGATGCCCCCCGCCACCCGCTGCTTCACGGTGCCGCGCTCAACACCATGATTTGCCTCGATCGCCCTCATCACACGGAACTCCGTATGGAGCATATGCAATATTTCCGTGCCGGATTCGTCGAAGAATTGCGCAAGAAGGTTGATGCTCACGTCAACTATCTGCTCGACGAGATGGTCAAAAAAGGGCCGGTGATCGATATGGTTGAGAGCTTCTCTGCCGAACTGCCGCTGTTTACCTTGTGCGAAATATTGGGTGTGCCCGCTGCGGATCGGCCAAAGCTCGTCCACTGGATGCACTTCCTCGAAATGGCGTCCTATCAGGCCCAGCAGGAGGGCCTTGGCAATGTCACGCCAGAAGAAATTATGGCGTTTATGGGCGAGATACAGGCGCTGTTCGATTTTGGCCGCGATCTGCTTCAGAAGCGCCGCAAAGACCCGCAGAATGATTTGCTCAGCGCGATTGCCAATGTCAAAATTGATGGCGAATTGTTGTCTGACGAATTTCTGGACGGCTCCTGGCTGCTCATCGTTTTTGCGGGCAATGATACGACCCGAAATTCGCTGTCTGGCACTATGAAGCTGCTCACCGAGAATATGGATCAGCGCGCGAAGCTGGTGGCCAATCCGGACCTCTTTAAGAATTTCGTCAACGAGGCCCTGCGCATGGTCAGCCCTGTGACCTATATGCGCCGCACCGTGGCAGAAGATACCGAGCTTGGCGGCCAGAAACTCGCCGAAGGCGACAAGGTGCTGATGTATTATCCCGCGGCCAATCGCGATCCCGCCAAGTTTGCCAATCCGGACTCATTCGACATCGCTCGCGAGAACGCCCGCGAGCATTTGGCGTTCGGCCTTGGCCCGCATGTTTGCATAGGACAGAAGGTCGCCAATATGCAGCTTGAATGCGCGTATCGGAATATGTTGCAACGTTTCCCCGATATTCGCTGGACAGGTAAAACAGAACTGGCCCCGAATAATTTTGTCCACGCCATCGCAAATCTCGAAATTGATCTTGGCGCAGGTCAATGAGCACGGTCCTGCGCGAGGACAAGGATGGTCTTGCCACCCTAACGCTCAACCGGCCTGACAAGCTTAATGCGCTGACCGTCGAGATGTTCGGCGAGCTACGCCATCATGCAATCGCACTCAAATCGGATGATAGTGTTGCTTGCGTCATCCTGCGCGGGGCGGGTCGGTGTTTCTCCGCCGGGCATGATCTGGGCGACATTGCCGGGGGTGAGGCTGTGCCCTCGCCCGGATGGCATTCGGAGACCCTTCGGCTGCTTGAAAAACTGCCAAAGCCCGTGATCGCGGTCGTGCATGGCCATTGTTATACCGGTGCCTTGGAAGTTGCGCTTGCGGCGGACTTCATCATCGCGGCGGACAGCGCAAAATTCGCCGATACACACGCCAAATGGGCATTGACCCCGATCTGGGGTATGAGCCAGCGTCTGCCTCGCCGCGTCGGGATATCTACGGCGAAGCGACTTATGTTTACGGCGGAAACTTTACGGGCTGATGCAGCGTTGGCCGCGGGTCTTTGCGAGATGGTATTCCCCGAAGCCACCGTTTTCGACGAGGCCGAGACGATGGCACGCGCGATACTTGCCAATTCAGCGTTTTCCCATGCAGCTAATAAGCGTTTGCTCGAAGCCACAGACAATTGGCCGATCGATGCCGGACTGCAATGGGAGGTGACCGAGAATGAAGGCCTAGGCCCCGATGCACGTGATCGAATTTCTGCCTTTACCAAAAGAACCTGATACCTGAGACACCCATAAGGACACTCCTATGCCAAGCGCCGATCTGATCATTTCAAAAACCGACTTAACAGATATTGAATGGCGCGAGCATGAAACGCCCGCGCTTCAGGATGGCGAAGTTCGGCTTCGCGTCGAGGCCTTTGCCTTGACGGCTAATAATATCACTTATGCCGCGTTTGCGGACTTTGCGGGTTATTGGAATTTCTTCCCGACCGGAGACGAGACGAAAGGCCGCGTCCCGTTCTGGGGCTTTGCCCATGTCGCCGAAAGCAAGGCCGAAGGGGTCAAACAGGGCCAGCGTGTTTACGGCTATCTGCCCGCGTCAACGGATCTGGTCGTCACGCCGTCAAAGCTGAACCCGCTCAATTTCACCGATGTTTCTGCTCACCGTGTGCCTCTACCAAGCTTCTATAATGTCTACCATTTCATCGAGAATGACAGTGTGTATGACGCGGCGTTCGAAGACGCACAGATGCTGGTTCGCCCGCTCTATGCAACAGGCTGGCTGATTGATGACTGCCTGATGGAACGGGAGGCACCGCCAGCGCATGTGATTGTCTCAAGTGCGTCAGCAAAGACGTCTCTGGCTTATGCAAGCGCAGCGCGTAAGCGTAGCGGATTGACGCTGACGGGGCTTACGTCGGCAAGCAACAAGGCCTTCACTGAGGCGAGCGGACTATATGATCATGTCGCAACCTATGACGATATGGGCGCCATCGTCGATGCCGGCCACGCGATCCATGTTGACATTCGCGGCAATCCGGCAATGCGGACGCCACTGGCAGAAGCGCTTGGCGGAAAACTGGCTGCACACCTGCAAGTAGGCGCTACCGATTGGGACGCGCCGCGGGGCGCGGACCTACCTACGCAGACCAGTCCGGATGTGCCCAATAGCGGCGATATTGCCAACGAGGTTTTCTTCGCGCCCGGACACGCAGAAATCTGCGCCAAACGGATGGGACCAAAGGAGATGGGTACAGCGCTTAACGCGGACATGCGCGCGTTCTATCCGGTCATGACAGACTTGCTGACCATACAGCACATTGATGCGCGGACCGGACTTGTCAAAGCGTGGCAGGACACGCTTGCAGGCTCGGTTGCCCCTGATCAGGGGCTGATTGTCAGGTTCTCGGCGGACTAGCGCGCTCTGACGGTAAACTCGGTCCGGCGGTTCCGGCGATTTGCCTCCTCGGTTCCGCTCGTGTCGAGCGGCTGCGTTTCGCCATAACCAACTGCTGAAATTTTCGATATGTCGACACCTTTGGTGCCGAGATAAGTGCGGACGGAATTGGCGCGATCCTGTGACAAGACGAGGTTTGCGGTATCGTCTCCGCGCGCGTCGGCATGACCGCCAACTTCGACATCATAAGCTGAACACAGCGAGGCCACACCAGACACGGCATCCAGCAATCTGGCGCTGGCCGGCTTGATCACATCACTGCCAACCGCAAACTCGACATTGCGGCCATTCATGGTGTCGACAAAAGCTTTCTGACAGGCTTCAAGCGAAGGTAAATCGTCCAGATTAGCCAGTGCGGCGCCGACACCAGCCTCTCCGCCTTCAACGGAAATGCCATCAATGATGTTCAAGTCTGCGCCATTCGGGTTCGAACGGATGACCACTTCGCCCGCCGTAAAGGCTGCTTCCTTGGTGACCGCATCGGGCGCAACGCCGATCAGGGTCGCTGTGTTCCGGCGTACATTCAGCCCCATCCAACTATAGCCGAGCCCGGGGAACTGGTCTTCAACCTCTTCCGCCCAGTCAAGTTCGGCCTGCTGGACGACAACCCGTTCCACAATCTCGGCACTTGGCGCAGTTGTCGGGACAAATTTGCCGCCCTCGAAGACGAAATACTGTCCCGTTTCTGGAGCAGGAACACAAATCGACGCATCTGTCTGACCGGTTTGAACGCTGTGATCAGTCGCCTGCCCACACGCCGCCGCTCCTAGCAGAACCATCGTCAATACCGACCGTCTCATTATACTGGACCCCATAATACTTCCCCTTTAGCCATTTGCCGTAACAAGCTGTTTCGACACTATGCGCCAATTTCGTAATATTTTCGTCAAATGTCAAAGCAGCTTACGCACAAGACGCGGCTTGATATGCAGCTACTTTGGCAGCGTTCAGGTTCCATGAGGCCCATTTTGGAGGGGGAGAAACCTACTCGTCCTTGTAGACCACGCCGCCTTTCATCACGAAATCGACGTCAAGCAGCGCCTCGATCGCGTCCAGCGGGTCTTCGTCGACGGCGATCATATCCGCCATCTTACCGGCTTCCAGTGTGCCGATCTGCGCGTCCATTTCGATGTGCTCGGATGCTGTTACTGTTGCAGCGCGAATGGCTTCTTCTGGGGTAAAACCGGCCTGGACCATGAGCGGAAACTCATCGGCATTTGTGCCATGGGCCGAGACACCTGTATCGGTCCCAAATGCCACGCGCACGCCGCCAGCGTGGGCGCGGGTCAGCATATCGAGCATGAGCGGGCCGACAATGCCTGCCTTCGCGCGCGAGGGCGCGGGCAACCATTCCTCGTCGACCCAGCCGGTGACGGTAACACCGGCAATCACTGTGGGCACGAGCGTCGCATTGTTTTCCTTGAAAAACGCGATGGTTTCGTCGTCGAGATAGGTGCCGTGCTCGATGGAATCGATGCCAGCGCGCAGGGCCGCTTCGATGCCTGCCTTGCCGTGGGCGTGGGCGGTGACTTTACGGCCCATGGAATGCGCCGTCTCGACAATGGCTTCAAGCTCATCATCAAAGAATTGCTGACCGAGGCCCGCCGCCGTGTTCGACAAGACGCCGCCTGTTGCGGTAATCTTGATGACATCTGCGCCGTCCTTGATGGTCTGGCGCACCGCGCGGCGACAATCGGCAACGCCGTTGCATGTGTTCTGTCCGGTAAACACGGCTGACAATGCGGGCGAATAGCCATTGGCATCTGCATGCCCGCCTGTCGGGGTTACCGCGCGACCGGACGCGCGGATATGTGGGCCTGGTACGCGGCCACGCCGCACCGCATCGCGCAAAGAAAACACTGCTTCATTCGAGCCGCCAACGTCCTGCACTGCGGTAAAGCCTGCCAGCAAGGTTTTATAGGCGTTTTCTGCGCCAAACAAAGCGGCATCGACATCGGAATCCGTCAAAGCTCTCAGCCGAGCATCTGGCCCGTTCTCGGAGGTCAGGTGAACATGGCTGTCGATCAGACCGGGCAGCACAAACTGGTCTTTGAGATTGATCATCGTTTCGCCATCGCGCGCACGGACATAGCCATCCTCGATGCCCGTAATAACGCCATCGCTGATGCGGATACTCTGCCGATTGAGATAGCCTTCGCCCGGCACAGCAAGCACTTTACCAGCGTGCACGATGACCTCTTCTGCCGCCGCGTGCGCCGAACAGAAGGCTGCCGCAGACAGAGCCGCTATCATCAGTTTTCTCATTTGCCGATCTCCCTTTGCGTCAGTGCAGACGCTTTGCATGACACCGCCCGTTCAGAGCGCTTATCAGGGGAGTGTTCAACATGTTCGGGCAAGGAGCAATGGAAAATTTGCCGCCCGGAGGCAAAATCTGTCAGGCGACCTTGGCATCTCGGGCAAGATCAATCCATTCCTCGACTTCCTCTTCGTGCAAGACGTGATCATCCCGCACCACGCGCGAGCCAGCATCCGTGGTTAAAAAATCCATCGCGGACCTAAAGATTTCCCGCGCAGAAGCCTCCGAGAGATCTTCAGCCGAGCGAACCCCCGATCCGGTCAATATCTGCGCATCGTGAACGCGCAAACCTGGAACTTCGACCATAAGCTGGGTCTGTGCCTGCCATTCAAGTAGCGTGTCCGGCGTGATGTGGCGAACATCGAGCATGCCTGCAATCTCGTCCTCATCGGCGTCGAGTAGGTCCTGAACCGTAAAGATGCCGACGCGGTTGAGACGTTTTGCTGTTTTACGACCAATCGAAGGCGCATCGATGACGGGATCTTCAGGCTCCAAGCCACCTGAGCGACGCGCACCTGATTTGCTCTGAGGCACTGCATCAAAGAAGCTGTCAATCGGCGGCGCGTCGCGGTCGGCAACCACATCAGCGACGGGAGAACTGCCAATGACCTCGCCATTCTCATCGGTTAGATTGGTGTCGAACGCCGCGAGTTCCTCTTCTGTGAATTCCAGCTCTGCGTCATTGGCCTGATCGAAAACGGGGCTGTCCTCGACCTGTTCGATCACTGTGTCCTCGTAAGGCTCGATCTCTTCGGCAAGAGGCGCTGGCAGTTCTGCAGTTTCAGACTTCTTACGGCTCCATGCCTCTGGCACTGTCGGTTTTTCGGCACGGGCCTCTGGCGCTGACGCAGGTTTTTTCGGCTGTTTCGGCTTGGCGGATTTCGCCGAACTGTCTTGTTTCTCAGACGCTGGTGTCTCTTTCACCTTGGTTGGCTTCGCCGGTTTTGCAGCTTTGACAGGCTTGGGCGTTTTCTCGGCGCGTTTCGCTTTGGCTGGTTTGGACGTTTTGGCGGGCTTTTCTGTCTTGGCTTTCTTCTCACCAGATGTTGCACGCTCGCGGGTTTCTTCGAAGGCCGCAACGGCGTTTGCCGCAAGCTCGGTAAATTCGGCAAGCGGCTTGTGGGCCTTTCCGAGTGGCCCCAGCGGCTGTGCGTTTAGCTCTTTGAGCGGCTTGCGCAGAACCTGCTTGCAGTGAAGCTTGCGGATTTTCTTGTCGTCCGATGGCAAGCGCTTGATGACTTTCCCGGTCTTCTCCAGTTCCTTGTACATCGCCGCGACAGTGCGCCGATCACTACTGTCGGCAAGCTTTCTAGCGATCCAACGAACCGGAACGTCCAGCGTTGTGAGGTATCCACGCACTGTCAGATGCTTCTTTGGCGGCACAACACCTGCTTCTTCGAACGCACGATCAAATAGGACTGCAATACCGGATGTTGCATAGCCCACTAGATCAGCCAGCACGTCTATCATTTTCTGGTCAAGGCCTGCGCGTGGTTCTTTGACGCCTGCGTGGATGTTGTAGTGGTCGATAAAGGTCTGGTAATGCTTGTGCGAACGGTCGGCCCCTGCGCGAACCATGTCCGATACAAATCCGATACCCTTGTTCGCCTTGACGGTTGGATAGCCCTTTTCGGTCAGTTTTTCGAGGATCGTGTCACGCGATTTGGCGATGCTCCATTCCACGGCTCTATGGATCGCGCCTTCTTCCTCGGTCTGTCCCGTGTGGAATGGCTGGACCGGATCAGCATAGTAGTGGCTCAAAACGCCGAGCGCATAGACCCCGTCGCGCCAGCGTCTCGCCTTGAGCGCCGTGACGGCGTTCGCATACCATTCCACGGCTGCATCCCGCGCGCCGCCCCACTCGCCCTCGCCGACATGTAATACGTGGTTTTTAAAGTCCTTAAAATCCGCATCGGGTGCCTTCGCGCCGCGTAATAGTGCGTCATGATGAACGAGAACAAGGTCCTTCCACGCATCCTTGTGCTCGCTGGCAAGTCGGTTGAGCGCATCAAAGGCGATATAGTGATGGGTTGAGCGGCATCTGTGCGCGACAATCACACGTTCCAGCAAGGACATAACGAAGTTTCCCAATGGCAAAATCTGGTCAGCGCAAAGGCCGACAAAGTTAATGCTACAGGTAAATCCGTTAACCCTTAAAAACAGATTAAGGGCGTAGCACCATCTTCATTGCTCCGTTCTCTCTGGCATTGAACAAACGGTAGGCTTCGGCCCCGTCCTCAAGCTTCATCTGATGCGAAATCGTCATTTCAGGGGTTAGTTTTCCAGCTTGAATCAAGGACGTCAGCTCGCCCCAGTGCTCTGGCACCGAGCATGTCCCGGTGCGAAACGTCAGCCCCTTAATGAAGGCCAAAGCCATAGGAAATTTAAAAGCCATATTCTGATTAACCCCGATACAGGACACGGTCCCCGCCGAGCGGGCGAGTTTCAGTGACAGTTCAATCGCTGCATCCGCCCCGACACATTCGACAACCCTGTCTGCCATCCGGCCACTGGTCCGTTCAGCGATCACACCAGCGGCTTCGTTCGCATCCAGCCCGGTTGCGCCCAGTGTCTCCGCCATAGCGCGGCGTTCGGCCACGAGATCAATCGCGAACACCTCAGACGCTCCCATTACGAAAGCGCCCTGCACCGCCATCAGGCCAATCGGGCCACAGCCGACAATGGCCACGCGGTCACCGGGCTTGATGTCCGCATTTTTTAACCCGAACCATGCGGTTGGCAGATTGTCGGTCAGCATGAGGGCTTGATCCTCGCTTATCCCGTCGGGGATTTTCGCAAGCCCGAAATCTGCTACCGGGACCATGGCATATTCAGCCTGCACGCCCTGCAGCCCATGATTCAGTCCATAGCAACGCCCACCCCGCGTTTGGCAATGGGTAACCTTGCCGGCCATGCAAGCGGGACATGTTCCGCAACCAACTGCTGCTGAAATCATGACCTTGTCACCCGATTTGAACCGGCTGACGGCGCTGCCAGTCTCAACCACTTCGCCAACCGCTTCATGGCCAACGCAATATCCCGGCTCATCGGAAAAGCCATGGCCCTGATAGATGTGTAGATCGGATCCACAAATTCCGCAGGCGCTCACTCTAACAATTGCCGAGCGGCTATCTTCTGGTGTCGGTTCGGGGGCATCAGCGTATTCGATGTCGAATGCGTCGCGGTAGATCAGGCCCTTCATGGCGGTTCCTTTCGAGTTTGTGTTTTGCGGGTCAGTGTCATGAATTCACCATGGCCCTCGAAAACTTCGAAGCCGAAGCGTTTGTAGAGATTGTGCATATCATCTGTCGCGAGTTGCCATTTTCTGACCTTTGCAAACTGCGATGAATGCAGGAGCGTCGCCATAATCCAACGGCCAAGCCCGCGTCCTTGATGCTCGGGGATCACGAAAAGATTGCTGAGGCGCGCATTGTAAACACCATCCGAAAGCACGCTTAGAAAGCCCGCTGGCGCACCGTCGGGCGCATAAAATCCGTATGGATGTGCGCCTTTGATCGCACGATGAATACGCTCTTTTGGCTCGCCCTTCATCCAATACATCTGGCTCAATTGGTCCACGACCCAATCTATATCCAGGCGTGCCGGATCATCACTCAGGACAAAAGCATAGCGGTGAAGGAAGGTGTCATGCCGATCGCTGATTTTCACGAGGGCCGCTAGCCTTCCATGCCCGCCTTGCGCGCGCAGTCAGCTGCAAACATGGCAAGAGGTTTCACCCGCGCTTCCATGCTGGCGGCTTCAGAACTGTTGGCGGTCCCGTCGCGCACGCGGCCGACAATTCCCTGACAAATTCCCGCCAGACGGAACGCATTATAGGCGAAGTAATAGTTCAACTCAGGAAGGCCATCGCGCCCTGTGTGTTGGCAGTACAGCGTGACATATTCTTCCATTGTTGGAATGCCGTGGGCTTTCAAATCTTCAATATCAACTAGAGCACCGCGCCCCGGATCGGAACTGGGCATGACCCAATTCATCAAATGGTATGAAAAGTCCGCAAGCGGATCACCCAGTGTGCATAGCTCCCAGTCGAGCACGGCGATCACGCGCGGCTCGGTTGGATGCAGGATCATATTGTCGAGACGGTAGTCACCATGGACAATTGTGGTCTTGTCACCGGGTGGAATGTTCTTTGGCAGCCATTCGATCAGCCGATCCATTTCCTCGATTTTGGCGGTTTCAGAGGCTTGATACTGTTTGGTCCAGCGATGTGTCTGGCGAGCGATATAGTCCTGCTCCTTGCCAAAGCCTTCAAGGCCCGCTGCGCGCCAGTCAACATTGTGCAAGTCGGCAAATGTCTTGACCTTGGCCTCGTAGATGGCCCGCCGTTCTGATGGCTCCATGCTGGGCAACGTGCCGTCCCATAGGATGCGCCCTTCAACCATGTCCATGACGTAAAACATCGTACCGGTGACGCTCTCATCTTCACACAGCGCATATGGTTTTGCGACCGGAAAACCGAGCGGATGCAGCGCAGAAATAATGCGGAATTCGCGGTCGACTGCGTGAGCGCTTGGCAACAATTTGCCCGGCGGTTTGCGCCGCATGACATATTTCTTGTTGGGCGTGACAAGTTGATAGGTTGGATTTGACTGACCACCCTTGAACTGACGGACGGTGAGCGGGCCTTCATATCCGGCGACATTGGCTTCCATCCAAGCAACCAGATTTGCCTCTTCGAAACGATGGCTCTCGGCCACATCCTTTGTTCCGGTAAATAATTCTTGAGCCGTTGCGTTCTGGGTCATTTCATCCTCGCCTGTTCTATTGCGCATAGTTTAGCCGACATCGATGCCACCGCAATGCTTACTTTGCGGCGGCGTCTGTCTATCCCGCACGTAAAATGGCCCAACTGGAGATTTTCCAATCGGGCCATTCCAAGTCTGCAAGGGAGATGACGCTGCCAGTTAGGCCGGAACCTTCGATTTTGGTGCCGCTGCGAGTACATCTGCATCGACATGGGCCTCGTAGACCGCAAAATTTTCGATGAACATGTCAGCCAGCTTTGCGGCTTGTTCGTCATAAGCTGCGCCATCAGCCCAAGTCGAACGGGGATCGAGGATGGCCGCATCGACACCTTGTAGCGCGGTAGGCACTTCAAAGCCGAACGTCTCATCGGTGCGGAAATCTGCCTTGAGCAAGGAGCCATCGAGCGCGGCATTCAGCAAGGTCCGGGTGGCTTTGATCGGCATTCTGTGGCCTGTGCCATAAGCGCCACCGGTCCAGCCGGTCGATACAAGCCAGCAATTAACGTCGTATTTGGCGATCAGTTCGCGCAACAGGTTGCCGTATTCGGAAGGATGACGCGGCATGAACGGCCCGCCAAAACAGGTCGAGAATGTTGCGGTCGGTTCGGTCACGCCTTTCTCTGTGCCAGCGACTTTCGCCGTATATCCCGATAGGAAGTGGTACATGGCCTGAGCCGGCGTGAGCTTGGCGATTGGCGGCATAACGCCAAAAGCGTCAGCGGTCAGCATGATCAGGTTTTTCGGTTGACCACAACGCCCCGTAACAGACGCGTTCTCAATCGCGGAGATGGGATACGCGCCGCGCGAGTTTTCCGCCAGCGTGTTGTCGAAAAAATCAAGTTCACGGGTCTCAGGGTCCATGACAACATTTTCGAGCACGGTGCCCCACATGCTCGTCGTCGCATATATTTCCGGCTCGTTCTCGGGCGACAGATTGATCATCTTGGCGTAGCACCCACCCTCAAAATTGAACAGACCGTTTTCAGACCAGCCATGTTCATCATCGCCTATCAGGGTTCGGCTGGCGTCAGCGGACAGCGTTGTTTTGCCCGTTCCAGACAGGCCGAAGAAGATCGCTGCATTGTCATCACCGCCGCAATTGACAGAGCAATGCATTGGCATAACGCCTTTGGTCGGCAACAAATAATTGAGAATGGTAAAGACTGACTTCTTGGTTTCGCCCGCATAGCTGGTCCCGCCGATAAGGACGATACGCTTGGCGATGTTCACCGCGATCACCGTTTCAGAGACCGTACCATGACGTTCAGGATCAGCGCGAAAAGATGGCGAGTTAATGATCGTAAATTCGTGCGCAAAGCCGTCATATTCGCTCGCTTCAGGAACACGCAGCAAATGCCGGATGAAAAGGGAATGCCAGGCGAACTCATTGATTACGCGAACCGGAAGACGATGATCCAGATCGGCACCGCCAAAGAGTTGTTGCATGTAGAGCGTTTTGCCTTCGAGGTGTGACTGGAAATCGGCATACAGAGCATCAAACTGCGCTGGCGTCATAGATTCATTGTTGTCCCACCAGACCGTGTTTTCGGTTGTTTCATCCCGGACGGTGAATTTGTCCTTGGCCGAACGCCCCGTGTGTAAGCCTGTCTTGACGAGAAGAGCACCGCCTTTGGCGACCTCTGCCTCACCATCTGCGACGGCGCGCTCATAGAGCCGAACCTCGTTCCAGTTTTTCCTAATCTCGCTCGGTGCAATTCCCAGATCACTAAGCTCTGAAGCATTTCCTGACATGCGTAAAATCCCAAATAAAGTCGCTGATGAAGACCAATAATCCGAAAAGATTATCCCCAATGCGCAGACAATCTTTACACTCTTGCAGCGCAAAGAGACGTCCTTGACCAGCCCTTTAATGCGGAAAACATGCCAAGCTTTTTTGATTGATATTATTGCCACAGATCGCGATTGAAAAACGACAGCGGTGTCATTGGCTGCGGGCAAGTTTCTCCAGCGCAGAAACGGCTCGGTCCGCCATCGTCTCTGGAACAAAAATATGATCATGAAAACAAGCAGCTACAGCGTTGCAAGGTATCTGTTCATCCGCTAATGTTTTCGCAATAATTGCCAGAAATCCTACCGCATTCAGGTCTGAATGAACGGCGAGTTCAAGCCATGAAAATCTTTTGTTTTCCGCAGCTGTTTTTGCGGCTGGAACGATGTGTGTCCAACCTTCGCGTTCTTTAAATTTCATGACAGCGCTGGACACTTCCGACTGAGTCCCACTTACGAACTCCCAAACTCCCTCATGACGGAAGACCGTCAGACCAGAGACGAGTTTATCAAGATCCGTCTCACCCATCACTTGCGCACCCTCCAACCAATATCGCGTCGGCAAAACCCGCTCGGCCAATCTACAAGATCAACGGCTCTGTAGGCTCTTGTGAAAGCCTGTTCAAAATCGGCCCCTGTTGCTGTCATCGCCAGGACCCGGCCGCCGACTGCGATCAGGGCTCCCGCGCTGTCTATATCGGTACCTGCGTGGAAAACTTCGACACCTTCCAGCGCGCCTGCCTGCTCGATATTTTTGATCGCCGCACCTTTGGCATAGCTGCCTGGATACCCTTCATTTGCCAGAATAATCGTCGCCGCTGGTTGGAAGCCGTCCAGGTCCATCAGTGCACTGAATGCCGCTTCATTTCCCTTCAGGCCTCCGGTTGCGCAAATCAGAAGCGCGGGCACGATGTCGCCAGTTAAGCCCGCCATCAAAACCTGACATTCGGGATCGCCAAAGCGGGCATTGAACTCGACCACTTTCGGCCCCTGATCTGTGACCATAATCCCGACATAGAGAACACCCTGATAGGGCATCCCGTCTGCCGCCATACCAGCGAGCATCGGTTCGACGATCTCGGTTTTGACGCGCTCGAGCATATTGGCGTCGATAATGGGCGCAGGCGCATAGGCGCCCATCCCGCCCGTGTTTGGACCCGTGTCCCCCTCGCCGACACATTTATGATCCTGAGCGGCCGGGAGATAAAGCGCGCCTTCACCATCTGTCATGACAAAGATGCTGGCTTCTTCGCCTTGCATGAACTCTTCGATCACAAGCTCGCTGGAGGCGTCCCCGAACTTGCCCGTTAGCATGGCTTCGATCTCGGCTTCAGCATCGTCTCGGCTTTGCGCAATCACAACGCCCTTGCCCGCGGCAAGCCCATCGGCTTTGAGCACGTAAGGCGCTTGCATTGTGTCAAGGAAGGCCCTGGCTTCCAGAACATCCTTGAAACGTCCGAACCGGGCGGTTGGCACCCCGTATTTGTCCATCGCGTCTTTGGAGAAGCCTTTCGAACTTTCAAGCCTTGCTGCCTCTGCGCTTGGACCAAACACATCAAAACCGCGCGCGCGGAGTCTGTCGGCCAATCCTAGCGCCAGCGGCACTTCTGGCCCAACGACCACGAGATCCGGCTCGATTTGCAAAGTCAGCTTCTCAAGCCCGTCAATATCGTCAGCGGCCACATCGAAACAGGGGCCAATCTCATTGATGCCCGGATTGCCCGGGGCACAGTGGACCACGTCGACCAGCGCGGACTGATCCATTTTCCAAGCAAGGGCATGTTCGCGGGCGCCCGACCCGATCAACAGAATATTCATGAACCGTTTGATGCGCCCAGGCACGACCGAGATCAACCCCACAAACACGGCTGATTGCGAAAACATCTCATGGAAAAGCAAATGACGCGGGACCGATCGTCCTGTAGAAACGCTGAATGACCGACTCACCTGCTTCAAACCAGCCAGAGCTGACCGTTTCCGAACTGTCGGCCAGCCTCAAGCGCACCATCGAAACGAATTTCGACCATGTCCGCGTGCGCGGCGAGCTTGGCCGCGTCACGATTGCGCGTTCGGGCCATATGTATGCCGACATCAAGGATGATAAAGCGGTGCTCAACACCGTGATGTGGAAAGGCCAAGTGAACGCATTGTCTTTTCGGCCCGAAGAAGGTTTGGAGGTCATTGCCGAAGGTAAGCTTTCGATCTATGCGGGGCGGTCGAATTATCAGATGTTGGCCAGTTCGATGCGGCCTGCGGGTGCGGGTGCGCTGATGGCGCTGCTGGAGGCACGCAAGAAAAAACTCGCTGCCGAAGGCTTGTTCGATGAACAACACAAAAAGCCTCTGCCGTTTCTACCGCGCACAATTGGGGTCGTTACCAGTCCGACGGGCGCGGTGATCCGGGACATTCTCCATCGCATAGCTGATCGATTTCCGGCACGGGTCATTCTCTGGCCAGCGCTGGTCCAGGGCGATCTGGCTGCTGCGCAAATTGAAGCGGGTATTCGTGGCTTTAACGCGATGACAGAGACTGACCGACCGGACGTATTGATCGTCGGGCGCGGGGGCGGGTCGATTGAAGACCTGTGGCCGTTTAACGAGGAAAACGTCGTGCGTGCGGCCTTCGAGAGTGAGATACCGCTGATCTCGGCGGTCGGCCATGAGACCGATACGACGTTGATCGATTATGTCTCGGATGCGCGGGCGCCGACCCCCACAGGCGCCGCCGAGATTGCGGTGCCGGTGCGGGCTGATCTTGCGCTTGCCATTGAAGAATATGGCGCGCGGCTGAAGCGGGCGCTGCTGACACGCACCAAACAGGGGCGAGACCGCCTGCGCGCCGCGCGTCTGCCACGTGCCGATGCTATTCTCACGCCGAAGCGCCAGCGATTTGACTATGCTGATGCGCAGCTCAAACGGGGGCTGCTTGGCGCGGTGGATCGTAAGCGCATGGCGCTGACGCGCGTGAGTGCGCGACTCCGCCCCGAAGCCCTGCCCGCAGATCTGCGCCGCCGTCGCCAACGCCTGCGCGACATTGCTGTGCGTGCGCGGCCAGCGCTCAATCGTGTGGTCGAGCGCAAGTCGGACAGGTTGACGGCGGCTGGCAAACTCCTTCGCACGCTCTCTCATGAAGCCACGCTCGAACGCGGCTTTGCCCTGATCCGCGCCGAAGATGGCCGATTGATCCGCAGCGCGGACGCCGCCACCAGCGCCACGCACATGACGCTCAGCTTCGCCGATGGCGATATGGTGGCCACACCGCTGACCGATGGACCGCCGCCCAAGCGCGCCAAGCCCTCAAAGCCGCAAGACACAAAGACGTCGAAAACGCGTTCCAAAGGCAGCGATCAGGGAAGCCTGTTCTAGCCGCACCCGTAGAGCAACATATGAAGAAGCCGTCTACATCAAAATTGCGCGCCAGTTTCATGGCCATTTTTGCGGCTTTTATCGCCTGTCATCCAGCCATGGGTCTGTTCGGATTGTTCGCCGCTTTTCCGCAACATCAAGACAAGATCGACCGGCTGAGACAGGGGACCTATTCTCTGGGCCGCGCTGTTAGTGCATCCTGGCAGACCTTTGTTGAGGGCATGGCGCTGGGCTCGGCCGCTTTCTTTTTCACCTTGCCGATCGCGCTCTTGTTTGGCCTGCCTGCCCATGCACTCCTGATCAAATCCGGATTCTGGAGGACACGCCATTATGCGCTCGCAGGGGCTTTCTTCGGAACGGTCGCCTATATCTATTTCATCAATTGGACAGAGGGCGGGCTTGGTGTCGGCTTCGAGAATGATTTACATTTTCTGCTGGGTATGTCTACCGGACTGCTCGCTGCGGTCTTGTTCCGGATTTTTATGGGCAATAAGGGCAATCCCGAGGGCTTTCCCGCGAGCTGGTATGCTCATTTATACGACAGGCCCAACTTGCCCGCAGATATGCGGTTTACGCCGGTTGCCTTGCTCTGCGCAGGCTCAGGCCTATTGCTGACTATTGTTTCAACTTTCATCGGCGCGCTGGCTTTTGTCGCAGCCAATTCTGCGAGCCTGATCTTCATTCTCTTTAATGGAACACGGGGCAGCGTTCGCCTTCTTCTCGAACCGTTGAGCGGGCTCTTCCATCCGGCATTGCTCGGAATATATGCAATTCAACTGGCCGCGACATCGCTCGTTTTCACTGGCATTTACATTGTGCTGCGACGTATGAAAAGAACGGGGTGGATCGCCTTTGCATTGGCAGGGTTGATCGATGGTCCAATCGTATACATCGCAGGTCTGGTTCTCCAATTTTATGTCAATTATGGCACGATCGCCGGTCTGGCGGCTCACAACACTCTGGTCGAGGGCGTTGTTTCGTCTGCATTCATTTATGCCGTCACAGCGATCATATTTCGAGGTCTACTCGGTCACATAGCCGCCAAACAGAAAGGCCGGAACATTTCTGCTCCGGCCTCCTGAATTTTCGATTTGCGTGATAGCGCCTTAGGCGGGTTTCACCGTCACCGAAGTCGTGTCCACGCTATCGACGAGCACCGTGGTTCCGTCTTTCAGGTCAGCGCCGTCGACGCCATGGGCGAGCCATTCGGTATCGCCAATTTTCACCCGTCCGGTTCCCGCTGCAAAATCGCCAACCACCATGCCGCGCGATCCGATCATGCGAGCCATACGGTCGTTCAGCATTGGTCGCTTGTTATCAACGCGCCTGATATTTGCGAACACTGTCCGTCCGAGGATAACCAGCGTTACAGCGGCGGCGGCAAAGATTGCCATCTGCGCTTCCCAACCCATACCCGGAATGACCAGCTTCAAAAGCGCCGTCAGTAATGCTGCGATACCGATGAACAGGAGATCGAAGGTGCCTATCGCCATTTCAATCCCGATCAAGATCAACCCCATGGCCAGCCAATGCCAAGCCTCCAGGGGCGTGAAGAAATCAACTATGCTTTCCATATTCAATCCTTTCCTTGATATGCCAGCTTCGGTTTGAGTGGGCCGAAGCTGGCGTCTCTGTTAGTTGCGGGTGCCAGCTGGTGGCACGCTGCCAGCGGGCGGAGCTGCAGGCCGACGTGGAGGCTGCGGTGCCCGTGGTGCAGGCGGCGGGCTGTTTGAGCCAGCGGCATCGGTCAGGCCCTTGATCCCCGCAATCGAACCAATGATTGACGAGAATTCGGCAGGAATAATCACGGTCTTCTGCTGGTTTGAGGATGCAAGCTTCTCGAACGCGCTGACATATTGCTGGCCGAGGAAGTAGTTGATTGCATTGACGTCACCCCGCGAGATCGCTTCGGACACCATCGCGGTCGCTTTGGCCTCCGCTTCGGCTTCACGCTCACGCGCTTCAGCATCCCGGAACGCTGCCTCACGGCGGCCTTCCGCTTCGAGGATTTGTGATTGCTTCAATCCTTCAGCTTTTAGAATTGCCGCTTGCTTGTCGCCCTCGGCTGTCAAAATCTCCGCACGCTTGAGCCGCTCGGCCTTCATCTGGCGGGTCATGGCTTCGGTAATATCAGCCGGTGGGGACAGATCAGCAATCTCAATCCGGGTGACTTTCACGCCCCAAGGATTGGTCGCCTGATCGATCACGGTCAGAAGCCGTGCATTGATGTCATCCCGATTGGACAAGACTTCGTCGAGATCCATAGATCCGACCACCGTCCGAATATTGGTCAGGGCGAGATTTTCGATGGCATGGGTGAGATTGTTGACCTCATAGGCTGCGGCAACCGCGTCCATCACCTGAATGAAGACAACAGCATCACAGGTCACCATCGCATTGTCACGCGTGATCACGTCCTGACGCGGCACGTCGAGCACGGTTTCCATCATGTTCATCTTGCGCCCAATACGGTCGAAGATCGGGATCACAAAGGTCATCCCTGGCGACAGTGTCTGCGTATAGCGGCCAAACCGCTCAATTGTGTAGTTGAACCCCTGCGGAACCACTTTTACCGCCTGTAAGATCAGTATTAACGCCACAACGGCGAGAACAATAAATAAAACTTCCATATCTGGACCCCTCTTGCTTGTTTCTTCTCACCTTCATATGGTGTTCATTTGCTGTTATTCAATATTTATTTATTGAAAAACGGCACACTCTAAGAATGCGCCGCTTCACTTAACACTTTGTTTATTTTGAAAACGGTTGAAGTTTTTCGGTTTCCTAAAGTTGGTCGAGCAAATACTCGCCACTAGAAACTTCGTAGGCTCCACCGTCTTCAACGTTTAGTTGGGTCACGATGCCGTCCTTGACCAGCATCGAATAGCGTTGGGACCGCGCGCCCATGCCAAATCCGGACGCATCAAGCTCAAGACCAACCGCTTTGGCAAAAGCGCCATTGCCATCTGCCAGCATCCGCATGGACGTTCCGACATTCTCCGCTTTGCCCCACTCGCCCATGACGAAGGCGTCATTTACCGACGTGCAGACAATCTCATCAACGCCTTTTGCGCTGAACGCATCGGCTGCATCGCGAAAACTGGGCAAATGCTTGACCGAGCATGTCGGTGTGAACGCGCCGGGCACAGCAAACAGCGCAACTGTCTTGCCTGCAAAGATGTCCGCTGTTGTTCGCGGGGCGGGTCCATCCGCAGTCGCTTCCATGAAGGTTGCGTCCGGCAGTTTGTCGCCAATTTGTATACTCATTCTTGTTCTCCTGATGGTTTCCAGAGCACACTTAACCATCCAGCGTACAGGATCAACTTTCTTTCTTCGGCTTGCTTCTTGGGCGTGTGTGCTTCAGCATTGGTGGACGATGGATCAAAAAGCATGAACCTGACCGGAAAAATCTTGATTGCCATGCCCGGCATAGGCGATGACCGCTTTTCGGGCGCGGTGATACTGGTTTGCGCCCACGCCGAAGATTTCGCGATGGGGCTCGTTCTCAACAAACCCATGTCGGGGGTTGTGCTTCCGGACTTGCTCGAACAGCTTGATATCCCGACCAGCATCGATTTGCCGGAATTCGAAGTGCTTGAAGGCGGCCCTGTTGGACGCGATCGTGGTTTTGTCCTTCACAGCAGTGATTTCAACTGCGAACTGGCGACCATGCATGTCAGCGACAATCTCTGCCTGACCGCAACGCGAGACGCGCTCCATGCGATCGCATCAGAAGCACCGCCAGAACACGCCATTCTCGCGCTGGGCTATGCTGGATGGGGGCCAGGCCAGATCGAAGACGAGCTTCAGGAAAATGTCTGGCTGGTCAGTGATTGTCAGCAGCAACTGATCTATGATCAAGACCATGAGCACAAATGGGCCAAGGCACTCGATCATTTGGGGATTTCGCCGGCCAATCTGCAACCCGATGCCGGACATGCCTAAAGCCTGCGGATTATTCTAAGTCATTTTCACTATATTCGGACACCAGCTTGCCGATCTGGTTTTGCCGGATTGAGGCCACCTCTTGTTTTGTGTTCTTCAGGGTCGCTTCGAGTTTTGAAATTTCATCGACACCGACCGCGCGGCAATACCGATCCCTCGCTGGAGCTGACAATTTGTCGGTCGGTCTGGAGATCGCAAGGCGCTGGATCTGTTGAAGCGAAGACAGAAACCGGTTTGCCTTTTCTAGCAACGCGCCATCGGCCGAGGTAAACCAGCCAGCATCTGTCAACCGCTCGATTGCGGCGCCGAGACGCCCATTTCCGGGTTCAATAGCGGCCGGGGTCATTAACAGACCGTGCTGGACAATAAATTCGAGATCAACAAGGCCGCCAATATCGAGTTTCATATCCCAAAGCCCGCCGGAGGGTTTTTCGGTTTCAAGCCTCAGTCGCATATCATGAATATCACCGCGCACGCCCTCCGCATCACGCTCGCACATGAGCACCGCACCAACAATTTCGAGCGCGCGCCCAGCCAAGCCGCCCGTGTCAGCGATCGAGCGTAATCTCGTTAGCGCCATATGCTCCCACGTCCATGCGTCTTCTTGCTGGTAGCGGTCAAAACTTGAAAGTCGAACAGCGACGGGTCCGGATCGACCCGATGGGCGCAGGCGCATATCCACTTCATAGAGCAAGCCCTCCGATGTCGGGGCCGAAAGCGCTGTGATTAGCCTCTGGGTAAACCGGGAAAACCAGACCGGGCTGTCATCGGGATTGTCGGGTTCGTAGAGGACCATCAGGTCAAGGTCAGAGCCTGCGGTCATCGCTTCGCCTCCAAGCTTTCCCATCGCGCAAACACACCAGATGCCCGGTGGCGGCCCAAATTTTGCTATGCATTCCGCCTCCGCAGCGCGAGCCATGGCCCGCACCACCCAGTCCGCAAGCTCCGTATAGGCCTGCGCAGCCTCAACAGCGGCCATCCGGCCATGCAACAGGTCATGCCCAATCAGAAAGGCCCGGTCGGCATGATAGATGCGCGCGGCGTCCATGGCTTGATCGAATGGCAAGTCGGGGCCAATGGCCGGTGGCGAGATGAGGCCGGGCTGCAGCAATGCCTCCAGCAGACCCGGTCGCCGACCCAGTGTGACCGCCAGAGGCGGCGCAAGCGCCAAGGTGGCAATCAGATCGGTCCGCAAGCGCGCTTCGGCCAGCAGCATGGACAATGTTTGAACGCCAGACGGCAAATGCTCAAGAAACACGGAGAAATTCCGAAACGCACGATCGGGCTCGCCGGTTCGGGACATATCCTGCAACAGATCGGGCAAGAGGGCTGTTAGCAATTCCCGGCCTCGCGCCGAACGGGTAGCAGGGACATGCCCGCGATGCCAATGACGTATGGCACCGATCACATCTGTAGGTACCTCAAAGCCAAGGCCGCTTAGCGTTTCAACTGTTCGAGGGTCATCATCAACGCCAGTGAAAACGAGGTTGCCCGCAATCTTTGATCCGGTCGCACGTGCCTCACGACCGAACAGGTCGAGGTAGATGTCATGGACTTGTTGCCGGAGCCCGAGCACGTGTTTGTCGAACTCTGCCAAATCCCGATACCCACACAGACTTGCAATATCAGCGCGCCGATCCTCATCCTTTGGCAGCGTGTGGGTCTGTTCATCCGTGCGCATCTGCACGCGATGTTCGATTTGGCGCAGTTGGATGTAAGCTGTTTGCAACGCTGCCTCGGTCTCAGGCTCAACTGCCTTGCAACCGCGCAATGCCGCCAGCGCACTCGCCGTGTCAGGTTGGCGCAGGGTTTTGTTTTTGCCGCCAAAGATGAGTTGCTGGGTCTGGGCAAAGAATTCGATCTCGCGAATCCCACCGGCGCCGAGCTTGAGGTCGGCATCGGGTCGTTCGAGGCTAGCGCGATCACCTGATGCATTAATCATCGCCTTGATCGCGTGAATGTCATTGATGGCCCAGTAATCCAGATGCTGACGCCACACGAAACTTTGCATCATATCAAGAAAGCTTGCGGCTACATTTTCATCACCTGCGAATGCGCGCGCCTTGATCCAGACCATGCGCTCCCAGTTCTGACCGACGCTTTCATAGTAATTTTCAGCCATGCGGGTGGAGACCGCCAGCGGGGTCGAGCGCGGATCAGGTCGCAAGCGCAAATCTGTGCGCAGCACATAGCCGTCAGCCGTCCGTGTCTCTAGCAGATGAACCATATGCTTTATTAGTCTGGCTGCAGCATCGCTGGGCGCGCGTGTGCCGCCATCGAATATTTCGGGATCGTAGAAAGCGGCGATGTCGATATCGCTCGAATAATTCAACTCATGTGCGCCCATCTTTCCAAGCGCGATCAAGAAAATTCCCTGTAAGGACAGTTGTGCAGATCTCGCTGCATGCGCTAAGGCGTACCGCGTCGCAGCATCCGCAAACTCGGTCATCTTCGTGACGACCGTTTCAAGCGGCCAGACGAGAGACAGATCAGCTGCCGATAGAACCAAATGGGCAGCCTGTTTTGACTGCCGCAGGGCCGCCATAGCCATGTCATCGGATGAAGGTTCATCCTCCAAGCTGGCCAGTATGTCGGCAAAGGCGCGGTCCGGTCCGGCATTGACAATCTGGTCGAGGCACTGGGGCTGAATTTCGGCGAGGCGGCGCAGATAGGGTGCAAAATCTGCGGCCATGCGGATCGCCTCTTGCGGGGCTTTGGCAACGGCTGTTACGCGCATATGATGCTCATCCGGCATGGCAGGCATTCCTCAAGCTTTTGGCAAAACCAGTCGCGCGCGAAGGCCACGGGTATCGTCTTGGGTTTTCCCGTCTTCGAGCTGAAGCTGCCCATTATGGACGCGGCCAACGGCTTCGACGAGTGCCAGTCCGAGCCCGGAGCCAGGCTCGGACCGGCTCGCTTCAAGCCGGACAAAGCGTTTGACCACACGTTCACGCTCTTGTTCTGGAATGCCGGGGCCGGTATCGGTTACCTCCAGCGCGACTTTGCCATCACGCTCGCGGCTCGCCTTGAAATGGATTTTGCCACCTTTGGGGGTATATTTCACAGCATTGTCGAGCAAGTTCGATACCGCTTGCGCAATGAGATCCTTTTCGCCAATAACAAACAGGCCGCGACCAATATTCGCAGTAAAGCCAAGTCCCGCTTCTTCACAGGCGGGTTCGAACAGTTCGGCCAGTTGATGGGCCAACGCGCTAATGTCCGTGCGCGACATCCGTCCCCCTTGACCAGCTTCGAGGCGCGACAGGCGCAGAATCGCGTTGAACGTTGCGAGCACATTGTCCACCTCGCCGAGCGTCTGGCCGAGCGTCTCTTCGGCGAGTTCGCGTGATATGGGCTCGGCGAGCGTCGTCTCCAACCGATTGCGCAATCGGGTCAGCGGCGAGCGAAGATCATGGGCAATGGAGTCGCCCACATGTCGCGAGGACTCCATCAATGTCTCGATCCGTCCCAGCATGGCGTTGAGCTGTTCGCCAAGTCGGTCGAATTCGTCGCCAGACCCGATCACTGGCACTCGCCTCGACAAATCACCCGCCATGACGCCCTCCGCAGTCTTTGCCAAAGTATCGGCCCGACGCGCCGCCGAACGCGAAATAACAATGCCGCCGATAAGCGACATCAAAAGCCCCACTGGAGCGGCCGTCCAGACGACGCGGGTGATGCGCGGCACAATTCGTTGAAACTCGCCGACGTCATAGGCAACAAGAATGATGCCGCCATCAGGAAGGACAACAGCACGGCCCTCGGCCGGGCGAGACACGATCTCGCCGTCTGGCCCAATATAGTCGATATCAAAAAGATATTTCTGCCGCCCGTCGAGCGGGATATCATCGGGCAGTTCGCTCAAGCCGCCACTAATTTTCTGACCCTGTGCATCCTGCAACAGATAGCGAAACCTGCGGGCACCGGGGACTGACTGCCGCTCCCGCACAGACCGGTTAAGCCGCACAAGCCCGCCCTGGCTATAGGCCCGTGACAGTTCTGTCAGCTCGGCATCGAGACTATCGCTCGCCTCAGCGCGGACATAGAACACGGTCGAGGCGTAAAGATAGATGAGCAAACCCAGCACGAATACTGTGAACAGGATGGAGTGGAGCAAGGCGAGCTTGAATGTTGTCGTGCGGACAAGGGTCGGCAGCCGGATGTTCATGCCTGCAGGCGGTATCCAGCTCCGCGAACCGTATGCAAGAGCGCCTCGTCAAAATCCTTGTCGATTTTGCCGCGCAATCTTGATATGTGCACATCGATAACATTTGTCTGGGGGTCAAAGTGATAATCCCAAACCTTCTCCAACAACATTGTGCGGGTGACAACCTGCCCGGCATGGCGCATCAGATATTCAAGCAGACGAAATTCACGCGGCTGCAAATCAATCTTCTTCCCGTTTCGGGTGACCTTGCGGCTCAGCAAATCCATTTCTAACTCGCCTGCCTTTAGCGCCGTAATTGGAGCTTCAGAGACTTGCCGACGGCCAAGTGCCTCGACGCGGGCAACGAGCTCGCTGGGGGCAAATGGTTTGGCAAGATAGTCATCGCCGCCTGCTTTGAGCCCTTCGACACGGTGATCGACGTCGCCGAGTGCGGACAGGAACAAGGCGGGCGAAACCCCGCCGCCTTCGCGATATTCGCGCACAAGGGTCAACCCGTCCTTTTCCGGAAGCATCCGATCGACAACCAGCGCATCGAAATCGCCAGCGCGTGCCAGCGTTAAACCCATATCGCCGCGATGGGTCCTGTCGACCACATGGCCCGCTTCCGTAAGAACTTTGGAGACAAAGGACGCCATGTCCTCATCGTCTTCAATAATCAGAATGTTCATCGCGTCTTGCGTCCTTATCCTTCTTCTATTCTTCATCCTCGGTAATATCGACCGTGGCGAAGCCCGTTCCATTGGCAGACCGGACGGCGACGAGCACTTGCTCCTTGCCTGCATCACGCGCGGACTGGATCGCCGCATCGAAATCATCCGATGTTTCCAAGGTTCGACCATTTACTTCAAGAAGCGCCAGACCTTCGGTCGCTCCGAGCGCCAAAAACGGGCTGTCCTCGCTGATGCTCTTGATGACGAGACCATCTTCATCATCGTCCAGGCCGAGGCGATCTCTGGCTTCGGAGTCAAGCGGGGCCAGGGCCAGACCCAATTGACCGGTCTCTTCCTCTGTCTCGTCTTCCGCGTCAGGCGCAACACCCGAACGCCCATTCCCAGTTAGAGCGGCAAGGGCCGTATCAGTCCGTTCGGCAATGGTGACATTAAGCGTTAGCTCTTTACCGCGGCGCAGGACGACGAACTCGTTCTGCGATCCAACGCGGAGCCGCCCGACGCTACGGGTCAACTGATTGGCGTCTTTAATATCGACACCGTTGAGCTTGATAATCACGTCCGAACGACGGATGCCCGCTTTGTCGGCCGGGCTGCCATCACTGACATCACCCACCAGCGCCCCTGTGCCATTCTCGACATCAAGCGCTTCAGCGAACTCATCCGTAAAGTTCCGGATGCTGACACCCAGCCAGCCGCGTGAGATCTTTCCGGTTTCAATCAGTTCTTTGGTCACCGATATTGCCAATTCGGCAGGGATCGCAAAGCCGATGCCGACAGAGCCGCCAGTCGGAGAAAGAATCTGCGTGTTCACGCCAATAACGCGTCCATTAAGATCAAAGGTTGGTCCGCCAGAATTGCCCCGGTTGATCGAGGCGTCGATCTGCAGGAAGCTGGTATAGTTTGAACCAGTAATGTCCCGTCCGTCGGCCGAAACGATGCCAGCGGTGGCCGTGCCGCCAAGCCCAAATGGATTGCCGAGCGCAACGACCCAATCACCAACACGGACTTTGTCAGTCTGCTCGAACTCCACATAGGGAAAGGTTCCGAGCTCTTTCACTTTGACAACGGCAAGGTCGGTCTCCGGGTCGGTGCCGATCAGTTCAGCGTCCAGTTCTGTGCCGTCGCTCATGACCAACTGGATCTCAGTCGCTCCGTCAATCACGTGATTGTTGGTGACAGCAAATCCGTCAGCGGAAATAAAGAAGCCGGAGCCCAGCGAGCGGGTTTCGCGCGTTTCAGGACCGCTCTCGCGTTCGTCTTCGCGGCGACGTTCGAGAAAATCTTCAAAGCCCGGAATGCCTCGAAAGCGTTCGAGCAATTCTTCTGAGCCACCATTGCCAACAACTTGTTCGCCGCGCACATTGACACTGACTACAGCCGGGCCAACCCGTTCGATAAGATCAGCGAAGCTCAAAGGCGCGCCGCGCGGGGCTTCAATGGTAATCGGATCTGCATCCGCAGACGGGGCAAATTGAGGCCCCAATACGAGCGTCCCAACCGCAACCCCGCCAAGCAGGAAGGCTGAAAGTGCCATACCAGATTTGCCAAACAAACTCATAACAATATCCCTATCTTCTACGAACGCCGAACGAGCGCCTTGTTTATATGTATCCTAACCTATCAAATGTGGTGATTAAATTGCGGTTAGGGAAGTCCTTTACTGTGTCTTTCTTTAGGCAAGACGCGTGTGAACCTCGGCTTTGGCTTCCAAAGTCCGGTGAACAGGGCATTTATCGGCGATTTCCAGCAGTCTTTGCCGCTGCGCATCGTCCAGATCTCCCAGAATTGTTATCTCGCGTTCGAATATGTCGATCCGGCTTTTCGGGTCGCAATCCACGCAATCGGTCGCATAATCCTTGGCATGGGACAATGTTACGCTGACTTTTTCAAGCGGCCATTTCTTGCGCTCGGCGTACATGCGCAAAGTCATTGCCGTGCATGCGCCAAGGCCGGCAAGCAGGAAATCATACGGTGTGGGGCCGGTATCATCGCCGCCAACTGATAATGGCTCATCGGCCAGAAATTCGTGCCGGCCAACGCGCACCAGATTTTGGAACCTGCCAATTCCTGTCTCCGAAACTGTCATTTTACTTGAAACAGGCGTCACGGGTGATGGCGTTTCAACTTCCGCAATGTAGCCCTCGGCCCAGCTCGCGATCATATTTGCGGCATAGATCGCGTCTGTCTTCCGGCTGAGCAGATGATCTGCCTTTCCCAGACTGATGAAACTCTTGGGGTGTTTCGCCGTGACAAAAAGACCAGAGGCATTCTCGATCCCTACGACTTCATCAAGCGGAGAATGAAGGACCAGCAGGGCGCGCCCGAGACTGGCTGCTGCCTCGCGTACCTTTGCCCCCGAGACGTCTTCGACAAATTGCTTCTTGATCTTGAACGGACGGCCCGCCAGATTAACGTCTGCCTCGCCGCGTTGCTCGATTTCATCCAGTCGCGAGCCAAACGTATGGATCACATGATCAGCGTCCGATGGCGCGCCAATTGTCGCCACAGCTTTGACGCTTGGAAGCCGCGACGCCACAGCCACGACTGCTGCGCCGCCAAGTGAATGTCCAACCAGAATAGAGGGAGCGTCATAATTTTCAGCCAGCCATGCCGAAGCGCTTTCAAGATCAGCTAGATTGGTTGAGAAGTTTGTGTCCTCGAACGCGCCTTCGGATGCTCCCAGCCCGGTAAAGTCGAACCGCATCACGCCAAAGCCGGCCTCGGCCAATGTCCGCGCAATGACCCGTGCTGCGGCAATGTCTTTCGAGCAAGAAAAACAGTGGGCAAAGAGCACCATGGCGCGGGGTGGTTTTCCGTTTGGAAGATCAAGCCTGCCTGCAAGCCGCTGGCCATCCGCTCCGCTAAAATCTACCGCTTGATCCATATTACGCTTACTCTCACCCATTAAACCGAATCCTGAAGCCTTTTATGCGCGTAAAAGGCGATTGAGTAAAATCAGTTTTCTAAAGACGTGTCAGAAGACCGAGACGCATCAAAAGTCTCAGCCGCAACTGGCACGATCTCGGCATCACCGCGGGTCCGTCGCCGCTGCCAGAAAACCAGTGTCAGCCCCACTATGCCAAGCAGCAATGCGCCAAAAGGCAACCCCCAGAGCAACAATCCGCTGGCTCCGGTCGCTGGTGGCCTGAACAAAACGAATTCCCCGTAACGGTCTGCAAACCAGCCGCGTATCGCTGCGTCGGTCTCTCCGGCCTCGACCATCATTCGAACCCGCTGGCGCATATCGCCAGCAATTTCAGCACCCGATTGCGAGATCGGCTCATTCTCACATGCCACACAGCGTATCTCGTCCATAAGCATCTGCGCACGCGCTTCAAGCGTTGGATCGGCGAGAGGCACATCATTAAATGCCATCAGTATCGGCAATAATAAAAGACAAAACAGGCGTCTCATTCTGCAGGCTCCAGCGTTATCGGCGCTAACGGTGCTGGCTCGCTCGCTGTTATGCTGACTTTGCGCCCACCGAAGGCTGAAAATCCGCCACCTAGCGCCATCAGGAATACGCCGAAAAAGATGAGGTCAATCAGAGGATTGTAATAGATACGGAATGTCCAGATGATGTTGCCGTTTACCTCACGGCGGTCGCCCAATGCGGTGTAAAGATCGCCAAATCCTGTTTTGTGGATCGCTGTTTCCGTCGTGGGCATACGGGCGGCGGGATAGTAACGTTTTTCTGGATACAGCACTGCTGACGAACTGCCCTTGCGCGCGACCAGCTTCGCGCGATCAGCATACCAGTTCGCGCCTTCTGCGCTGCTGACGCCGTCCAGCGTCACCGACCATCCGGCAACTTCGACGCTCTGCCCCGCTTGCAGCGCGACCGTTTGTTCGTAGCGTCCGCTTGTTTGTACGACGGCGCCTATGACGAAAAGCCCGATCCCCAAATGGGCCAGACTCATCCCCCAGACCCGCATCGGCAACGTAAAGATCCGCTTCGGCGTTATCGCTCTTCGCAACAATTCCTGAGCCGAGCCAAAGACCAGCCACAGCCCCAGAGCCACTCCAACACCCGCACCGAGCGGCAAGCCCATGCGCCACAATGCGAAAAGAGTCAGCGTGCCAATCCCGACCCCGATTATGACGCCGCGCAGCCAGTTGATATCAGGCTTTGCCGCGCCCCAGCTCCAGCTTTGCACCAAGGGCAAAATCACAAGCAATGCCGCCATGATCGGCGCAAATGTCAGATTAAAATATGGTGCCCCAACCGACATTTGCCGCCCTGTTGCTTCCGCCAGCAGCGGGAACAAAGTTCCGAGCAATACGGTCAGCGTCGTAACGAAGAAGACGAGATTATTGACCATCAGTGCGCCTTCGCGGCTGACAAATTGCCAGTCTGGTCCCCCTTTTAGCGCCGGTGCTCGCCAAGCGAATAGGGCCAGGGCTGCGCCGCCATAGGCCATCAATCCCGCCAGAAGCAAGCTGCCGCGTAACGGGTCGATCGCGAACGCATGGACCGATGTCAGCACCCCCGAACGGACGAGAAACGCGCCCAATATTGAAAAGCAAAATGCCAGCACGGCGAGCAAGACCGTCCAGGCCGCAAATCCGCCGCGCTTTTCGGTGACGATAATAGAATGTAGCAAGGCAGACCCGATCAGCCACGGCATGAGCGAAGCATTCTCCACCGGGTCCCAGAACCACCAGCCGCCCCAACCCAGTTCGTAATAGGCCCAGTAACTGCCCAGCGCGATGCCTAGCGAAAGCGGCACCCATGCCGCCAGAACAAATGGACGTGTGGCTTTTGCCCAATCCCTGTCGATCCGCCCTTCCAGCAGGCCCGCCGCCGCCAGTGCGAAGACGAATGAGAACCCGACATAGCCTAGATACAGCATCGGCGGATGGATCGCCAAGCCGGGGTCTTGCAGAAGAGGGTTCAGGCCGTTCCCCTGAAGAGGTGCAGGATCGAGCCGTAAAAATGGATTGGATGCAAATAAGAGGTAGACCAAAGACCCGACCGATACGGCGCCCTGAACGCCGAGCGCCTTGGCCTCAAACTCGCGCCGACCCGTTTTCAATCGCCAAGCGCCTGCCGCCGCAAAACCTATAGAGACCAAGCACCAAAGCGCCATTGACCCCTCATGATTGCCCCAGGCTCCGGCAATCTTGTAGGCCAGCGGCTTGAAGGTGTGCGAATTTGCGCTAACCAAAGCAACCGAGAAATCAGAGGTCACGAATGACCAGATCAGGAGACCAAAGCCCAAGCTCATCAAGCCAATCGCACTATAGGCCATTCCCGCCGCCATAGCCCGGTTGCCGCGCAAGCCATACCAAGTCTGGACCAAACACGCAGCCAGAGCCAGAAACGACGCCATATGTGCCACTTCGATCAAAGCACTACCTCACCCAGTTGCGTCCGCAGCGGCGACGAGCAGGCGAATGCTCGATCCCTTCGACGGTAAGGTCCATTTATACTATTCATTGGCTCAGTCTATGCGAAATCAAGCGGATAAGGCCAGCTTTGCGCGCTGTGTCACAAGCCCACATCAGTTTTCGGCTTGAGTTGGGTCATCAGTGTTTGGTTGCAAGTCTGCATCAGAGGGTACGTCGTCGGCCAGCCTCTGGCTTTGCAGCCCCACGCCAATGGTCTGACCGGTCACAGCCGCCACCCGTTCAGCCAGAGAGCGCTGTCCTGCCTCATTTCCGCCAAGCCGTAACCACAAGCCATCCCAAGCCAATTGCGCTGCATCATCATCACCGGCCTGCCATTCGGCGACCCCGACCATAAAACCAGCATGGATTTGCTTCGGGTCGACCGAGACGGCCTGTTTATAGATACGTTTGGCCTGCGGGCCGATCACGCCGCCGCCAAGTCGCGTCACAGCGTCTGCCATCCCGATCATGGCTGGAACGAAAGTCTCATCACGACGGAGGGCAGACTGAAACGCCCTGATCGCATCTTCGTCGCGTCCTTCCCCAACCAGCATTTCTCCGATGACGAAATGCGGACGCGGATTGTCAGGTTGTTCAAGAATCAAGTTCTCAAATTGTGCCAGCACTTCGGCGCGCGTCCGTCTTTCGGGCGAAACCGTCTCAAGCTTGGCGATTCTGGCTTTGTAAGGCTGGTCGGGTAGCCCAGCGCGTCCGACAAATAAATATCCAAGACTTGCGAGAAAGCCTGCGAGCAGAACCGCTATAACCGCACGATCCCCTCGCCCCATGGCGCGCGTCAATTGCGATGCGCCAAGCACAGCTGAAAATCCAAATAACCAAACAAACCAGATCATGCGCGCGGCAACCTTAAAGATGCTCTCAGACCGCCAAGCTTTGGCGCCTCCTCAAGGACAAATGCCCCTTCATACATATCCGCCAGTTCAGTGACAATTGAAAGCCCTAGCCCGGTGCCCGGCGCGGCCTCATCCAGCCTTACGCCGCGTTTGAGCGCCGCGATGCGTTCATCTGGCGAAAGTCCAGGACCATCATCGTCAATCAGAATATCCAGCATTGTCTGTGATGGCACAACGCGAACCCTCACCTCGCTGCGAGCCCATTTGCAGGCGTTTTCCATCAGGTTACCCGCCATCTCTTCCAGGTCCTGCTTTTCCAATCTGACATGGAGGCCTTTGGGGCAACTAACGCTTACATGTACCTGCCGTTCGGTGAAAAGCTTGTTCAGGAGCCGTGCAAGATCATCCAGGACGGGTTTCACCTCGGAGCGGGCGCCAGCAGTTTGGGCTCTTGCTGCTGCCCGCGCCCGTTTGAGATAATGCTGCACATTGTCATGCATTGCTCCGGCCTGACGCCGCACCACATCATCCAGTGGCGTTTCGCCTTTGGCCTCGTTCACCAGAACCGCAAGCGGGGTCTTTAATGCATGGGCCAGATTGCCAACATGAGTTTGCGCCCGTTCTACGATTCCGCGATTGTGCTCCAGTAGCTTGTTCAATTCTAGATTCAGCGGCAGCACCTCTCTTGGATAGTCCGTTTCCATCAAGGTCCGGCGTCCCTCGCGCACATCTGCAATATCAGCCTCAATCCGCCGCAAAGGCGCGAGCGCAGATCGAATCCCCAGCAACAAAGCGATTAGAAATCCGATACCGATTGCCGCCATAGTGGTCGCCAAAATGAGCGTGAAGCGCAGCGACCCGCGATCTGTCTCTGACCGGTCAAATCCGACGAGCAGTATAACGGGCTTGTCTATTTCGGACAGGATCATGGCTTGGCCAACCATCCGCAATGGCTCACCGCTTGGGCCGACGCCATCGGCCCGTTGGGACTGACCCGGGTTTTGGACGATGACATCCAGCGTGTCAGCGGACCACGGCAGGACGCCGTCCCAAACACTATCTGATTGCGCCATGGATGTATAACGACCCGCTGAATCACTCACCAATACTGCCCAATATCTCCCCGAAAGCGGTGTCTCAAAAAATGGATCAGACGGCTCGCGGTCGGCATCAATGACAATATCTCCCGATGTGTTCGCGTCCACTGCGCCCTGCAAAGTAGTAACAGTCCGGTCAAGCTCATTGTCCAGAATCGTCAGGATCTGGCTTGTGTAGAGTGTCGAGAGGATGAGAACGATCCCGCCCAGTAGCACCACGCCAATCAGACCCGCAGACCCCATTAGCCGCCGGGCCAGTGAGTTCTCGGAAAAGATTGCAAAGCGTTTCATGGGTTTGTCATGGCCAAGCCGCAAAGCGCCGTCAAGCGGACCAATGCTTATGCAATGTGGCCGTCAACTTCAGGGTTGATCAACCGATACCCCAGTCCGCGTTCGGTCTGAATACGATCGGAGCCGATTTTCTTGCGTAACCTGCCAATGAAAACCTCGATCGTATTCGAATCGCGGTCAAAGTCCTGATCATAAATGTGCTCAACCAGTTCGGTACGCGGCACGACACGTCCCTGATGATGCATCAAGTATGAGAGCACCCGGTATTCGTGTGCGGTCAACTTGATCGGAGCGCCGTTCACTGTCGCCCGAGCGGACCGCGTATCGACCCGCAGAACACCGCACTCAAGCGCCGCAGCCGAATGGCCGGTCGCTCGCCGTAACAAAGCACGCAGCCGTGCCAGCAATTCTTCAGTAATGAATGGTTTGGTCAGATAATCGTCAGCACCTGCGTCAAATCCGGCAACTTTCTCACTCCACCGATCACGAGCCGTTAGAATCAGCACTGGAAAGTCCCGCCCGTCTTCGCGCCAGCGTTCAAGCACCGTTACACCGTCCATTTTCGGCAGGCCAAGATCGAGGATCACCGCGTCATATGGTTCCGTATCGCCGAGAAAATGCCCATCCTCGCCATCAGACGCCAGATCGACCGCGTATCCGGACTGAGACAGCGCATCGGCCAGCTGCCGACGCAAGTCCGCATTATCTTCAACAACGAGTATACGCATATAATTTAGCCTCCGGTTTGCCTAGTAACACGTCCGCTCTCTGCGTCCACTATTAACCTGAGCTTGCGTCCGTCATCGGTGACCCAATCAATATGGTACTCTGCACCACCGCCCTGTTTGGAGAATAATTCGGCATTGAGATAAGACCCACCAAACTCACGTTTGAGGTTCTGTATCACCTCACGCAGAGGTTTGATCTGGCCATTTTGGCTCGCATCACGCGCCTGCCCGGCAGAGAAGGAATTCCCCCAGCCTTGCGCGCTTGCAGGCGCAAATATCCCGCTCGCACAAATGGCGATGAGGATTACGAGAGAGGTCATCCACCGGTTCATCCAACCTCTGTTACCCGAAAGTCACTGAACACCTCGTGAATGTAACGCACCGAAGTGTATCAATCTATGACATTTGTCTCAGAAACTTCTTAAGCTGCTTAGTATCTACATCGTCGAGCACAATTTCAAGGCGCGCATAAAGATGGCCAGGCTTACCAACTTTCTGGACGCCTTTTCCACGCAAGCGCAGAATCGCGCCGGTATTTGACGCTTCGGGTACTTTCAGACTCAATGATCCGGAGGGGGTCTCGACCTCGACCGTTCCCCCTAAAACGGCTGTTTTCAAGGAGATAGGAACCGCCATACGAATATCGTCACCGTCGCGTTTCCAGTTTTTGTGCGCGCTGACCGTGACCTCGACCAAGGCATCTCCGGGTGGCCCGCCATAGGGTGAGACTTGTCCCTGACTTTTCAGTCTCAAAGTCTGCCCCGTTTCTACGCCGGCGGGAATGTTGACATCCAACGCTTGTCCGTCGGACATTTTTATCCGTCTTTGTCCGCCTGTGACCGAATCGGCAAATGAAATGTCGATGCGATATCTTACATCGCGTCCCTTGCGTGGCCCCGGGCCGCGTCGACCGCGGCCGCCGCCGCCGAAAAGTCCAGATAGAATGTCTTCAAACGGATCGCCATGGTGACCACCTGAAGGGCCTGCGCGCCGATCCGTGCCAAAACCGCTACCGAATCCGCCAGCCCCAAACCCTCCACCGCCCGCGAAGCCGCGTGGCTGGCCCTCGCCATCTATCTCGCCGCGATCAAACTTGCGCCGTTTCTCTTCATTTCCGAGAATATCGAACGCTGACGATGCTTTTTTGAAAGCCTCTGCCTTCGCCTTGTCGCCCGGATGCAAGTCCGGATGCAACGCCTTGGCTTTTTTGCGGTATGCACGCTTGATCTCCGCCTCATCGGCAGATTTCGGGACGCCCAAGATGGCATACGGGTCGGAACTCATGAATCACTCTTCTTCATCGAGCCCTAAATCTAGTGCGCCAATGCCAAGAATGAAACCTCTGAGCTTCATAAGGTCGTCCGTGCGGGCCAACCAGACCGCCCATCCGGACCGATCTGGCGGACAATCAAAACGTCCCCAGCGCGCGCGCCACTTGGCAGCTCCCACAACGCTTCATCTACGGTGGCTGCTTGCACAGGAGTCCCATCGCGGAGCAACTCTACCGAAAAGCGTCCGACATTCTGTGCCGCAACACCTGTCCAATTGTCGCGAATTTCGGCACCCCGTCGTATCCAAGTCGCAATCTGCCTGCCCATCTCATTGGTTCCGACACGTAAATGCACCGGTGAGAAGGCGAGCGCCGCCTTGTCCTCGAACGCGTTCGCCAATATCGGACCAAACAGGCCGCGTCCCTCGCCTTGCCATAGAAGCTCAACACCCTGCTCTTCATTGCGCAGGTTTGCCCGCTGTAGCCGACTGTCGAGTAACACACATAGTGCACCGCTCTGCACATTTTCAATCTGGCTACCCTGAAGCCCTCGCAAGAGACCAGTTAGTTCATACTGACCCGCGCCCGTCAGCCTCGCATCTCTGTAAACGATCAACTCCCAGCCACTTGTATTCTGAACGAGAACGGGCCCCGCTCCGGCGAGGGCGGCAGATGCAGTATGTGATGCCAGGATTTCATCTGGCACATCGACGTGCAGGATTGATCCCTCGTCCCAACGCCCGAGAGGCCCCGCGGCGAGCGGAGACAATAAACGTCCGACACCGGCCCGCTCGGCCAATTCCGTACGGGCTGTCAATTGCGTCGCATCCAACCCTGCAGATACGACCACCGGACTTGGCCACGCATGCCCAACTCCCGCGATCAAGGGCCGTCTGTCGTCTGTGGTGTCGGGCAAGACCGGCGCGTCAATGACCCATACTTCTGGCAAAGCCAAACTATCCGTCATGCCGAGGTCTGCGGCTGGTTCTACAGCACGCACAATGGACAACTCGCCCGGATCTGTTTGTAACTGTAATGTCTGGGACGATGCCTGTATGACCTCGGAGATGCGCCATATCCGGTTCTCGCTTGTGAGCCGAACCCCGTCACCCGCTTCCAGATCAATGTGTTTCAGTGCCAGGCCGAGCGCTGCGGAGTCTCCGCCTGCTGCCTGTTCCAACATATATTCAGCAACTGTTTGGGCACGGGTCTCGGTCATCAGGAGCGGTAAAGAAATATCAAGCACAACGCCGCGACCCCCCTCCGAAGCGCGCGCTTCAACGGTCGCCGGCTGATACCCGTTCGCGCCACTGATATAAGTCAATCGGAGCGCGCCCGGCGGCTTATCAAGCAACCGCCGCGTTCTTTCCAATCCGCCCTCGGAAAGCTCGCTTTGGCCGATCTCGCGCACTGCTGCCTGTCCGCGATGCCGGAACACAAGCTGGCCGTCCCGCTCAATCGCTTCAAGCCCGTAAGCGCTGACCAGCGGCGAAAGTGCAGCGCGCAGTCCTGAAACTCCTGTCAACGCAAACCCATCGAGAAGCCCGGTCACCTCGCTCGCATCAGCCCTAACACCACCTCGCGCGCAAATATCGACCAGCACACGGCCAAGATCGGACACGCCCGCCCGGCCGTTCAACCAATGACCAAATGCCCAGTTGGCTCCATCAGACCAGATGTCTTCGCGCACCGGAAACGCGGGAAATGGCCGCGCGTCCCATGCCCAGACATAGCTGCCCTCAATGGCCTCCTGCGAGGACCAGAAGTCCAGCGCGACGCTGAGCGCTGCTCGTTGAAAGACATCATCGCGTTCGCCATTGGAAAATGGCGGGAGCGCACTTTCCGAACTCTTCGGATCAAAAAACAAATTGGGCGAATTGCCACCCTTATCAAGCGCCGGAAAGCCAATCTCGGACAGCCTGATTGGTTTGCTTTGCGCCTGCCAGCCCGTCCCCACCGCTGAGCGGACTCCGCCGGAACGTTCATAATGATCCGCCGCCCACCAGCCAAGAAGATCCTTCTGGCGAAACACCCAGTCCTCGCCGTGCGCTGTGTCAACAATTGGCGTCCGGTTCTGCGATTGCCTATCCGCATCCGATGCATAGAACCAGTCATAGGCTTCCCCGCCCATCATCTGGTCGAGCAGATAGTCCGGATCGTCCGCGCCTTTGTAGCCAGCCTGTGCATCAAGATGGTCATCACCATCCCGCCAATCGCCTGTGGGCGGATACCAATCCACACCGACAAAATCGACATTGGCATCAGACCAAAAGCGATCGAGCGGAAACAAGACATCGCCGCGACCATCGGCCGGCACATAGGCGCCATATTCAGTCCAGTCGGCCGCATACGAGATCTTGACGTCAGGCCCTAGGATCGCGCGCACATCAGCGGCCAGTTGCACCAGTCCGTCCACAAACGGAAATTTGCCCGTGCCATCACGCAGGCGGCTGACCCCGCGCATTTCCGAGCCAATCAGAAACGACTCAACCCCGCCTGCCGCGCGCGCTAGCCATGCATGGTGCAAAATAAATCGCCGGAAGCCCCAATCCTCATCATCCCCTCGGTAGCGGACCTCGTCACCATCCAGTTCGAAGTCATCGCGTTGCGCAGCACCAAGAAAACTCGCAAGGGCGCTGGCAGTGGCCGCAGACTGATCCGGTGCGACAATTCGGCCGCGCCAAGGAAATGCAGCCTGTTCACCTGTTTCATGGGGATTGGGCAGGCCGTTGCCCGGTGCTATATCCATGAACAAGAACGGCGACATGGTCACCGCCATGCCGCGTGCGTTCATCTCCCGAATACCCTGCACCACAGATCTGTCCGCAGGCGTGCCGCCATAGTTTGGCACGCGCTCAGCGTCCTCCGCATCTTCCCCCGACGAAGAGGTAATCAGCCAGGCGTCATCGCGATCCACACCGCCCGCGCGCCAGGCATAGGGCCTTGTCGGCTTCTCGCGCCGTTCCACGCCGGGTCTGATCTGGCAGTGCCCTGCGCGCAAATCATCCCCAAACCAACCCACCGTCAGCGCGACATTCCTTGCCGCAGGCAAATCCCGCTCAAGCTGATCAAGCGAGACCAGCATATCTGTACGCAATGCACTTGTATGCGTGTTCTCCGGCGTCTCAATGTTTGGGAAATGGTTCTGCCGGACGGGCTCCGTGCCGTAGACGAACTCTCCACTCGCCGGAATCAAATTGACCCCATCAACCAATTCCGAAAGCCGCGCCTTCTGGTCATCTCCGGCAACCTCACGCTGTATCTCGAAAGAAAGCTGCGGCAGCCGATTGCCAAACTGCTCCAGCGGTAAATCTTCGAAGACAAGATACGCTATGCCACGATAAGCAGGCGCGCATCCAGACCCTTCAATAGCCTCGATCAACGGATCGGGCATTTGCGTCTCTGTGCCGTGATAAAGGCGATGCGGCAAGTCAGAGAGCGCCAACACTTCACCGTTCGACCAGACGCGGTCCACGCGGTTGATTTCGCCCTCACAGAGCGCCACTGCAAAGCTTGCCGAGTAGGTAAAGTTCGATACGCGCGGGCCGCCCTTGCCACCGCCTACGCGTTCGGTCGTCCGCGTCTCGCGCAAACGTGCCGCCCAGATCACCTGCCCGCCAACCCGCATTCGGCCATAGACATTCGGAACGCCCGCCCCTTCGCGGCTTTCCATAAGCCGGATACTCTCAATCCTCGGACCTTCGGTCGTATTGCCGAATATGGCGCCATCAATCCGGCCGCCAACAAAACTACCGAGCGCACCGCCAATTGCAGTGCCAGAGATGGAAAACCCAAGGGCGCCAATCCCTTGCGGAAGAAGCGCAGATCCCGCCGCTTGCCCTAATGTCGAAAGTGCTATTTGTGCCATAAAATCAGTCCTCTAAATCAGGAAATCGAAATGCCGCAGCAATTCGTCTGCGCCACCAGGGTACAAGCCGCGTTTCGACAACGGCATGCCCCCAATAGGCATGGATGATCCTGTCTTTGCCGCTTAGAATCGCACAATGCTTGGCTGGACATCCGCTGCCCATTCGGAACAGTAATACATCAGCCTGCCGTATATCTCCGATCGGAATTTCGATCAGGCACCGCCGCGCGGCCTCAAGCAATGTCTCCTCGCCCAGCGCCTCTGCCCAGTCAGGCGTATAAGGCGGCGCATGCTCGGGCTCGTCACCATAATGGGTTCGCCAAACTCCCCGCAAAAGACCTAGACAATCCGTGCCCACCCCCTGCAAGCTCGCCTGATGTTGGTAAGGGGTATCGAGCCATTCGCGCGCGGTGGAGACAATATCGGCCCGCTTCATCGTCTCTCTCCACTATTGCCTGATGCAGCCGGACCCGCCAGTACAGCATCATTGCCGGGCATGTGCGGAAAGCCGCGGAAATTGTCGGCGTTGGAAAATTGATCCTTACAGGTTGCAAACCTCTGATCGCAACTCAGACCGGCGAACTGCGGATCGTCTAGATCAACACCACACCGCCGATCTCCCAGAACTGCGTCACACCTGCGGGAGAATATCCGGCCGACAGGACGTTCGAAATCCGCCTTGAGTGATACGAGCTCCGCCTCGAACCCGAGCGACCCATGAGTGATCTCTGTCAATCGTCCGGACCAGATCTGGACCGACAGTTCAGGGCACTCCCAATCCACGCGAAATACATCGACGCGCGCACCATCCCATAATCCTGCTTGCAAATCTTGTTCTGAAATAGCGTCGCTCGACAGGGCGCCATTGGCCGCTGCCTGTCCGGGCTGAAGCCCCGAGCTTGCTGTAAATTCTCCCGCAGACAGGGCTCCGCCAGGCTCATAGGCGACAGCATCCACCATCAACATATGATCATGATCGGTCACCCCGACCACCACACCATCCGCCCGCTCCAATCGCCAGCAAAGACAAGTCCGCGTTACCCCGCTGGCAAGTCTCTGGGAAAATTCCGCATCAAGATTTTTCATCTAGACCTCCAACAATTCGACAATTGGAACTTGCCCCGCCCGGCCTGCGCCGAACGCCTCGATGCTCGTATCAAGCTGATCGCTGTCAAACCGCACCGGCACATCAAAAAGAAACCCCGCCGTCACAACAGCATCTTGTTCAGGTGGTTCGGCAAAGCGCACCTCACCGCGTGTCGGGCTCACCACGACACCGGCCTGCTCAACCCCGTTTATCGCCACACGGACCGATCCACCGACGGGTTTGTGTATGCGGCGAACCGTATCTCCATACTGTTTGGTCAACATGAAAATGGTTTGGGCACCGTCTCCTAAACCCAAAACCTGATCTGTCGGTGTGACATCCGCGTCGGGACGTCCTGACCGGTCGTCGACTAGGTCTCGAAACCGGAAGCCATGCAGGCGTCCGCGTCTTGCTTCAAAGAATACTGTCAGATCGTGCAGTTGCTCGATTTTCGTCACCGCACCCCCCAAATCCCAACGCCGCCTTGAGCCAGCCCAAACAGAGTTGCGCGCCTCGCCCCCGCTCGCCAATGCCACCACTTCTGTGCGCCGTTCGGGCCCGCCGTGCGCTCCAAAAGCCAACGCCAGAGGAAGCCTCACTTCATGAAATTCGCTCAAACTCATATGAACCGTCCTCCGGCAGATGCAGCCCTTGCGAGCGCGGTCGAGATCGACCCACGGCTCGCCATTACCGATTGAGCATTGGCTCCGGCACCAAGATTGAGGTTCATATTGACGGTCTGCGACGGACCGCTGCCACCAATGCCTGCCACAATTGCCTCTGCCGCAATCCTCGCCAGATCCCTCAGAATGCCTTCCGCCATGCGCGAAAAGTCCAGCTCGCCGCTCCGCGCGGCCCGGCCAAGCGCCGCTTCGATGCGGTTGCCGGCCTGATCAAATGCTGCACCAAGCGCATCGGCCGCCGCCCGCCCTGGCCCCTCTGCTAATTCGAGCAAGGCGTCGCCTGCGCGCGCCAAATCACGATCTATCTCATCCATATCTATTGTCCTTTGTCTGGAAATTCTTCCATCAGTCCGGCAAGATCACGCGGCTTCATCCCGCCATCGCCGCCACCTGCCATCCAGCGCCACTCCTTCAGGCTCAGCGACCAAAACTCGGCCGCTGACACACCCGCAGCAAGCGCCGCCCGCAACATCTCGTCCCAAGGCAACATCAGCCCGCCAGTCCCAGCCGGAACGCCTCGGCGACCGCCGTGGCCGCGACCCCCGGAGCCAGGTCAGCTTCAGCGATCTTGCCCGCCAGCTCCGCTTCACCACCACCGCGCAAGAGCGCTGCCACCACGATCACCAGATCGCGCGCGGACAGCGCCCGCATGCGCAAATTCAACTCCGCAAGCTCGGTGCATCCAAATGCGGTTTCGATCTCCGCGAGCGCGCCAAGCGTCAAGCAGAGCCGCCGGTCTGCGCCGCCAATCAGAAGCCCGACTTCTCCGCGTGCACCGTTCGCGCTCATACCGCCCCCTCAAAGCTGAGCGCACCAGCACTTTCGAGCGTCAGCGTGAACGCAGCTTCGCCATCATGCTCGCCAGAATAAGCTAAGCTCGAAATTTGGAATGGCCCTTCGATGACGCCGAAATCCGGCATGACCAACTGCCACCGACCAATCTCGCCCGCAAAGAATAGTGCCCGCATCCGTTCGTCGGACGGTTTGTCCTTGAACACGCCAGCCCCGCTCATCCGCGCCGATTTCACGCCAGCCCCGCCAATCAATTCGCGCCATGCGTCGGGACTGTCCGTATTCGTGCCGTCGACATTTGCCGCCGACAGCTGCAAATTCTTGGTGCGGATTCCGGCAACCGTCGCGAATTGACCGGTCACATCCGTAAGTTTCAGTAAGACATCACGTCCTCTTTGTCCCGCCATCAGATCACCTCCTCAGTTATAATCCGTATTCGTAGTATTCCTCGAAAAGCCTGCCTGTCGCGTGTGCGAAACACATCGCCATAGGTCGGATAAGCCAGCACAACGAGTTGGCCATCGGGCACAATATCTGCCCTCTCAATCGCCGCACGAAGCGCTCCCAAAGCCTCTTTCGCATAGGCCCGCCCACCAAAGCGCGAGGCCACTGCAAAGGTCAAAATGTGTTCTGTTCCGGCCACATCGGCGGCATTCGCTGGCCGTGTCTCGTGGCGCTCAAGCGTCGCATATGGGTAAGACGGCCCTTGCGTTTCGTCATCATAGACGCGCGGCGGCGTGCCGAACTGCGCCTGAACGTCCGCATCCGCACGTAACGCATCCATGACCGCTTTGAGCACACGGCATTCCGCATCTGCATTCAGTGTCGTTCCATCCGCCATTATAGCCGCACCCCCTGATAAGGCGTCAGCAGATCATCCACCTCCCGCGGAAATGCCTCTTCGTCTCCCTCGCCATTGCGCAGCCTGTACCCTTGCGCTGCAAGTAATTTCACAGCGAGTTTCAAATCATCCGGCACGGCCCCGGCCTCGCCAAAACCCGCTTTGAGCTCGACCTCGACCCGAGCGTCCGCTGGCAATACAGGTAGCCCCGTCCAGGGTTTCCGGCACAGCCGTCCCGCAGAGAACACAAATCCCTCCGTCAAATCGGTCACTGTCTCACCGCTGACAATTCGGACAGCAAGAAGGGTGCGCAACGGAGACGGGCGCACCACAAGACCACCCGTCGCAAGCCCGCTTGGCCACGCTGAAAATTCAAGCCGCAGCGTCCGGCCGATCAATGCTAGATCAAGCTCGGCCTCCAATCGTGCCCGCGCGCTCGCAATCAGATCGGCCACCAACGCATCCTCGCCGTCATGCCCGATCCGCAAATAATCTTTCACCGCAGACAGAGACACAGGCTCCCCGTCCGGCGGTGCTAAAACCGTCGTTTTCATATCTGATGTCCTTTGTTACCGTCCCCCAGAAGGACGACCCGCACCAAAGCACGGGCCGCCCCCGATCCTCCGCGCAGGGAGGGGCATACGCGAAAGAAACCCGTCGCGCCCGCAAACGCTAAGCGCCACGGGCGATCAAACTAAAACGTCATCACTTTGATCGCGTCGAAGTTCTGGACGCCGCCGCCAACACGCTTGGTTGTGTAGAACAGTACAAACGGCTTGGCTGAGAACGGATCGCGCAAGACCCGGGTGCCAACACGATCCACAATCAGATAGCCGCGTCGGAAATCACCGAATGCAATCGCCGCATTGCCCGCGCCGATGTCTGGCATGTCCTCAAGCTCGGTGACGCCATACCCGAGCAGCGTCGCTGCGTCCCCGCCAGTGCCTGGCTGCCAGAGATACCGACCATCGCTATCTTTCAGCTTGCGAACCTCGGAGACCGTCCGGCGGTTCATCACAAACCGGCCATTGGCGCGGAATTGTGATTTCGGCGCATAGATCAGGTCAATGAGAGAATCGGTAGCGTCGGAGGCCGTAAAGTCCCCTTGAATAGCGCCGATCTTGCCCCATTCATGTGCGGCCTCATCGACAATCTCGTGGCTCAGAAGGCCTCGGGGCTTGCCCACGCCGTCACCGGATACAAATGCTGCGCTTTCTTGTGCTGCAAATGCGGCTTCGACCTCATCTGCCAGCCACGCATCGACGTCCGAAAACGCATCTTCGAGCAGCGTCTGTGTCGCCGCTGGCTGTGCAAACAATTCGCCCGCCGGAAACTCGACCAGTGCCAAGCCGTCAGCTGCCGTCTGCGGACGCGCCTCGGTCTCGCTCGCCCAGCGCGCTTCGACGCCTAGGCCAATTGGTTTGCGGAAGGTCCCCGAAGAGGTCTGCCGCACCGTCGCAATCTGGCGCATGGGGCTGGCTGCCATTAGGCGCGCTTCGATCAGTTGATCAAGCTCTGGCGGAGCGACATAACCACCCTGCTCATCCGTGCCCGTGTTCAGCGACTTCAGGTTCAGCCCTGCAATGCCGCTATCATCGCCCGAGCGCAGATAGCGGTTCCAGGCGCCCGAATGTTCGGCGTTCACCGGATCATCCGCGCCTGACAAGTCCGCCCGCGCGGATTTCAAGCTCAACGCTTCAAGCCGCCTGTCGATTTTTGCCAACTTTTCGTCGAGCAGTGGATCAGCTTTGCCGCGCTTCTCGATCTCGGCAAGCCGCGCTTCATTGGCGTGCTTGTACGCTTCAAACACAGCCAGCGCTTCCGCACTCGCGGTCTTCACATTTCGGCCTTTAGCCATTTTGGTTTCCTTAGTCATATCAGTCCTTTTCCCTAAGATAGAGTCTCCCCGTCATCTCCCTCTGTGCATTGAGGGCTATGCAGTCTCGCGCAATGAAGCGGGGCCTTCATTGGCCGTTCTGTTAAATGTCCGTATGGGCTCCAATCAGCGCAAATCGCGCCGCCGGCTGCATCGGCTCTGCCACAAGCGAGAGCTCGACCAGTTCGATATCCGTCAGCTCGCGGCCGCCGCTTGTGCGCCGCGTCCACATAAGCGGCCGAAATCCGATTGAAAGTCCGTCGAGCCCATCCCGCACCAACGCCCTGGCACTGTCTGCCTCGATCAAGCCACGCGCAAAAAGCCCGCGCCCATCTTCCCATAACTTCAACCAACGCCCGACCAACGCACCGCTCCTGTGCTGTAGGAGCATGGGTGGCGTCTGACCGCTCGACAGACAACGCGAAAACGCGCCTCCTCGTACGACATCACCCGCAAGATCCGCGACGCCAAACAGCGCCGCATAGCCTTCAATCAGGATCGGACGTACACTCTGTTGTGTCAGCATATCCATTCTCACCTCGTATCAATTTTGCGCTCGATCCGATCCAGCTGCATGCGGACAGACTCAAGCTCTGCTTCCAGTCGCGCCAATCGTTCCGCCACGTTACGCCGTTCGTCCACCTCATGCTCGACCATGGAAAGACGCTCACCAGCCGCGCCAGCCCAAACAAGCGCTCCGGCAGTCTGCACAAATACGGCGAAGACCAGAGCGAGCGTTACCCGCCTGTCTATTTTCATCATTCCGCCTCCGGTAACGGCTCATCCAATTCTGGCAATCCAGCCATGGCGCGCTTCTCGGCCACGGTCATAAAGCTCGACGCTTCGAGCCGTTTCCAAAGTGCTTCGCGCTCGACCGATAAGGCCGGCACCGCATCAAGATTTGTTCCGATAGAGATATCTTCATCAAAGCAACCGCTCAGCCAGAGCCCAATGCCCGCAGCTGTTTTGTTCACCATGGGCAGAACCGTCATCCGCCAGAAGGCCAAATTCGCCTCCTTATAATTCGCATACGTGTTGTCGCCTGGTATTCCCAGAAGCTGAGGCGGCACACCCAATGCAAGCGCGATCTCTCTCGCCGCACCATTGCGCGCTTCACGGAAATCCATTTCCGCAGGTGACAGGCTCATTGGCTTCCAGTCCAATCCCCCTTCGAGCAAAAGCGGTCGCCCGGCATTCTCGGCGCCAGCATGTGCTGTTTCAAGTTCACGCTTCAACCGATCAAACTGCTCGTCTGTTAGCCGCGCGCCATCGCGTCCATAAACCAGCGCTCCGGAAGGTTTCGCCGAATTGTCGATCAGCGCCTTGGCCCAATTCGCACCCGCATTATGCAAATCGAGCGCCTGTCTTGCTGCGGCCAATGGCGGCAAACCAGACACGTCGTTTGCCGGATGAAAACACTTCAGATGCAGGATAGGTGACCAACCATTTTCATCGCGCATGATCGGACGCTCGCGCCGCTCGACCATATAGGTCCAGCCCTTGATCCAGCCACGTGCATCTAAGAGCGGTTTCATCCGCTCAGGCCGCAAAATCTGCAATCCTTTTGGCGCGTCATCGCCTTCCAGCCGGATTGCTTCGAGATAACCGTTCCCCGACATCTGCAAGTGTGAATACAGCGTCTCCAGCATCCCCGGCCCTGCTTCATCCGGCATCGGTCGCGCCAGCAGTCGCGCCGTCTCTTCGTGGCCAGACACCAGCGGCACGGATGCCGCAGCTTCCGCCACCATGCGCACACAGCGATAGACCACCGCATTGCGTAAATATCCGTCCCGCACCAGAGCCTCGCTCGAACGCGCACCCCAGCGCGCCGACCCTAGTTGCGATAAGGCTACCATCATTGGGGACACAGATTTCTGTTCCTCCCCCTTTGTCCAAGGCAGTTTCATCTTGTCACTCCATCTATCCTGTTAAACCCCACGCACTCGTGGCGCATCCTTCCGGTCGAGCAGCAGCGCCCAGACCCCCCAGACCAGCGCATCAACACGGTCTGGAGAGCCGGAAAATCCGTCCGCTCCAAAACTACACATCTCGTCTTCAAGCGCTTTCATCACGCCGACATGCTGAACCCGTCCCGCCTCATAAAGCGCCGCCACCGGGCTCGCCCGCGCGCGTTTACCTGCACGCGCCGTCACTAACCTTACCGGCACAGTGCATCCCGCGGTCTCCAGCGCATGACGCACCATTTCGCCGCCCTGATTGGCCTCGGCCACAATCTGCCCCGCGCCCAGCCTGTCAGCCAAAGCGCTGGCGCGACTGGCCCAATCGAGCGGAGATAAGCCCTGCTCGGAGGCATCGGCCAGAACCACAGCCCGACCATGGGCCCCTGCCAGTGAAACCAACCCGACCGCCACAATCCCGCAAGCATCCGCTCTCGGCCCACTCGTGGCAGGCGGGTCAACCGCTACAATCACATCCTCAAGCTCTGGTGCCACAGCCAGCCGTGCGTCCTCCAGTACGCTGCGTGTCCACAACGCCCCTTCCATATCTTCAATCAGTTCGCCATTGAGCTCCTGCCGTCCGAGGCGTGTGCCGCCATAGGCCCGCTCGATCTCGGTCAAGAAGCCCGGTGCCAGATTGGCCGCATTCGTCGCCGTGCCTGCCCGCGTCAGAACTGTGTGTTCGTCAGCAACCAACTGCTTAACCAGCGGAACAGGGCGCGGTGTCGTTGTCACAATTGCTCGTGGATCTTCGCCAAGCCGTAACGCCATTTGCAGCATGTCCCAGACCATCTTCGCATTGGTCCAAGCGGCCACCTCATCACACCAGGCCACATCAAATTGCGGTCCACGCAAACTGTCTGCATCTTCCGCCGAAAACACATGGCCCTCCGCCCCGTTTGGCCAGACAATCCGCCGACGCGAGACCTCGTATACCGGCTTCTCTTCCGTATCAGGTGTAATCGCCCGCAAGCCGGAAGGTCCCTCAATCATCACCTCGCGAACATCCAGAAGCGTCGGCCCGACCAATGCTGCCCGCCGGCATCCGCCATGAAGCAGCGCATAGCGAAGCCATTCAGCCCCCGCTCTCGTCTTGCCTGCGCCCCGTCCGCCCATGAACAGCCACGTCCGCCAATCCTGCTCCAGTGGCGGTCTCTGTGCTTGGTGAGCCTGCACAAGAAACGGATTCCTCAGCAGATGCTGCATCTCCTGCCGCGTCAACGAGTGGAGCAGTGTGTGCTGCAAGGTCTTTGGTTTCCAAGCCTGCCAGACGCTTGATTTCATTGCGCAGCTCCTCATCACTCATCGACGTGATACGCTGGCGCGCCAATTCAATATTGCGTTTCATAGCCCATGGCTCCTTGATCCGTCTTTTCAAACCATGCCCTGTTTTAGCCCCGCCTGATGTTCGGTCGGATTGATGTTGCCGGAGATATTGGTTTTAAGGAATTTATTCCTATTTTCTGTGTAGTCTAATTTGCTCGATCCCTACGAACGGCTGGTGGCACTGCAGAAATTGCCATGACGTCGCCATGATTATCGCGCTATTAAGACCCCTGTGCGCATATCTGTGCAGAGATTTGGGGAAACGAAACCATGGCCAATACCGGCGTCTCACCTTCTCCGCGTAAATGGCTGCGTTACGGGCTGATAGGCTTTGCCACAATCTGCCTGTTCGGCTTGCTCGCTGGATACATTGGATGGCGCAGTCTCTATACCGACATGCCCGCTCTGCCCGAAACGGAAACGCTCTGGGCCAAAGGCCGCGAGCAAGCCTACGAGTTTCGCGCTGCAAATGGAGACCTGATAGCCATTCGGGGGCCGCGCTATGGCCGGGTTGTACAAGCCACCGAGTTGCCGCCCCATGTCGTTCAGGCATTTATCGCCGCCGAGGATAAGCGCTTCTACGAACACGATGGTGCGGACACCACAGCCATTGCCCGCGCCGCATGGCTAAATTGGCGCTCTGGGCGCACCGTGTCCGGTGCCAGCACCATCACACAGCAACTCGTCAAAAACCTTATTCTCGATCCACGCCAGACCGTCCGCCGCAAAGCACAGGAAGTCCGACTGGCCCGGCAATTGGAAAAGCGGCTGACCAAAGACGAAATTCTCACGCTTTACCTCAACCGTATCTATTTCGGCTCGGGTGCCTATGGCATCGACGCGGCCGCGACGACCTATTTCGGCAAGCCTGCCACCGACCTGACCTTGGCCGAAGCGGCGCTGCTCGCCACCTTACCCAAAGCGCCTTCCCGTCTGGCCTTGAACAACAATCTTGAAGCCGCCCGCGAGCGCCAGCTTTATGTGCTCGGTCAAATGATCGAAGAGGGCTTCATCACCGCCGCGCAAAGAGACGCCGCCTATGAAGCCCCGGTCACGCTTGCTGATGTACAGAAATCAACCGCCGTATTCGGATATGTCCTCGACACGGTCACCGAACGGCTCGGCCAGATGCTGCCCGATGCTCCAGGCGATCTCGTGATTACGCTGACCATCGACACGGCCCTGCAACGAACAACCCATGATGTGTTGAACGCCCGCATCGAAGCTGACGGAGACGCTGCAGCTGCCAGCCAATCTTCAGCCATCTTGATCAAACCCGACGGTGCGATCACGACGCTGATTGGCGGGCTCGACTATAATGCCAGCAAGTTCAACCGTGTCACTCAGGCGCTCCGCCAACCCGGTTCCAGCTTCAAACCCTTTGTCTTCGCCGCCGCCTTACAAGCGGGGCTCGACCCCTTCAGCGTGTATCAGGATGCTCCGGTGAAGTTTGGCGAGTGGGAGCCTGAGAATTATTCACCCGGCTTTTTCGGCCCGGTCACAATGTCCGAAGCTTTCGCCAAGTCGCTCAACACGGTTGCCGCGCTGATCGGCAACGAGATTGGCGAGCCGAGTATTATAGCAATTGCAAAAAGTTTCGGCATCAACTCAGATCTGCGGCCATTGCCGTCAATTGCTCTGGGCAGTCAGGAAGTCACGCTCTACGAGCTAACGCGGGCCTATGGCGTCTTTGCAAAGTCCGGCGAGCGGCTCGACCCTTATCTTATTCTACAGATTGAAGATTCGCGCGGACAGGTCATCTTCGAGCGCCCGCAATACGACCCCGTGCGGGTTTTCCCCGCCGAGCTTGCAGAAGATATGAATGCCATGCTCGCCCGCGTCGTTCAAAACGGAACCGGCAAGAATGCGGCCATTCCAGGCTGGACGGTCGCCGGAAAAACCGGAACATCGCAAGACTGGCGCGATGGCTGGTTTATCGGTTTCACTTCGGAAATGATCGGCGGTGTCTGGGTTGGCAATGATGATGACAGCCCGATGAACAAAGTCACAGGTGGCGGTTTGCCTGCGCGCCTCTGGGCCGAGATCATGACAGCTGCATTGGCCGACACAGAGATTACCCCGCTCGCAGGTGCCGAGGGCATCATCATACCCTCACCACGGGCCGAAGAACGGATCACCTTCTACCGCAGCCTCTCAGGCGCGTTCGGAGCCGTAGAACAGCGGACGCTTGCGAACGCATCTGGCAGTCCGGATGAGTTCCAGCGCTAGAACAGGAAATCGTCAGCGGAGAGATCGCCAAGGCTAAAATCAAGCAGCCTTACGGTCAGAGCATCGCCAAACTCCAGCAAGACATCATCGCCGTCCTGGCTCGCATTTGCCAGCACATCGGTAAGTGATCCCGCTCCCGAGAAGCCGGAAAAGTCGATCACATCCTCCCCGCTGCCGAAATCAGTGATGACATCATCGCTTGGATCCAGATCGACAAACGCGAATGTGTCATTACCCGTGCCGCCGGTCAGCGTGTTCAGACCGCCCTGTCCGAGCAAGAAGTCGTCCCCCGCGCCGCCATCGAGAATATCATTTCCCGTTCCGCCAAGATCAAACCCGTCCGGCTGGGATCCATTATCACCGAGCAAAGCATCATTTCCTGCGCCGCCTTCGAGGACATCATTGCCATTACCGCCAAACAGCGTGTCCGCCCCCTCGCCGCCGGAGATAAAGTCGACCCCGTTCTGACCTGACAGGAAGTCATCTCCATCATTGCCAAATAGCGCATCATCTCCATTATTGCCGTTTAACTCATCATCGCCATCATTGCCGTTCAGCGCATCGTTTCCGTCATTACCGTCAACCAGATCATTGCCCGATCCGGCGTTCACAATATCGTCGCTGCCGCCTGCCAGAATCTCGTCATTGCCTGCGCCGCCATCAATAATGTCAAAGCCCGCGCCGCCATCGATGAAGTCTGCGCCATCTCCGCCGAACAGATCGTCGCCCGAAGCTCCACCAAAAATCCGGTCATTCCCCGCCCCGCCAACAATCGTGTCAAATCCACTATCGCCATTGAGCGTGTCATTGCCGCCGCCACCATTGATAAAGTCACGGCCCTCGCCGCCCGAAATTATATCGTCGCCCGCGCCAATATCGGAATCGACATCATCCCCGAACAGCGCATCGTCGCCTGCGCCGCCAAAGATTGTGTCATTCCCTGTCCCGCCTGTGGCAAAGTCGTTGCCGTCACCGGTGTCGATAAAATCAGCACCGGAGTCACCAAACAACTCATCGCGGAAGTTTCCTTCGCCGCCGATCAGCGTATCATTACCCGACCCGCCAAACAGCCGATCAAACCCCAGCCCACCGTCAAGTTCATCATCCCCTGCATCGCCAAAGAGGAAGTCTTCACCCAAGCCGCCAAACAAAAAATCGGTCCCGAAGCCCCCAAAAAGCGCATCCGAGCCGCCCAGTCCGTTTAGCGTGTCGTCTCCATCACCGCCGATAATATCATCGTCGCCAGCGGTCCCATTGATCACATCATCTTCAGCGGTGCCATTTATGACATTAATAATATTCATTATTTCCCCTTACTCTCAGGCATCTCCCTGAAACTTAACACTTTACTAAGCAAGCTTGGAGCCAAAAAGCAATCAAAGACACCAGTGGGACGACCCGCGCTGGAGAGCCGCCCCCTTTTATCGCCGCTTGCAATCTTCTCCGGACGCCGCCAAACAGCGCACATGGCCCAAACTCCGCTGCTCACTCTTGGTAATGTTCGTCTGTCCTTCGGTGGTAAACCGCTTTTTGAAGGTGTGGATCTGTCTATCTCGAAGGGCGAGCGTGCCGCGCTTGTCGGCCGGAACGGGGCGGGCAAATCGACCCTGATGAAAATTGTCTCGGGTCAGATTGAACCGGACTCCGGCGATGTCTGGGTCCAACCCGGCACACGCATTATTACCGTAGAACAAGAGCCGGATCTGTCGTCATACGACACGCTTATAGAGTACGTTCTGGATCACCCCATAAAACCACACGCCGCCGCAGGCCGGATCGACATTGTCACCGACCGTCATCGCGCCGAGGCCGAGCTAATGGACATGGCGCTCGATCCCGGCGCCAAGCCCAAGACCCTCTCTGGTGGACAGCAACGCCGAGCCGCCCTCGCCCGTGCCTTTGCAACCGACCCGGATGTCCTCCTGCTCGACGAACCGACCAACCATCTCGACGTGCCGATGATCGACCTGACCGAGGCGCGGTTGAAAGCTTTTCGCGGCGCCGTCCTGCTTGTCTCTCACGATAGGAAATTTCTCGAAGGGGTATCAACCAACACACTCTGGCTGCGTCAGGGCATCGTGCGCAAAAGCCCGCGCGGGTACGCCCATTTCGAGAGCTGGGCCAGCGAGATAGAAGCGGAAGAGTTACGCACATTGCAGCGCATGAAGACCCAGCTCAAAGACGAAAAACGCTGGCTCGCACGCGGCGTCACGGGCCGCCGCAAGCGCAATATGGGACGGCTCGACCGGCTAACGACCATGCGCGCCGAACATGCCCGCCGCCGCTCCGCGCTCAGCCAGTCACGTGCCACCGCTGCACTGAACGCTGAAACCGCAGACACGGCAAGCCGCAAAATCATTGATGTGCGCGGCATCTCCAAGAGCTTTGATACGCCAAATGGTCCGCTGATCATAGCCGACGATTTCTCTATCCGTGTTCTGCGCGGAGACCGGATCGGCGTCATCGGGCCAAACGGCGCAGGCAAAACCACGCTGCTAAAGCTGATGCTCAAAGAGTTGGCCCCGGATCAGGGCTCGGTCAAACTGGCCAAGACCATCGAAACGATTTTCCTCGACCAGACCCGCGAAACCCTCAACCCGGCCGATACGATCTGGGAGACGCTCGCGCCAAATGGCGGTGACAGCATCATGGTGCAGGAGACCTCACGTCACGTCGGTGCTTATGCCAGCGATTTCCTGTTTGCCCGCGACCAGCTGCGCCAACCGGTCCGTGCCTTGTCTGGCGGTGAACGGAACCGGCTAACACTGGCCGTCGCGCTTGCCAAAAAGAGCGACTTGCTTGTCCTTGATGAACCCACCAATGATCTCGACATGCAGACACTCGACCTGTTGGAGGATATGCTCGAACAATATGCCGGCACGTTGCTCATTGTCAGTCATGATCGTGCGTTTCTTGATCAGACCGTCACCTCATGCCTGTGTCCGCTCGGGAATGGAAAATGGGTGCAGACCGCCGGGGGCTGGACGGATGCGCAGGAGCAATTGGCGCAAAAAAGCAAAACCGAACCAAAGAAAAATCTGGACAGATCAAAGGGTAACAAACAGACCTCCAACAAAGTTGCAAAGCCCAAAGCCAAACTGTCTTTCAAAGACAAACACCGCTTAGCCGAACTCGACAAGCTTATGCCTGTGCTTACCTCCGAGATCGAGAAACTCGAAATAGACCTCGCCGCACCCACCCTCTATTCGGAAGATCGTGCTGCCTTTGATTCCAAATCCGCCCGGATCAGCGCCGCAAGGGCAGAGCTTGAAGAGGCCGAGCTTGAATGGCTTTCGCTCGAAGAAAAGCGCGAAGCCATTGAGGCGGATGCATCCTGACCAAGACAAGAGTTCGTTAAGACCCGCTTGGTAAGCTCCGAAAAAGTCCGGAGATTTAAAGTCATGCGTATCCTTCTGCCAGCGGCTGCGACCCTCATTTTCTGTATGAGCGCCAGTGCACAATCTTATTCCCATGAGCCCGACACATATCGTCATGGCGGCACCTATTCGACCGTTCAGTCAAGCAGCGAGCAGGCTTGTGCAGAGACCTGTCGAGCCGACACAAAATGTCTCGTCTGGAGCTTCAGAAAGCCCAATACAGCAGCAGGACCATCCCAGTGTGAGCTTAAGCAAACGATCGGTCACGCAGAAGAAAACGCGCTTATGACATCCGGTGTTTCGCCACGCTTCTCCGAACAGCAGCAAGCTGTTGTTGCCCCACCAAGCTCTTCGGGCCTGTTAGGCGGGACAAGCTCTCAAACGCGCCACGCGACGAGAACCCTTTCACGCAACAGCACACGCGTGCAAGCTCCGATTAACAGACCAGCCCCTACAATTCGTAGACGCCAAGCCGTCGTTCAGACACCAGCCGCGCCGACGCAAATCCGCGAGTCAGCTTTCAGTGCACCAGCCTCCCAGCGAGTGGCAACGCCGCGTCCAGCGGGCCGCGTTCTGAGCCCAAATGACCCGCGCATTATACGCAATCATTCGTCTCAAACCCGCGTCACCACTTCGGCTGGCGCAGGTCAAACCCAGCAAGTTCAGGTCCCCGTCAGGCAGGTAGCACCACCGCAGCCAGCACAACCCCGACAGCCGGCGCAGCGCGCGCCAAGAACCGAGCGCCCTTATGACAGTCTGCGCAATCGCGAATTCCCGCGTTACTCGGTTCAGGACGGCGTCGCTCTTGATGCAGACACAGCCGAAAGCACTGGAACTGAAGCAGCAGGTGCAGGCAGCTAGTCCGCACCAAAATTATGAGAAAACAAGTCAGCGGGCCAGCTAAATGGCCCGCTCTTTTGTGTTTGTGAACTTGATGTCGGGATGTTTCTCGGCCGCATAGGACGCATCCCACGCATTCTTCCCCAGATAAACTGGCGCGCCATCAAGGTCGGTCCCCGTCGCGGACTTATTCATGTCCACAAACGCCTCAATCTTCGCAGGATCATCGCTGGAGAGCCACCGCGCTACATTGTACGGGGCGGCCTCAAACGTCACGTCCAGCCCGTATTCGGCAGCGACACGCTCAGCCATCACATCAATCTGCAAAGCGCCAACGGCTCCGACAATCATGTCCGAGCCAATGGACGGGCGGAACAGTTGCGTCACCCCTTCTTCGGCAAGACTTTCCAGCGCCTTGCGCAAGTGCTTTTGCTTCATCGGGTCGGACACACGCGCGCGCCGTAGAATTTCCGGTGCGAAGTTCGGGATACCCGCAAACTGCAAATCACCCGCTTCAGACAGACCGTCTCCCACGCGCAGCTGTCCATGGTTCGGCACCCCAATGACATCGCCCGCATAAGCTGTCTCTGCAATCTCCCTGTCCTGAGCCAGAAACATCAGCGGATTGTGGACATTGATTTGCTTGCCGCTTGCCGTCTTCAGCCGCATGCCGCGCTTGAACTCCCCCGAACACAATCTGAGAAACGCAACGCGGTCACGGTGATTGGGGTCCATATTCGCCTGAATCTTAAACACGAAGCCAGACACAGCCTTGTCGTCGGCTCGCAATACGACCGGCTGCCCTTTGCGTGTTGCGGCCTGTGGGCGCGGGCTCGGCGCAAACTCCTTGAGCGCGTCGAGTAGCTCGGACACGCCGAAATGACGCAGCGCGGACCCGAACACTATCGGCGTCAAATGACCGTTCAAATACGCATCGCGATCCATTGCAGGCATGGCTTCGGTGGCAAGATCTGCGCCGTCCGACAGCTCTTCCAGAACGCTTTCATCGAGCACGCCAGCGATGGCGTTTCCGTCAAGCGACATTCGGTGTGCCGGCCCAACCCGTGGCCCTTCGTCGGCGGAATGCTTCTCGAACACGCAAAATTCGCCCGTACGCAAATCCTTCATGCCGCCAAAGCGTCGTCCGCTCGCGGCTGGCCAGTACAGCGGTGCAGTTTCCAGCTGCAACTTGTCGGCCACCTCATCGAGCAAAGCCAGCGGGTCCTGCGCTTCTCGGTCCATCTTGTTGATAAAAGTCAGGATCGGGATGTCGCGCATCCGACAGACTTCAAACAATTTCAAAGTCTGCGGCTCTATCCCTTTGGCCGCATCCAGCACCATAACCGCGCTATCGGCCGCGGTCAGCGTGCGGTAGGTATCTTCTGAGAAATCCTCGTGCCCGGGTGTGTCCAGCAAGTTGAATAACAGGTCTTCATATTCAAATGTCATCACCGACGCTGACACAGAGATACCGCGGTCGCGCTCGATCTTCATCCAATCCGATTGCGTTCGTCGGCGTTCCCCACGCGCAGCCACGGCGCCCGCAGCGCGAATAGCCCCGCCTGCCAGCAGCAGGTTTTCGGTAAGTGTCGTTTTGCCCGCATCTGGATGTGAAATGATCGCAAATGTGCGCCGGCGCGCCGCTTCTTGTGCAGGAGAAAGGGTCATAATGAGGGTCCGCGCCTAATCGACCCTCGGCGTAGCCCAATCCAGACCAAAGGAAAAGGCCCGATCAGGCAGCGCCAGACCAAACCGCGTCAATCGCCACCTCTTCGCGCGCGCCGAGCTCGTCAAACAAGCCAACAAGAACAGCCTCGGGCAGAACGTTCAATTTCGCCGTATTCGTACCGTTAAACAACGCGGCATTGGCGCCGGTTTTCGCGATAATGAGTGCTGCCAGATCCCGCTGAACATCCATCTCCAGATCGATGCCTTCGTTCAGATGCGCATTCACCACCATGACGGAGAAATCGACCGCATCGCTGGCGCGCAGCGCTGACGGCTCGCCGCACCCCAGCCGCTTCCAGTATCGCGACAGATGAAGTTCCGGAGCATCAATTTCAATGATCTCACTGTTCAACAAAAATAGCATTGGTCGTCTCCGCCTATGGATATACATGCCGACCTTGGGAAGATGTAGTTAATATAAGTTTACCATCGCTGATTAGTCTTCGGGCGGCTGGATTTGAACAGGCTCGGTCAGAAAGTGACGCCCGTCCCGGTCCTCAATCTCCACAACCCACAGGTCGCGGTCGCGCGCCATCTCGCGCCGGAGATAGGCATCAATTTCAAGCTCTTCGCTGGGCAGCCCTTCAAGGGCCATATCGACAAAGATACGCGTTCCGTCCAAGTCCGTGCGAGGTGTGAACACTTGCGCTTGCGAGGTCAATGTCGAAATCTTGACAAGAATATTGCCGCGTTCTTCATCGCCCCGCTGCAGAACAAAACCCGCTGCGCCGGCAACCGTCACCCGACGGAGCAAGGCCTCGACCCAGAGCCCCGTTGGCAGTCGCGCCGTCATGCTTGGCGCACCGGCATCAACCGATCGTGTCCTGCGTTATCTCGACAGACCCTTCGTCAAGTTTCGGCAGCGTAACTTGTACGCGGGTGCCCTTATTCTCCTGCGTATCAATCATCACTTGTCCGCCGTGGAGTTGCGCAAACCGGTGAACGACTGCGAGTCCGAGCCCGGTTCCCGCGCGGCCTTTGGCGTTTTCCCCTTGTGCAAATGGTTTGGCAATTCGGTCCAGGTCCGCTTTGCTCATTCCCGCGCCCTCATCCCTCACGCTAATAGCGACGGCACCACCCAATGTTTTCGCTGACAGGGTCACCCGCCCGCCAGTCTCCGAATATTTGATCGCGTTCGACACAAGATTCTGCCAAATCTGCCTGACGGCGCGTGCATCTGCCTTCGCCCAGATGGGTCCAGCATCCGGTAGCCGCAGCAATATGCCAGCCCGCTCGGCTTGATCAGCAAGCTGATGGCCCACAGATTGTCCACTCGCGACGAGATCAACAGGCTCCAGATCGAGCCTGTGCGCTTTCGCTTCGGATTTAGCCAGATCGAGCATATCATCAACGAGGAGCATGAGATCCTGACCACTTTCATGAATGATCGCCGGATATTCTTTGTACGGCTCTGGCAGTGGCCCCCGAACTTCTTCTTTCATCAGCTCCGAAAATCCAATGATTGCGTTCAAAGGTGTCTTTAGGTCGTGTCCGAGCCCGGCGAAAAAATTTGTCCGCTCGACGAGGGCCGCTTCAGCTTTCTGCAAACGAGCCTGTGTGTCCTGTGTATCGGCACGACCAACTGGCGCAGCCATCAAACGCTCCGGCACGAGGCTGATCCACCGTCCTCCGGTTGGATTGTCTGCCTCAACTACTCTAAACATATCTCCGCTTGGTGATGAAACCATATCGCCATCATGGCGCTCTTCCAAAAATCCAAGCTCGCGGCCAATTCCCAGCCCCTCCCAGCGCAGCTCTTGGGGGCCGTGCACCGCACGAATGCGGCCTTGATCGGTCGCATGGATCAACAATATTGGCAGCCCCTGATCGAACTCTCCTACATCCTTATCGCCAGCATTTGCAGGCCCGGAGTTATCAACCCGTGAGCTGTCATTGGCGGCCAGGCGCGCGTGTCCAGAAGACGGGGTCGACGCCCAGAACATGACGCCGAGTTGGAAGATTACTGCAAAAGCTAGCGGCACAATCAGCGGATGCCAGTTTGCTGGCACTGTGTCAGACCAGCCAAGCGCCCCGGCACTGATTGACGCGCCAAACGCCAAAAACCCCAAAACCAGTATTTCAAGCGCCACGTTGACGCGCGCCTGCGCCACTGCCGAGAATGGCCCAAGCAACAATACGACGATCAAAGGCGACATAATCCCCCCGCCTATCGCCAAACCCGCAAATGTGACCAAGACCCAGCTGAAGATGACCAGGTTGCCCTTTGCCTGCTCGGACAGAGCCAAAGCGCTGCGGCCAAGCGCCCAGCTTGCCACCGGAAACAGAGCGACCAAAAATGCAATGAACCCCAAATAGGCCGGGGCGCCCAAGAGAACGCCTACGACGCTTGCAACGCCAATAGCCGCCAACCATGTAAGTTGCGAAATTGTAACGCGACTTTCTACGATTTGTCGCGAACTATTAATCAATCCTGAAGGATTCGACCTGACCATCCCTCACTCCTACATAATTTCGCAGTTGCGAGCAAAGAAAACGCAGAACGCATGGTTCCCCCTATCCCCGTTATGGGCCAAGGTTAACGCGCCAGAAAAGTGGAGCAATAATATGAAGATCATCCCAAATTCCCTTACATCCGCAGCCCTATTTGCTGCCATGGCAATATCGCTTGGCTCGTCGGCTAATGCGCAAGATGCAAATCCGGTGCCGATTGCGAGCTCTGCCCAGCAAATCGCAACGACGACGACCCAGAACGTACGCCGCCGCGATGTTATTGCCCAAATGGCCGCAAGTTATGGCAGTTTCCAGAGTGATGTTGGCGATGTTCAGCGACGTGGGCTGAACTCGACCGCAGATGTTTCCAACGCGCTCCAGAAACTCGCGGGTCAAAACTCTGCACAGCTCTCTCGCGGATGGGTCGCCTACGCCGCCCTTATCGCCTCCCAATCTCCAGAATTGCGCGCGACAGTGCGCGATGTTGTCTCCGCTTATGGTCAGCAGACAATCGTCAGTGGCCTACAAGCTGATCGCCAATATGTCCGCCGCGATCTTAATGGCGGGGACGCAGCGGTAACCATGGCCTTCTCCGCGCTGGGTGCCGATAGTCGCCGCCTGAACCGTACGGCCAGTTATTTCCGTGAACAAGCCTTCTCGCTGCAAGGTGCCAGCTGGGCCAAAACCAAAATGCGCCGTAATGAAATGGACAGCAAAATCAACAGCTTTATGGCTTCTTCACGATCCGAGCGTTCACCGCGCGGAGAAATTGTCAGCGCTTTGCAACAGCCCGGCTCCAATTCAGCTTTCGTGCAAGCCGGCGTTCCCGGCGCACCGAGCCTTTGGGACGGTTCGATCAATCCAAGCACGGGCATCCAGTTCCCATCACGCAGCACTGCCGTCCGAACGGCCCAGCGAACATCCCACAGGCGCGGCCCTAGCCAAACTGCTGATATGGTCGCAACGCTCGCCGCTTTCCGGATTATGGGAGCAGGTCCAGAGATGTCCGGTCAGATCCGCTCGACTGTAGGCGAAGGCCCGATGAGCCCCTGTATCCGTAGCGCGCAGCTCAATGTTAATCAGTGTATTGCGTCCAATGCGTTTCCATTCGAAACGGTTGATTGTATTGGCAAGCACGCTATCGGCGAAGTCAGCGAATGCTTCAGCAAAAACGCGCGTTAGCCGATCATCTGGACGAAAGACGGATCAAAATCTATCCCGCCTCAGCCAGTAAACAAGCGAAACCCCTACTGCGTCCGCGCATTAGGGGTTTTCTTTTGCGCTTAAACATCCCACATGTGCGCCATGACACTTGAAGAAACCGCTCAGGATATCCGCGAAGAGTTTGCCTTTCTTGATGATTGGGAAGAGCGCTATGCGCATTTGATCGATCTGGGGAAGTCAAACACACCACTGGCAGACGCCGAACGGTGCGAAGCCAACAGGGTGCGTGGGTGCGCCTCACAGGTTTGGCTGGTGAGCGACACTACAGACGATGGGCGGCTTCTCTTGCGGGCAGAGTCAGACGCAATGATCGTATCCGGCCTGATCGCGCTGCTTATCAGGCTATTCTCGGGCCAGCCGACCCGCGATATTCTCGCTTTCAACCCGGCCGCCTTTCTCGAAGAGATCGGGGTTAGCGGCGCGCTTACGGCTCAACGTTCGAATGGCCTCGCCTCAATGATCCAACGCATCCAGACAGATGCGCGTGCGCTAGACGCCTAAAACCGGCCTCCTTCGATCAGGCCTCGGCCCGAACCTGATGATCATAGACATCTGCAAGGTGGCGCAAGTTCTGCCTGAGCCCATCTATTATTGCTCCTGCATTCATCCCGAAATCAGCGCATAGCCGTCGCTGCGAATGCTGTTGGATAAGCGCACATTCGATCAAGGCGAACGGGCGCTCACCCAGAGCATCCGCAACCTGCTGCAGCACCGCCTGTGCCGAGAGGCTGCGCGCGGGCAGGCCTGCCAGGCCGCTGCATTGGCCGCCCTTGTGCCTGGTCAACTCGAACGACCAGTTCATGGTCACAGATGGTCCGGCAGACTGCAACTCATAATCGCGCAGAAACCGCATCGCTGCTCGCGCCATTCGAGCCTTATCTTGCGGGTCGTCGGCGCCGATTAGCGCCGCCTCAAGAACGGTCGCTGGCCGTTTACGCGATGTGCGCTTTGCGGGCGAAGGTCCTTTTGCTGTTGGTGGGCTGATCTGTTCAGGCAAATCGAGCCTAAGCCCGGCCCGCCATTCCCAGCGGCCGTCCACCTCAGGCAGCTTCGTCACCGCCCGCTCATCCTTCAGCCGCGCAAATGCCTCTTTTGATAAGACGCCAACACAGCCGCGCCGCACGTCCTTAGTCCGGTAAACTTCGCACCCATCGTCGCCGGGGATCAACATTCCGCCACCTGCCATTACACGCAAAAGCTTCCTCTCATTGGGGCTCATGCGGCCTCCTCGGACATCAATAGCGCCGCTTGTTTAAGTGCCAATTCGAATCTGTCGAGCCATGCATCGAGTGCAGGGTCATCTCTGCGGTCTTCGATCTGGTGGCACGCATAGGCCACCGTCGAACGGTCTCGGCGAAACGCACCCGCGACCCGCGCCAGCGAAATGCCGAAGCCAACATAGACTGCATACATAGCAAGTTGGCGGGCATATGCGGTGCTTGCCGTACCACGCTTTTGCTCGAGCACGGAGTTTGGCGCGAGTCCCATTGCGTACTCCACCATTCCGACTGCCAGCCGCGCCCGTCTCTCATCTAATTGTCTGTCCATCATATCCAACACTGCTCCCTTGCGTCACGAATAGACACAGTAATACGGAGAATAGGTTGTAGGATATTATTCCTATTTCGTCGATGGGACGTTAGGGATTATGCGGCAACCATTGCATGGCGGCGCTGGGCCTGACGTAGAATATATGGGAGGTTTTCCCCGCTTGGGCTGGCCGCAATCTCGTCAAAGCACAAGACGAGGTGCGGCGCGCCTGTCTCATCGCAAAGCGGCAGTCGCAACCAGGAATGCCACCGGGCCCCCAATTGGCGATCACCGAACACGGCGCGGCCGGTTTCGAGCGCTAGCGACATAGACGCGCTTCCAGCCTCTTCAACAGACGCGTCAATCTCGCTGAGCAACTGTCCCTTGTCGACGTCACCACAAACATGGCTCAGCAGGGATCCGGCGAGTCGAAACCGAAAGCCGTCAGCGCCCAGTTCCACCAAAGAAATATGCCCAAGGGCACAACCGAATTTTCCAGGGTCGATGTCGCAGCGTCGTGGTATCCCATGGCCATCGGCGATCTCATGCCAATGGTCGAGTATCCTTGCTTGCATAGGGTTTAGCGAACAATGACCTGTATTCACCTGCTGCACACTTCATCCTCCTCAGCCGATTCGAGAATCACTGATCGAATGATTTTCCAACTGAATGCAAGAAAAAGTTAACCAATTATCGAAAAGTAATACGTTTCGAAATTGCAACAAAGTCTTCAGATTACTTGCCAGATTTCTTATTCTGCCCAAGTCCCATTTTTTTTGCCAAAGCGGAACGCTGGCGCGCATAACTTGGGGCAACCATGGGATAATCTGATGGTAATCCCCATTTCTCCCGATACTCTTCAGGCGACATATCATATTTCGAACGCAAGTGCCGTCTCAACGATTTGAACTTTTCACCATCTTCGAGACAAATCAGATAATCGTCAGAGATCGACTTCTTGATCGAGACGGCCGGGATGGGATCGATGCCAACCGATTGCGTGGCTTGGAGGCCGACCATTGCTTCATGTACATTATTGATAACGCCCGCAAGATCAGAAAACTGTACCGGATTATTGCTGACATAAGCCGCAACAATCTTGGACGTCATCTCTATTAAGTCGTTGGCATCAACCATATCATCATTTTGCGGATCGCTGGTCATTCTAAATACCTCATCGTTCATTTGTTCTGACAACGTATCTAAGACGAACGATCAGGCAATTAAAGATAGTTCACGTAATCGTGGGGGCGTAATACTGCATAAACATGAATGCTGTACTTTAAAGTGTCGAAAAACGAGATCAACCTAGAAAGGACAGTAGCAATACTGCGCAAAGTAAAGCAGCAACCCAGATTGACATGCCGCCCGTCAGAGGCCCGCGTGACAGAACGCCCTGTGGGCTGAAAGCCGCTTCAATCCGCTCATAAGCGCGATGCCAAAGACTTTGCCAGATATTCATCAAGGCCGGGCCCGCCTTGCTCCACACCGCACCAGACCAAAGCGCAACGCCGTAACCCGCGCGCCGATAGGCCCAGTCTGCATCAAGCACCGTACCGGGCCGCTCCTCAGGATAGAGATTGAACCTTTGCAGCAGCACGAACGCCATCGCAGCGAGGACAAGAAGCTGCATCTGGGTGAGAATATGGTCGAATGTGTAAGGCTGGTAAGTCTGCGCCACCTCGGGATATGGCAACATCTGATACAACATGCCATAGCCAAAGCCGCTAATTGATGGCAGCGCCACGGCAATGCAGATAAATGAGGCCAATCCCATGGCCAGCAACATATTGAACGGCGCTTCCTCTACGCGTTTGCCGCTATCGTGACCGAAGAAGGCAAAATACGGGATTTTGATCCCCGAATGCTCAAGCACTCCAGCCGACGCAAATAAGAGCATCGCCCAGATAATGATATGCCCCTCGTGCAAGACCGCACTCATCGTCAGAGATTTGGCAACGAAGCCCGAGAACAGCGGGAATGCAGAAATGGACGCTGCCCCGATCAAACAGAACACCGTCGTCCATGGCATGGATTTGTATAATCCACCCAGCTCACTCGCCTTCGTTGTACCCGTTCGGTAGAGCACCGCGCCCATGCTCATGAACAGAAGTCCCTTGTAGATAATATGTGCGAAGGCGTGAGCTGCTGCGCCGTTCAGCGCCAGATGAGTTCCGACGCCGATGGCGCATACCATAAAGCCGACCTGATTGTTGAGGCTGTAGGAGAGCACCTTGCGAAGATCATTCTCGATCACCGCAAAGAAAACCGGGAAGACGGTCATAATTGCGCCGATCCAGATCAGGATGTGCTCGCCTGCAAAAACCCGCGCCAGAACGTAAACCGCAAGCTTTGTCGTAAAAGCTGACAAGACCACAGCGCCAACCACGGTCGCACGCGGATAAGAATCCTGCAGCCAATTGTGCATCAGCGGGAACGCCGCTTTGATCCCGAATGCGAATAGTAGCAGCCACGTACCAGCATCCGTGCCGAGCGTCAGGCTGCGAATAGACATGTCTCCGGTCACCGCGAAGAGCTGGGTTGCGCCATAAAGCAAGAGTACGCCAGACAATACCTGTATCGCGAGATACCGCATCGCAGCTCCGTAAGAGGCGCGCGTGCCGGTTCTCAAAATCAGAAAGACCGACGAGATGGCCGTCAGTTCCCAGAATACAAACAGGCTCATAAAGTCGCCGACAAAGGTCGCTGCGACGGCTGCGCCGGCATAGATCATGGCCGAAGCATCCTGGACACGATCATCCTGATGAAGCGCGTAGATGCCGTTCAATGTGGCAGCAATCAGGAAAGCGAAGCCAAAAATAAAGCTCAGACTATCAACGCGGTAGAGCACCATATCGATGCCCATCATCGAGACGGATGCCAGATCGACTTCCTGAACGGCACCGGACAACAGCCAGAACGCCGCAATCGGGGTCGCAATCGTTAGGACCTGCCGTACGCGTTGGTTCGGCATAAATGCACAAATGACCCCGGCGAAGATCAGAAACAGGCCCGGGTTTAGGGTGGCCAAAAGCGCACTCATGGCTGGCCTCCATCACTATCATCCGCGTCGCCATAATAGTTCTCATCACGCCGGAGCAGCCAGCCAAGCGGTCGCCCCATCAGGACGACAAAGCCAAACGCTATGAAGCCGTAAATCCCATAAAAGCCGCTAATGCTCTCAATGTCCTGCTTAACATGCCGATGATGGATCAAATCGATCGAGATCAGCACAACCGACAGGATAGCCAAACCCCAAAGGATAATGCGCCCCGTCCATTTGTGCCCAACCCAACCAAATACAGCTTTCGAGATCGGATGCATATGCGGCTTTCCCTGATCAGACATCTAGCCGCCCCCCATCGCTGGCGCGAGAAATGCAGCGATCTGGCCCATAAAGAAAAACAGACCAAGTGTCCCTGCGGCTGTCAAAACAGGTGCGGCCACCACGAAGCGCGGTGCGCCCTCTGGCCGCTTGTAGGGTGCAGGATCTGGCGTACCCTTTGGCGGCATCAGGCCCAGAATGGGAATGGGGAGCAAGTAAGCAATGTTCAACAATGAGGAGAATAGCAGCACCCAGGCGACATAACCGTGCCCGCCTTGGAATGCGCCAAGGAAGAGCTGGAATTTTGGCCAGCCACCCGCAAGCGGCGGGATCCCGATAATCGAAAGAGAGGCCACAAAGAATGCGCCAAACACCCAAGGCATGCGTTTGCCCAAGCCGCGCATATCGGACACGTTGGTCAGACCCGTTGCAACATAAATCGCGCCCGCACACATAAATAACGTAATCTTGCCCATTGCATGTGCAGCGATCTGCATACTGCCGCCCAGAAAGCCCGCTTCGGTGGCGAGCATCGCGCCTGCGGTCACATATGCCAACTGTCCAATCGTGGAATAGGCAAGCCGCGCTTTGAGATTGTCTTTGGTTAACGCAATCAAAGAGGATGCGATGATCGTGAAACACGCCACACCAAGCACCCAATCTGTCGCTGGCGTCGTCGATAACAGCTCCGCCCCGAATATGTAGATCGCAACTTTCAGAATGGCAAAGACGCCCGCCTTCACTACCGCCACAGCATGCAATAAAGCCGAGACTGGCGTTGGCGCCACCATCGCATTGGGCAACCAAAAGTGAAACGGCATCAGGGCCGCCTTGCCGATTCCAAACGCAAACAGCAGCAGAAGGATACTTGCCTCAACGGGGCCAACTTTTCCGGCAAGCAAGCCGCCAGGCACAAAATCGAGACTGCCGCCAAGCGAATAGGTCCAGACCACGCCGACAAGGAACAGCCCGATTGATGTCCCCAACAAGGTCATTAGATAGATCTGCGCACCACGTTGGGCCTTGGCGTCCCCCTTATGGGCAACAAGCGGATAGGTCGAGAGCGTCAGCACTTCGTAGAAAACGAACAATGTGAACAGATTACCGGCCATCGCCACGCCCATCGCGCCAAACAAAGCCAGCGCAAAACAGATATAAAATCGGGTCTGGTTGCGCTCGCGATTGCCGCGCATATAGCCGATCGAGTAAAACGAATTAACGATCCACAGTCCGCTGGCGACCAGCGCAAACAGGGCGCCAAGTGGTTCGAGTTTGAACGCAAACACGAGCCCGGGTGCAGCTTGCCCCAAAACCAGTTCTGGCCGCGCCTGGCCCATGCTTGCCACCAGCCAGATCACTGCTGCAAACAGGCTCACAGCTCCAAGGATCGTCGTGCCTTCACGCAGATCAGGCACCCGTTTGAAAATGAATATCGCCACGGCTGTTAGCAGCGGAATGGAGAGGACAGAAAAGATCAGGGTTTCGGGGCTCATGACGGACCACCTGGAACGAAGCTTGCCTGCGCCGCCGCCTGCGCCAAATCAATAACCCAGTCGGCTTGTACACCAATATAGAGCGTGGCCAGCGTCAAAACCCAGAGCGGGATCAGCAGCAATAATGGTGCCTCACGTCTCACTTTGCGCGGATTGACCGGGGCTTGAAAGAAAACCGCCTGCAGAACACGCCCCATATAAATCACAGCAAGGAAGCTCGACACCACAATGACAAGGGCTGCAAAGCCCCACCCGCCATCGAGCATGGCCTGCAGTAAATACCATTTCGACTGGAAGCCCGCTGTTAGCGGCATCCCGATCAGCGACAGTCCCGCAATTGCGAAAGCTGTCATGGTCAACGGTGCCGCCCGGCCCAATCCGGCAAAATCACTGATGCGGGTCCCCTGATAGGTCAGAACAACGCCGGCCACCGCCATGAACAATGCCCCTTTCATGAGCGCGTGATTGACAAGATGGAAGAGGCCCGCCGACAGGCCTGCGCTTGTGCCAATCGCAATCCCCAGCAGCATGTACCCAACTTGCGCAACCGAGGAATAAGCCAACATACGGCGAACATCGGTCTGGAACACAGCCTGAAAGGAGCAAGACAGCATTGCGATCACCGCTAACGGTCCAAAGATGAGCGGTACGTTGAGCGTCTCGAATGTGTATTCGGGTGCAAAGACTGTAAAGCCAAACCGCACCAGCGCATAGATCGCGACTTTCGTTGCGGTGGCGGACAGGAACATGGTCACAAAACTTGGTGCGTAGGCGTAGGCGTTTGGCAACCATTGGTGCAGCGGCCACATCGCCGCTTTCACACCTAGACCGACAACGATAAACGCAAAGCCCGCAACGACCGCGCGATTGTCCGCGTCAATAACCGCAAGCCGCGAGGCCATATCCATCATGTTCAATGTGCCCGTCGCCGCATAGAGAAAGCCGACCCCAATAACAAAGAACGTCGCCCCGATTGTTCCCATCAAAAGATAGTTAAACGCTGCCGGAAAAGCCCGTCTGTCCCGCGTGCCGCCGAGCGCCACCAGAACATAAGTTGCAATCGAGCTGATCTCCAAAAAGACAAAAAGATTGAACGCATCACCGGTAATCGCAACCCCGGCCAACCCTGTAAAGCAGATCAGATGCGCGGCATAAAAAAGGCGATGCTTCTCGGGTCGGATTTCGGCCGAAACCGTTGGCCAGGAGAAGATCGCGGCCAATACGCCAATGCCTGCGACCAGAAGCAAAAACAGGATGTTCAGCCCATCAACGCGAAATTCTATTCCAAGCGGCGGGGCAAAGCCGCCCAGATGATAAGACACAACCCCGTCTGTGCTGACTTGCAACAACAGGACCAGCGCACAAAGAAGCGACGCCAACGAGCCAAGAATGGTCAGGATCCAGGCCGTCCGACCATTCGGCGTAAACACGCAGATTCCAGCCAGCATCAAAGGCACAACCACAAGCAATGGCGCCGCATTGGCCACCATCATATCAGGCAGAGTTGAAACGATGGTCTCCAGCATCACCCCGAAGCCTCTGTCAACTCGTCGGCATCTTGTGCGTCAGCGACCAGAATATCCATACGGCGGACTTCATCGCTTTCAATGCTGCCATAACTTTCACGGATCCGAACGACGAGGGCCAACCCAACCGACAGCGTTGACACACCCACCACAATCGCTGTCAGAATGAGGACGTGAGGGAGCGGATTTGAGTAGACTTCGAGCACCCCCGTTTGAGCCCCATAGCTCGCCTCAATCCCATGACTGGCCTCTGCAACGTGTTCTCCGGCTGAACCATGCCCACCTTTATCTCCATAGCCCACGGCATCACGCCCGAACAGAATAGGTGCCGAGCCACCAGCGACTTTTGCGAGTGTAATATAGAATAGAAACACCGATGTCTGGAAAATCGACAATCCGACCAGACGTTTGATCATATTGGCTGACTGGAAGGCGATATAAAGCCCCACCATCATCAGCCCGATGATCGCCCAGTAGTTTGCACGTTCGAGGACAAATTGCAGCATATCTACCAATCCTCGTCCCGAATTTCAGCGACGCGCCCAGCGAATGCATAGAAAATAGTCAGCATGGAGCCGGAGACCGTAAACAATACGCCAAGTTCGATCAGCAATATCCCCAAATGCTGTCCGGCATGTCCGCCAGCAGGTTCTTCAACAAGGGAATCATAATCGAGATAATTGCCACCATTGAGCATCGCCCAGACACCCACGCCTGCATATAAAAGCAATCCAATTGCTGCCAGAGAGCCTGCGAATCTCGCGGGCACAGCATGAAGCGCGTCTGGAACGCCGAAGACCAGCGCGTACAAAATCACCGATACGGCAAGAATGACCCCCGCCTGAAAGCCCCCGCCCGGCCCGTAGTCCCCGTGAAACTGCACATAGAATGCGTAAACGACGATCACCGGCATCAGGAGTTTCGAGACAACGCGAAGAATAACGTGGTGCGTGGTCATTTGCGTTCCTTCCCGCCGGCGCCCTTGGCGCTTTTGTCAGACAGCGAACGTTCGCCAAAGCCCAGCAACAGCACAACCGCAACCCCGGCTGCAAAGACGACAGCCGTTTCCCCCAGCGTATCAAAGCCGCGATAACTCGCCAAAACCGCGGTTACCACATTCGGCACACCAATATCCGCCTGCGCCTGATCGAGATATTGCGCCCCAACGTGCGAATTGGCTGGCGATGCCGCGTCGCCAAGCGCAGGAAGATCAATCGTCGCATAAATCAACACCGCCCCCGTCAGCAAACAGACAAGGAACGGCACGACGCCGAGTAGAGCCCGCTCATCCTTTGCTGTGCGCGACGTTAAAAGCATGGCACCGAGCATCAGCGCTGTCGAAATCCCCGCCCCGACTGCCGCTTCTGTAAATGCGACATCGACCGCATCAAGCACAACAAACCAGGTTGCCGAAATCAATGAGTAGGCGCCAGCCAGCATAACGATCGCAAACAAGTTGCGCATTCGAATAATCGCAACTGCCACAACAAACAGCATAGCCAAAAGCGCTACGTTTATGAGTGAGTTTGCGATGTCCATCAGTCGTCCTCGCTTTCGCCAGCGGTTGCCTCTGATCCAATCAGAGGCTGCAAGCCTGCGGTGTGTGCCGCGTTCGCGATCGCATGCGAGGCGGTTGGCCCCGTCAAAAACAAGAACACCCAGATCACAAGCAGCTTGCTAAGCACCAGCCAGTGCGGACTCAGCAGGGCCATTCCCAACAGCATTACGGTAACCGCGCCCGTATCGGTCACGCTCGCTGCATGCAGGCGGGTATAGAAGTCCGGAAACCGCAAGCTGCCAATGGATCCGATGGCGGCGAGCCCCGCCCCCAGAAGACACAACGCCCCCCCGAGCCAGGGTCGCATCAGTTCGAAACCGTGAACCAGTTCAGACCAGATATCCATCAGCCTTCCCCCTTCGCACGGTCTCTATTGCGTACCAAAGTAACTTGAAAAGAGCGATAGCGCACGAATTTCAACACTGCGATGGTCGCCACGAAATTGGTCAGCGCATACAAAATGGCAAGATCGAGAAAGTCAGGCCGCCCCATAAAGAACCCAAGCACGCCGAGAAACAAGACCGTCTTGGTGCCAAATGAGTTTACCGCTAACACCTGATCGTAAAGCGTCGGTCCCATCAGCGCACGCAGCAAAGTCAGCCCGAGCGCCAGAGTCAATATAACAACAGAGACGCCAATCATGCCTCGGCCTCTTCTGATTTTGCCCGGTGTCCATCAATCGCCCGCGAAGACCGTTTATCCATCTCGGTGAACGCTGTCGGCCCGGCTGCCTCCTCATATAGGGCGTGAACCAGCAACCGGTTCGGCTCGACCTCGATCGTAACCGTCCCGGGTGTCAGCGTGATCGAATTTGCAAACAGAGTCTTGGCCAAATCGCTGTCGCAACTGGTCTTCACCTTGACCAGCGATGGATTGATATCCAGATCAGCTCGCAGACATGCGCGAATGACAACAACGTTTGCCCTAAACACTTCACGCAGCAGCCATGGCAAGTACAAGAAGATACCAAAAACTGCAAAGTAAGGGACGCCCTCACGGTCGAGAATGTCGAGGCGCGCCGAGAGGAGAACAGCGAGAAAAATCGAGACCGCGCCCAAGCTCAACAATAGCGGTGTGTAGTGGCCTGAGAGACCAAGCCAGAAACCAATGAGCGCGAGAATGAGACTGATTACGTAACCCACGCGCCGGACCCTCCACTAAAGTGTTACTCTGGGACAGCGTCGTAGCCCGTCAGGATTAGCTTGGCCAGTCGAAACTGGCAGAGCGGAGAAAATTTCAGCAGAAATTAAAAGTGGAAGTTTCTCGCCTGCCGTCGTTCATCGCAAAAATATTTCGGGAAACAACGATCCGTGCGAGAAACCTGCGCGCTTCAGGATCCAAATACGAGCTTGGCGGTTCTTTTCGACGCAGAGAATTCATCAGACGAATCCGAATCGTTTGCAGCCGCCGTCTTCGGAGGTCCGGCTGCCGTGAGCGACCAGTTCCAGTAGCGAAGCACTGTCTGTGCTTTCATGACCGTGAGCGTATCAAAAATTTCGAGGACATAGTTGAGCTGCGGATGCACTGTGCCCTCATCCAGCTTCAATGGACGCCGCATGGCCGTCCACAGATCATTCAGTGCGGGACGTTTCAGACCTGTGGCCTTGCAAAGCACCGCCAAACCTTCGCCACCCAGATCCGTGAGCAGCTTGGCCACACATACCGGCCGGACCCCCGCGAGATAGCCAATTTCCTGCATAACCGGCGGCGTCATCCCGTTGGCCGCGGCGACCGAGATCGCCTGCTCAAGGCTCTCGAAATCGGAGCGCTCAAGGGCAGCCCTGTTACGCTGACGCCGCTCGATCAACTGCATCGCTTTGCGCGCGATCGGGTCTTGCCAGTCTTCGTTCTTCATAAGTGCGAACACATCCGCACATAAATCTACAAGGATCATCCGGTCAGCCGAATGCTTCATCAAAATTGACTTGCGGGTCGGGCCATCGGACCACCAGAACATCGACATGGCTTGCGAGGGGGTCAACTCGTAGCGCGCGACAAGGAGGCTGCAAAACTCTTCATGCTGCTGGGACAAGGCGACCAGCTTGTCGATACCTGACTCGGAAATTTTGGCTTTCTGATTGTTGAGCAAAGCGCGCAATACGGACACCTCGCCAGCATCTATCAGCGCTTCGGAAACCACAACGGTGAGGTCTTTTCTGGCCGCAATGACAAGTTGGTGCTCTAACCCGGTGGAATTGATAAGGTCACAAAGATCTGAAGCATCGAAGGACATGTTGTCTTCGAGCAGGACTTTGGCAATTTCGAGCTTGCACTGGGCGAGATAGCGCATAAGACGCCGAGGCGCTTCAACGGCCATTTTAAGCCGTTTGGCACAGAGCAGCCGCTCCTCGTCGCCTGCCTCAAACAACATATCCAGCAGAATATCGCCAGCCATATGTCGGTCTTGAAAAGAAATACGCGACGCAGGCATGGCGACCGTATCGATTAGACGGCGTAGCAGCGTGACGCGCGCGCGACCAACCGGTGCTGAAGTCTTATCAAGAGAGGTCTCTGTCATAGCTTGGCCCTATATCGGGCCCTTGGTAACTGAGTGAGGTTAACGCAAGGTGCACAATTGCGTGCCCAATTGCTGATCCTGCCTACAAATGGTTCCCTGATCTGTCACCCTAATAGTCACGTTTGCGGCCGGGATGAACAACCACAATCAGCAGGCTGGCTACCAGCATCGCAATTGCCAATGAAAAGAGCGCACCGCCATCTGTTGCGGTCTCGCCTTGAGCCAATGAAGCCGGAACTTCGCGTCCAAGCCATGGCGATAAATGCAAGCTAACGGCCCCAAACAGAATAAGCGCCGATATGAAGGCACCTGCTCTTCGAGTCGCAGGAAGAAACAATAAGGCGGCTGCAATCAATTCCAACACTCCAGTGAGGAAACGGCCGGTTGGCTCAAAAATCGGATAGCGTGACCGCTCGGCGAGCGTCTGGAACACAATGTTTTCGCCGGCCGGATCGAGAAATTTCACCTCACCGGGCGGTGGTCCGGGCAGCGGGTGAAAAGTTGCCTGAACAAACATGAAAATGAGGAATAAGGCCAATGCCCAGCTCAGGGCTCCCTGAAATACGCGCATTTTCTAATCCCTCCCGCCGCAAAGCTTGATCGACCCTGCTAAAACAACCACGTTTACGGCCGCTCGCCAAGACCGATGATAATCGGGTTGCAGCCCTATTCATCGGCACAAAGCGCCAAAAGTCCGACGTTCAGCCCAAATTGCTCTTGGGCAAGCAATCAGCACCTAAGAGACGCCTGTAAGAAGTCTCCACTCCGCCCTGTTTTCATGGTTAAATTAGGCAAATCTTATGAGTTTCGATGTAGCCTTGACCTCAACTTGTTTTGTAGATTGAGCCATGTCGATGCCGTCCCTCGTGAATCTTGTTCGCAGACGAGTGCACCAAGCTCCCCCCGGCCCCTCTCTGGCTGCCGCCGCCAATCCGATCCAGATCGAGTTTGCCCTACATATCCTTGTGGTCCTTGATATCGTTGCCGCTATTGTCGGCGCTGCATTCGCGCTTCACCTGCAAACCCTAGACTTTCTTGCCCTCCCGGTGATATCGGCGCTGCCATATGTAATGTTTCCGCTTTGCGCCTCTATCGGCGTCGTCCTGTTTGGGGGCTATCACAAGTCCTACTCCGCGTCGGTTCTTAAACCTTTGATGCGAGCGAGCGCCGGTGCGGCCTTTGGCTTGGGAGGTCTGGCTGTTCTGATCGCTTCGACGTCAGGCAAGCTCGGCTCCTACTCCACTGGCCTATTGTTAACATGGGGGCTGATCAGCAGCCTTCACCTTCTATTCCTGCTTATCCTCAATCGCTTGTTCACGGCGCGCAAGTTCCTGCAGAAAATCGTCCTGATTGGCGCGACACCGCACGCAGAACGACTGATTGACGAGAACAGGGATGGCGGCGCTTATGAAATCATGGGCGTATTTGACGATCGGTCGGCCTCACGCTCGGACGGCGAGGAGAGTTCGAAAGCCCTCGGTCAACCACTCCTTGGAAAAATCGACGATCTGTTAAACTGGGAGCATTTGCCGGACGTGGACCAAGTGGTCATAACCGTGACCTCGAAAGCAACCGAGCGGATCAAGCTTTTAATCGAGCGGCTGAGGGTGTTGCCCCAGCAGGTCGTGCTATTGATCGATCTTGACAGCTTCCGCACGGAAACCGCGGATCTGGTCAACCTCTCTACCTCTCCGGCAGCCTATGTGTCCGGTCGCCCTGTCGACTTGCGCCAACGCCTCGTCAAGCGTGCAACGGATATTGTACTGTCGCTTCTGCTGATTGTGCTGTTCAGCCCCGTCATGCTGATCTGCGCGTTGCTGATCAAGCTCGAAGACGGCGGACCCGTCATGTTTCGCCAGCAACGCCACGGTTTTCGCAATGAAATTATCCGCGTCTGGAAACTGCGTAGCATGCGTCCAGACCCCGAAGCCGAACAGAAAATTGCATCACAAACTCAAATTGACGATCCGCGCGTAACCCGAATTGGCCGGTTCATTCGCCGAACGTCGCTCGATGAGTTGCCGCAATTGTTTAATGTTCTCAAGGGCGAGATGTCTCTTGTCGGTCCGCGCCCACATGCTGTTGGCATGACCGCCGAAGCCACGCTGGTCAATGAAATCGTTATGGAATATTCCCACCGCCATCGCGTAAAGCCTGGCATTACCGGCTGGGCACAGATCAATGGGTCGCGTGGACCTGTACATTCTCATGAGGATGTTCGAGACCGCGTCCGGCTCGACATCGAGTATCTAAACTCAGCGTCATTCTTGTTTGATATGTATATTCTGCTTATGACCGCGCCAGCCCTGTTGGGTGACGATCAGAAAGTCCGATAATGACCGAGACATCTCACCCTTCCCGAACGGCAGCGGACAAAACTGTGCCGACAGGACCCGAAACGATTGTAGACAATGGCCTGACGGATGCGACGCGGCTGAGCATCTGCATTCCAGCCTGGCGCGATGCGGCCAGCCCGCTTCTGACCTCGCTCGCAGATCTTGCCGAACATAACGACTGCGAAGTGCTGGTCTATGATGACGGGTCGGATGATCCAGATATGACCGCCGCCATCACAGAACACCTCGGCAAGTTCACTGGCCCGGCGAGACTGATCACCGCCCATGAAAACAAAGGTCGCAGCTATGCGCGCAATCGGCTGATGCACCACGCCCGATGCGATTGGTTGTTGATGCTCGACGCAGACATGCTGCCGGATGACAGTCAGTTTCTCGCCCGCTATCTCGACGCTATGTCGGCTCAGACCGAGCCTGCACTGATCGCAGGCGGCTTTACCCTCAACCATGTTGCCGCCGACAAGTCCCAAGCGCTGCATGCGGCCCAGTCCATCCGTTCAGAATGCCTGTCCGCAGCCCAGCGCAAGACCGAGCCCGGTCGGTACATCTTTACCTCCAACATTCTTGCGCACAGGCAGGTCCTCGACAGCGTGTCTTTCGATGACGGGTATCAGGGTTGGGGTTGGGAAGATGTGGATTGGGGACTGAGGGTCGCAGATCGCTTCCCAATCATCCATATCGATAATAGCGCGACCCATCTCGGGCTCGATGATACCAACACTCTTTTGCGAAAGTATGGGACATCAGGACCAAACTTCGCGCGTCTGGCGCGCCAGCATCCCGAGGCGGTTGCCGATATGGCGCTCTATAAAGTGGCCAAATCGCTGCGCCGTGTGCCCGGCACCGCGCTTATCGCCAATGTTTGCAAAGGCTTGGCCCAAGACAGGTTCGGGATTATACCTATGAAATTGCGGCTTTTCGCCCTCAAACTGTATCGCTCAGCGGTATATAGCGAGACTTTATCATGACCTCGATATCAGAGGTGGCACTATCCCCCATGGACTATGTCCCTGATCTTTCCCTGATCGGTCGGGCCAGGCGTCGCTGCGTTTTCCACCGGAAAGTCGCTCCAATCGCCGCGCCCGAGCGGTCGATCATTACATTCGGCTTTGATGACTTCCCAAAATCGGCTGCTGATACGGGTGCCGACATTCTGGATGCCATTGACGCTAAAGCCATTTTCTATGCCTGCTCGGGATTGGCTGGCCGGGAAAACCTGACGGGTAAGCTTTATGTCGACACCGATATGCTCGCTCTGGATCGGGCGGGCCATGAAATTGGAGCCCATACGCACACCCATCTCGATTGTGCCCGCACACCAACTGCAAATGCGGTTCGGAATATCACCGAGAATCTCGCCCAGTTAAAGCAGATGGGACTGGAAAAACCAGTTGAACACTTCGCCTATCCCTATGGCGAAACAACCGTGGCGCTCAAGAAAGCACTCACGAGCACATTCATAACCGCGCGTGGCATTCGCTGCGGTCTGAACAGACGGGGTGCCGACCGCATGCAACTGGCTGCCGTTGAACTGACCCCTGATACTGCAACAACTGCGCGCGCCATTCACGCTATAGAGCGTGCCACAAGAACTTCTTGTTGGTTACATATCTTCACCCATGATATTCGAAACAATCCGAGCCCCTATGGGACGACACCGCAAGAACTGCGAAAGATTGCCAAATCTGCCCGTGATTCTGGTATTCAGATAGAAACGCCCAGTTATGCCTTGAAACATTTCGGAAATCGCCTTGATGACTGAACTCTCTATTTCGATCATAATCCCCACATTCCAGCGTCCGTCCGGGTTGCTTGTGGCCGCGCGATCGGTGTTCAAACAAACCATGCTTGACAAGACAGATTGCACATTGATCATTGTGGACAATGACCCGGCTGCCAGCGCAAGCGCGTCAATCGAAACCCTCCGCGCCGAGGCCCCTGCAAATCTGCGCTTCATCGCCGAACACGAGCCTGCTCCCGGCGTTGCGAATGCGCGAAACCGTGCCATGGATCTGCTGGACACAGACCTGATTGCATTTCTGGATGACGACCAGTCCGCGCAATCCCCCGATTGGCTGGAAAAGCTCTATGCCCTGCATCTGGAGCTTAAGCCAGCGGTTGTTTTTGGCCCTTTGATCACGGTTTTGCCCGATGACATCACCAAACATCGAGACTATTTTTTCCGCTTCTTCGGACGCGCAGACAAGTCGAGGCGCGGGCTTATCAAACACTATCATGGCGGCTGTAACACGCTGATTGATGTGGCCAGCCTGCCAACGCAGCGTCCGATCTTTGATCCAGACACCAATGATACGGGCGGCGAAGACGATCTGCTTTTCATCGCAATTGAACAGAAGGGCGGCAAATTTGCCTGGGAGCCGGATGCAAATGTTCTTGAACACGTCATCCGCAAACGGTTGAGTCTGAAGTATACGCTGAAACGTGCGTTCGTTTATGGACAGGGGCCGTGCACGGAAGCGCGGCTGGAGCGGAACTATTTCAAACTGGCATTCTGGATGGCCGTGGGCGCAGGAAAATTTGCACTTCATGGAACACGCGGCGCCATTGGATATTTGTTCAAGTCAAAACAGAGTGCACAGCAAATCGATCTGGCCATTCGCGGCCTGTCCAAAGTTGTCTTCTGGAAGCGGATTAAACTTTACGGAGCACCGGCACTGGTCGCCGTTCCCGAACAGGCTGGCTCAGAGGGATCGCCTGATATTGGACATACCGGTGTGGCGGACTCCGGTGATGGGCAGCAAGTCGCGCTCCCGTCGGACTAACCGCTCATCGCGCGGTGGAGCCCCAGAAACGCGTTGACGCAATAGCGCCGCCGAAATCGCGACATAGCTCACCCAGACAATCGAGTTTTGCTGCAAAATCATGCTTTCAGACAGGTTGAACAAAAAGAACTGCGCCAAAAACCCGAGCGCAAACACACCGGTCCAACTCGAAAATGACAAACTCAGCGCCCGTAAGATCGTCGCAACATAGCCCAAAGCGAACAACAACACGCCGACGAGACCCACACTGAGCCATGTTTCCATCCAGCCATTGTGTGCCGTTGGTACGTCCCACTGAACAAGGTCTTTGACATACTCCGCTGGCCCAGACCCAATTCCCCAAAACGCGCCATAGCCATGCCCAAGCCACGGCCTGTCGGCGATAACATAACGAAGCGCTTCCCAGATGTCGGTCCGACCTGTCAAAGTGAGGTCGCGCCCGATCAAGCCAACAAGCACATCAGGCTGGAACACAAGAAGCGCACCAAAGAGGCCGACGAACACTACTGCCAACCAACACACAACCAGAGCCAAACGCGCGCCGCGTTTCATCAAAAATCCGGTTGCAAGAATCCCAAAGCCGAGCAGCAATCCGACCAGCGCAGTCTTTGACGTTGTCAACATGACAAGGCCGATGGACATGAGCAGGCCGACAATCCAGACTTTTCTCAACGCCGGATTTGCAAAGGTCAGGAAACCAAATAGAAACGCCGAGCGAGACATATGGCCGCCAAGCGCATTCTTTTGGAACCACAGACCCCGCCAGGCCCCGGCATGATCGCCATCTTGCTCAAGTCCTATTGCTGGCATCCCAATCGAAATCACAAAGGAAAGGGCAGCAAGGAAAAACCAGATCAAGCCGAACAGTGTCAGCATTTCCTGCCAATTATAACGATTGGCCAGGTGCACCCCGAAGCCCGTGGTCATCACAACAGCAAAAGCCCGGCGCATCGTCAAACCGGGGTCTATCGACCACTGCACGGATGCAACGGTCACCATCAACAACAAGACGAGAACGGGCATCCTCAGCCCCGTCAGCAGAAGTGACTTTGTCCTGAGCACCGCCAACCCGACCACGACGGCATAAGTCGGAAGCCACATGAGCCGTAGAATCGGGTTCCCATCAGGCTGCTCTTCGGATGCCAGCAATGGCCCCAATAGCCCCTCAGAAAACAAGAACAATACCAGCAGAATAATGCCGGTTTCGATCATTTGCGGGATCGTGTTCCATAGCCTGACCGTGTCTTGCTCTGAAGCGATTGCCTGCATCATAGCCAGTCACGCATCAGCCAGCCAAGCGGTCGATAAATCGGGAATCTGCGCGCACATGATTCATGACCACGCCAAGGACCTGTCCACCATAAGCTTCAATTTCTTTGGTCAAGTTCGTCACCGTATCGGGCTTTGTCTGATCCGCCTTTACAACAATGATAACACCATCCAGTTGGGAAGCCATAGCCAGACCTGCACCCGAGCGTTCAACAGCAGGCGCATCAACAATCGCCCAGTCAACGCCGCGCCTTAGCGCTGCCCACCATTCAGACCGTGTGGAAAGATGGATCTTGCCGCCATGAGCGACGCGGTCATTGCGAAACCGCGTAACCAGAAGCCGCGTGCCTTTGACCTGATGGGCTGCAAGGAGTTTGGTGCTGTCCTCTGTTCCGCGTCGTTCACCGCGTCGCGCTTCAATTATGTCGTAGAAAGGCCGTGTCCCAAGCGAAGCGTCATATGCCCGCGAAACGCCCAGAGTGCCGAGAACACCGCGACTGAAAGCTTCAAATTGCGGGTTCTCATGTAAATCCAGGTCGATCAGCCAACTGGCTCTGCGGGACTTTTCCGCGACCATCAGCGCAAACGAGGCTGCAATACTGCTCGTGCCCTCGCCTTCGTGAGCGGCAATGAACATGATGCCGCGCCCGCCTTTGGCGACGGTCAGACGGCCAGCGGCGCGCCACAAAGGTTCAAGGTCTGATCTAAGATCGTGCATTGGCCTGATGATTGTCCACAATTACTTTTGCCTATCAAGGCTCTGCATATAACCGGACAAGGTTAATACCCGCTTTCAGTGGCCTATTTATATTTTGCAATCGTCGCGACCACCGGCAAACCGGTTGTGCGTTCCAGTGAGTTGGCTGATACAAAACCGCGGAATGACAGCGCCCTCAACAAGCCTGCAATGAGCGCCGTAAAGCCAGCAAACAACAACGAAAGCACAGCGATAACCAGTTTCAGGCTCTCGCCTTCAGCAGGTCGGCGCGCGCGCTCAAGGATTTTGATGTTGTTTTCGTCCTGCCGATCAAATTGCGACAATGTCCGGGATTCTGTCTCGCGGACGGAAAACCCACGGACATTGCTTTCAAGCAGATCACGTTTGCGCAAAAGAGCCTGCCATTCGGGCTCCAGTTCTGCGAGTCTTTTCTGGCGGGCCTGCACTTCAGCGGCCTGACGGCTCAGCACGCGTTTTTGCTGGCGGGCTGCCGACAACTGGGCGCTGAGGGTTGCGAAGCTGGTTTCGACTGTTTGATACAGCGGATTGGGACCGCGGCGTACAAGCCCGCCTGTGCGTGCACCGCCGTCAAGATATTCGCGCGCTCTGGCAATCCGGCGATTGATGTTCTGAACCGGTTCGGACGTTTCAGTATAACGGGAGAGCAGTTCTTCACGCTCAAGTTCAAGGGTCACGAGGCTCTGGGACGACGAATCCTCAACAAAAACATCAATATCTTCAGGCGTTGTGGCCAATTGATCGCGCAAGACGCTCAACTGTCCTTCCAGTTCACTCTGACTGGTCTCATTGGTAAAGATTGCCTGCTCGATTGACGCCACAAGCGATTGGACGGTCGTCTTTTCGGTTTCAAAATCCCCGATATTGTACTCGACGAGAAATCTGCGCATGTCCTCTTCGGTGTCGAACAAATCCCCCTCAAACGTCCGGCGCTGTGCTTCGAATGAGGCGAGATCCTCATTGCGGAAAATTGTCGAGCGATAGGCGATATATTCGTCCATGAACGCATTGAGCACATCCGCGGACAGTTGCGCGTCAAGGTGTCTGAAACTGGTGCTGATCACGGTCTTTTTTGGTGGGGCAAATGCCCCAAAGTCTTTGCGAAGCTCGCTTAGGGCGCGTTCGCTAATTTCATAGGCTTTATCAGCATCCGCGCTCGCAAGCCGCTCGGCCAGCTCAGGATAAAGCCTCTCGATCCCGAATGTGTCCAGAACCCGCTGGGCAATAGCAGGGCTGTAGAGCAATTCCAGTTCGGTCTGGACAAGCTCTTCGGTGGCCGGCACTGGATTGTTCAACAAGTCTCCACCGACCCTTGGACGGAAGAGATACTCCTCACCAACGGAAACTTTGACCCGCGACGCGGCGACGTAGACATCCTTTTGCATGAATGCAATCGTCATTCCGAGCGCAAAAATTGGTAAGAATACGAGCAGCATCAGCCCGATATTCCGCCATAAATGTACACCAATCTCGAACACGCCAAGGCGGGGCCGTTTGAAGGCGATCACTTCTTTATATTCGGCCATACGCTGTAGACTTCCACTTCAACATTTCTCCTTTTATCAGAAGCGATTTGATAATTCCTTAATCATTAACAGCCATAATCAGCTGGTAGAGTTAGAGTGGTTCTGTTCCGATGTTGCGCACCGTGTTTTCCTGTTTTATTGGCATGGCCGCCTTGGCGAGCTGTGCGTCAAAGCAGGTCACCTCGCCGGATTTTCCAAGTAGCGCGTGGCAAAGCTATGCTGGATCGGACGCCCCCTATATCCTCTGGACGGGCGATACACTTGATGTCGATGTCGTCACGGCGCCAGAACTTTCGCGTCAAGCGCTTCTGATTGGTCCGGATGGGCGGATTTCCATGCCGCTGGTTGGTCCCATACAAGCGGCCGGACGGAGCGCTGACGAAGTCCGAAACAGCCTGATGACGGCCTTGGGCAGCCAGTTGCGAGACCCGCGGCTAACGGTTAGCGCAACGGCCTTCGGGTCCCAGCGTATTTTTGTTGGCGGACAAGTCGCCACCCCCGGCATAATTGACCTGCCTGGCCAGATTGGTCCACTGCAAGCCATTATTATGGCTGGCGGACTGACCCCCGAAGCAGATGCCAAAGAGGTGCTCTTGATGCGCCGCCTGCCGGGTGGCGAGGTCAAGTCTGCCACGTTCAACATCAAGGCCGGCTTGCTGGATCCTGCTGCAGCAAACTGGGGCCCGCTGCAACGCTTTGACATTGTCTACGTTTCACCGACTTGGATCGCCAAGGAAAACCTGTTCGTTCGGCAATACATCCGCAATGCTCTGCCTGTCGATTTCTCGCTTTTCTTCGACGTAACGGGTGGTGGCCTGTTCTAGCGCTCTGTCGCCGCAAGATACTGCGCTGTTGCGCTGGTCACATTCTCGGGCAAGTCATCAAGTTCATACCACGCCCAGCCGCCATGCTTTTCCGGCTCCATCAGTTTGGGGGCGCCGGAAATCATGCGCGCATGATAAACCGGTGCGACCCAATGCCTGCGATCGCCACACTCGATCGTCTCGGCAATACAGGCGAGGCCACCAAGTTCGATACCGATCCCCAACTCTTCGGCGATTTCGCGTACCACTGCCGCCTCGGCCAACTCACCAAAATCGATCTTGCCGCCCGGAAGACCCCAGGCCCCCGCTTCAGGCTCGCGCAACCGCTGGATCAATAGCAATTGTCCTGCCGCATTCGTAATCGCCGCACCACAACCAACTTCGGGCACGCGTACCGGCTCTTGAGACACCATGACCACCACCCACTATCTGAACGACGCCAAAGCCGCCCGCGCGACCGGCTCACCCCATTCCTGAACAAAGTGACCTGCCTGTTCAATCCGCATTGGCTCGGGACATCCTCTGATGGTTGTCCGCAAGCCCTCCATCACTGGACCACCCAGCACAGGATCGGCCATGCCAATTGCCATAAAGCTTTCACCGCGCCATGAATTTGTCCACCATTCGGCGGCGCGTTTAGATGTTTCGACCCCTTCCATATCCGGTTCAATCATGACCAGTTCAGGATAGCGCCTCACCCCCGCCTTGAAGCTTGCATCGGGGAATGGCGCGCCATATGCGGCCGCTTCCGCATCAGACAAAACAGGCGTGCCGCGTTGCATCAATCCGCCAACGTCCATATCCGGCTGGGTCGCTGCAAACGCTTTCCAGGCTGCAAACCCTTCGCCAAGAGGCTGGCCATCGGGGAGCGCCGTATTCATCACAATCAATCGCTTGAACCTGTCTGGCATGTCCATCGGCACACTTAGCCCCAATATTCCGCCCCAATCCTGACAGACCAGCGTTATGCGCTGCAAGTCCAACGCCTCCAGAAAGGCCAGCAACATGTTCCGATGGAAGTGATAGGTATATACGGCGTCTTCGACAGGCTTGTCTGATCGACCAAATCCCAGCCAATCCGGTGCCACGACACGCCCGCCTGTTTCAAGAAAAACCGGTATCATCTTGCGATACAGATAACTCCAGCTTGGCTGTCCATGCAGGCACAAGAAAATGTGCTCGGCGTCCTTAGGGCCCTCATCCAGATAGTGGACCCGCAAGCCTTCATAGCCGCTCAAATTCTCAACATAGTTCGGCGCATAGGCAAAGCCGGGCAGGTCCGCAAAGTGTTCATCTGGTGTGCGCTTCGCTTCAAGCGTCATATCGAGACCTCCTTCATTTTGACTCTCCTCTTGCGGTTTCGAAGGGCACAGCGCGCTTTCAAGGCTGGGCGTCCTTCTACAAAACTCGCAAAGCTATAAAGCGAACGTGATATAATCCGGCTTCATTGTGCAGTGCTATTTTTTTCAATTCAGATAGAGTTCAGACTGAAGGGCCCCCAAACGCAAGGAGTAATTGAGATGTCCCGAAAGAAATTCACCCCCCTGATCCTCGGCGCGGCTGCAGCCTTTATGCTCGCCGCCTGTGCGACTGCAACCCCTTATCAGCCCAAAGCGGGCGGCCTCAACAGCTATGGTTTTAGCGATACACGCATCGAAACCGGCAAATATCGGGTCAATTTTCGCGGAAACTCCAGCACTGACCGCGCCACCGTGGAAAATTACATTCTGTTACGCGCGGCCGAATTAACGCTGGCAGATGGCTTCGGTCATTTCGTGATCATCGAAGAAGATGAAGCGGGCACAAGCAATTTCAATACAACCGGCTTCAATAACGGCTTTGGGGGACGTGGGTTCGGCTCGTTCCGGGGCGGCGGATTTGGTGGATTTGGTGGATTTGGCGGCACGTCGAGTAGCCGGACGCGGGAACGGCGAATTTTTGACATCGGTGTTCTGGTCCAAGGCTTCCCGGGTGAAAAACCGGAAGAGAACTTCCAGGCTTTCAACGCGGAAGATGTTGCCCAGAACCTTCGCCCTCTTGCCTTGCGGCCAAACTAGGCCGGTGATTTCTAAGCCCTCTCGCCATCAAAAAAAGAGGCCGCCCGAATTCGGGCGGCCTTAAGGGAGGAAACTACGGCTTTGACGAACATCATCGCCGTAAACATCACTTAGTTATCATTGAACAATTTTTCAAGTGTTCATTTTTTACAATCAGCCGAATTCTACATGGCTGATACGTTTTTAGCTGCGGGGATCGGCATCCGACGCCAGCGCAATCTGATCATATCCGTCCATCTGGCGAAATGCGCTGGTCAGGGTTGGGCTTTGAATTTGATTAACGGCTTCGGTCAGCACCTCCGCAACACAAGCCTGGTCGACCGATTCCGTTTGAATGATGGGTTTGACCGTCATACATGCGGTTCGGGCCTGGCGTTCGAGCTTTCGCAATACGGTTGACGCGCCGTCCATCGAGGTCAGATCGGCCGTATTATAGGTTAGCTTCACAGCAAACTCAGTCTGTGCATCAGCGTGTGCTGCTGGTGCAAACATGATTGTTGAAGAGGCCATCAGAGCGACAGCGGCGACCGTTGGGAGGAAACGGGTCATATCAATTTTTCCTTTTTTGCTTGTGGCTTTTTGGTGCCACGATAGAGATATATAATTACTGAACACATTGTCAATTGTTCAGTAATTATTATTTTGCATATTGGCTATTCAAAATCGAATTGATTTCCTAAGCTGTGTCGAGATCAGGAGACATAAGATGGATTTCAACATCCCGACCGATTTGAGCGACTATCTGGACGCTTTGGATGCCTTCATTGAGGCTGAGATCAAGCCGCTCGAAAACGAAGACGACAATATTCGCTTCTTCGACCACCGCCGTGAATATGCGCGTACGGATTTTGAGAATAACGGCCTGCCACGCCCCGAATGGGAAGATCTGTTGCGCGAGGCCAAGCGACGCGCTGACAAGGCTGGTCATTTCCGCTTTGGCCTGCCAACCGAGTATGGTGGCCAGAATGGCTCAAATCTCGCCATGGCTGTTATCCGTGAACATCTCGCCCGCAAAGGGCTCGGCCTGCACAATGACTTGCAGAACGAGCATTCCATTGTCGCCAATTTCCCGCAAATTCTCATGCTGCGAGACTTTGCCCGCGATGATCAGAAACACTTGGCCACCGACGCCCTCGAAGGCCGTTTCCGCGCCACATTCGGCCTTACCGAAGCGGCCCACGGCTCTGACGCAACGCATATGGAAACCCGCGCGGTGCCTGAAACCCGAGATGGGGTCGATGGCTGGCTGATCAATGGCGAGAAAATGTGGATCACTGGCATGCATGTTGCCACGCATATGATGTGTTTTGCCCGCACCTCCGGCAATGATGGCGACGCCAAGGGCATCACCTGCCTGCTCGTTCCTGCCGATGATCCGGGTATCACCATCGAAGAATATATGTGGACGTTCAACATGCCGACAGACCATCCGCGCCTGACACTTAAGGACATCTGGGTGCCCGAGAGCGCCCTGTTCGGTCCGCTCGATGGAGGTCTCGCGCTCGCCCAGCATTTCGTTCATGAAAACCGCATTCGGCAGGCGGCAAGCTCTACGGGGGCAGCTTTGTATTGTATAGACGAAAGCGTGGACTATGCCCGCGCCCGCAAACCCTTCGGCAAGCCGCTCGCGATCAATCAGGCCATCCAGTTTCCGCTCGTCGAGTTGGCCTCGGAAGCGGAAATGCTTCGCCTGCTGATTTTCAAGACCGCATGGGAAATGGACCAGATGTCCAAGCCGGATGTCGCCATCCACCTTTCCGATAAAGTCTCGATGTGCAACTACCGCGCAAACCGGCTTTGCTGCAATGCCGCCGATCAAGCGATGCAAACCCATGGCGGGATGGGGTATTCGCGCCACAAACCGTTCGAGCACATCTATCGCCACCACCGCCGCTACCGCATCACTGAAGGCGCCGAAGAAATTCAGATGCGCAAAGTCGCCGGCCACCTGTTCGGCTTCATGGGGCCGAACAAGCGCTAGGGTGCCGGGGGGCAAGTCTATTCCGCTGCCTTGAGCAAGGCCTGCAAACCGTCAAGATAGCGTAGCCACGCCGCGCGCCCCTGTTTCGTCATATGCACGCGTGTTTGTGGCCGCCGACCAACAAACCGCTTTTCGAGCCGGACATACCCCGCCGCCTCCAACTTGCGTAAATGCGTCGAGAGATTGCCATCACTTGCGCCAACTTTGTCACGCAATTCACCAAAGACAGCAGGGCTGACCGCCGACAGATAGGCCATCACACCGAGCCGCAACCGGCCGTGAATAACGTCATCAATCCCCGAATGGTCAAAAGGGTTGTCGCTGCTCATCATCTATACAATCGTGCTGGGTTCACGGCGCAAGGCGATGATCCCAGGGAGAAACTGGGTCGCGATCACACCAATAGCCGCAAGCAGATAGACTTCCGCCGTCCCGATCAGAGCCGTTGTCCCCGCACAGAAAACCAACGCAACTGCGCACAAAAAATGGCTCTGCCGACGCCGGAACAAACGCGCCGCCATCGCTTCATTGATCGCATAAGCAAAAAAGGCAACGGGCATAATCGTATCGAACAGGACAACAGATTGCCCGCGCCCGACCACAACAAAGGCAATCGCCACTGCATAAAGAAATATCCCGCCCCCCGTAACCGGCCACGCTGCTTGCTGAGCCTGATTGCCGACGGATGACGCTCCGGGCTTATTGTCCAGCGCGCGCCCAAGCAGAGCCGATGCAATACCACCAACAACACCAACTCCAAGCCATACCGCTCCTATATATTCAATCGGTAGGATGAACACCTCCTTCATAGCAAGCCAATGGGCGATCAAGGCAAATCCGGTCAGACTCCCCCACAAAATCCTGAAGCGGCCTGACAGGCTTGGCGTGGTCTGCCCCTCTTCGGCAATCTGCCGGACAAAGGCAATGTCATCAGCTAATGGCGTTTGCGTCATATCATTAATCTCCAACTACTTTGTTTTTCAAAGTACATAAATATGCATATTAGTCAACGTCTATTTGTTGGAACTTTGGCATATAGGCTTGGACGCGCTCACATCCCGCGCGGAGCCATTCCAGCCGCGCGGTAGATCCCATCAATCAGCGCCATGTTCGCGACGCCATCTTCGGGCGGCAAAATAACATCGGCGCGCTTTGCAACGAGGTCCACAAAATGCGCCAGCTGATAATCATAAGTCGTCAGACCGCCAGCGGGAGCTTCGTCGATTATCTTTGCCGCACTGGCCCCGCTCGACCAGAGCTCAGTCCGGTAGCCCATATGCGGCGCGATCGGATTGGTCATGACAAGCCGCCCCTTGTCTCCAGCCACCTCCAGCGATGCCCCGCGTTCGGCCCCCATCGCCATGCTCGTTTCAATCTCGGCCATCACGCCACCTTCAAACTCAATTTCCGCTGCCATTTCCAGATCAATGCCTGCCAGTCCCTCGCGCGCCTTTGCGGACACAACACGCCCCGTCCCGCCCAGCACAGTCCGTACCCAGTGAACAGGATAGCACCCCAGATCCATTAGCGCCCCGCCGCCGATTTCCAGCGTATGGCGAAGCTCGCCCGCCCGCTCGGGAATCTCGACGCTGAACGCGGCCTTTACATGGCGAACCTGGCCAAGCTTGTCGCTCCGGACAATATCAAGCATAGCCTCGAATGCCGGATGGAACCGATAATGAAACGCTTCCAGCAAAACGGCCTCGCTCGCCTGCGCCGCTGTGGCCATGGCTTCGGCCTCTTGTGCATTCATCGCGAGCGGCTTCTCACACAAGACGTGCTTGCCAGCGGCCAGCGCCTTGATCGTCAGCTCCGCATGACGGCTCGGCGGCAAGGCATTATATATAGCGTCCACATCGGTACGCTCAATCAAAGCCTCGTAGCTTGGCTCTACGCTCCGTATACTGTACTCACTCGCGAATGCTTTTGCCCGCTGAGCGTCTCGGGCGGCTATGGCAACCAGATCAATATCTGTCCGCCCTTGAGCAGGCTTGATCATGGCTCGCGGTGTAATTTTTGCCGCGCCCAAACATCCAATCCGCAGCATAATTCTCTACCTCTCTGATTTTTATATGTATTCTGCCACAACAAACAAAATGCCATCTTGGAAAGTTAACAGATCAGCCAATTCTGGTAACCCCGAGTTTACGCCCGTTAACGCAATTTTCTGCGTAGATGAACAAAAACCATGTTTTTGGTAACCACTTCGAAATCCTTCCGCGGCAATATCGGCTCAACAGCGCGGGCCATTTTGATTTGCGTACCGAATGGAGTTCACATTTTATGCTCAACGATTTGATTAAACATGTAGGAACCGAAACCGGTTTAACGCAAAACACTGCCCGCGCTGCCATTGGAATTATCCTGAACGCTGCCGAGCGGCAGGCTTCACCCTTCGCTTCTGCCATGTTCAAAGAACTGCCCGGCGCAAGAACACTGGCCGCAAAGACGGGTAGCGAAATGGGCACCGCCACTGGCGAGATTGCCCGCTTGATTGAACGCACACCTGGTGGTCGGCGCTATGTCGCCTCGCAGATGATCCGCTCGCTTCAGGATCTCGATCTGGGACACCAGACGATCAGTCGACTGCTGCCTGTGATCTCTGAATACGTGGCCGAGCACAATGGCCTTGAAGGCTTCGGCCATCTTGGCGACCTGATCGGAACCGATCTTGATGCAGATGCCGAGCTCCAAGGCTCTATTGCGGCCTAGGCCTATCAAACTCTCATACAAACAAGGCTTCCAAACGCATGTCTGGAAGTCTTTTTTTTCGCCGTACTCTTGTTCCTGAATGTGTTTTCCGAACACCGAGGACAGAGGGCTGCCACTCTCCCATTTTCGTGATCACCCGTGATTGGCAAGTGAGCCCGCTCTGGTCCACATAGAATGGGTAAGCAGTTACAGAGAAAGGCTTCTGAGACACAACCCAAGCAGGTTCACTCCCTCCCCCTCCCCGAACCCCTGGAAAACGCCGAGCCGAAATCCCTCCCTCTTAAGAGGCTCAGGCAAGCGTCATCAGAAACCTAAAGGGCTGACCAGCAATTTTGCCGGTCAGCCCTTTTTAATTGGTTCACTTGATTTACAGCAACGCTACATTGGTGTGTCACGCAGCGGAAGCAGATCGGGAAACTCCGGATCGCGCTTTTCGGCTTGCGCCATGAAGGCTTCCTGCATATGAGGCGGTGCCAACATCGAGGCGTTCCAGACTCCGATATAGTCGAGCGTATCGGCGGTCGAATGATCTCGTCCATAATTGATCAGGACTTTCGAGCCGGTCACGGCAATCGGATTCTTCTTCGCAATGTCTGCGGCCAACTCCATGACATAGCTCATCATCTCGTCATGGGTCTCGAACACATCGTTGACGAGGCCGATCTCTTTGGCCATGTCCGCTTTCAGGCGCCGTCCGCTATAGGCCATCTCTTTGACCCAGCCTTCGGGGACGAAGCGTTGCAAGCGGGGGAACGTGCCAACATCGGCGGTCATTGCAATATTGATCTCCTGAATACAGAAAAAGGCGTCCTTGGTGCACCAGCGAATATCGCCAGCGGTGATCATGTCTATCGCTCCGCCAATCACGCCGCCTTGAATGGCAAACAGGACAGGCACGCGGGCCTCTTCGAGCGCATTGAAAGAGCTCTGGATCTGGCGAATGTTCGAACGGAACTGTTCAGCTGCGACATAGCGGTCGCGCTGGGCAGAGGTGACCGCCCCATCGCTTGCAAAGACAGACAGATCCATCCCCGCTGAAAAGTGCTTGCCAGTTGAGGAGATAACGATGACGCGTGCCAATGCCCCACCGTCAATCGCCCGAACGATCTCGGGCAACTCGTTCCAGAACGCCTTGGTCATCGTATTCAGCGCATCGCCTCGCGACAGAGAAATGTGCGCGATCTTGTTCTCGATCGACACATCAAAACAATCGTATTTTTCCTTGAGCATTGCTGCGGCCTTCCAGTTAAAAATCCCAGACTAACACTCCAGATCGCTACGCGCGAGATGCCCTTAGGACAAGCTAGGCTTTGCGTACAAATAATCCCGACCGCCACGCTGGCAGCCGGGACCAATTTATCTCGCAAAATTTTCGTTGGCGCCTAGTCTTCCAAGGCCGGAATGCGCAGAACCTGACCGGGATAAATCTTGTCCGGATGGCTTAGCATCGGCTTATTGGCCTCGAAAATAACCGGATACTTCATCGCATCGCCATAGACTTTCTTGGCAATCGCAGACAGCGAGTCTCCGCGCTCGACCGTATGAAACGTCGCTTCAGGCGCGTCATCGTCAGTTTCGATCTCCGCCTCGACCGTCTCGATCCCGTCGATATTGCCAGCAGCCAATACAATCTTCTCAAGATCCGCTTGGGACGCCGCCCGACCGTTCAGAATGACCTTATTGTCCTGCACCGTGACATCGACATCGCCCAGTTCAAGATCAGAGATCTCTTTCTTGATCGCTGCTGCCGATTCTTCAGGTTTAGCCGCTTTGCCGCCGCCCAAAAGGCGTTTACCCGCGTTCGCAACGAAATTAAAAATACCCACAATATTTCCCCCTTTTTTTGATGTCCCCAGATCGCCAAACAACCCTGATCCGTTTCCAAAATCAAGCCTAAAGCTCGTAAAGCCCCGCTCAGTCTGTGATCGCCCGCAAGAAGGCTTCGTATTCCACCCGAGCATCAGCGGCATAGTCCGCGTCATACCAATCGGCTAAGGGTCCCGCAAAATGAGCATTGTCGAACCCATGATCCGCGCCTTCATAGATTTTCTGGCGGATGTTCTGTGCGCCTTTTCTTTCCAGCGATGCAAATACTTTCCGGCAGGCTTCGAAATTGACCACTGTGTCCGCATCGCCCATCAGGGCCAGCACATCCGGGCTCTGCGTCCAGCCATGAATACGGCTGCGCGCGCCGATGCCGCAATAGGGATAGAACAAAACGGATGCCCGGATCTCCGGCTTCGCGTTCTCATATGCTGCCAGCGAACTTGGCAACTGGCGCGGCATATCGAGGCTTAGATAATCCATCACCGACCAGGCCCCGTGAGACCACCCGGCCAAAACAATGCGTGTCCGGTCAATCTCGTAATTGGCGAAGGCGTGCTCCAACGCGACCACAATATCACCTGCCCGTTCCTGCCCGAGCAAAACTTTGCCGCGACAGACCTCGGCGAGTGAGCTCTCCCGGTCAAACCCGCGCGGGGCATTCGATGCGACAATCACGACCAGAAATCCTGCCTGATTGGCAATGTCCGCGTATTCGCCATATCGCTCCAGATTGAGCCCACCGCAGCCATGCATCTGGATCAGCACCGGCACGGGCCCTGCTGCCAACGTGTCCGGCGCAGGTTCGCGCACGCTCATATGCGGGACAAGCAGGTCAGACAGTTCAGCCACAGTCCGCTTTTCCACTTTCGAAGACATATAGGACAAAGCAATTGCCTCGCCCCGAAACACCGCAATCACGCCAAGCAACAGCACGGCAACCAACAATCCGATCAAACGTTTTTTCATGACCGCATTATCGTTCGATGCCCCAAGCCTGGCAAGAGAGGATCATGCAGACCGATGACGCTCGGTCCAGAAGGCCAATCCGGCAAGTAACGAGAATACCACCAATGCTTGCGCGGCGAACATATCCGAGGTCGGTACGGTTTCACTTGGAAAATGTGAGAACGCCTGCATCGCCAGCAAGACGGCAATCAGTATCCATGGGGCCACTTTGCCAATGCGATTGGCTGGTGTCGACGCCGACACATACCAGATCACTGCACCAAGCAGGAGCCCGACTTCCAAGCCTTGGCTTGCCCAGAAATTGTTCCACAATCCGAACCCTACCTTCGGCTCATCAAGAAGGAGCGGCAAATCAGGAACATGAACAATCAAATCAGCGAGCCAGTGCGAGAAGACGGCAAGCGCCAGAACAACCCCCTGGCCGAAGAGCCCGCTTCCCCGGCGAACCAAAACGTACAGCGCCCCGAAGGCCACTGCCCATATCACCGCCGAGATCAGCCCATGCGTGAACGGCATATAATATAGGTCGAGCGGACTCGCCTCGGTGAACCCCGGCACCACGCGCACTTTCTCTATGCCGAGCAAGACGAGAATCGCCCAGCCAAAATCAACCAGTTGCACTGCCACAAACAAGAGCCACAAGGGCAAGGCGGGTTGAACCGCTTTCGCAGCGTAAGCCGCCGCATAGTGTCCTACAAACATTGAACGTATCCTTCATTATTCACAAACTAATACTAAACCTCGGATAATAAGACAAGCCCGGAACCTTCGCTGAACGCTGGGGCCAAACGCATTCCCCAGAATCTGCCCAAGCCTTCGAACACGAAAACCTTCCCTTTACGTTCACGTCACCCCTAGCGCCCAGCGCGATGAGCCTGTACGGTCTCGCCAAATACAAACCTTTCAGGAGAAAACCATTATGCGCGAAGCCGTTATCGTATCCACCGCCCGCACCGGGCTTGCCAAGACGGGCCGCGGCTCGCTGAACAACACTCATGGCATTACCATGGCTGGCCACGCCATCAAATCCGCGCTCGCCCGCGCAGGCGTAGAGCCGGAAGCGGTCGAAGATGTCTATCTCGGATGCGCCCAGCCCGAAGGCGCGACAGGCCACAATGTCGCCCGCAATGCCGCGCTCTGGGCCGGGTGCCCAACCTCGACGTCCGGCGCGACCATCAACCGGTTCTGCTCCTCCGGCCTGCAAGCCATTGCCAACGCCGCCCACACTGTCATTCAGGAAGGCGCACCCGTCACCATTGGCGGCGGTGTCGAGAGCCTGTCTCTGGTCTCGCGTTCAGGCCATATGAACCTGCACCGCTACACCGAAGACCAGCTGATGGGCACCTATCCTGCGATCTGGATGTCGATGATCGAAACGGCTGAAATCGTCGCCGACCGCTATGGTATTTCCCGTGAGTATCAGGACGAATACTCCGCCGAGAGCCAGCGCCGGACCGCCGAGTTCCAGAAGAACGGTTATATGGCCGAGGAAATCGAACCGCTCAAAACCACAATGATCCTGACCAATAAGGAAACGGGCGAGACGACCGAACAGGAAGTGACCGTAGACCGCGACGAATGTAATCGCCCCGGCACCACAGCCGAAGCGCTCGCTGGCCTCAAGCCCGTCCACCGCGGCGGCATGGTCGTTAAGGAAGGCAAATTCGTCACCGCCGGAAACGCCTCCCAGCTTTCCGATGGCGCAGCTGCCGTTGTGGTTATGGAAGCCGCTGAAGCGTCAAAGCGTGGTCTGTCGCCGCTTGGCCGCTTTGCAGGCTTTAATGTCGGTGCCGTCGATCCGGACGAAATGGGCATTGGCCCCGTCAAAGCCGTCCCGCGCCTGCTCGAGCGCCACGGCCTGACCGTTGACGATATCGACCTCTGGGAGCTGAACGAAGCGTTTGCCAGCCAGTGTCTCTATTGCCGCGATACGCTCGGCATCGATCCTGAAAAATACAATGTTAACGGCGGATCGATCTCCATCGGCCACCCGTTCGGCATGACCGGCGCGCGCTGCACCGGCTCGCTCCTGCTTGAAGGCCAACGTCGCAAAGCCAAATGGGGCGTCGTCACCATGTGCGTCGGCGGCGGAATGGGCGCAGCCGGTCTGTTCGAGATCTACAGCTAAGGCCCGTACGCCAACCCAAATGAAGAAAGCCCGCGCTGTAAAGTGCGGGCTTTTTCGTGGCCGGCACTGGCGGAATCGCAGGTTATTAGCAGGCCAAAAAGGAGCGCTAAAACGTTCGCCTGGATTGGCCTAACGTTGGTTTGCTGACCAATTTCCGAAACCATCCTGTGTCACCGTGCAGGAGGGATCACCGTTGCAGGCGTTCATTGCATTGTTCCAACTCGACATCTGCTGGATCGATTGCATCTGCATTTGCATGGTCATTCCCATTATTGGAATAACATAGGCTTCAACCCATCTGTTGAAGAAAATGGCCATTCGATTGGTGGCCGCTTGCGGGGGCAACGATCCTTCAATTTTCATATCTTCACCAGGGGATGCCGAGGCGTGAAACCATTTTGCCACAACAATCGAAAACCCACCCAGCGCCTCGAACTTTTCCTCGGGCGCCATAAACGCATGGACCCCCGTCCTGCGATTGCTATCGTCGGTCGATCCATACAGGCTTATTGCAATGCCATGCGCCGGCTCACCCCTAATAAATCCACTGACCATAACCGCATGGCCTTTCGCATCTGGATGAGAATCCAGCACGTCTATCGCATCATGGTTCAAGGCTGTCTGCGCAATCAATTTTGGATTGACCATTCCGGCCAGCGAAAATGCTGTGACTGCGGCCAAATCCGGTTCTGCCGAAGGGAGCCCGATGCGCCAAAGCTCGGCCCCGGCAAAGGCAGGATTATCGGGAGTTTGACGTTCGGTCATTTCAACAGCTGTTGGATTTACCAAGGACCAGTCTTGCATCACCCGTGTTCCCGATTGATTTTCTTCGGCAATGGCAAGCTGATTGGGCAGAGTGTTTTGCGCTTTGGACGGTTCAGCACAAGCTGCCAAGCTGATCAAAATTATGGCTATTATGCTTAGGCGCATGCGACTTTCCTTCGAAATACGCCATTAACTTTACTAGAATTTGAGGTCGGTTACAACTTATGCCCGTGTCTCTCAAGGGTACGCCAAAGGCCTGTGTCCAGAATTGGCCAATTCTAGCCATCAAGACACCTCCACCCCAAGCACAAACGCCATCACCTTCTCTTCCGGCATTTCGCACGGTTTCAGCAACACTTTCCCCGAGCGCGGCAAATAGAGATTGAAGCTGACATGGTCCGTTCCGCCGAGTGCTTCGGCATAGAGTTTGAGCTGACGCCCGCCCGCCAGCCGCTCAACTGTCACACCATAGGGCGCGCCGTCATATTGCGCCTTGAAATAGCCCGTCGGGAGCGCTGCGAGTGACGTCAGAAACGCCTCCACAAGAGCGCTTTATGCATCGCCCCTGTGCAGCGCTGCGTTGACGATCGCGAGCAGCAAAAACACAACAGCTAATCCGAACAGATCCGGACCGATCTCAACCGTAAAATGCTCGCGTACAAACCCGCCACCTGACGACAGCGCCGCCTCCAGCCCATCTGCCCCTTCGGCATATCCCGCAGGCGTCACCACGCCCAAAAGCGGCGAGAGATGGAAGGCAAATGCCCCCAAAAACGGCAATACGGCAAGCTTGGTACCGATCTTCGCCCGCGTCATCGGCAAAATAACGAGCGCGCCCGCAATCAGCTCAAGCGCGCCCGTTGCATAATTGACCAACGGAAAGAACAAATCTGCCATCGGAAAGCCGAGCCCCGTCGCCTTCATCTCGATCAGCGGGAAAATATGCGCTCCGCCTGTAAATTTGGTGATCCCGAACACAATCAGGAATCCGCCCACTGCCAGTGACAATAGCCATTTAACAATATTCATAGTCTCGCTCCGTCCAGAAATTTCCGTTTCCAAAGTCGAGCTTAGGGAACGAAATCGGCAAAGACCAGCTAAAATTCAACGCCAAAACTTCAATCCTGTTCGCCGGGGCGACAAGCAGTGCGATCTCTGACATGTTGATTTCTCGCAGAAAGCCCGCAAAGCCATTTGAAACTTCCTCTATAAAGACTTAATAGAAGTTTGGGGTACAAGTTCGCCAGAGGCAATTATCATGATGCATCCTTCAACAATGAAACTGGTTGACCGGCTTTGTGCGATGACGGCGCAGGGCAAAATCGAATGGACCCATGGCGAGGCCGCTGACAGCCTCGTCTACGATACCGAAGGCTACAGCGTCATTCTGCAGGGTGAGCCGACCAATATTCAGTTGACCGACTCTGCGGGCGTTGAGCTGGAAAAAGTGACCGCCTCGGATCTGTCCCAAACCCCCCATGCTGATCGCGGGACATATGATGTCGCCGTAGCCGCCTTGCTGGTCGATGCGCAGCGCGTCGCGCGCGGTACGGAGACAGCGATCAATACTGTGTTGCAAGGGCTCGATCTTGACGGGGACGGGGTTGTCGACATGCCGATGGAAGACGGCCTTGTGCCAACCCCTGCGGAAATCGCCGAACATGAGCCTGATATGGGCGAAGATACAGCGGACGAGTCCGGCGTAGCTTCGCTCGCTGACGCTGATGTCACGGATGTTAGCAATGCCGTCGCGTCGCTCGCGGATGAAGTGAACCAGACTGAACAGATGGTCACAAGCGCAGCTGATGAGACCAAGCCGCTCGTTGGGGAAACGACCGCCGCCGAACCGCCTGCCCAAGCCACAGAAAACGATACCGTGTCCGTCGCCAAACAAACCGCCGGACTTGGCATAGCTGGTCTGGGCGCCGCCGGATTGCTGAAAGCTGCGCGTCAGGAGCCTGAGCAAGCCACATCCGAGATTGAGGCGTCGGTCCCGGACGCAGAGAACGCTGAACCGCTGCAAGCAGATATGGGTGCGTCCAGCGCGCCATCCGGGTCGGGTTTCACCTTGTCCTCGACAGATGCCAGCGACACACCGCTGCAATTGGACCCAGCGCCAGTTGAGGTCGCTGCAGAAGAGGCGCAACATATCGCGCCGAGCGAGGGCGGCCCGGCTGATACGGGCGGGTTTGTGCCGCCTCTTCCCGGCCAAGTCCTTTCTTTAAGCGGTCTGACAAACGGCGTCTCCCCGGATGAACCTGTCATGGCGGGCACGGCAACAACAATGTCAGAAATTGGCGCGGCAAGGCACAATAATGAGCCCGAGGCACCCTCCACCCAACCAAAGATGGATCTCGATGCGGCCATTCCCCCCGCCCCTATAGCTCCAGAACCACCGGTCGCAGACGATGTCACCCCGACAGATACTTTAGTCGCCCCTGAAGAGGTTGCCGAAGTGGTGCCCGAGGCTGAGCCTGAGCCCAGCGAAGAGGCCCCACGCCCGTCGCGCTTTAATCCTTGGATTTAGCACAAAAATGCGTCAACTGATCGATTAAGACCCGAATCTGTCCGATGCAGGCATCGGGTAGCTTTGCTCGCCAAGCGGATCAAAACCGTCCAGTCAGGCGCAAACATGTTGCATTGCAGCAACCTCAATCAAGATAAATGTAGCTACGCGTCGCTTGCTGCCCAAGCTCTCTTGCCCATCCCGTATACCAAGCTCTAATAAGCTCGAAGTGAGGGGTGCTTTCCGACGCTAGGAAGCACGCACGCAGAAAGCATAGGGACTTCAGAATGCAAATTAGATTTTCAACCGCTCTGCGGCTTAGCGCCGTCAGCCTGCTCGCTCTTGGTACAATCCTATCTCTTGCTAATGCCCAAACCAACGCTGATGAAGCCGATGAGTACCGTTTAGCGGATGTTCAAGTCACCGCCCAGCGTATCACTCAAAACATTCAAGATGTGCCGATCTCCATTACGACGCTATCGGGCGAAAAGCTCGCTAACATCTCAGCGGGTGGCGCGGATATTCGCTTTCTCTCTGCCCGCGTGCCCAGCGTCGTTGCCGAAAGCTCATTCGGACGCAGTTTCCCACGCTTTTATATTCGCGGCATCGGCAACACTGACTTTGACCTCAACTCGACCCAGCCTGTCTCGCTTGTCTATGATGATGTTCCCTACGAAAACCCTATCCTGAAGGGCTATCCGGTCTTTGATATTGCGCAAGTCGAAGTGCTGCGCGGGCCGCAAGGTTCGCTGTTTGGCCGGAATACGCCGGGCGGCATCATCAAGTTTGACAGCGTCAAGCCTAGCGAAGAGACCAGTGGTTATGGCCGCGTCGCCTATGGCCGCTTCAACACGGTTGACGTAGAAGCCGCTTTCGGAACGGCCATTGTTGACGGTCTCTCCTTCCGCGCCTCAGGTCTTTATCAGCGGCGCGATGATTATGTCGACAATAGTTTCACCGGCACCGAAGACGATTTCGAAGGCTTCGAGGAATTTGCAGGCCGCTTGCAATTTCTCGCCGAGCCGACCGACAACACCTCTTTCCTGCTCAACCTGCATGGCCGCACCGGCGACAGCTCCGCGCGGCTGTTCCGGGCCAATATCATCGATCAGGGGCAACGCGGTATTGGTGCCAATTTCGATCGTGATGTCGTCGCCTTTGACGGGCTGAACGATCAGTCGCTGAATGCCTATGGCGTTAACCTGACCGCGAATTGGGGTATCACAGACGCTATAGAGCTGACCTATATATTTGGATACGAGACCGCCGACGTCTCCTCGCGCGGCGATATTGATGGCGGCGTGATCACGTTCGGAACACCAACGGCCGGAGCCGCAACAGCGCCAACATTTGGCGGCGCGGCGACAAGCTTTCCCGGCTTCATCCCCTTCCCGTCCGAAAGCGCTGGCAATGTTGATGATCTCGACCAGTTCACACACGAGCTTCGCGTGGCATACGATAATGGCGGCCCCTTGCGTGCTCAGGGCGGCATCTTTGTATTTGACGAAGACGTCCAGATCACCTCAGAAAGCTTCGACTCGCTCGCACCGGGCAATCCGCTCAATGGGCTCGCGGTGCGCAACCAATCGACCGACAGTTTCGGCGTCTTTGGCTCGCTGACCTATGACGTCACCGAACAGCTCACTGTCTCAGGCGGATTGCGCTGGACCAATGACGAGAAAGACTTCTCCGCCGAGCGCTTCCTTAGCCCGTTTGGCGCCGGGCCCCTCGGCCCGCTGACCGCCGCGCCCGAGGATGACGAAATCAGCTGGGATGTGTCGGCCAATTATGCCGTTAACCCAGACGTTAATCTCTACGCCCGCATCGCCCGCGGCTTCCGTGCGCCGTCGGTACAGGGTCGCCTCGTCTTTGGCGACACCATCTCCGTCGCAGACTCCGAAACAGTTACCTCGTACGAAGCGGGCCTGAAATCCGAACTGCTCCAAGGCCGCCTCAGATACAATCTCTCCGGCTTCTTCTACGAGTTGAACGATCAACAGCTCACCTCCGTTGGCGGCGCAAACAATACGGTTGCTCTGTTCAATGCCGATGAAGGCCGCGGCTTTGGCTTTGAAGCAGACATCGAAGCCATCCTGTTTGAAGGCCTGACCGCCACCGCTGGCCTCTCCTACAACAACACCGAAATCCGCGATGAAGGCCTGCTGATCCCAACCTGCGGCGCACCATGTACCGTACTCGACCCCGTCGATGCCGACGGAAACGCTTTCGTAGACGGCAATCCGTTCCCCAA
>CAZMMU010000002.1:118904-155314 GCA_964567455.1 uncultured Hyphomonas sp.
TGGGGTCTGGAACTCGGCTACAAATTCTAGAGCGACCACAAGACAAGCCTCTCTTGCATGGTCACTTCTCCTAAGGTTAAACTCTAGGTGAAGTTGACAGGAGGGAATGCTGTGGTGCGTATCTTAATTGGGATCGTGATCGGTCTGGCCATAAATGTGGCCGGATATACTCAAACGCCTCAGCCGCCCATAGAGGCTTATGGCGATTTGCCAAAATTCTCGAACTTCACAATCTCGCCCACCGGCAGCCACGTTGCCTATATCGAACGCGGAGCAGGTGCAGACGTTCTTGTCGTTCTCAATCGCGAGACAGGAGATAATTGGGCGGTCGGGATTGAAGAGTTGAAAGTCAACCAAGTCGAATGGGCCGGACCGGACTATGTGATTGTCGGCGCGTTCGAGGCAATCCGCTTTTCAGGCCAGACCCGAAAAGCCAATTACACGGGTGCCTATTCGATCAATATCGAAACTCGGAAGATAACCGCCCTTCTCGCTGGCAATACGGCGGGCCTCTACGCGAACCAGACTGGCATAGGGCGCATTGTTGGACTATCGGACGAGGCTGGCTATGTCTACATGCCCGCATTCTCTTCCAGTGGAGACTCGGCAGTCTATAGTTTGTATAAGGTAAGCTTGGAGACAGGCAGGGGCCGCATTGTCTCGCGAGGACGCAACCAAGTCATAGATTATGTCGTCGCCCCCAACGGCACCATTCTTGCTGAGGAAACCTACTCAAACAGAACTGACGACTATAAAATACGTACGCGGCAAAGCGGCGAATGGGAAACGATTTTTGAACAAGACTCTCCCGAGGGACCACGCGGACTGGTCGGTGCCATGCCCGATGGCTCCGGTCTTGTCTATTTCAGCCGCAGCCAAAACGGCTTTAATGCCCTCTACAAAATGGATTTTACCGGTGAATTTTCCAGCGCTATCATGGCCCGCGAAGCAACAGAGATCAACCGCGTCATGGTTGATGCCAACCGCACAATTGTCGGAGTTGAGTATGGCGGACTAACGCCCAGCTACGAATTTTTCGACGCGGATCTAACCGCAGAAATAGCGGCCATTCAAGAACAGGTCGGAACTGCTACAGTCCGGCTTCAATCATGGACAAAAGACTGGACCAAGCTCGTTCTCTATATTGAAGGCACCAATTATGCAGGGGATTACATACTGCTCGACCGCGCAAGCGGAGAATTATTAAGGCTTGCGCGATCCCGTCCTGACATCCCCAAAGACGCGATTGGCGAACTTCTAACCATCGAATACAAGGCCCGCGACGGCCTCAGTATCCCGGCCCTATTGACCATACCGCGCGGCGCAGAAATAGAGAACCTCCCGCTTATCGTCATGCCTCATGGCGGACCTGAAAACCATGACCAGGTCGGCTTTCATTATATGGCTCAATATTTTGCCAATCGCGGATACCTTGTCTTCCAACCCAACTTTCGCGGTTCTGATGGCTTTGGCACAGAGTTTACCGAAGCGGGCTATGGTGGCTGGGGCTCCACAATGCAGCATGATATCACCGACGGTGTTCATGCGCTTATAAATGGCGGCCAAGCTGACCCAGCCCGCATTTGCATTGTCGGCTGGAGCTATGGCGGCTATGCAGCACTGGCGGGCGGCGCGTTTACACCCGATCTCTATCAATGCGTTGCCTCAATTGCAGGTGTGTCTGATCTGCCGCGAATTTTGGTTGACGAAAGACGCGATCATGGCCGCAACCACTGGGTCGTCGAATACTGGGAAGACGTCATGGCCAATGGCGATGCAAGCCGGGACACCCTCCGTGAAAAGTCTCCCGCCATGTATGCGGAGAATTTTCAGGCACCCGTCTTGCTAATGCACGGCCGCGAGGATCTCACCGTCAAGATCAATCAAAGCAGACGAATGCGCAAAGCCCTTAACCGCGTAGATCACCCGGTTGAACTTATCGAGTACCGAGGCGGCGACCACAGTTTGCTCAGTCCGGGTGATCGCCTGAATGCATTGCAAGAATTGGATAAATTTGTCTCCACGCACATCGGCAGCAACTAACTGTCCGATCAACACGTAGGCTCCACGCCGCGTTAGTTATCCAAGTGTTAATCTGGCCGCCATGAAAAGATCACAGACTCATGGAAAGAGCGACTGATTGCTATGGTTCAACCATCTGGCAATGGATAATCAAATCACCAAGGAGTCTTCTCAATGAAGAAAATCGCAATTGGCCTATTGGCGTCGAGTCTGCTTATCGCATGCGCGACGGATCCAAATACGGGGCAACGTCGCCTGTCTAAAACCGGGATCGGCGCGGGCGTCGGCGCGGCCGCTGGCGCAGGCGTTGGTGTGCTATTTGGCGGGAATGACAAGCGCAATGCGGCCATTGGTGCGGCCGTGGGCGGCATTGCTGGTGCCGGAGTTGGGGCCTATATGGATCGCCAGCAAAGACGGCTTGAAGAACAAACAGCCGGAACTGGCATCGAAGTCGTACGCAATGGCGACCAACTCCAGCTTGCCTTGCCCTCAGATGTCTCCTTTGCCAGCGGCGCATCGGACATCCAGCCTGCCTTCTATGGCTCGCTCAATGATGTTGCCAGCACGCTCGTCGAGTTTCCATCAACCGCAGTGGATATTGTTGGTCATGCAGACAGCCAAGGCGCAGAAGACTTCAATCTGGCACTCTCCGAAAAACGGGCGACTTCGGTTCAGTCCTATCTGCTAAATCAGGGGGTTACGCCGGTGCGTCTGGCGGCCGTCGGATATGGCGAGAGCCAGCCAATTGCGTCCAATGAAACGGCTGAAGGCCGGGCGCGCAACCGGCGTGTCGAGATCATTCTGACCCCAATCGTTGAGGAAGAGACCCCGTCCTAAACGCGGACTTCTCCAAGATGAAAGAAGGCCGGAGCAGAATGCCCCGGCCTTCGCTGTTTAACTGAGGACAGCGACGGGCTAAGCCGCCGCCTTCTCTGCGGCTGGTGCAAAGCGATCATAAAATCCTTCGCCTTTGGCCGCCATGTCGCGAAGCAGATCATTCGGGCGGAAACGGTCGCCATACTTGTCAGCCAGACGATCCGCCTCGGCGACAAATTCCTTGATGCCCCAGATCAGATCGACATAGGAACAGCATCCGCCGGTATACGGCGCAAAGCCCCAGGCAAGGATCGAACCAATATCGCCATCGCGCGCGTCCGTGATGACACCTTCTTCAAAGCACCGCGCCACTTCAATCGCCTGACGCACGAGGAAGCGGTTGGTCAGTTCTGTCTTTAGCTCTGGCGGACACTCATCGACCTTTACTTCAATCTGGCTGTTCAGGTCTGGCCAGATCCGCGTCGGCTTGCCATTGTCGCCATAGTCATAAAAGCCTTTGCCTGCCTTGCGGCCTACGCGTCCCTTGTCTTCAACGATCCATGCCATCATCTGACCAAGCTCATTGCCCGCATAATCAATGCCCGAGGCTTGGGCCATTTGGCGACCAACTTTGAGGGCTGTATCAAGGCCCACGGAGTCAGACACTTCAAGCGGTCCCATCGGCATGCCGGACTGACGCCCGACATTCTCGATGATCGCAGGTTTGATGCCCTCGGCCAGCATGGAAAGCCCCTCTTGGGTGTAAGTGCCGAAACAGCGCGAGGTGTAGAAACCGCGGCTATCGTTCACGACAATCGGTGTCTTCTTGATGGCGAGGACATAATCAACTGACTTGGCAAGCGTTGCCTGATCGGTTTTCTCTCCCATAATAATCTCGACCAGCCCCATCCGCTCAACCGGCGAGAAGAAGTGGATGCCGATGAAGTTCTCCGGGCGTGAAGACGCTTCTGCAAGACCCGTAATCGGCAGGGTCGATGTGTTCGATCCGAACACGGCGCCCGGCTCTAGCTGTTCTTCGGCCATTTTCGTAATCTTGGCTTTCAGCTCAGGGTTCTCAAACACCGCTTCGACGACAAGGTCAGCGCCTTTGAAATCATCGTAATTGTCCGTCGTGGTGATCAGGTCGAGCAAGGCCTGACCTTTCTCCTCGGTCGTCTTGCCGCGCTTGACAGCTTTCTCGACCAAACGCCGCGAATAGTCTTTGCCCTTCTCCGCGTTTTCCTTAGAGACATCAACCAGCACGGTTGGAATGCCTGCCTTGGCCTGCACATATGCAATGCCCGCCCCCATAAGCCCCGCGCCGATGACTGCAATCTGTTTGAATTCTGTCTTCTCAAATCCGGCTGGGCGGTTGCCACCTTTGCCGAGCGCCTGCATCGACAAGAACAGTGAACGGATCATCGCTTTTGCTTCAGGCCGCTGCTGAGTATTGATGAAGTAGCGCGTCTCCACTCGTAGTCCTGCATCTATTGGCAACTGCGTGCCTTCATAGACGCATGAGAGAATATTCTTCTGCGCCGGGTAATTTCCATAAGATTGCGCTGCCAGCATAGCGTTCGCCATGGTCGCAACTTGCCCCGCGCCCGGTGAGCGATGGACAACGCCGCCAGGCAGTTTAAAGCCCTTCTCGTCCCAAGGCGCCTTGGCATCGGGATTAGCCAGCACCCAGGCCTTCGCCTTCGCGACCGTCTCTGCGGCAGGCGCCAACTCGTTGACCACACCAAGAGAGAGAGCCTTGTCCGCGCGCATCGACTTGCCTTGCAGGATATATTCAAGCGCGGCCTGAACACCGATCAAGCGTGGCAAACGCTGAGTTCCGCCTGCGCCCGGTAACAAGCCGATCTTCGCTTCCGGTAGACCAAATTGTAGCCTTGGATTATCGTTCGCAGCAACACGGTAGTGACACGCCAGCGCCACTTCCAGCCCGCCGCCAAGCGCCAGCCCGTTCAGCGCAACTGCGACCGGTTTGCCGCACGTTTCAAGTTCGCGCAGCGTTTTGTTCAGCGAAAAGCCGCGATCAAATTGCGCCTTCTTAAGCTCGGCTTCCGACATGTCAGCTTCGGGCTTGCCGCCGGCTTGCTCGCCTATTTCACCGAGGTCCGCGCCCGCGCAAAAGCCCGACGCTTTGCCAGATGACAGCACCGCGCCGACAATCTTGTCATTGGTCGAGATCTCATTGGTGATTGCGATAATGTCGGCAATTGCCTTGCCTGTCAGCGTGTTCATACTCCGCCCTGGCACATCGAACACCGCGTGCGCGACGCCATCGGCATCTATCTCAAAGGAAAAAGTTTCTAGGTTCATCTTATCAGTCTTTCTTAGAATTTATGGCTGCCAGCCTGTCTCAGGCGGCATATCAGGTTCAGGAGCGGGCTTTCGCGCACCGTCCTTTTGAGGTGTGGTTTCAGGATGGATCGGTGGCGGCAACTTCGCTTCGATTGCCTTGGCAACGGCCTCAAGATCATGGAACACATCCTCATGTGTGACCAGAATGACCTTCCAGCCAAGCGAGGTCATCCGATGCAAGCGGCGCTCCTCATGTGACCGCTCGCTGGGCAGTGCGACTTTCGAATTGTCAAATTCCACCACCGTCTTGCGCGCGATGCAGGCAAAGCTCGCCGTGACATCATGAATTGGATATTGCCGCCGGAACGTCGCGCCACCCACTTGCTTGCGGCGCAGCCGCGTCCAAAGGCGGCGTTCGCCTTCGGACGCATCGCGCCGCACGGCCTTTGTGGGCCGCTGTCTGGGTTTGCTCGTTCCTGCCATCGCGGTCACGCTCGCTCAATCAGCTCGCTATATCCGCTCGATGATCGTTGCTGTGCCCATGCCTGCGCCGACGCAAAGCGTCACAAGCGCAGTCTCCTTGCCCGTTCGCTCAAGCTCGTCAACCATGGTGCCCAACAGCATGGCTCCGGTGGCGCCAAGCGGATGACCCATCGCAATCGCGCCGCCATTGACGTTCATCTTGTCGTGGTCGATGTCGAGCAATTGCATCATCAGCATAGGAACAGAGGCGAACGCTTCGTTCAGCTCGTAAATATCAATGTCGCCAACTTCCATGCCCGCTTTCTTGAGCGCCTTTTGAGTGACATAGGTTGGACCTGTCAGCATGATGCCCGGCTCGGAGCCAATTGACGCCATGGCCCGAATGCGCGCACGTGGCTTGAGGTCATGCTTCTCGCCCATTTCCTTGGAGCCAAACAGTACCGCGGCCGCGCCATCGACGATACCGGACGAATTGCCCGCATGGTGAACATGGTTGATCGCTTCCAGCTCGGGATAGCGCTGCTTGATCACTTCATCAAAGCCCATCGCACCCATCCCGGCAAAGCTCGGGTTTAGCGCTGCGAGGCTCTGCATCGTTGCGTCAGGCCGCATATGCTCGTCCCGGTCAAGCTGCGTGCCGCCCATCTGATCCTTGACGGCAATGATTGACTTGGAGAACCGGCCTTCTTCCCAAGCCTTCGCTGCACGCTTCTGGCTTTCTACCGCATACGCATCAACATCATCACGGCTGAAGCCATATTTCGTGGCAATCGTATCCGCACCAATGCCTTGGGGCGCAAAATAGGTTTTCATCGCCACTTGCGGGTCAGCCGACCAAGCGCCGCCTGCTGCGCCCATCGGCACACGGCTCATGCTCTCAATGCCGCCGCCGATTGCCATATCCGCTTCGCCTGTCATCACTTTGGATGCAGCCATATTGCAGGCTTCAAGCCCGGATGCGCAGAAGCGGTCAATCTGCACGCCAGCGGTCGTCTCAGCATATTCAGCGTTGAGCACCGCGACACGCGCTATATCTGCGCCCTGTTCACCGACCGGCGAGACGCAACCAAGCACAACATCATCCACATCGGATGTATCAAGCTCGTTCCGGTCACGGATCGCTTTGAGTGGCTGTGTTGCCAGATCAAGCGCTGTGATCTCATGCAGGCTGCCGGATTTTTTGCCTTTGCCGCGCGGCGTGCGCACCGCGTCGTAAATATATGCTTCGCCCATTTGGGTCTCCTTCGGTTTTTTTGTCTTAGTGTCTTGGTCTTAACTATTGTGTTTCGCTTGAACCGGATTAATCGTCAGGCTCGCCGCTGCTCTGGCCGCGTCCTTGCCTCGTGCATCATACAGCGTGGCTTGGGTAAAAATCATTGCCCGTCCAATATTGGAGAGCTTTGCCGCCACTTCAATCACGCCGACGCGCACCGGTCGTAAAAATGTCGTGTGCAGGTCAACTGTCGAGGGCAGCGCGCGCGGGGCCACCTTCATACCTGCCAGAAACCCGATTGTATCATCTAACATCGCCGCCAGAAACCCGCCTTGCACATAGCCCGCCGGATTGCGGAACTCTTCACGACCGGCAAACCGGACCCGTGTCGTCCACGCCTTCATATCAAGCGCCAAGATCTCGAACCCCAGCGTCAGCGAACTGGGGCTCGGCGTTGGAAAAACGTCTGTTATGCGGTGCGCGTCAGGCAAGTTAAAGCGTCCTCGCAATCAGCATTTTCATGACTTCATTCGCGCCGCCGTAGATGCGCTGCACGCGGGCATCGGCATACATTTGCGCAATCGGATACTCGTCCATATATCCCCAGCCGCCAAACAGCTGCAGACACTCATCGATAATCTTGCACTGCAAATCCGAAATCCAGTATTTCGACATCGACGCCGTGGCTGCATCGAGCTCGCCTTTTAGCAAAAGCTCTGTGCAATGATCAGCAAAGACTTTCGCCACGGTCGCTTCGGTTTTGGCCTCGGCCAGTTTGAACTGCGTGTTCTGGAAATCCATGATCGTACCGCCAAACGCCTTGCGCTGTTTGACATAGGCCACCGTCTCGGCAATTGCCCGCTCGATCATGCCAACCCCTTGCAGGCCAATAATATGCCGCTCCTGTGGAAGCTGCTGCATCAGCTGGACAAACCCTTGACCCTCATCAGAGCCCAGCAAAGCATGGGCGGGCACTTTGACATCATTGAAAAACAGCTCGGACGTATCGGCCGCATGCTGACCAACTTTCTCCAAATTCTTGCCACGCTCGAAGCCTTCGACTTCCTCGGTCTCGACCACCATGATCGAAATGCCCTTGGCGCCTTTGTCCGGATCAGTCTTGGCACACACAAGGATCAAGTCAGCCGTTTGCCCATTGGTGATAAACGTCTTGGAGCCATTGATGATGTAGCCATTGCCGTCTTTTTTGGCGGTTGTCTTGATATTTTGAAGGTCCGAGCCCGTGCCCGGTTCCGTCATCGCAATTGCGCAAACCAGTTCACCACTTGCCAGCTTTGGGAGCCAGCGTTGCTTTTGCTCTTCGGAGCCATAGTGTAAGATGTATGGGGCGACGATGGCATTGTGGAGCGTGATACCAAAGCCATCAATGCCGTGCCATTGTTGCTGCTCAATAATTACCGCCTCATGCCGGAAGTCACCGCCCGCACCGCCATACTCTTCAGGCATGGAAGCGCAAAGCAACCCTACCTCGCCAGCCTTCGTCCAGATGTCGCGCGGAACAATTCCTGCCTTTCGCCAATCTTCGACATGCGGCTTGCATTCGCGTTCGAAGAACTGGCCAACAGCATCTGAAAAGATTGAGATCTCATCGTCCGCGCGCCAGGGGGATGGCGGAACGCTTAGTGGGCTTTGAAACATGATTGGATGGTCCTGATTGGTTCTTGGTGACCTGAAAAAAACTAAAAGCGATCTGCGGCTAGCGCCATCATGCTGCCTGCGCCGGTCTTCAGCTTGGCAAGATGGGATGCGCTTTCTGGTAAGACGCGCTCCATATAATAGCGTGCCGTCACGAGCTTGTCGGCATAGAATGGGTCGTCCGCACCACCGGCCATCTTATCAAGCGCCGTCTTCGACATGCGCACCCACATATAAGCAAGCGCTGTCAGACCGAACAATTGCAGATAATCCATCGACGCGGCACCCGCATTGTTAAAGTCCGACATGCCGTTTTGCATCAACCAGGTCGTGCCGTCCTGCAATTGCGCTTTGGCTTCGGTCAGCTGAGCGATCATGTCGGCCAGTTCAGAATTGTCCGAATTGTCGCCAATAAAATCATCGATCTCTGCAAAGAAAGAGAAGATCGCGCGGCCACCATTGCTGGCCAGCTTACGTCCGACAAGATCGAGCGCCTGTACGCCATTGGTGCCCTCATAAATCAGCGCAATCCGCACATCACGCACAAATTGCTCCATGCCCCATTCTTTGGTAAAGCCCGAGCCGCCATGCAGCTGCATCGCATCATTACAGGCTTTCAATCCGCGATCGGTCAGAAACGCCTTCAATACGGGCGTCATCAGCGCCATGTAATCTTTGGCCTTTTCGCGAACAGCTTCATCAGGTGATTTTTCCTGCAAATCACCATGCAGAGCCACCCAATAGAGAAACGCCCGTCCGCCTTCAATAAAGGCGCGACTGTCCATCAGCATACGGCGCACATCGGGGTGCACGATAATTGGATCGGCGGGACCATCAGGGTTCTTCGGCCCAGTCAGTGATCGCCCTTGTAGCCGGTCACGAGCAAAGTCTGCTGCGTTCTGATAGGCAATCTCAGCTTGCGCGAGCCCTTGCAGCCCAACGCCAAGCCGCGCCTCGTTCATCATAACGAACATGGTGCGCATGCCTTTGTTCTCTTCGCCGACAAGCCAGCCGGTCGCGCCGTCATAATTCATGACGCAGGTCGCATTACCGTGGATGCCCATCTTCTCTTCAAGTCCGCCGCAACCACAGGCATTACGCTCGCCCAGTGAGCCATCTTCATTGACGATAAATTTCGGCACAACGAAGAGAGAGACGCCCTTGATGGTATCTGGCGCGCCTTCGATCTTGGCGAGCACCAGATGGATAATGTTCTCGGTCAAATCCTGCTCGCCGCCAGAAATCCATATTTTCTGACCGGTAATCTTGTAAGAGCCATCCGCTTGCGGGGCGGCCTTGGTCTTCATCATTCCCAGATCAGTGCCGCAATGGGGCTCGGTGAGGTTCATTGTACCGGCCCAGATACCAGCGGCCATGTTCGGACCATACTTGGCTCTTTGCGCGTCCGAGCCGCCTTCCATCAACGCCTCATAGGCCCCGCGCGTCAGACCAGGATACATGCCGAACGCCATATTGGACGAAGACATCATCTCGTTAAACGCCGTGCCCAGCACATAAGGCAGGCCCTGGCCACCCATTTCCGGATCGGCGCCCAGCAATGGCCATCCGTTTTCAACAAAGGAAGAATACGCGTCCTTAAACCCATCAGGTGTTTTTACGCTGCCATCATTTGCGCGAACACACCCTTGCGTATCGCCAACCATATTCAGCGGATGGGTCACTTCTTTGCAGAACTTGCCTGCTTCTTCCAGAATCTGGTCCACCAGATCGGGCGTTGCATCACCAAACCCCTCCAGATTGGAGTAGGTCTGGAGAGACAATAATTCGTGCAGGATGAACTGCATATCACGCACTGGTGCATCATAACGTGGCATATCGTATTCCTATCTTGCGTATATGTCTGTGTCCCGCGCAGGTCGCTACGGCACTTTATTTGTCACTAGTCCTGATCTTCAAGCTGAGCACGGGCCACAGCCTCATACGCGCGGACGTCCTGAGTGACCTCTTCGCCGGGCAATGTATTGTCGAGTTGCTCCTCAGCCCAAATGATACCTTTGTGAAGCTCTGTCAGTGCCGTATCAATATCTTCGCGCTGATTTTCCAGTTCCACCACCTGTTTGCGGAATTTCTCAAGCGTGGTGCGCAACTGTACCCGCTGATCGCCCAATTTATAGAGATCAAGGATTTCGCGAATGTCCGCGAGCGGCAACCCGACCCGCTTGCCCCGCACGATCAATATAAGCCGCGCCCGATCCCTGTTCGAGTAAACTCGCGTCATCCCGTCGCGTGCCGGATGTAGCAAGTCTTTGTCCTCATAGAACCGCAGCGCCCTGGCCGTCACCCCGAACTCACGCGCAAGCTCGGATATCGAATATGTCCGGGAATCTGCAGCGGAAACGGAAGGCGAAGCGGGCTTGTGGGAATGATGTGTCATGCTGTTCGTATACACTGACCTTACGTGAACGTCAACGTCAACGTCCATGCCCTTATCGGAGCTCGTCAATCGGCGAAGTATGACCAAAACTGCTGAAAAAATTTACCTTTAACTCCCTCTTAACAACAAACGGGCCATGTTCGGGCGGAAATTAACTTTTGTGCGCGTTGACTCGCGTGGTTTTATTCAGGGAGGGCGGCATGTCTCAGACTGGCCCATGGAGCGTAAAAGGTATTGATAGCAGGGCGCGTGAAGCGGCCCGCGAGGCCGCCCGAGAGGAAGGCACGACCTTGGGGGCCTACTTGAATCGATTGATTCTTCAGGATGATCCCGCCGCCGGTGACGCGCCTGCTGGCAGGCAATCGGCACCCGCTTCGTTCACATCTCATGACCCGATTGGCGATATGACAGATCGGCCTGCTCAACCATATGCAGCACAGTCTCCCCGCCGCGCACCACCGGCTGAAGAACCCAGCAATGCCGCGCTTGATCGCCTGACCCGCCGTATCGAATCAGCTGAAGCGCGTTCAACACTCGCGATCACAGGGATCGACCAGTCCGTCGTGGGGCTGCTCTCCCGCCTCGAAAACGCCGAGCACAATCAACAGGCTTTGGGCAATCACTGGGACAATGTTCTGGGCGATGTCCAGAAGACCTATGATGTTCTGAACACCAAAATATCGGCAATCGAGAACAATGACGCTCCGGCCAAGAATCAGGCTGCCTTGCAGGCACTCGAAGAAGCCCTCGGTAAGCTCGCCACACATGTATATGAAGAAGGCGAGTTGGTCAGCGAGGAATCGTCGGCCATCAAAATGCGCATTGAGTCCGGTCTTGGCGAGTTAACCGAGCGCATGGATGCGGTCGATGAAAATGTCGAAAAGCGTCTTCATGAAGCATCCGAAACGGTTACCAAAGCCGTCGCCGACAGCCAGATGCGTGTCGAAGGCACAAATCGCCATCTCGCAGAACGGTTCAGCCAGCTAGAGGCGAATATCCAGTCCGAACTGATGTCCGGGCATGAAAGATCCGAGGGCCTCAGCCAGACACTCGCTGAAAGTCAGGAACAGATGAGCGCGATACAAGTCCGGCTGAACCGGGCTGAGGCCAGCACAAACGAAGCGCTTGAACATCTGAAATCTACATTTAGCAGCCTCGATGCGCGCCTTGAAGGCATTTCGGAAGGCACAAACGCAAATATCTCCAGCGTCGCGGATGATATCCGCCAGCAGTTCGACGCCAAATTTGACTCGCTGGCAGACGATATGCGGGCGATGATTGCAACGACACGCGCAGAATTGGCCTCGGAAATCGAAGTTGCCGCGCGCTCGGTCGATGATGAGGTTATTGCCCGTCTGGAAGACACGATCCGCGCTATGGGTACACGGCTTGATGCGAGCGAAGACTTGCAGGCGCAGACCATGGAAATGGTCGGCGATACCGTCACCCGTATCACCGAAAGCGTCGATCAGCGTCTTCTGGCAGGTCAAAACCAGCAGAGCCGCGATATCGAGCAGATCAGTGCCCAAGTCACGCGGGTGTCTGACAGCATCGATCAGCGCCTTAGCAATATTGACAGCGAAGAATTTGGCAGCGCGGCAACCAAAGAACTGCGCGAAGACATGGTCCGGTTCACCAACTCGATCGACCAGATATCAAGCGAAGTCGAGCAAATCTCGGACAAGCTGAACGAGCGCGTCCAAGAGAGCGAGCAGCGATCGGCTAGCGCAATCGAACAAGTCGGCGAGCAGGTTGCCAGCGTCGCTGAGCGCCTTGAGCACCGCCAAGCCCAGGCTTTGCAGGAATTTAACGACCAGCTCGACGCCAGAACCCAATCTCAGGAAGCGCGCCTGTCCAGCGCCCTGTCGAATGTATCCGATCGGCTCGAACGCATTCAGGAGCAGTCGATCACCTCGATTTCTCCGGTTCAAAAGGCCATTGCGACGCTCGCCCAGCGTATCGAAGCCATCGAAGAGTTTTCCGCGCCGCCCTACATCGAACGCGACGGCGCGCCAAACGTGCCGCAAATGGTGTCGCCGGTCAAAATCGATACCACCATCGAGCAAGCACCGACACCGTCGAACTTCACCGAAACCCTCACGACCTCAGCAACTATCTCAGTAACGGAAGCGGCAGAGATCGAGAGCGCCTCTGAAGCCGCAACCGATACAGAGCCGTTCGAAGCAGGCTATAAAAACTGGTCGGAGGTATCGGATGATCTACCCGCCGATCTGCTGGATGAGCAGGAGCAACAAGAAGCCGCCGGGAGCAGTGCTAGCAAAGTCCACGACTATTTCGCCGAACTGCCACCACCGGAGGACACTGACGAGTCGATTTTCGAGGCATCGAATGAGACCCGCGACAGTGACATCTTTGAAGAGGACGCTGTCCAGATCGACACTGTTGCAACGGACAAGCTCGATGCATTCGACGCGGCTGCAAACCCCTATGCTGAAGATGTTAGACCGGCTCCCGGCGCGGCGGCGGAAAACGACTTCCTCGCGCAAGCACGTAGCGCTGCGGTCTCCGCTGCCGCATCAAACGCAGCTGGCCAGCGTCCATCAAAATCCCGACCACAAAAGACAGAAAAGAAATCCGGTAACAACGTCCCCGTGATTGCAGCCGGTGTGGGCTTGCTTGCCGTAGCTGGTGCTGCAGGCTTCATGATGATGAATAAGGACAGCGCACCGGAAGCCGTCAATCTTGCTGATACCCGGCCGCAGACCCCGTCAAGTCCATCCAACGCTGCGCTCGTGGCTGCCACTCCGGCGGCGACATCTGACGACGCGCCCAATGATCTTGCGGCACTCAATGCGCAGCTTAACAGCGAAGATCTTGTCGGAGATGCCGACGCATCACTGTCTGAAACCGTAACGCCGGAAACACCAGTACCAAGCCCGGCGTCACTGAACGTGCCGCCGCCGACAGCTCTTGAAGCCGCACCCGCGCGCGCTGAGCGGCCGACCCAGCTCAGCGCTATAACGGTGCCGACAATCGCTCGCATCACGTCGATTTCCGATGCGGCCAATGGCGGGAACGCCATCGCACAATACCAGCTCGGCGCCTCGAAGATTGCCGATGGCGACATCTCTAGCGGTGTTGCGCTTATTCGGTCCGCCGAAGCTCAAGGGCTGGCCGTCGCGCAATACGAACTGGCTAATTTGCACATTAGGGGCACCGGCGTTGAAAAAGATCCGGCTCGCGCCATTCCTTTGTTCAAGGCTGCTGCGGAAGCTGGCAATGTCGGGGCCATGCACAATTACGCAACGCTGATTGCCGATACGCCGGGACGCGAAGCGGAAGCTGCCAACTGGTATCAGCGGGCCGCCGAGCTTGGTCTGGTCGAGGCACAGTTCAACATTGCCACCATGTATGAAAGCGGCATCGGCGTTTCGCCAAGTCGCCACCGCGCGCTCTACTGGTACGAGCTTGCCGCTGCCAATGGTGACGCGGATGCAGCACGCGCCGTTGTCGACATCACAAACTCTGGCGAAGTCTCTTCGATTGCGATTACACAAATCAAGCAAGAAGTTGCCGCATGGGCGGCCACGCCCAGAAATACCGTCGCCAATGGCAAGTTCGCTGCCCAGCCTTGGGGGGCTGTGTCGCGCGCGCAGATCCTTGGCGTCCAGCAAGCCCTGAACGCTCTGGATTATGATGCAGGTCCTGCTGATGGCGCGATGGGCGTAGCAACCCGGGCTGCCATCAAGTCTTTCCAATCGGACACCGGACTGGCGGTAACAGGCATTATCAGCAATGAGCTGATCGACACGCTGAACGAGGCAGCCCGACAGGCACGCGGCAGCCTGTAATTGGTCGATGTGGCAGCGGACAAAGCTGCCACATTCAGTCCTTCTGGCATTCTGTCTTTGAAATGTGACTGGAATTTCGGCAGATTTGGTCGCATAGAACGATAATGATCTATCGCAAATTTCTGGTCCCGATTGCCATTCTCCAGCTGTTGGCCGCCTACTTGCCAACGGCGCTTGACATTGCACCAAGCATCGGCGAGCGAGCGACCGCCGATGGGATTCCGCCAGAGCTACCGCTCGGTCCCTTCTTTGCAATTTGGGGTGTGATCTTCCTCGCCTATATCGTCTTTGCCATCTATGCCCTGCGCAAAGAGACCGAGTTGACCCGTCGCCTTGCCAAACCGCTGGTGCTCGCAGGGCTTGGCACTGCGCTCTGGATGCCGTTGCAGCAAATTGTCGGCAATCCTGTCCTCGACCTTGTCGCCCTTCTCCCGATTGGCTGGGCGGCATGGCTGGCTGCCTATCGGTTTGATACAATGCGCGGGCTTGGCGGCAGCGCCATAAAATGGACCGCAGATGTGCTCACCGGGCTTCTGTCCGGCTGGCTCACGGTTGCTATTGCGATCTCTGTTCCCCGCGCAGGACGCTATGCACTTGGCCAGGGCCCGACCGATTCAGAATGGATTTCCCTATGGTCTGTGCTTGCGGTCGTTTCCTCCGCGACATGGGTCTACAAGCGCTTCATCAGCCGCACCATCTGGTACTATTATGCTGCCGGATGGGGCCTTCTGGGCATCGTGCTGAACAATTGGCTGCGCACGGATTTCGGCTATTTTCTGTGGATCACGCTCGCCTTCGGATTATGGTTGATCTATCGACGCTGGGCTACGGGTGCCCTCGGCTCCACGACCACATATCTCGCCAAAGAAAGCTAAGCAGACCATGGAATTTACGTCGCAAGACTTGCATGCCATTTGGGAACAATACGGCCCATGGATTCTTGCGGGTACTTTGAAAGTCGTCGGTGCACTGGTGGTCCTCATCATCGGGCTGCGCGTGGCCAAATGGCTTGGACGCATGGTCCGCGACACGGCGAACAAACAGGAAGCCATCGATAACACTATCGGCAGCTTCGCCGGTTCCATCGTCCAATGGGTCGCCACCGCCGCCTTGCTCATCGCCATCCTGCAAATCTTCGGCGTGCAGGCGACCAGCTTCGTGGCTATTCTCGGCGCGCTCACCCTCGCCATCGGGCTGTCCCTGCAAGGCGCGCTGGGCAATATCGCCTCGGGCATCATGATCATGCTGTTTCGCCCCTACAAGATTAACGACTTTATCGAGCTGGCTGGCGTCAAGGGCACCGTCCGCGACATTACCCTGTTCCAGACCGTCCTCGCCCGCAGCGACAATGTCAAAATCATGGTGCCCAACACACAAGCCATTAACGGCATCATCAAAAACTATTCCGGCTACCCGACCCGTCGCGTCGACACTGTTTTCTCGATCGACTATGCGGATGATATGGACAAAGCCCTCGGCGTGATCGAAACGCTCGTCGCTGCAGACCCCCGCATCTTGCGTGACCCTGAACCCTTCGTTCGCGTCACGGCCTTAAGCCCGTCCAGCGTCGACATCTCGGTCCGCGTATGGGTCGACGCGGACAACTATGCCGATGTTCTGTTTGATCTGACAAAGAATGGCAAAACGGCCATCGACAAAGCTGGTCTATCCATCCCTTATCCGCACACTGTCATGGTGCAGAAATGACAAAATGACAGAGCAGGCCACCTCTCCAATTGACGCCGAACCTGTCGCACCAGAGCCAATCGCCAAATCCCGCGCATGGTGGCAAATCTGGAAACGCGGCGCACCCAAGCCGAAACGGCCACTGCTCATCCGCTTGTTTGGTATGTCGCTCTGGGGTGGCGCAAAGCTTATCCTGATTTGCATTTTTACGGGCTTCATTATGCTGGCCATGCAGTTCGACCCGTCAGATCCAAGTTTTGACGCCACTGATGCCATAGGCGCGCTCATCTCGAATGCTTTGGCTACTAGCAAATGGGCCGTCACAAATTTCTGGAAACCCGCTCTGGCTGGCGCCTCCATCATCCTTCCGATCTGGGTCCTCTGGCGGCTGATCACGTTGCCATTTCGAAAGTAGAAAAAAGCTCACAATCAGCCACAAGCTGACCTCACGGCTGTCTACCACGTCCCGTTGCACTTAACCGAAGGGAACAAACATCATGCCGCCTGCGCGATAATCTCCGCGACTGCCTCGGCATAGCGCGCGGCTTTCTTCTCGCCGACGCCCGAAATCGCCTTCATATCCGCCGAGCTCAAGGGGCGGACAGAGGCAATCGCTGCCAGCGTCTTGTCATGGAAAATAACATAGGGCGGCACGCCCTGCGCCTTTGCTGTCTCCAGCCGCCAGGCTCGCAACGCGTCATAGATCGGTTGATCCTCAGAAGAGATCACCACGGCGCCGGTCTTCGCCTTGCCGCCGCCTCGTGTCCGTTTGCTCGCACGCCGCTCTGCTGGATCAGCGCGCAGCAGCACCTCTTCCTCGCCTCTGAACAAGGCCCGCGCCCGCTCGGCATCCGGCACCACAATTACTGGACGCATAGGCTCCCCACCCTCGGCCAGAAGCCCCGAAAACAAGAGCTCGTCAAACACAGCATTCCAGCCTGTCTTGGGTAAGTCCTCACCAATCCCATAGGTCGACAGCTCCGCCATATCCTGATCAAACCCATCTTTCGCCTCGCCGCGCAAATGGATGATCAGCCGCCCGCGTCCAATTTTCTGTCCCGTCCTGAGCACCGCGGACACCGCCATCTGCGCCAATTTGGTCGCATCAAAACTTGTCCCCTTATCCCGCTTGCAACTGTCGCACACCCCGCACGGCTCGACTTCCGTCTCGCCAAAATACGCCCGCACTGTGCCGCGCCGGCAAGACCCGCCATTGAAGAATGCAAAGAGCTGGCGCGTCTTGTTCAGCTGGACCTGCTTGACCTCGTCTGCCGCATCGCTCTCATAGGTCCACGCCAGTGAGCGCGCCATATCCGAAGGGCCAAACAGAGCAACACCTTCGGCGGGTTCACCATCGCGCCCTGCCCGGCCAACTTCCTGCCAATAGGCTTCAATCGTCTTTGGCGGATCAGCATGGATGACAAACCGCACATCAGGCTTGTCTACACCCATGCCAAAGGCGACCGTCGCGCACATTACCAAGCCATCTTCAAGCAGGAAGCGCCGCTGCCGCTCCGACCGCACCTCGGCATCGAGCCCCGCATGGTATGCGAGCGCTGCGATCCCGCGCCGTTCAAGCGCCTCGGCCAATTGCTCGGTCGCCTTGCGGGTCGCTGCGTAGACAATCCCGGAATTGCCCTCATGCGCCCGCACCAGCGAGACCACGCGGTCGGTCCTGTTCCCGCCCTTGGGCTCAGCGGCGAGGGTCAGATTCGGACGGTCAAAACTTGCGACATGGATTGCCGGGTCATCGAGCCGGAGCTGGGCCAGTATATCGTCCCGCGTTCGGGCATCCGCCGTCGCGGTCACCGCCAGCCAAGGTACGCCGGCGAACATCTCCCGCAAACCTCCAAGCGCACGATAATCGGGCCGGAAGTCATGCCCCCACTGGCTGACACAGTGCGCCTCATCGACTGCAATCAGGGAGACCTTCAAACCCGATAGCCGCCTTGCAAGGCCCGTCCCAAGCGCTTCTGGCGAAACGTAAAGCATGTCCATCTCGCCGCGCTCAGCCGCTTCAAGCGCGGCCTGTTTGGCGTTAAAGTCCAAAGATGAGTCCAGCCGTTCGGCCCTGACGCCGAGTTCTTTGAGCGCATCAACCTGATCCGCCATGAGCGCAATCAGCGGCGACACGACTATCCCGCAGCCCTCGCGCAACATGGCAGGTATCTGATAACACAGACTTTTCCCGCCGCCTGTGGGCAATACCGCCAAACCGTCGCGCCCAGCCAGAGTGTCGGCTATGACATCCGCCTGAGCCCCACGAAACGCCTGATAACCATATATCCGCTGAAGCATCTCAATGGCGGGGGCAAGATCGGGGGAAACGGTCGCAGACATAGACCAGACCGTGCTGCGAGTCGCCGATCATAGAAAGCCAGTAAACATGCCCGACGCCAGATAATCAGTGCGGCAAATCCGGCAGCGCATCGAGCAGGAACTCGGTACCAATGAGGGACAGATGGCTTGCATCATAGAAAAGCGGCCCATCTGCGGTCTCCGCCAGACACACATCCTCCGGACAGAACGCCGGCACCGGATCATGCAACACCACGACGCCGCGCTTGGCCGCTTCCCGCATGAGCGCCAGATAAGAGGCACGCACGGCTTCATGCTGGGCTGTGTTCAACCAATTCGACCGTCCGAGCCACGGAAATTTCCGCTCACGTAACAAGGCTTGGGGCACATCAAAATCATGCGTTGGCACGTCGAGCAGAACATGCAGTTCCGTCTGCTCCGAGACCTCTCGGGCAAAGCGTTCAAACGCGGCGTTAAACTGCGCAAGCCCCGTCTCGGTCTTCCCGCCATAAATGTCCCAATGGCCCACCAACACCGCCTGTTTGATCCGGCCCGTTGCCAACACATCCCGCAACACAGCCTTCATCATATCGCACTGGCGCAGCGTTTCGTCGCCCTGAAAGTTCCAATCAAAATCGGGCACTGGAGGACAGGCCGCCAGTGTAAAGAACACGCCATTTGATCCGCGCTCCTTGGCCCGCAATGCAATGGCCGCGTCAAGCGCACCGAGATGGCTGTCTCCAACATAGAGAAAGTCTGGTTCATCCCCTCCCAGCCAGCAAACCGAGAATTCAGGCCGCGTCTCGCCCGTGCCGAGAGACAGGTCGAAACTGCGTTCAAGCCGTTCCAATCCTCCGGTGCAAGTCATCCCTGATACCCGGTCGTCTGCGCCTACGTTTGCAATCGCTGCAATATCGACAGGGAAACGGCTCGCAAATCCTTGTTTGGCGTGGAACTGCCATCCCAATACCCCAAACAGCAACGTCACCGCCGCAAATATGCCGAGCAGTTGGCCCTGGCTACCAAATATTCTCCCGCGCCGCACAGGCTCCTCGACATAGCGCCATGCCAGCCATGAGACCCCTACAGATGCCATAATAACAGCCGCAATCGCGCCGTCTGATGCTCGTGGAAACAGGATCCCGAACCCTTTGAGCAACGGCCAATGCCACAGGTAAAGTGCATAGGAAATCAGCCCGAGGCCGACCAGCCAACGCGCCCGAAGCCCGCTCCATGCAAACCCGATACAGAGGCACGCTCCAACCACCGGCAACAGCGATATAGCGCTCGGCCAGAACAGCTCGCCTGGCATCAAGCGTGCCGTGACAAGCAACAAAGCAAAGCCCAGAACGCCAATCCAGCTCGCCACTTCATCTGGCAAATTTCGGCCCAAGCCCCGCGACACGCCTACCCAAAGCAGAGCCCCGCTGGCAAGTTGCCAGACTCGCAAATGCGTCGCAAAAAATGCAGCTGTTTCTTGCGGCCCAAGCAACATAGCGCCGAACGACACGCCCCAGATCGTGAGCAGCGCCCAGAATAAGGTTTGCGGCGTTCGTCCCAGCCAGATGAACACAAGCGGGTAGAACAGATAGAACTGCTCCTCGACCGCCAGCGACCAGCTATGCAAGAGGAAGTTTTGGGCCAACCCTTCATTGAAATAGTCCGTCGTCAGCGCAAAATACCAATTGGACACAAAGCCCATAGCCGCCAATGCCGAGCGCCCAAGATCAGCCAGCGCGTCCGGCTCCAGCAAGATCCAGCCGAGCCCCAGCGTCACGATCAGAACAAGGGCAAAGCTTGGCCAGAGCCGCCTGATCCGCCGCAGCAGAAAGCCGCCATATCGAAACTCGCCCGCAGCCTGCTCGGACAGGATCAATCGCGTGATCAGGAAGCCTGAAATCACGAAGAAAACATCGACCCCGACAAAGCCGCCGGGCAACAGGTCGGGCCACGCATGATAGAGCACCACAAGCAGCACAGAGACCCCGCGCAGCCCGTCCACATGCCGCAAATATCCCGCCTCGATCGCCGATATGTCCGCTTTACTCATGCAGACACACAAATCCCGCGGAGCGCTTCGACCAGAAACATATGCCGTTGGGCGACGGCTTCAGCGTCCTTGCTGTACCCCCCTCCAAGCACCCCGCAAATCGGTGTGCTGCGCTCGCTGCAAACTTCCGCCACCAGACGGTCACGTGTCGCTAGCCCGCCATCGCTCAATGCCAGATGCCCCAGCCGGTCTTCGAGATGTGGATCAACGCCAGCATTGTAGAAAACAAAATCCGGTTCGGCCACATCAAAGGCTTGGCGGAGCACTTGGCGAAGCGTTGTCAGATAGACCCCGTCTCCTGCGCCCCTTGGTAGTCCAACGTCGATATCCGAAGGTGGTTTATCTGTCGGCCAATTGTCCTCGCAATGCATGGACAGCGTAAACACATCCTCGCGTCCCGCGAATATCCGGGCCGTGCCGTCGCCATGGTGAACATCAAGATCGACGATCAAAATCCGCTTCGCATCGCCACGCGCCAGTAATTGCTCTGCAGCGACGGCGACATCGTTGAACACGCAGAACCCCGCCCCGCCATCGCGATCTGCATGGTGGCTGCCACCTGCCAAATTGACCGCCGCGCCTGCGCTCAAGGCAAATCGGGCCGCATAACATGTCCCGCCCACCGCTGCGCGCGATCTGGCCGCAATCTCGGGCGTGATCTCGAACCCGATCCGGCGTGCCGCCTTTGCCTCAAGAGATCCGTCGAAAATGGCCGCGACATAATCGGCATCGTGGACCAGTTCCAACGCCTCGAAGCTGGCTGGTTCAGGCACCTGCAGCATATGTCCAGCCTGACGCGCCAATTGTGCCACGAGCGTATATTTGCGCATCGGAAAGCGATGGGCGTCGGTGACGCTGACGGCGTCATAGTCGGGATGGTGGATCATAGGTAGTGACATCGGCGCAGACCCGCAAAATATACGCGCACCATGCCTGTCTGCCGATATAAAATCAAACTTGCGTCACGGGCGGTTCCGGCTATCTTCAGCGGCAAGAACCGAAGGACGGCCAATGCTACGCCCTAATTTAATTCCGCTCTTGCTGATTGGTCTCCTCATGGTCGCCGCATCTGAGAGGGCACATGCCCAGAATGTGGGTGGTGTTTTCGGTCCAGATGTCAAACCAGACTCCAAAGCAATAGAGTTCCGCACGGCCAATGCCCCGCGCTCGGACGGACGCCCTGCCCGATCGACCAGCCGCCTGCACTATCAGCAAACTGTGACCGACAATCTCCGCCTGCGCGCGGTTATCCAAGGCGCCGACACAAACACGTCCGGCTTCGATTTCGATCTTGTCCAGTTCGAAGCCCAATACCAGTTCCTTGAAGACGAACGCGATGGCTTTGACAGCGCGGTTCGGGTTGATTTGCTCATCGGGGATGATCGACCTGATCTGGTTAGCTTCAACTGGACCAATGATGTACCGATCAACGACAGATGGGCGCTGCGCGGGCTCGTTCTGGCGCAGGTTCAGTTCGGCGATAATCGCGGCGATGGCCTGTTTTTGCAAACGCGTTCAAGCGTCCGCTACAAGCTTAACGACACCTATAATTTGCAGATCCAGGTCTTCAACAATTACGGCTCGACTGATGACTTCCCTGCCTTCCGAGACCAGAACCACGCCATAGGTCCCGCCGCTGCAATCAAGCTTGATCACGGCTGGGCCATTGAAGCCAGCGTGCTGTTCGGCCTAACCAACGCCACCTCTGACGCCGACTTCCGCATCTTCCTCGCCAAGAACTTCTAACGCGCCTTCAGTTGCGCCCGCGCCGCCTGCAACAGTAAATCATCACCATCGCCGAAGTCCGCTCTTTGACGCGGGCTCGGTGCCCAATCCTGCCGCGGCGTTCCGTCGATATGGCTCAAGCCATAAGCCGGATACCGCACACCGATACCGCTGAGTTTCAGGTCGATCGTTTCGACGCCGCCAGCAAGTCCGGCCATTTTGTCACCCATGATCAGAGCGCGGCCCATGGCGTCGAGGCCCACAGCCATACCCTCGCCCATGCTGCCGGTCCACCGTCCGACCAGCACGATCAGCGGCTTGTCATAATTATGATGAGCGACCGGGTCGACCTCACGCAAATAAGGTTTCTTACCTATTGGTAGGACCATCTGATAGCCCTGCCGCTCTTGAATGAAGTGTCCGAGAATAGGTTCGGCGACATCGGTGCTGCCGCCCCCGGGCGTATCGCGTAGATCAAGGATCAGCGCGTCCGTTTCTCCTAGCGATGCCATGATCCCGTCAAACGCCTCTGCCGTATCGGCATCGCCCAAACTGTCATGCAGCCGGACGTAGCCGATATTCCCGCGCAAAATCCGGTACCGCAAGGATGCCCCCTGCGAGGCCGGCTCGGGGTCGCCCAATGCGACTGACAGAACCTGCCCGCGCCGCGCAACCTCAATCTGTCTCGGCTCGCCGCGATTTCCCGCCAGCGCCGCATGCAATGTCCATATTTTGCGCGCCTGAGGCAAGTGCGCCTCGCCCGCATGTATCCGCGTCATCAATAATTCGTCCGGTGTCAGCCCGTTGAAGCGCACCAGTTTGTCGCCCAACTCCAGATCACTTGCCGCCGCCCCGCTATGCGGCCGCAAGCCCGTCAGCACATAGCCCTCACCATCCCCCTCAAACCACATATCGAGCCCCGACGGCACAAGACGCGGCGAGGTGGCCGAGTTCACGTTCAGCGATACATGCGGATCGTACAGAGCGTCCGTTAATCGCTCCAGCACCGTCAGAACCTGCGCCGGAGTTGCGTTGAGCGTCATCTCCGCTTCTGCCTGCGCGCAGGCTGCATCCCATGCCGCCGCACGGTCTCCAAAATAGGCATGCTGCTTCGGCATCGCCTCGCAAATTGCCGCAACATCCGGCCTGTAGTCGGCGTCCTCAGGCAGGCTACAGCCCGCAAAACCCAGAAGCGCCGCAATAGCGACCCCAGCATTTATCCACTGACCCATGACAAATTTCCCTATCAACCTCCGCCCCCTTAGGCCCGAAACCCTACGAAAGTCCTATAAAGATCAAAGAAACTCGCGGATGGGTCGGATGGAGAACACAAGCACGCAATTGCGCCGACCGGCTTAACGGGATTTTTGAACATTTCAACCAATGTAGATTCAAGAGATCATGAGGAGAGCGGAATGAAAACGATACTTAGCTGGACGGGCGCGCTAAGCGGCATAGCCCTTTTGAACTCAGGCCTATTCTACCTGACATCAGCCATGGGCAGTCCCACCGTTATAGGCGGTCTCGGCTGGCTCTTGGACCATCCAACCCTCGGCAATCCGCTGATCCAACTCATCATCTTCGGCGGCTCGGTCGCCCTTGTCAGCAAATTCTACGCTGAACAAGAAGCAGAACAGACCGGCTCAGACTTTTACTAGCGCTTGCACAAGCCTTCCTGCGCAGAAGACGCTCGGTGCCCCCTAGACTTCGGCCCGCCTGTGCCCCATATGTTCACGCATGCCAAAGCGAGTGTCCGAAGCCCCTGCCAAGTTCGATCTGTCCGGTGCCGCGCAGGATGCCGCAGGCGCGCTGCCGTCAGCCAACTGGACCCCGCACAGGCCCGACCGCAACTGGGTTGGCCTCGACGCCAGCGCCCCGTTCAAAGTCGCGTCCGAATACGAGCCGTCGGGCGATCAGGTCACCGCCATTCCCGAGCTTGTCGAGGGCATCCAGCAAGGCGAACGCGATCAGGTCCTGCTCGGCGCAACGGGCACGGGCAAGACCTTCACCATGGCGAAAATCATCGAAGCGGCCCAGCGCCCTGCTCTGATCCTCGCCCACAATAAGACCCTCGCCGCCCAGCTCTACGGTGAGTTCAAATCCTTCTTCCCTAACAATGCGGTCGAATATTTCGTCTCCTATTACGATTACTATCAGCCCGAAGCCTATGTTCCGCGCGCTGATCTTTTCATCGAGAAAGAGAGCACGATCAACGAAGCCATTGACCGAATGCGCCACTCCGCCACGCGAGCCATTCTCGAACGCGATGACGTCATCATCGTCGCCTCCGTGTCCTGCATTTACGGCATCGGCTCGGTCGAAACCTATACCGCGATGACGCTCAAGCTCGAAACCGGCCAGCAAATCGACCCGCGCGAAGTTGCCGCCAAACTCGTCGCGCTGCAATACACCCGCAATGATGTCGCTTTCGGGCGGGGCACCTTCCGAATGCAGGGCGATGTCATCGACATTTTCCCCGCCCACTATGAAGACCGCGCCTGGCGGCTCTCCTTCTTTGGCGACGACCTCGAAAGCATTGTCGAGTTTGATCCGCTCACGGGCAAAAAGTCCGGCCCATTGCCCGCGATCAAAGTCTACGCCAATTCCCACTATGTCACCCCGCGCCCGACGCTCAATCAGGCCATCACCTCGATCAAGAAAGAGCTCAAGGAAACCGTCAAACATTTCGAAGCCAACAACAAGCTGCTCGAAGCCCAGCGCATCCAGCAACGCTGCACATTCGACATTGAAATGATGACCGCCACGGGCGCGTGCAATGGCATCGAGAATTACAGCCGTTACCTGACAGGCCGCAAGCCGGGTGAGCCGCCGCCCACCTTGTTTGAATATCTCCCTGAAAATGCGCTACTCTTTGTCGATGAGAGCCATCAGACCGTGCCCCAGCTTGGCGCCATGTATAAAGGCGACTTCAGCCGCAAGCACACCCTGTCCGAATACGGCTTCCGCCTGCCAAGCTGCAAAGACAACCGCCCGCTCAAGTTCGAAGAGTGGCGCGCCATGCGTCCGCAGACCGTCCATGTCTCCGCAACCCCCGGCAAATGGGAGCTGGAGCAGACCGGAGGCGTCTTCACCGAACAGGTCATCCGCCCGACTGGCTTGATCGACCCCCCCGTAGAGGTCCGCCCCGTCGCGGCCGATGGCGCAAATCAGGTCGATGATGTGATCTCGGAAGTCAAAGCGGTCGCCGCCAAGGGCATGCGCTCGCTTGTCACCACGCTGACGAAAAAAATGTCAGAAGACCTCACCGAGTATATGAATGAACAGGGCGTCCGCGTGCGTTATATGCATTCGGACATCGACACGGTCGAGCGCATCGAAATCATCCGGGATCTACGCCTTGGCGTGTTTGATGTGCTTGTCGGGATCAACCTCTTGCGCGAAGGCCTCGACATTCCCGAATGCGGCTTTGTCGGTATTCTCGATGCGGACAAGGAAGGTTTCCTGCGTTCGGAGACAGCGCTTGTGCAGACCATTGGTCGCGCCGCGCGAAACTCTGAAGCGCGCGTTATTCTTTATGCGGACCGCATCACGGGATCGATGGAACGCGCTATGGAAGAGACGAGCCGCCGCCGCGAAAAGCAGATCGCCCATAATGAAGAACATGGCATTACGCCCAAAACCATTGTCCGCGAAGTCGCCGACATTCTCTCCGATCTCGGCGAACGCCCCGGCACCTCGGCCAAATCCAAACGCACAAGACGCAGCGACAAACGCGTTGCCGAAAGCCAGGCCGCCTTCGCTGGCGAGACCGGCCACAATCTCAAAACCGTCATCGCCGACATGGAAAAAGCCATGCGCGAAGCCGCCGCCGACCTCGAATTCGAAGAAGCCGCCCGCCTGCGTGACGAGCTCAAACGCCTGCGCGAACAGGAACTGGGGCTGTGACCCATGACGAGAAACTAAACGAGACCGTTGCGACGGGCCGCTTGAGGATAAAATGAACAAAGAGGCCCTTGACCGGGAAATTTTGGCCTGCTCGCGCTGCTTCAACAATGAAGGACTGATGTTGGATGCCGACACATTGGGCTTAGACCAGATCGGTGAGTGCCCCAGATGCATTGAAAAAACAGGCAAAAAATTGGACCGTAAAGCGCTTTTCAGTTTGGCACACAGATTCTTCGTTTTAGGATCAACCAGTGCAGCAGACTTCGGCGCTGCACCGACCATTCAGTTCAACGAGCACCAAACGACAGATCAATTTCTAAAGGAAAGACTCCCTTCTGACGTATCCATTTTCGAGCAAGAATTGGGGGTTGGTTTCTTTCACTACGGACCACCACTTTGGATGCTCGGCTATATCACGCCGCTGGAACAGCTTCAGGATAAGGTATCGCGACCTCAAATAGTCGCTGAGATAATGGATCGCTATCCTGTAATGGAGCTTCCCAGCTCTGAGAGTTTTTATCGCGTAAGGGTCAACCCCAAAAATCCATTCGACTCGGTTCAGTACGACAGCCCTCCGGCAAACGCTGAAGCAACCGGCCGTTTCGGTATGAACAACATGTCAGTACTTTATGGATCCCCTGACCTACAAACCTGTCTACATGAGTGCCGCGTCAGCACGTCCGATGAGGTGTATTTTGCAAAACTTCATCCCAACCGAAATCTCAGGTTGCTTAATTTGTGTGAGATTTTGGAGGAAAATGACAACTGGTTCGAAAGCCTTGACCTCTCCCTACATTTTTTGTTTCTCGCTGGCGAACACTCCTATAAAATTAGTAGGGAAATAGCGGAGACCGCTTTCGAGAACAGTTATGACGGTATACTTTTTCCCTCGCATTTTGGTTTTTTGAGAACAGGTGCTCCGCCTTTTGACTCGGTATACGGTATGCCGACTAGACGGATATCCCAACTTGCTTCTAACGAAATGAGAAAGATAGTCCCAAACATTGCACTATTCGGCAATCCTATTCAATCAGGTCTAGTTAGTTGTATTTCGATAAACCGAATTTTTATCGAACAAGTGGAATATGGATTACGGTTTGGGCCTGCGATCGAGCCGTAGAATGCTGAAGCACTCCCCCTTCCCCCGCTCCCTCATCCCCGCTAAGCTTGGCCCAAGCAAACAGGGGCAGATCTCATGGACACATCACAAATCATGTTTCGCGACGGGCTGATGTCCGGCGAGCGCATTCTGGTCACGGGCGGCGGCACAGGGCTCGGCAAGGAAATGGCCGAAGGCTTCCTTAAGCTCGGCGCAGAAGTCCACATTTGCGGGCGGCGCGGCGGCGTCTGCGAGGAAACAGCCAAAGAGCTCATGGCAGCCCATGGCGGCAAAGTCGTCCCCCATGCCTGCGACATCCGCGTGGCCGACGCCATCTCGGATATGAATGACAAGATCTGGTCCGAGCATGGCCCGCTTACCGGCCTCGTCAACAATGCGGCGGGCAATTTCATCTCGCGCACCGAAGACCTTTCAATACGTGGCTTCGATGCCATCTCGAATATCGTCTTTCGCGGCACGTTCTACATGACCCATGACATCGGCACCCGCTGGATCAAGGAAGGCCTGCGCGGCAATGTCTGCTCGATCCTGACCACATGGGTCTGGAATGGTGGCCCGTTCGTTGTGCCCTCGGCCATGTCCAAAGCGGGCGTCAATGTGATGACCCAGAGCCTCGCCGTCGAATGGGGACCGAAGGGGTTACGCTTTAACGCCATCGCCCCCGGGCCTTTCCCCACCGAAGGCATGACCAAACGCCTCGCCCCTCAAGCGGATTCTACCGAAGAGATGGGCTCAGGCATGGGCCGCGCTCAGCCAAACCCGATGGGCCGAATCGGCAAAATGCACGAACTTGTGAACTTGGCCGTCTTCCTGATGGGCCCGGGCGCAGAGTATGTAAACGGCCAGACTATCGCCATTGACGGGGCCATGTACAACGCCTCAGGTGGCAATTTCAGCGCGCTTGGTGCATGGGGCGACGCCGAATGGAAAGCTGCAAAAGACGCGATTATGGCGACAAATAACAAAGACAAGGCCGACCGAACCGTGTAAACTCAGGCAAATGGCGGGAGCCGATACAGAAGGACCAATCTCATGCGTTTTCTCTTGCCCCTCGCTCTGGCGCCGCTGCTCATCGGCGGATGCGCATCCGATTTTCTCGTTCCTGAAGCCCCTCAAGGCAGCGCCAGTATCAATTCTGCCAAATCCGACGATGGACGTTACACCGTGGTTTATCGTGCAGCGCCCGGCACCACGCCGTCGAAAACCCGCGATCTGGCTTTGCTGCGTGCGTCGACAATTACCTTGCAAAAAGGTGGAGACTGGTTTGAAATCGTCACCGAATATGCGGGCACAGACAAAGACCGGACCACTGATTTCGAGCGCGACCCGTTCGGCAATCAGGTCCAATTGAAGGGCGAGTGCGGCCTGCTCGGATGCCCATCGAACGCGCGGCCCGAGCCGGGCTTTTCAGATGCCGACCGTGGCCGTGAGGCGCGGGTCTCGCCGACACACTCTTTCGAAATCATCGTCCACGACAACCCTATTCCATTCACCGCAACAGAAGCCTATGACGCTGTACGGACGTCTGAAGAGATCCGTGAGCGGTATTATGCCGGTGGCAAAAATAGCCAGTAGCCCGACTTGCAAAGCCACCTAACGCTGCGGCTCAATCACAACTTTCCCGACCACTTCGCGACGCTCCAGCATTCGCAAGCCATCCAGAGTTTGTTCCAGTGGCAATCGCGCATGTACATGCGGACGGGTCTTACCGGCGCGCGCCCACTCCCAGATCTGCGCGATATTTTCTGCGCCACGTTCGGGAAATTTGCGGCCATATTCGCCGGCTCGGACGCCAACCACGGAGAACCCTTTGATAAGCGGCATATTGCTCGACACTGTGGCAATCCGGCCTGAGGTAAATCCAATCACGCAAAGCCGTCCGTCAAAGGCGATGCAACGCACGCTTTCATCGAACACGTCACCGCCAACCGGATCATAGATCACATCCGCTCCGCGCCCGTCAGTCAGCGATTTGACGTCCTCACGAAAACCTTCCCGCGCCAGCACGCCATGATCGGCACCGTATGCAACGACTTGTGCAAGCTTCTCCTCACTCGCCGATGTCGCAATCACCTTCGCTCCAAGCAGCTTGCCGACATCAACCGCCGCAAGGCCAACGCCGCCGGACGCGCCGTGAACGAGCAAGGTCTCGCCTGCCTGTAATCTTGCACGCCGGACGAGCGCCACATACGCCGTCAGATAAGCGGCCGGATAGGCTGCGGCCTCGGCAAAGCCCATATGCTCAGGTTTGGCTTGCAGGCCGTCCGCGCGCGCAATCGCATATTCGGCAAAGCCGCCAAATCGCGCGCCGCCCGCCACTTCATCGCCCGGCTTGAACCCAGTCACACCTGCGCCCACAGCGTCCACGATACCCGCCATATCCATACCCGGCGTGAAAGGAGGCTCCAGCTTTAACTGGTACTTTCCCTGACAAATCAATATGTCCGGAAAGTTCACGCTTGCAGCCTCGACACGCAGCCGGACTTCGCCAGCAGCGGGCTCGGGCTTGGGCAGTTCACCCACACCAACTCCACTCAGATCATCGCTCAAGGCGTGACAGATAAACGCTCTCATGTTTTATCCCTATGGCAGGTCAGATAGAACTGCTTGACCCCTTGCGCGATTTCAAGACACGCCGCTCTCGCAGCGGGGGCGACCGCCATGAACGCCGTAAAGCCGTGCGCTAATGTTTCATAGCATTTGAAGTCGGTGGGGATGCCCGACGCTTTGAGCTTTTTGGCATAAGCCTCGCCCTCATCGCAAAGTGGATCAAACCCCGCCGTCACGACCAGCGCTGGCGACAGATCCGCCATATTGCTTTCAAGCATCGGCGAAATGCGCAAATCAGCGCGGTCTTGTCCATCAGGCAAATAGTGATCCATGAACCAGTCCATGGTCGCCGTCGACAGCGGATAGGTCTCGCCATAGGTGGTGCGCGAGGGATAGTCATGGGTCAGGTCTGTCGCCGGATAGATCAGCAATTGCATGTCTGGCAGCGGCTTGTGCTGGCGGCGCATCTCCTGCGTGATGACCGCTGTAAAATTGCCGCCCATCGAGTCCCCGCCCAGCGCCGCATGTCCGGCAGGCGCGCCATAAGCTTCGGCATTCTTTAGCGCCCATTCATACGCATAGATACAATCATCCAGCCCCGCCGGAAACTTGTGTTCCGGGGCCAACCGGTAATCAACAGATAGAACAGGTCCGCCCGTCACCTCGGCCAAGAGTCCGCAGAACGCGTGGCATATCTCCAAATCGCCAATCACCCCGCCACCCATATGCAGATACACCATCATCGGGCTGAGCTTACTTTGATCGTCGGGCCGATAGAGCCGCACGGGTATGTCGCGACCAGGGGCGTTGAGCGTAAAGTCTGTCGCGCTTACCCCCGCTGGCGAGGGGGCCGCCAACATGGCCAGCGCCTCGGCAGACCCTGCGCGCGCTTCGCCAGCCCCCAATGTGGACATGGCCGGCTGCTTGGCCGCTGCATTTGCCAGAAACTGAAACCGGGCATCCAGCGTGCGTCCTCCCAATTCGACCGGCTTGCCGCCAGACATGCGCACCAAAACGCCATCAGGCAGCTTTAGCAGCATTTTCGCCATTACAGACTGCAAACTCATTTTAAGGCCTCCGGCAAATCAGGGTCCAGCTTACGCGTCAAAAAGCACTGCCTGCAAGCCTCCAAGCAGGAGCGAGGCTGCAAATCTCGTCGCCTCATCCACATCGACAGGGCGACGCAGCAACATATGGTCGCCCAGATCCCGCGCAATTCCGATGGCCGCTGCCGCCAGATATTCGGAGTCCACACGCGGCGCTTCGCCTGCGCTCAACATCTCCTCGAACATGGTGCGGATTTCCTCGAAAATCGTCAGCATTTCCGGCGTATCCACCCGCACACCGATCAGCGCAATATGCGGCGCGCCGCCCTGAATGGCCTCAGAATTTTCATCGCTCAGAAACTGGAAATAAGCGCGATATGCGCCATGCACAAAATCCTCAAAGCTATCGCTCTGCTGACGCACCTCGCCCAGAAGTGGTCTGAACCGCCGAACCGAATCGCTCGACAAAGCCTGAAACACCTCTTCCTTGGATTTGAAGTAATTGTAGAATGTGCCCGTGCCCAGATCCGTGGCGCGGATAATGTCGCGCACAGTCGTCGCCTCATAGCCGCTTAGCGCAAATACGCCGCGCGCAGCTTCAAGAATGGCCTGCCGGTTGGCCGCTTTCGAACGTGCGCGTTTTCCATTGGCCTGTGTGGTTGTCTGGTCAGTCATGGAAGCGCGCCGTCTCGTCTAGGGTTCCGCCCCTACAGAAACTAAAAATGACGCCGCGTCAATTTTATTCCCCTGCGACAATAATTTCCGGCACATCGCCGTCAAAATCGGTATAGACAAAGCTATGTCCGGGCTGCCAGCCATCGGCGGTCAAATAGTCCGCTTTGCTGATCAAGGCCCCGTCTTCACGCTCATAGCCCCGGCTGCGCACATGCGTAATCGTCTCGTGACCATCAACCACTTCGATTGCTTCCCAGCCGCCGTCCTGATCGAGTGTAAATGTGCCGAGTGTCTCGAACCCGCCACTTGTGACGTAGCGGTAGGCCAGTTCGTCTTCCTCGCCATTGGGATAGACATTCGTCACGCCACCATAGGAGCCATCCTCAAGCGCATGCCGGATAATGATCTGTTTGCCGTCTTCTGACCACATCCAGTTCTGAATGTCCGCCACGCCGTCGGGGTTTGGCTCTCCCTCGGCGGTCATTGGCTCTCCTCGAAACGTCTCACCAGCAAAACCCGCCAGCGCGCCAAACGTTTCTTCCTGCCAGTGGACCTGCGCATTGGCCTGAGATGTCTGCGCCGATCGTTCCTTCGCATCTCCCAACATATCGTCCGAATTCAGCGTCGCCCAGCTTGAGCAAGCTGTCAGGGCAAAACTCCCCACAATCAAGATCAAATTCCGCATTTCAACCTCCAAAGCGCCTCCCCAGACATTCTGACATTGCCAGAAACGCGAAACCTCATCAACTGATAGGAGGTGTTTCGTAAACCGGAAAGGCCAAGGGATCATTCCCCTGCAAGCCGAATGATTTGCGGGGATTGTTATAGTTCCCCGTCAACACTTCGAAATGCAAATGCACCCCGACGCGCCGATTTGCTGTATTTCCGACTTGCCCAACAGGCCAGCCAAACCCAACCTCACTGTCCACGGCGAGCCCCTCAGCAAACGCGTCCAGATGAGCATAACGCGTGATCAAGCCCAGCCCATGATCGATCAGCACATAATTGCCATATCCTCCGCCCCAGCCAGCTTCGAGCACGATCCCGGGCGCGGCTGCATAGACCCAGGTCCCGCGTGGCGCGCTGATATCGATCCCTTTGTGCAAGCGGCCATTGCGCTGGCCATACCCCGAGCTGATGCATCCGCCATTGAGCGGCACTGGCGCCAGCACGATCCGCCCCAACGCCACGACCAGCCGATCATATTCCAACACATAGCCGGCCCGATCATTGATCGGCGCATTCTGGACCCTCAGACCGGTACAAATCTTGATCCGTTCATCGGGTATGAAGCTGGCGGGCGGCGGCGGTGCCGTTGGCAAATCGGCTTGTGTTACGGTCAGGCCATTTTCCTCAGTCACACCTGCTATGGCCGGGTCTTCCGTCGGGCCCGTGCGCACAGGGGCTGGCGTGGTTACACACGCGACCAAAAACAAAGGGGCCAAAGCCCAGATCATTTTCTTCAACATAACGCTACAAAAGTCCTAATTTACGTCCAATATGCTGCCCCGCCCATGAATGCCTCATGAAAGCTATCGCAATCCTATGCGTGCGCCCGTTTGCGGCCCCGCTGGATTTCGGCAAGTAGATCGCGCACATAAACGTTAAAATCCACTTGCATCGTGTGGCGCGCGCTTTCGTAAAAATGGCCTATATGGGTTTTCTCGTCCGCCGCGATGGTTCGCTGCATCGTCGCTGCGTCGGGCAGCTCATATTGGCCGGCCAGACAGGCGGCGACCAGCTTTGACTGTTGCTCGGCAAAATTGACCAGTGTCGGCAAAGGCTGGGCCAAGCCCAAAAAGAACAGTGTCTCGAAGCCGGGCTTCACAATGCGTTTGAACAACGGAAATCGGTTCTCTTCGGGTGTCAGTTCCGGCAAGTCAAAGAAGGGGAAGCTGACATTATAGCCGGTCGCCCACACAATCGCATCGACCTGTTCGCGGCTGCCATCGGTGAACACAACACCATCGCCATCGAGTCGCTCTATTGCCCCTTTCGGTTCAATATCGCCACAACCAACCCGCGTCAGAAATTCTCCCGATACGGATGGATGCCCGCTCAAAGGCTCATGGTCGGGCTTGGGCAGGCCATAATCTTCCATGCGGCCAATCGATTTCTTGATCGCCCCGCGCGCCAGTTTTCGGCCAAGCCCTGTTGGCAACCAGCTTGGTAAAACCGCTTTGTCTGCAGGCTGGCCATTCATGTATTTGGGCAATACCCAGACCCCGCGCCGCATCGATACCAGACAGCGCGCAGCGAGCGGTTTCTGGGACAGTTCGGATGAAATATCCATCGCGGAGTTTCCGCCCCCGACAATCATGACACGCTTGCCCCGAAAATCATACGGCTCAAACGGATCACGATAATGATGCGAGTGCACCTGATACCCATCAAACTTGCCCGGATACTCAGGCGTCCGCGCTGACCAATGGTGCCCATTACAAACGATCACGGCATCATATTCGCGTGTCTCGCCCGTCGAAAGCGCGACCATCCAGCGTCCGTCCTCAAGCGGACTGGCCGCATCGACGCGCGTATTAAATGTAATCGTCTCACGCAGTTTGAAATGGTCCACATAATCGTGGAAATATTGTAAGAGCTGGCTATGGTGAGGAAAGTCCGGCCAATCCTCGGGCACGGGAAAGTCTTCGAAAGCCAGCCGGTATTTGGACGTATCAATGTGCAGGCTCTTATAACACGAAGAGAGTGCGTTCGGATTGTTGTAATACCAGTTTCCGCCGATATCGTCCGACGCTTCGAAACAGTCATAGGCCAAGCCATAATCCTGTGCCCGCTTGGCCATGGTAAAGCCTGAACACCCAGCCCCGATGATACAAATTTTCTCAACCCGTCTGCGCATAGCCGATCCTGCATGATGTTGCTTTTGCTAAAGATGATTGCCTATCATAGGGAACTTGTCCATCAAACGGGGCAGGTCCGCTAGGGAAAGAAATGGGCAGATGAGCGACAATCAAAAAATCCTCGATACGATGCGCGAGAATATGGTCAATGTCATCTCGCTCGTACCATGGGCGCAGGAAATCGGCATGCAGGTCAGCTCGATTGAGCGCGGCAAGGTCTCGGGCCAGCTCGTCTGGAGCGAGCATCTCGTTGCAGATCCGGCTACGGGCATCGTCCATGGCGGCGTGATCACGTCGCTCCTCGACAATCTGGGGGGCATGGCCGTCGTCTCTGCGCTTGATAATTTCCGAACCACTGCAACACTTGACCTGCGGATCGACTATATGCGCCCGGCCGCAAAAGGGCTCGACATCGCGGCGACCGCCGAGTGCTACCACGTCACCAAAACTGTTGCCTTCATCAATGCGCGCGCCTTCCATCCCGCAACCGACAAAATCATTGCATCAGCCAGCGGTGCCTTCGCGCTGAACACGCCCAAAGGCTGGACCGGTTCCAAAAGGACAGCTGCAACATGACCGAACCAGACCGCCGTGCAAAACTGACGCGCTTCCTCGCCGCTTCCCCCTTTGTGAAAACCCTCGGCATGGCCTGCGACATCAAGGGTGACGAGATGACAGCGATCCTCCCTTTTGATGAAAAACTTATCGGCTCGACCGCCCTACGTGCGCTCCATGGCGGCGCGATCGGGTCCTTCCTCGAACTGACTGCCATGTCGCAAGTCTATCTGCTGAGCGAAATCGATACGCTGCCGCGCCCGATCAATCTCACCATCGACTATCTTCGCTCAGCCCGCGCCGAGCCGCTTTACGCCCGCGCCCAGATCACCAAAATGGGGCGACGCATTGCCAATGTCCGCTGTGAGGCCTGGCAGAGCCATCGCGATAAACCTGTCGCCAGCCTGCACGCACACTTCCTGATCACTGCACCGGACACCCCATCCTGATCCCTCACACGAATGTGCCGTGCGGTGATCTGCGAAATGCGCTACAATAGGTTCATGGCGGTCACGATTATCATCCCTGCGCTCAATGAAGCTATGGCGCTGCCAGCCACGCTGGCCACTCTGGCAGAGCTTGACCCGCAACCGGCGCAAATCATCCTCGTCGATGGCGGCTCCACTGACGACACATGCGCCATAGCCCGCGCCGCTGGCCTCACCGTCATCGAAACCGGGCACGCCAACCGCGCTGGGCAAATGAATGCCGGGGCCGCGCGCGCGCAAACACCGCAGCTGTGCTTTCTACATGCGGACACGCGGCTGCCAGCAGATTTCGTCACCCTAACCGAGAACACACTCGCCCGCCCCTCAACGGCGCTGGCGGGCTTTGTTTCCATTATGCGCAGTGCCGGCAAAGTCCGCCGTATCACCACGGCCCATAATTATATCAAAACCTGGTACGCACCGCTCTTCTTCCGTCCTCTGAGCTTCCTGCGCGGCGCAAGGCTGCTGTTTGGCGATCAGGTCATGATCTGCCGCAAAGCCGATTTCGAGGCGATTGGCGGCTTCGATCCCGCCCAGACCATAATGGAAGAAGCCGATCTCTGCCTGCGCATGGTCCGCTCGGGCCGTGGCCGCGTCCGCCAGATTCATCGCAAAGTCTGGTCGTCCGACCGCCGCGTCGCCAAATGGGGCCCCGTCCGCGCCAACCTCACCTATCTCTATATCGGCATGATGTGGGGCCTTGGCCGCCCACCCGAAAAACTCGCCCGCCACTATGCCGATGTGCG
>CAZMMU010000003.1:0-17840 GCA_964567455.1 uncultured Hyphomonas sp.
TGTTCACGTGCGGCTTGTTACGCTCAAACTTTTCCTTGGCCATGGGGCCCTCCTACAGTGTCTGTTTCGGACAATCGGTCTGTTAAAACCAAAGACTTGGACTGCCTGATGTGAGTGGCTAACTTGCCGGTTTAAGAAATGATCTTTTGTGCTTCCGCTTTTGGGACTTCCGCATAGTGATCGAATTGCATTGTAAACTGCGCACGTCCCTGAGACATGCCGCGAAGATTGGACACATATCCAAACATATTCACCAGCGGCACTGTCGCATTGATCGCTGTCGCATTGCCACGCGGCTCGGAGCCCTGGATTTGCCCACGACGCGAGTTCAGGTCGCCGATAATGTCACCCATGTAGTCTTCAGGTGTCACAACTTCGACCTTCATGACAGGTTCCATAAGACGCGGATCGCCCGTTGCTTTCAATTCGCGGAACGCAGCCCGTGCCGCGATCTCGAACGCCAGTACGCTGGAGTCAACATCGTGGTAGGCGCCATCGGTCAGCGTGGCTTTGAAGTCCGTCATTGGATAACCGGCCAGAAGGCCATTTTCCTTGGCACTGTTAATGCCCTTTTCGACGCCCGGAATGTAATCCTTGGGAACATTGCCGCCAACAACGGTTGATTCGAACTGGAAGCCCGAACCCGGCTCAAGCGGCTCGAACGTCACCTTGATGCGCGCAAATTGGCCTGACCCACCAGATTGCTTCTTGTGGGTGTAATCAATGTCGGCTGCTTTGCCGAGCGCTTCGCGGTAAGCCACTTGCGGCTGACCAATATTCGCTTCGACTTTGAACTCACGCTTAAGACGATCAACCAGAATGTCGAGGTGAAGCTCGCCCATGCCGCGCATGATTGTCTGACCGGACTCGATGTCGGTTTCAACCTGGAAGCTTGGATCTTCTGCCGCCAGACGCTGCAGTCCAACGGACATTTTTTCCTGGTCAGCCTTTGTTTTTGGCTCAACCGCAATTTCGATCACCGGATCCGGGAAGTTCATCGTTTCGAGGACAACCGGTGACGCCTTATCGGACAGCGTGTCGCCCGTCGTGGTCTGCTTGAGCCCGGCGATCGCGATGATGTCACCGGCATATGCTTCGTCAATATCGTCATGGTCATTCGAGTGCATGACCATCATGCGGCCAACACGCTCGGATTTTCCTTTGGTCGCGTTGAGGACAGAACCGCCCTTGGTCAGCATACCAGAATAGACCCGCACAAAGGTGAGCGATCCAAAGTATTTATCGTTCCAGATCTTGAAGGCGAGACCGGAGAACGGCTCCTCATCAGACGCCGTGCGTGCAATGTCGCGTGTCTCGGTTTCGTCGCCTGGCTTGAACCCCATATAGGCGGGGACATCGAGCGGACTTGGCAGGAAGTCCACCACGGCGTTGAGCATAGGCTGGACGCCCTTGTTCTTGAACGCAGACCCGCACAGCACAGGAACGAACGCCATCGCCAGCGTGCCCTTGCGGAGCAGCTTGATCAGGGTTTCGTTGTCGGGCTCATTGCCTTCGAGATAGGCCTCCATCGCTGCATCGTCCTGCTCTACAGCAATTTCAATCAGCGTGGCGCGCATTTCGGCGCACTTCTCTTTAAGCTCATCGCGGATCTCGCGCAGCTCCCAGGTCGCGCCGAGATCTTCTCCAGCCCAGACCCATTCTTTCATTGTGATAAGGTCAACATGGCCTTCAAGCTCGGTCTCAGCACCGATCGGACACTGGATCGGCGCAGGAATAGCGCCTGTGCGGTCGGCGATCATTTCGACGCAATTGAAGAAATCAGCACCGATCTTGTCCATTTTGTTGACGAACACGATGCGCGGGACCTTGTAGCGGTCAGCCTGACGCCAGACGGTTTCGGTTTGCGGCTCAACGCCCGCATTGGCATCAAGCACACATACAGCGCCATCAAGCACAGCAAGGGAGCGCTCGACTTCGATGGTGAAGTCAACGTGTCCGGGCGTATCGATAATGTTGAAGCGGAACTTGTCAGACTGCGCAGTCTGGCCATCTTCGGTGCGTTCCCAGAAGGTGGTCGTGGCAGCAGACGTGATCGTAATGCCCCGCTCCTGCTCTTGTTCCATGTGGTCCATCGTTGCAGCACCATCATGCACTTCGCCGATTTTGTGGGACTTGCCAGTATAGTAGAGAATGCGTTCTGTGGTGGTCGTCTTACCAGCATCAATGTGAGCCATGATGCCGAAATTACGATAGCGATCCAACGGATATTCGCGAGCCATGGGACTTACCTTCGTTTGGGGAAATCAGAATTGGGAGCGAAATGCTACCAGCGATAATGGGAGAAGGCACGGTTGGCTTCGGCCATCTTGTGCGTGTCTTCGCGTTTTTTCACAGCGGTGCCGCGGCCTTGGCTGGCGTCCATAAGCTCGCCAGCAAGACGCTCGCGCATCGTGTTTTCATTGCGCGCTTTGGCGGCAGCAGCCAGCCAACGAATGGCCAGCGCCTGACGACGCTCCGGGCGCACTTCAACAGGTACCTGATAGGTCGCCCCACCGACGCGGCGCGAACGCACCTCGACAGATGGCGCAATGGCTTCCAGCGCATCTTTGAACACGTCGACCGGGTCTCGCTTGGCGCGGTCTTCAACCAGATCGAGCGCCCCGTAGACGATACGTTCTGCCGTGGACTTCTTTCCGTCCTGCATGATTTGATTCATGAACTTAGAGAGGACCACATCCTTAAACTTCGGATCTGGCAGAACTTGGCGTTTTTCAGCGCGGTGGCGACGTGACATGTTTTCTTCTCTCTATTTCGGGCGTTTGACGCCGTAATGCGAACGACGTTGCTTGCGGTCTTTTACGCCCTGCGTATCCAGAACACCGCGTAGAATATGATAGCGCACACCGGGAAGGTCTTTGACCCGTCCGCCACGAATAAGGACAACAGAGTGTTCCTGAAGATTGTGGCCTTCGCCCGGAATATAGCTCACGACTTCATAGCCTGAGGTCAGCCGGACTTTAGCGACTTTACGAAGCGCCGAGTTCGGCTTCTTCGGGGTGGTGGTGTAGACGCGCGTACAGACGCCGCGACGCTGCGGACAGGCCTTGAGCGCCGGAACTTTGTTGCGCGACGGCTTTGGCTGGCGCGGCTTGCGGATAAGCTGGTTAATCGTCGGCATCGACGGGTCTTTCGTTTCTGCAGGCTCTCGCTGAGCCTTATCTTCAAATAATAGTGCCGAGATGACCTGTCTTGGCCTCCCAGCATAAGCGAACTATCGATAATTTCTGCATGACCGAAACCATGCTCGTCGCGCGTATTAGTCCCCCTATGCCCTTCCCGTCAAGGGTGATTGCAAACTATCGCAGTGGCTCAGCCTCAAAAACTTGAAAAATGGAGGAAAATTACGACGCGTTTGATCGCCAAACCGAAAACAGGTCACAAACCAAGTGCCCTCAATATTTTTGCCATACTGCGCTGCGCGGAAGAGGTTTGAGGTCCAAAGAGGGACCAATTATCACACGTGTTATTCTCAAGCGGGATGGAGGTGACTGGGCGGTTATCGATGCCATCGGGTAAGTCCGCTCGACGCTGAAGGCAGCGTCCAACTGCGCGCGGCGACCGCCAAATGAAAAGCGCCTCCCCTTTTTCCAAGGAGAGGCGCTGATATTATGCCGATGGCGCGAGCGCCTTACTCAGCAGCATCGGGTGCTTCAGGTGCCGGTGCTGGCAGAGCTGCGGTTGCTGCTGCTTCTGCCGCCGCGGCCGCTTTGGCCCGTGCATTGCGAAGACGTGTATCGCGGTCGGCCGCAATCTTCTTGTAGCGCCGCATAGACCCGCCGGTCCCCGCAGGGATCAAACGGCCAACAATTACGTTTTCTTTCAGGCCTTCGAGCGTATCGACTTTGCCTTGTAGAGAGGCTTCTGTCAGGACGCGCGTCGTTTCCTGGAAGGAGGCCGCCGAGATGAAGCTGCGGGTCTGCAAGCTTGCTTTGGTGATGCCGAGCAGGACGGGTGTGCCAGTGGCTTCCTGTTTCTTGCGGCGGCGCACGGCGGCATTGGCGGTATCGAATTCGAGCACATCGACCTGCTCGCCTTTGAGCAGATTGGTGTCCCCGGCATCGGTTACCTCGACCTTTTGCAGCATCTGGCGAACGATCACCTCGATGTGCTTGTCATTGATTGGCACGCCTTGCAGGCGATAGACCTTCTGAATCTCTTCGACCAGATAGTCAGCCAGAGCTTCGACACCGAGAATGGCCAGAATATCTTGCGGAGCGGGATTGCCCTCCATCAGATAGTCACCCTTCTTGATCATATCGCCATCCTGAACGGCCAAATGCTTGGTCTTGGGGACAAGATAATCGATCGGCTCTGCGCCCTCGCCTTCTGGCAAGATTGAGACACGACGTTTGTTCTTATAGTCGCGGCCATAGATGACCTTACCATCAGCCTCGGCGATGATCGCGTGGTCCTTTGGACGACGCGCTTCAAACAGCTCGGCCACGCGCGGCAGACCACCGGTAATATCGCGCGTTTTCGATCCGCCTGTTGTAATCCTCGCCAACGTGTCACCTGGCGCAATCGTGTCACCATCCTGAATCGACAGGATCGCTCCGACCGAGAGAAGATACTGCGCTTCTCCACCATTGGCGAGTTTGACCGGATCGCCTTTCTTATCGACGATCAGCACCATTGGCTTGACCTCAGCGCCTTTGGACGCGGTGCGCCAATCGATCAGGACGCGCGAGGAAATTCCCGTTGCTTCATCGATCTCTTCGCGGGAGGTTACGCCATCAATCACATCGACCAGTTTCGCAAAACCTGCGACTTCGGAGATGATGGGCTGGGCAAACGGATCCCAATCGGCCAGCTTGTCGCCGGGCTTCACTTTATCACCGTCCTTGTAATAGAGCAGCGTGCCATAGGTCGGCTTGAAGGTCTGGCGAATGCGGTCATCGCTGTCGACAACCGAAACTTCCATGTGACGACCAACAACCACGTGCGGCTTGTCCTTACGGGTCACTAGAGACGCGTCGGTGTAGCGCAGCTTCCCTTCGAAGTTACACTCGACTTGCGATTGGTCAGCGACCTGGGCAACACCGCCAATGTGGAAGGTCCGCATCGTGAGCTGGGTGCCCGGCTCACCAATGGACTGGGCCGCGATAACACCGACCGCTTCGCCCATATTGACCTGTGTACCCCGCGCCAGATCGCGGCCATAACAGGCTCCGCAAATGCCGTTCACGGTTTCGCATGTCAGTGCCGAGCGAACCTTGATCTGGTCGATCTTGGCCTCTTCGAGCGTGGCGGCCATGGCTTCATCGACATAGGTGCCAGCCGGAATGACGACTTCGTCGGTTCCGGGACGATTTGCATCCATTGCCACCGTCCGCCCAAGAACGCGTTCGCCAAGCGAGACAACAACGTCAGCACCATCCATAACGGGGCTCAGCGTAATGCCTTTGTCCGTTCCGCAATCGGCTTCATTGACGATACAGTCCTGAGCGACATCAACGAGGCGACGAGTCAGATAACCCGAGTTCGCCGTTTTCAACGCGGTGTCAGCAAGACCTTTACGTGCGCCGTGGGTCGAGTTGAAGTATTCAAGAACCGTCAGGCCCTCTTTAAAGTTCGACACAATCGGCGTTTCGATAATTTCACCCGACGGCTTGGCCATGAGACCACGCATACCTGCCAGTTGCTTCATCTGGTTCTTGGAACCACGTGCGCCGGAGTGAGACATCATGAAGACCGAATTGGTTTCTTCAAGGCGTCCGGTTTCTTCATTGATGTGCGCCTCGCCAGCGGCTGCCATCATGGCGTCTGCCACTTTATCAGTACACTGAGACCAAGCATCAACGACTTTGTTGTACTTCTCTTTGCGGGTGATCAGACCGTCTGCATATTGGCGCTCATATTCGGAGACGAGCTGGCGCGTGGCTTCGACCTGCTTATATTTTTCTTCGGGGATAACCATGTCATCCTTACCGAACGAAATGCCCGCCTTACAGGCTTCGGTGAAGCCCAGACCCATGATCTTGTCACAGAAGATGACCGTCGCCTTCTGACCACAGATCCGATAAACCTCATCAATCAGGTGGCCGATGGCTTTCTTGGTGATCAACTGATTGGCCAGCGACACTGGAACCTGCGCATTGCGCGGCAGCACATTGGCAATCATCAAACGGCCAGGCGTTGTGTCGATAATATCGACAATCGGCTTGCCTTTCTCGTCGACCGTTTCATAGCGCGCTTTGACTTTGGCGTGCAGGCTCACTGCATTGGTGTGTAGCGCGTGTTCCAGCTCGGCTGCGTCGGAGATCAGCATGCCCTCGCCGGGTTCGTTGTCTTTCTCGATCGAGAGATAATAGAGGCCAAGCACAATATCCTGCGAGGGTACAATGATCGGACGACCATTGGCGGGCGAGAGAATATTGTTGGTCGACATCATGAGGACGCGCGCTTCGAGCTGCGCCTCAAGGCTGAGCGGGACGTGGACCGCCATCTGGTCGCCATCGAAATCGGCATTAAAGGCTGCACATACGAGCGGGTGCAGCTGGATCGCCTTACCTTCAATGAGCTTCGGTTCGAACGCCTGAATGCCAAGCCTGTGCAGTGTCGGCGCACGGTTGAGCATGACGGGGTGCTCGCGGATCACCTCTTCGAGAATGTCCCAGACTTCAGGACGTTCTTTCTCGACGAGCTTCTTGGCCGCTTTGACGGTGCCAGCAAGTCCTTTTGCATCAAGCCGCGAATAGATGAACGGCTTGAACAGTTCGAGGGCCATTTTCTTGGGCAGACCGCATTCGTGCAGTTTCATATTCGGACCAACCACGATCACCGAGCGACCGGAATAGTCCACGCGCTTCCCAAGCAGGTTCTGACGGAAGCGGCCCTGCTTGCCCTTGAGCATGTCCGAGAGCGACTTGAGTGGACGCTTATTGGTGCCGGTAATGACGCGGCCACGGCGACCATTGTCGAACAGCGCGTCGACGGATTCCTGCAACATCCGCTTTTCGTTACGGATGATGATGTCAGGTGCCCGCAACTCCATCAGGCGCTTGAGGCGATTGTTCCGGTTGATCACACGGCGATAGAGATCGTTCAGATCAGAGGTCGCAAACCGGCCCCCATCGAGCGGCACCAGCGGACGCAGATCCGGCGGAATAACCGGAACGATGGTCAGGATCATCCATTCGGGCTTGGCACCCGAAGCCAAAAAGGCTTCAACAATTTTTAGACGCTTGGCCGCTTTTTTCAGCTTCAGTTCGGATGTGGCCTCTTTGACATCGGTACGCAATTGCACAGCGTCGGATTCAAGGTCCATGTTCCGTAGAATTTCGCGGATGGCCTCAGCGCCAATCATGGCGGTGAACGCGTCTTCGCCATGGGCGTCCTGCGCATCCATATACTCTTCTTCGGACAAAAGCTGCTTTGGCTCAAGCTCGGTCAACCCCGGCTCGATCACAACATAGCTCTCGAAATAAAGCACACGCTCAACATCTTTCAGCGCCATATCGAGCAAGGCAGAAATTCTGGACGGGAGCGATTTGAGGAACCAGATATGGGCGACGGGAGCTGCCAGATCGATGTGGCCCATGCGTTCACGCCGCACACGCGCCAAAGTCACCTCGACGCCGCACTTCTCGCAAGTAATGCCGCGATATTTGATGCGCTTATATTTACCGCACAGGCACTCATAATCTTTGACGGGGCCAAAGATCCGCGCGCAGAAGAGACCGTCACGCTCGGGCTTGAATGTCCGGTAATTGATGGTTTCAGGCTTTTTGATCTCGCCCGAGGACCAGCTGCGGATTTTCTCCGGGCTGGCGATGGAGATTTTAATCGCCTCGAAGCTTGGAGCCGGGGCGTTGGGATTGAAAATATTTGTTACATCTTGGCGCATGATGTCCGCTCCTTCTGGGTGCGGTTGTGGCCGGATTTTGAGCCCCGGCCGGGATTACAGTTCAATAAATGCTTGGTTTCGGCCAATTTGACCAGCCCCCAGCCCTTAATCGAGTTTCTCTTCTTCAATCAGTTCTACATTCAAACCGAGCGACCGCATCTCTTTGATGAGAACGTTGAAACTTTCCGGCACACCGGCTTCAAACGTATCATCTCCACGAACAATCGCTTCGTAGACTTTGGCACGGCCCGCAGTGTCATCCGACTTCACAGTCAACATTTCCTGCAATGTGTATGCAGCGCCATAGGCTTCAAGTGCCCAGACCTCCATCTCACCGAAGCGCTGACCACCGAACTGGGCCTTACCACCGAGCGGCTGCTGGGTGACCAGGGAGTAGGGTCCGGTTGACCGCGCGTGGATTTTCTCGTCCACCAAGTGGTGCAGTTTCAGCAAATACTTATAGCCAACCGTCACGGGGCGGTTGAACGCCTCGCCGGTGCGGCCATCATACAAGGTGACCTGACCCGAGCCATGCAAGCCGGCCCGTTCGAGCATGTTGACAATGTCCGGCTCGCGCGCGCCATCAAACACAGGCGTCGCAATCGGCACACCATTGGTGAGATTGCCAGCAAGCTCGACGATGTCCTCGTCCGCCTCAGGCAAGGAAATGCCTTCCGCCTTGCCGCCATAGACCATGTCGAGCGTCTTGCGTAGCGCGTCGGCATCATTGTCCTGATGCCATTGCTCCAGCGCATTGCCGACCAGTTTGCCGAGACCGGCTGAGGCCCAGCCCATATGGGTTTCAAGAATCTGCCCGACATTCATCCGCGACGGCACACCGAGCGGATTCAAGACGATGTCAACCGCGGTGCCATCTTCAAGGAAGGGCATGTCTTCGACCGGATTGATCTTGGAAATTACGCCCTTATTGCCGTGACGCCCAGCCATTTTGTCCCCGGGCTGAAGCTTGCGCTTCACCGCGAGGAAGACTTTGACGACTTTCATAACGCCTGGCGGCAAATCATCACCGCGCTGGACTTTGTCAACTTTGTCGTTGAAGCGTGCTTCAAGATCGCCAATCGCCGCATCAAACTGCTCGCGCAGCGCGTCGAACTCGACCTGAGCTTTCTCGCTTTTCAGAGCGATCTGCCAAAGCTGGTTTGGCGGGACGGCTTCGAGATCGGCTATTTTCAGCTTGCCCGGCTCAATGCCGCGCGGGCCAGTGGCCGCCTCTTTGCCAACGAGAAGGTCCTTCAGGCGCGAATAGGTGTTGCGCTCAAGAATTGACTGCTCGTCCTCTTTATCTTCCTGAAGCTGTTCGATCTGCTCGCGCTCGATTTGCAGGGCGCGGGCATCCTTATCGATACCGTGGCGATTGAACACACGGACTTCAACCACTGTACCCGCATCGCCCGGAGGCACGCGCAGAGACGTGTCGCGAACATCAGAGGCTTTCTCACCGAAGATGGCACGCAGGAGTTTCTCTTCCGGCGTCATCGGGCTTTCGCCTTTTGGCGTGACCTTGCCGACGAGAATGTCGCCAGCTTTGACCTCGGCGCCGACAGCGACAATGCCCGCTTCGTCCAGATTCCGCAGAGCTTCTTCGCCAACATTTGGAATGTCACGGGTGATCTCTTCAGGTCCGAGCTTGGTATCGCGCGCTGCGATTTCAAACTCTTCGAGGTGGATCGAAGTGAAGACGTCATCCGTCACGATGCGTTCGGAGATGAGGATCGAATCCTCGAAATTGTAGCCATTCCACGGCATGAACGCCACGAGGACATTCCGGCCAAGCGCCAGTTCACCCAGATCGGTGGACGGGCCATCGGCGATGATGTCGCCCTTGGCCACTTTGTCGCCAACCTGAACAATCGGGCGCTGGTTGATACAGGAATTCTGGTTTGACCGCTTGAATTTAGACAGACGGTAAATATCGACACCAGAACGGCCGACATCGGCGTCTTCCGTTGCGCGAACCACGATACGGGTTGCATCAACCTGCTCGACAACCCCTGCCCGCCTGGCGACAACCGCTGCGCGGCTATCACGGGCCACGACCGCTTCCATGCCCGTACCGACAAGTGGTGCCTCAGAATGAACCAGCGGGACGGCCTGGCGTTGCATGTTCGAGCCCATCAGTGCGCGGTTTGCATCGTCGTTCTCAAGGAACGGAATCAACGAGGCGGCAACCGAGATGACCTGCTTTGGCGAAACGTCCATATATTGGACTTCTTCGCGCGGCACCAAGGTCGCTTCGCCCTGAATACGCGCATTGACGAATTCATTTGCGAGCATGCCCTTGTCATCAACAGAGGAATTGGCCTGCGCAATCGCATAGCGGGTCTCTTCCATGGCGGAAAGATAGACCACTTCGTCTTTTTGCTCGCCATTTTCAACTTTGCGGTATGGACTTTCGATAAAACCATACTTGTTGATGCGCGCATGCGTCGCAAGCGAATTGATCAGGCCGATGTTCGGGCCCTCAGGCGTCTCGATCGGGCAAATCCGGCCATAATGGGTCGGGTGCACATCGCGAACCTCAAAGCCTGCACGCTCACGGGTGAGACCACCCGGCCCAAGCGCGGAGAGACGTCGCTTGTGCGTGATTTCGGAGAGCGGATTGGTTTGGTCCATGAACTGGGACAGCTGTGAGGAACCAAAGAATTCACGCACCGCAGCCACAACAGGTTTCGCATTGATCAGATCGTGCGGCATGACGGTGTCAATATCGACCGAGGACATCCGCTCTTTGATTGCACGCTCCATGCGCACAAGCCCGATGCGGTAATTGTTTTCCATTAACTCGCCAACCGAGCGGACACGACGGTTGCCAAGATTGTCAATGTCATCGACTTCGCCCTTGCCGTCCTTGAGATCGAGAATGACCTTCATGACGGACAGGATGTCTTCCTTGCGCAGCGTCCGATGCGTGTCTTCCGCAGGCTCGAACTCGTCGATTGCCACGCCAAGACGCATGTTCATCTTAACCCGGCCAACAGCGGACAGGTCATAGCGCTCACCGTCAAAGAATAGCTGATTGAACAGCGCGTCAGCCGCTTCCTGGGTCGGCGGCTCGCCCGGGCGCATGACGCGGTAAATGTCCGAAAGCGCCTCAAAACGCGTTTCGTTTTTGTCAGCAAACAGCGTGTTCCGCAACCATGGGCCACGGCCTGTGCTTTCAATGTCGAGCAATTCGATGGACTCGACGCCCGCTTCGCGCAGTTCAGCGATCAACTCTTCGGTCAGTTCATCTGTAGCCTCGGCGTAGATTTCGCCAGTTTCCGCATTGACGACATCGCGCGCCAGGAATTTCCCTTCGAGTGCCACTGATGGCAATAGGATTTCGTCGGTCTCGCCCCCGGCGATTTTGCGTGCGCCCAGCACGGTGATCTTTTTACCGGCCTCAGCGACCGTCTTGTTGGTCTTGGCGTCAACAATATCAAATTCCGGCTTGGAGCCTTTCCACGCGCGTTGACGGAAACCGGTGATCCAGCCCTTCTTGTCGAGCCGATAGATCGAGCGGTCGTAGAACGCGTCGAGAATATCATTCGTATCGTAGCCAAGCGCATAGAGCAGCGTCGTGGCTGGCAATTTGCGCTTACGGTCGATCCGGACATTGAGGATGTCTTTGGCATCAAACTCGAAGTCGAGCCATGAACCGCGATATGGAATGATCCGTGCCGCAAACAGGAACTTGCCCGATGAGTGCGTCTTGCCCTTGTCGTGGTCGAAAAACACGCCGGGGCTACGGTGCATCTGGGATACGATCACACGCTCGGTGCCATTGACGATGAATGTACCCTTGTCGGTCATCAAAGGCACATCGCCGAGATAGACCTCTTGTTCTTTGACTTCTTTGACCGAGCGCGCCTGTGTCTCCTCATCAATATCGAAGACAATAAGCTGCAGAAGAACCTTTAGCGGCGCAGCATAGGTCAGGTCGCGCTGCTGGCATTCCTCAACGTCGAATTTTGGCGGCTCAAACTCATAGGAGACATATTCCAGGACCGCCCGCTCAGAGAAGTCCTTAATCGGATAGACACTGCGGAACACCCCACCCAGACCATCATCGGTCCGTTCCGATTGCGGCGTGTGCATCTGCAAGAAGTTTTCATATGAGGAGCGCTGAATCTCGATCAGATTCGGCATTTCTACGGCTTCGGGAATTTTCCCAAATGATTTTCGGATACGTTTCTTTTCGGTGAAAGAGAGAGCCATCATGTGTCCCATTTTAACGTCGCCCCTCATGGGACGATCCTGTGCGCCATCAAAATGCGCGGTCGCGGCGACCTCGCTCGGAGGCCGCCGCGTTATACTTTACACAAAGTCTAAAGCCACCCGCGCGCGGCTTTGACTCTCGACTGAAACCAGCCGGAAGAGACCTATTTGATCTCGACCGTCGCGCCGGCGTCTTCGAACTTTTTCTTCACTTCTTCAGCTTCTTCCTTGCTGACGCCTTCTTTAACAGGCTTCGGCGCGCCATCAACGAGCTCTTTGGCTTCTTTCAGGCCAAGACCTGAAACGACTTCACGGACGACTTTAATAACGCCGATTTTCTTTTCGCCGCCAGAGACGAGGATCACGTCGAACTCTGTCTGAGCTTCGGCGCCGCCAGCGTCGCCGCCAGCTGCAGGCCCAGCCACAGCAACAGCCGCCGCCGCTTTGATGCCGCGCTCTTCAAGGTAGTCATTCAGCTCTTTGGCTTCGAGAATGGTGAGGCCAAGAAGCTCATCACCGAGTTTTGCAATATCTGCCATTTGATTGGTCTTTCTGTCTTTTAAATAGAGGTTTGAGGTTTTGTGTCGTGTTCTTGTCTAAGTGTCCTAGGCCGCCTGTTCGCGGATTGCATCAATTGCACCAGCCAGTTGCTGACCCTGTGAATTGAGACGCCCGATCGCCTGCGTTGCCTGACCGATAAGCCTTGCTGCCACGGTTGCAATCAGCTCTTCACGCGACGGCATTGATGCAAGCGCACCCACACCGGCTGCGTCCATGACTTCACCATCCATGATGGCGCCGACGAGCTTGAGATTGTCATTTTGCTTGGCAAATTCGCTTGTTGCCTTTGCCGGGACGGTTGGGTCCGCAGCAAATGCAATGGCCACCGGCCCTTTGAACAGATCAGCTGCCGCATCGCCGCCCTTGCCCGCAAGAGCAATTTTGGCAATCCGGTTTTTGACCACTTTGAGTTGACCATCCCCCTCACGGAGTTTGGACCGCAACTCAGTCAAGTCCGCAACACTCAGACCGGAATACTGTGTGACAATGACAGCACCGGCGTCCGCGAAGATACCTTCGAGGTCTTTTAGCGCTGCCTGTTTTCCAGCTTTGTCCATTACGGTTCTCCTATAGAGGTGCCCAGACCATTCCGAACACCCTGGTGTCCGCCTTCGCGGGACACAGGTCCCATTCCAGCGCCTGCCCAGGGCATAAGGGGTCAACGACACCGCAGCAGATGCTGCAACCCTCGTCTCACCTCGCCCCGTCTACATGGGAATTATCGACCCAAAAGCCGACCCATGGTCTCGGACAGGAAAGCGGGAGACACTAAAAGTGCTCCCGCAAGCCGCGCTTCTTAGCGCGGTCAGCCCGCTTCCGCAAGAGCTTGTGATGCATCAATTGTCACACCAGGCCCCATTGTTGACGAAAGCGTCACATTCTTCACATAAGTGCCCTTTGCTCCAGCCGGCTTGGCTTTTTGCAAAGCGTCGAGAAACGCCGTTACGTTCGCGACCAACGCGTCTTCGGTAAAGCTTACTTTGCCAACGCCCGCATGGATAATTCCGGCTTTTTCGACCCGGAATTCGACAGCACCACCTTTCGAGCTTTTGACAGCCTCGACGACATTTGGCGTCACCGTGCCGACTTTCGGGTTTGGCATCAACCCGCGTGGACCGAGCACTTTACCCAAACGCCCCACAACAGCCATCATGTCCGGCGTTGCAATCACGCGGTCAAAGTCCATAAAGCCGCCCTGAATCTTTTCCATCAGATCTTCAGCACCGACAATGTCGGCCCCAGCCGCAGTCGCTTCTTCGGCTTTAGCATCGCGCGCGAATACGGCGACGCGCACATCGCGGCCCGTGCCTGAAGGCAGGTTACAAACACCGCGAACCATCTGATCGGCGTATTTCGGATCAACGCCGAGATTGACGGCAATGTCGATTGTCTCGTCGAATTTCGTCTTCGCGTTGGCTTTGACGAGCGCAACCGCTTCGCCAATTGTGTGCTGCTTGTCAGCATCAAAGGCCGCGCGGGCCGCTTTCATTCTTTTTCCTGAAGCCATTTTTCTATCCCACAACCTCAATGCCCATGGACCGCGCCTGACCAGCAATGATCAACGCACCCGCATCGAGGTCATTCGCATTCAAATCGGCCATTTTCTGTTCAGCGATCTCGCGGCACTGGGCCATTGTGACCGTACCAACGGTTTCGAAACCGGGCTTGTTCGCACCTTTTTTGAGCTTTGCCGCTTTCATTAGAAGGGTTGAGCCCGGAGCTGTCTTCACAACGAAAGTGAACGATTTGTCCTGATAATAATCGATAATCACGGGAAGCTTGACGCCCTGTTCAGCGCCTTGGGTCTTCGCATTGAAGGCTTTGCAGAATTCCATGATATTGATCCCGCGCTGACCGAGAGCCGGTCCAACGGGCGGGGAAGGGTTGGCCTGTCCAGCCGGAATCTGGAGCTTGAGCTGCCCCAGCAATTTCTTCGCCATATAATCCTCACAACGAAATTAGAGGGCCGGTGGTCTTTCGATCCGGCCGGTTGATAGTCGAGGCCTTGCGTGGTGGACGCCTGTCATGGTCTTGGCCAGACGCTCCCACATAAGGAACGGCGCGTATGGCCCACAACGCTGATCAGGTCAAGCCGCATATAAAAACCCCCGACCTCGAGGACGGGGGTTTGTTTCCATTTTCATGGAGAGGCCCTTACGGGGACTTGTGCCGGACTTACATGAAGCCCTTGAACTTGTCTTTGAAGCGAGACACGCGACCGCCGCGGTCAAGCAGCGTGTTGGTATCGCCTGTCCATGCCGCATGCGTGGTTGGATCAATGTCCAAAACAAGGCGGTCGCCTTCCTTGCCATAGGTCGAGCGCGTCTGATACTCGGTGCCATCGGTCATCACGACAGTGATAAAGTGGTAATCTGGGTGACCTTCGGATTTCATGGCCTTATACCTTCGAGACTGGCGCGCGCATTCGCGCACGTGATTTATAAGAATGGGCGATGTAACCGAACAGGGCACGCTTAGCAAGGCCAAGATTTCATGACCGATGAATCAAACACCGTCACCCAAGACCGACGCGCCTCCGAGCCCGTAGGCGGAGCCGCAAAGGACCGCCCGAAAGGCCGCTCACTCAAACCGCTGGCGATGCTTTGGCCTTATGTCAAACGCCATCCCATCACGGTTATCACGGCTTTGGTCTTCCTGCTGCTGGGCACGGCAATCACTCTGTCGATCCCGCTCCTTCTGGGGGACGCGGTTGACGTCGGCCTCGGTAGCGATGTCGCGTCTGACGAGTTGATCGAGAAGATTGATGGAAATTTCTTTCTTGTGTTCCTCGCTGTGGTCGCACTTGGCGCGATTGGCGCAGCACGGTTCTACTTTATCTCCAGGTTCGGCGAACGCGTTGCTGCGGACCTGCGGACTGACCTTTACAGCCATATGCTGAGCCTCAGCCCACGCTTTCATGCGAATATGCGCTCTGGCGAAGCGGTCTCGCGCCTGACGGCTGATGTCACACTGCTGGAGACCTTTTTGGGTTCGTCGACCTCGCTCGGCGTTCGGACCTTGTTGAACACAACCGGGGCGCTGGCCATGATGCTTGTGGTGAGTTGGAAGCTGGGCGGATCTTTGCTTGTGATGTTGCCAGTGGCCATTTTACCCGTGCTTTTTGTTGGACGGATCATTCGCAAAATGTCGAACACGGCGCAAACCCGGCTGTCGGAAGCGGGCGCGGAAGGTGCGGAGGCCCTTGATGCGGTGGAACTGATACAGGCTTATGGGCGCGAGCGGTCACGGCGGCGGGTGTTTCAGGATGCTGTCGAGGCGACATTTCAGGCGGCGATGCGCAGAAATGGCGCAAGGGCGGGCATGATGGTTCTGGTCTCTATCATGTTTATGGGTGGGATCGTGGCTGTGCTCTGGCTGGGCGCGCGATGGGTCACCACGGGGGCGATGAGTGGCGGGCAATTGGCCTCGCTCATTCTGTATGCGCTTTATGCCGGCTCGGGGTTCGGCATGCTGGCGGAGGTCTATGGTGAAGTGATGCGCGCGGCAGGCGCGGCGGACCGGTCTGCAGAGATATTTGCCGCTGAGCCGGAGATCAAGGCGCCTGAACATCCTGTTGCCCTGCCCTCGCCGGTTGAGGGCGCGCTGAGCTTTGTCGATGTGGATTTCTCCTATGGACAGGAAGATCTGCCAGCGCTGAGCAAATTTACGCTGGATGTGCCCCCGGGTGAATTTGTGGCGCTGGTCGGACCCTCGGGGGCGGGCAAGTCGACCGTCTTCCGCCTCGCATTAAGGCTGTTTGATCCAGACAGCGGGGCGGTCACCTTGGACGGCCTGGCCGCGCCAAAGGCTGACCCCAAGGATTGGCGTCGCCAGTTTGCCTATGCGCCGCAGGAGTCCACCCTGTTCACCGGCAGCGCGCGCGACAATATTGCCTTTGGCGACGAAACGGCGAATGACGAGCTTTTGATTGCGGCAGCAAGCAAAGCCGAGGCTTGGGGATTTCTGGAAGATAAGGGTGGGCTTGCGGCGGCGCTCGGGAGCAAGGGTCGGTCTCTGTCTGGTGGGCAACGCCAAAGAGTTGCTTTAGCACGAGCGCTTGTGCGTAACGCGCCCGTTCTACTGCTCGACGAAGCGACGAGTGCGCTCGACTCTGAAAGCGAAGCACTGGTCCAGAAAGCACTTGAAGCGGCCGCCTCTGGCCGGACGACTTTGGTAATTGCTCATCGGCTCTCGACGGTGCGCAAAGCCGACCGGATTGTTGTGATGGATGAAGGCCGTGTCGTCGAAATGGGCGATCATGACACCTTGGTCGCCAAGGGCGGGCTATATGCGCGGCTGGCCGAAATCCAATTCGGAGCAGCAGGATAATGGGCGGCGCGCCAGCTCTCGTCTGGTTTCGCAATGATTTGCGACTGGCGGATAATCCCGCGCTATCGGCCGCGCTTGAGCGCGGTGAGCCATTGGTACTGGTCTATATTTATGAAACCAAGGAGGTCGGCTTTCGGGAGATGGGCGGCGCAAGCAAGGTCTGGCTGCATGGCTCGCTTGCGTCTTTGTCAAAAGACATTGAGGCGCGTGGCGGGTCGCTTATTCTCCGTCGCGGCAATCCGGCAGACATTCTCCCTGAACTGATCGAAGAGACCGGCGCTCGACATGTGTTCTGGAACAGACGCTATGGTCTGGCTGAGCGCGACGCTGATGCCGCGCTGAAAACTCAGCTGACTGAAAAAGGATATGCGGTCGAAACGTTCAATGGCTCGCTGTTGACCGAGCCGTGGACGTTCAAAACCGGATCGGGCGGTTATTACCGCGTGTTCACCCCCTACTGGAAACAGGTGCAGGCAAACTATCAGGTCCCGGCGCCCCTGCCCGCGCCAGAGACGCTCGACTGTGTGAAGGCAGGATCGGACACGCTGGACGCGTGGGCTCTGCTACCGACACGGCCAAATTGGGCGACCGGATTTGATCAGGTCTGGTCGCCCGGTGAAGCGGGGGCTCGGGCAAAGCTCTTGCAGTTTCTTGATGGACCCGTTGGGCGATACAAAGACGAACGCAATCGGCCCGATGTCGAGGGGGGCACGTCGGGCCTTTCGCCGCATTTGCGGTTTGGCGAAATATCTCCGGTACAGGTCTGGCGAACAACCAAAGCGCGGATGGACGAGACGCCAGAGATTGGTGCCGGCGGGCACACGTTTTTGTCTGAGATTGCGTGGCGGGAGTTTTCCTATGTTCT
>CAZMMU010000003.1:17940-128659 GCA_964567455.1 uncultured Hyphomonas sp.
GCGGCGAACGCGGCAAGCTGGCAATGGACGGCTGGGTCTGGGGCGGATGCTGCGCCCTATTTCCGCGTGTTCAACCCGATCACCCAAGGCTCGAAATTTGATGTGACGGGGGCGTATGTCCGCAAATTTTGCCCCGAGCTGGCCGAGCTGCCGACAAAGTATCTGCATGCGCCTTGGGACGCCGATCCGGTAACGCTCATGGCGGCTGGGGTGAAACTTGGCGAGACGTATCCGAACTGTATTGTCGACCACAAAGCCGGGCGTGAGCGCGCGCTCTCAGCTTATGCGGAGCTGAAGGCCAAGCGCGAAGCTGGCTAGTCGCAGAAGACTTCGCTGCCATTGCTCAGCTCTGTCGTCAGACCATCCGTGCCGCCGCCAACCCGGGCAATACCTGTACGGACTGGCGTACAGTTCTCAAGGCCCTCCGCATGGCGCGGCGTCTGCACACCCAATTGCCGAACTGGGCTCGCACCGGTTGAGGCAAACTCATCGAGGCTTTGCTGGCGCTCGTGGAACCTTTGATATCCGCCGCTTGTCGCAAAGCGATTCAGGGTTGATCTTGCAAACAGGGTCTCATCTCTTGGGCTATAGCTGCCCAAATCGCCCTGTGCTCTGGCCAATTGGGCGAAGCGGATGTCCTCGTCATCGATGTCTGGACAAAAGCTCGGTCGCGTTTCCCGATTGGTGCGCGCGCACATGATCGAGGCGCTGACCCGCGCGGCGCCTGACGGGGCCACTTCGAGGAACGGATCACGGCGAATGAGATATTGCGGCGGGATTGTATCTTGGGCCTCTTCGTCATCCGGCTCAATGGGGTCGGCAGGTACGCTTGGTGGCGGCGCGACAGCAATCACGGTTGGCGGCGGCGGGGTCGGTGTTTCCGGAGCCACTTGCTCGACGATGATCTCCGGCTCTTCAACTCGGGCAGGTTCAGGATTTGGCGGCTGGACCGGCAAAACAGGGGCTGGCGTCTGAATGTCGGGCTCGGCGATCTCTTCGATTGTTTCTTTGGGGACCTCGACGATTTCAATGGATACAAATTCTCGCGGCTCGGGCGGAAGCGGCTTCACCGTTGCCGTCAACACTATAAGGAGAGCAAACACATGCAAGAGCGCTGCGCCAAGCCAGGCACGGCCACTGTTCCCCACAAATGCGCCCAATTTCCCGAACATGTGCGCAATCATAGGCTGCAAGGACGGATCCGCACACTAAACTTGTTGTTAGTTGCGCAAAAATGGGCCAAACAGCCGAGACCCAAAATTTCTTGTGCGGTGTCTTGCAGGCCAAGCGGCGCGTGTGAAGTGGACTTGCGGCCCGGACGAGCATGGGCTTGCTGTGAAATATTCTATCTGGAGGCGCTCTTTATGAGCCTGGACATTCTGCGAACCGATGAAACCGATCCGGGACTGTTCGACCAGATTGAGTCTGTTCTTGAGGCGGTTGGCTGGCAATTCGAACGCGACGGTCAGGAAGCGGTTCACTGCATTGTGCCGACGCGATGGGGCGAGATGGGCGGGCTTTTCGCTTGCCGGACAACGCCGTCCGCCCTGCACTTTTCGTTGACGGTGGATGTCAAACCGCAAGCGGCCAGACGTGCAGTGATTTCCGAATTGGTGATCATGATGAATGAGCGCTTGTGGCTTGGCCATTTCGATTTTTGGATCGACGATAATGTCGTCATCTTCCGGCATGCCTTGGCGCTGGCCGACAGGATGGAGCCGAGCCGAGGCGAGATCAGCGCAACATTGACTGCAGGGCTTGAAGCGGTTGACAGGTTTGTGCCTGCGTTCAACTTTGTTATCTGGGCGGGCAAAAGCCCAGCCGAGGCGATCGAGGCTGTTATGTTCGAGACCGATGGCGAGGCCTAACGAGCGATGGCATCCAGACAAATAGCAATGATTGGCGCCGGGCGCATGGGATCAGCGCTCATCAGCGGCTGGCTTCAGGGGCGCTCCAAGCCTGACATCACGGTGGTTGAGCCTGAACCATCGGAGCGGATCACAGCCCAAGCAAAAGACAAAGCGCTCACGCTGAATACGGCGCCGCAGCCGGTCGATATTGTTGTGGTTGCCGTCAAGCCGCAGATCTTCGAAAGCGCCGCTGCTGATATTGCCCAATGGATCGGACCGGATACGCTGGTTCTTTCTATTATGGCAGGAATCCGCATCAAAACGCTGCGTGAATTGCTCGGCACGAACCGCATTGTTCGGGCTATGCCAAATACGCCGGGGGCCATTGGCTGGGGCGTCAGCGTTATTTGCACACCGGATGATGCGCGCAAGAAGGATATTGCCGCAGCGACACGGCTGCTCAAACCGCTGGGACATGTTGAAGGCCCTGTTCCCGAGGCGCAAATGTCAGCGGTAACCGGTGTCTCAGGTTCCGGCCCCGCTTATGTCTTCTTACTGGTTGAAGCGCTCGCAGCGGCGGCGGAAGCGGAGGGGCTGTCCGCGCAGTTTTCAGCTGTTCTGGCGCGCGAGACGATTATCGGTGCGGCGCAACTCTTGTATGAGACCGGCGACGAGCCAGGGCGTCTTCGCAAAAATGTAACCTCGAAGGGCGGGACAACGGAAGCTGCGCTTGATATTCTGTTGCGCGGAGACGGAATGCCCTCTCTCATCCGTGAAGCTGTGCGCGCGGCGGCCAGTCGGGATCGCGCTTTATCATCAGGGAAATAGACGATGCCTGACGCCAAGATTGACTCTGATTTTTCGACGCTCGAAACAGCGCTTGAACTGGCGGGCGAGCATGGCTGGCAAGAGACGAGCCTGACCGATATTGCCAACGCTTCGGGCAAACCGCTTTCGGCGCTTTATGCAAGTGGCGGCAAATCGGCACTGTCGAAACAAATGGAGGCCTGGGGTGACCTCGCCATGTCCGCAGAGCCAAGCGAGGCTGAGGACAGCCCACGCGAGCGTTTGTTTGACGTGATTATGCGCAGGTTTGAAAAGTACGAGACCCAACGGGCGGGCGTGTTGTCGCTCATGACTTGGCGCGATGGCTCTCCCGCGCTCAGGGCAGAGATTCTGCGCGCGCGGGCGCGGTCTGCAAATTGGGCGCTCGCCTGCGCAAAACTCGATACGCTCGGCCCCATTGAGATGCGGATGACGGGGCTTGGCCTTGGCTGGGTGATCAGCCAGACGACGCGCGCATGGCGTCAAGATGATGCCGGTGATTTCGCGCGCACTATGGCCACCCTGGATGCCGAACTGATTACGGCTCAGGAGCGACTTGAGGCACTGAAACGCTTTGTCCCGAAAGCGCGATCAGCCAACGCGACAGATCGGGCTAAAGCGGAAGCACAAGACGCGCACGAAGCCCCCCAAGCGGCGAGCGATCAAGACTGATCTCACCGCCATGACTGCGCGCAACGTCGCGGCTGAGGGCGAGACCTAGCCCTGTTCCGGCAACATTTTGCGTGCGTGCATCATCAAGCCGCGTGAAGGGCTCGAACGCTGTTTCGTAGAGTTCGGGCGCAATCCCCTTGCCGTTATCGTCAACGGCCAGGATCGCCCGTTCACCATCCGTCACAAGCGTCAGCTCGGTTCGCGTTCCGTACTTTGTGGCGTTCACGATGAGATTGGAAATGGCTCTTCTCAGCGCCAATGGACGACCGATAATGCGAACCGGCATGACAACGCCCAGACCAAGATTGGCATCCCGAAACCGTCCAGACACTTCACGTACCAGGGCATCCAGATCAAGCGCCTGAGCGCGCTCGCTCTCTTCGCCTTTTGCAAAGGCCAGATATTCGTCGAGCATGGCTGCCATGTCTTCGAGATCTGCTCTGGCGGCAATCACATCTTCGGTCTGTTCCTGCATGGCCAGATGGAGTTTGAGCCGGGTCAAGGGCGTACGCAAGTCATGACTGACACCGGTGAGCATGGCCGTGCGCTGCTCGGTAAACCCCGTCAGCCGCTCTCCCATTTCGATGACGGCTTTGGCGGCTGCGCGTATTTCATTTGCGCCAGAGGGTACGAACCCAGACAAGGATTGTCCTCGCCCAAAGCTCTGGGTCGCTTCGGTAAGTCTGAGGATCGAGCGGACATGATTTCGCAGAAAGGCGAGCGCTGTCGTGACCATGAAAAGACTGAATGCGATGACCCAGACAATGAAAATATGACCATTTATAACGAGTGCGCGCTTGCGGTCTATCTCTATACGGAGCGTTTTTTCGGGCGAAATCACACGGATATCAAGCACACGTCGACCCGACAGGAGCGCGACCTCGACCGGACGTCTCAACTGGTCTTCCAGCACGGCTCTGACATCGCCGCGATAGGGAAACCAGCCCGTCAGTCGCGCGTCTTCGGCGTCTGACCGGAAGTCACAATCGAACCGCAGAGACAGCCGAGCCTCGATCACAGCCATGGCTGTCATATTGCTCTCATTTATCTGGCAAGTCTGATCAATAAAATCGACATCGCGCGCCACCGCCTGAATGAGCTTGGTGTTCACCGCCCGCAAATGGCCGTTATAGTAATAGATCGTCATCAGAGTGAGAATGATGGTAACAGGTAACAAGGTCATCAGAACGCTGCGCGCGTAGAGTCCGCGCGGAAACACTTTGCGGAAAGACAGCCTGAGCGGTTTCAACCTGACCTCCGCGCAAACATCAGGTTGGTTCGGTCCTTGTCCGCAATCCAATAGCCTGCCTTGAGCAATGCGGCTTCGCAATCACGCTTCCAGCGATCACGGTGGCAATGCTCAATGACGATCGCGCTTGGCCAAAGTGTTTCAGGGGCTGTTTTCAGAAAGGGTAGAATGACCTCATCCTCAAAGCCTTCGACATCTATTTTTAACACATCAATCTGCGGAATTTTCAAACGCTCGATCACGCCGAGCAGAGGCCGGACCGGGACGTTAATGGTCGCGGCACCGGCCAGAGTGCGTGCACTTGCCTGGCCAAGCTGATCAGGCACCGAAAGCGACAGTTCGCCATCATACGCGCCAATAGCGGTCTGCAATATATGAAAGTCAGGCCGATTGGCGCGACTGGAATTGAACGTTTCCAAGTTCGCTGTCAGTCGCTTGTATAGAGTGGGCTGCGGCTCGGCTGCGATCACCGTCCCGCTGGACATATGCTCGAGCACGCCGAGCGAAAACAGGCCGGCATTCGCGCCGATATCAACAAACACGCCGTCTTTGGCAGGTAGGTTTTGCGTACAAAAATCTAGCTCCCGACGGGCGTAGCGGCGCGGGTTCATGAGCGCTTTCACCTCGGAACTGTTATTGTGCAAATATAGTCTGGCATTCTGGCCGAACAGTTTGGCATCAATCACTTCAGCGCTGAACCGGCGCACCAGCGCGGCCATCAGTTTGCGCGCTTTGCCGCGTCCAAGCGCCGTATTCTGGCTTAGAAGCAGGATAGACCGAACGGCCAGACCCGGCGCGTATGAGCCATGAGGAAAATCTGGCTCCATGGCCGATCAGGCTCCTGCTTGCAGGACGCCATCGGCCACAAATGGATTGTCCTGTCGTTCCTGACCAAAGGTCGACATTGGACCATGACCGGGCACAAAGCGCATGTCATTTCCCAAGGGCCAGAGGTTGCGCACAATAGCATCGAGCAATTGTTGATGATTACCTTTCGGGAAATCGGTCCGGCCAATCGAGCCGCGAAACAGAACATCGCCGACAAATGCCAGTTTGCCTTCAAGATTGTAGATTACGACATGCCCCGGCGTGTGACCGGGGCAATGGGTCACGCCGAACTCCATATCGCCCAAGGTTAGCGTATCCCCTTCTTTGAGATAACGGTCCGGGATGACATTGCGGCCATCGGAGATGCCATATTTGGCACCTTGGGCTTCGATTTCGTCCAGTAGCCACTGATCGTCTTCGTGTGGCCCTTCGATCGGCGCACCGGTCAATTCGCGAATCTCCGCCGCAGCGCCCGCATGATCCAAGTGGCCATGCGTGAGCCATATCTTGACGATCTTCACGCCGAACTGTTCGGCCGCCGCCATCAACCGTGCGGTCTCGCCACCGGGATCGACGAACACGCCCTCCTTGGTTTCGGTGTTCCAGATCATTGACGTGTTTTGCTGCAAGGGGGTTACGGGGATGATCCGTATTTCCATTTTGGGTTGGCTCATAGTCTGGTCACTCCGGCGATTAGGCGGCCCGCGCCCAGGCAAGGCGCGCAGTCGCAATATTGTTCAGGATAACACCCACGGCAAAGAGATACAGCCCCGGTCTGGGTTCCAAGGCGCGTAATTCGGACATTTGGGTCAGCGCAATCAGAAGTGCAACAAGAAAGACATCGAGCATGGACCATTTGCCGAAGAACTGCATGAGCTGGGCGGTGCGCTTGGAGGTGCGGTTGCCAAACCGGAAGATAACAGCCGCGATCAGCGTTTTGGCCAGTGGGAAGATAATCGAAAACACGATGACGATTGTTGCCAGAAGCCACAGCCCTGATCCGGCAAGCTGCTCGACCGCGCCCATCACGGTATATTCCTCTCCGCCGAACAGTTTCGGGCGAAACACGGACGGGGTCAGAACGCCAGCTGTGATCAGGGCCGCCGAGATATAGAGCAGCCATTCGCAGATCACATCGATGATTTGCGTGTCGTTGTTCGACGGCATCTGCGCCGTATCGGCAGAGGGGCGTGTCTCGATCATCCCCATTTATATACACAAGCCGTGCTTGCTTGCCACGCCAAGCCTCGGATATGGTGACTCCACCGGATAAAGGGGATCAAGGATGCGTAGACCACAACAGGGATATGGCAGGCGCCGAGGCGGCTTGGGAGCGCTGCTGGGTGGCCGGTTCAAGATTGTGATTGTCGCGCTTGTCGGCCTCGCTGTGTATTGGTTCTCAAATCAGCAAACCGTGCCTTTTTCGGGCAGGAATCAGTTGATCACGGTCTCGATTGACGAGGCGTCCCAGTTGGGCGAGCAATCTTATGTGCAGATTCTGCAAGGCGAACCTGGGGGTGTTTTGTGCGAGACGACGCGCTGCGGGCCGGTTGAAGCCGAGATCGTCGAGAAAGTGCGCCGGATCGGCAGAGATTTGCAGCGCGCTTCAGTCCAGCTTGAGAACGAATTGCTTGATCAGGGCTACCGATTCGAACCGGTCTCGGAAAAATTTAACTGGCAATACAATGTCGTCCCGTCAGAGCAGCCGAACGCGTTTTGCCTGCCGGGTGGTTATGTCGCGGTTTACACGAAGATCATGGATGTCGCCGGGGACAATGATGGCGTGTTCGAACCGGATGATGATTTGCGCGACCTCGACATGCTTGCCGTGATTATGGGCCACGAGATCGGCCATGCCCTCGCCCATCATGGCGCGGAGCGGATGAGCCAGCAGAAAGTTGCCCAGCTTGGCCAGATGGCGGTTGGACTGGGGCTTGGCGATATGGGGATTGCCCAGCAGCGCGCGGTCATGGGCGCGTTCGGGTTTGCAGCATCTGGCGGGCTTAACAAATTCTCGCGCGACCATGAAACCGAAGCGGACAAGATCGGGCTCGATCTTCTGGTGCGCGCTTGCTACGATCCACGTGAAGCGCCAGAGCTGTGGGAACGAATGGGTGCGCTCAGCGGTGGACAGGCCCCGCCCGAATGGATGAGCACTCATCCGGCTTCTGAAACACGCGCCGAGAATTTTCGTCGCTGGATGCCAGACGCAGTTGCCGAATATAAGGCAAATTGCTCCGGGCGTTCGTTTTGAGCCTTACAATATCTCAGCGAGTTAATGGATGATCACGCAAACCGTGACGGTGGCACTTGGGTGTTTCCAGGCGCATTGGCGCTTGCTGCTGACGGTCCACCTTATCCTTGCCTTGCCAAGCTTTTTGTACGGACGATTAAAGCTTGTAGGGATTGTTCCGGACATATACGAGTTTGGGGATCATATTGCCCCACGTCCAGATACCAGCCTTCTTGGCGAAAATATCTTGATGTTCTTCATGCAGGATTTCCTCTGGGACCAAGTCAGGGGGCTCATCACAAACGTCACCTTCGGCATTCTGATTGCGCTAAAATTAGGCATATTCTTTGCCGTGCTTCGCGCATATCGCCGTAACGAAAAAGCCTCTGTCAAAGATCTGATCACGTCAGGTTTCTCATCCTTTTTGCCATGCTGGGCATACATGATCTTTGTAACGCCATTCACCGAAACCGCATCCTTGCTATTCATGTTGCCGGCAATTGTGTTCGGCACGTTTTTCTTCGTTGCGGGCCCCACCGCTGCAATTGAGAAAGCACCCGTCTGGACAGCCGTATCACGCAGCGTTCATCTAACACAAAAATACCGCCTACAGATATTCTCGATCGTTCTTGTGTTTACAGTGGTACAGTTCATTTGTGGATTTTTCGGAGCTATATTTATACAACAAAATGGCATACCAGACACAGTGCTCGAATGGGTTTTTTACTATACGGTCAGATATGCAACGAGCTCCCTCGTAGGCTTTATCTATGTACTGACCACTATTTCGGCCTACTTATATCTACGGGACAAAAAAGAAGGCTCGCCGGACACTTTAGTCATCAAGGGATTTACGTGACCGGGCCCGGTGCCCCCCATGAGCATCGCCCAAAAACACAAGCGTGAAAGCATCCTGTATTGCTTTCGCACATGTTTTCCGGCTTGTTAGCGCTATCGAGTCAACCTCAACACTGGAAACACATCTATGCCCCGTAAATTGCTTGAACTTGCCAATGTGGAAAGCCCGTTCGTTTGGCGGACCAAATATGCCCTTGCGCATAAGGGGCTGGCCTATGAAACCGTCCGGCTTGGCTTTGTTGATATTCCGAAGACTTGCGAGGGACGGCACAAGACGGTGCCTGTGCTGATCGAAGACGATGGTACGGAAGTTTGCGATAGCTGGGGCATCGCCGCCTATCTGGACGACACATATCCCGATACGCCTCTCCTGTTTGATGGTGTCGCCTATGAGCGGGCCAAGGAGATTGACGGATTGCTCGGCCAGCACGCCTTCCCCGCATTCTTCCCGCTCTATATCGGCGATGTGCTCGACAAGCTCGACCCCGAGAATGCGAACTATTTCCGAACCACGCGGGAGGCGCGTTTCGGCGCGACCATAGAACAACTTTGCGCCGGGCGCGACGGTGTGTTGCCCGAAGCGCGCAAGGCGATTGAGCCATTACGTGCCGAGGTGGCCAAATCAGATTGGCTACATGGTGATGGGCCCGGCTATGGGGACTATATTGTGCTGGCTTTCTTTGCATGGATCAAAGCGGCCGCGACGACACCGCCGCTTGCAGCGGGTGATCCGTTGCTGGAATATATTCAGCGGGGGTTTGCATTGCATGGCGGTATCGGCACCAATCTCGGCGGCGGATCTTTGGCCTGACCTGTCGTTAGAAAATGCCGGGCACGAGACGGTAGCGCGTTTTTTCCTTAAAGGCGCGATAGGCCGCGTCCTCGCTGAGCACGCGCTCCTCGGCAAAAATTCGCGCCACAAACAGGCTCCAGACAAAGCCATAGACCAGTGCATTCCAGATCGAGGCCGATGTCAGGAAGAAGCCGGTATGGGCCACAACATAACCAAAATACATTGGATGGCGCACAAAGCGGTAAAGCCCATTCTGGCGAACCCCGCGATTGGCCGCCACAATGCCAAAACTGCGATTGAGGCTGAGCTTTGCACCGATGTGGATGAACATGCCTATGAACAACAGAGCCAACCCCAATTCGTATTGAACAGTGTAGGTGTTGCGTATCACAATCGGCAGCTCCGGGATGGCTCCGACCTCAATCAGCCACTCACTTGCATTGACGAAGAGCGGCCCGATCGTTGCGAGAATTGCGATCAGCCAGTCCCAGAAGCGGATGGAGATATCGTCGGTCGGCGCGCGGGATACCACGAACAGGATTACGGCACCTTCCGATATGACGATCAGAACCGCATAGAGACTATCATAGAGCGTGCCGAAGTCTTCAGCGGCCGGCCAGATTCGCGTAAAAAACCAGATCAGCGCGGCAAGTAGCAAGAACTGTTCAGAGAGATCGAGCAGGCGTTTGGACAATTTCAATTCGACGCCTCGCAAAGGTTTCTTCGGCCATAAAGATTGTGGCACAATTGCACACTGGTCGACCACATCGCTCACCACAAATTGAGGTCCGGACAAGAGCCCGTCATTGATGTAGACTTATGCCCGGCAATCAGGGATATAAAGAAAGGCACGAGAGTAGAGGAATTAGCCATGAGACTTATCAAGTATGTTTTGCCAGTAATAGCCGTTTTCGCTTTTGCCGCGTGTGCAAGCGACGCGCGCCCGACACCGCTTTTCGCCAGCGCAGCCGAAATAGATACCGATGGTCGCACCTCGTGGGAAAACTTTGTCCAGACCAATGATGCTGCCCGCGCCCTGAACGCCGACGCGGAAGCGGTTCTGATCTTCCCAAACATAGTGAAAGCCGGCTTCATAGCTGGCGGGGCCTATGGGGATGGAGTTCTGATTAAGGGTGACGAGACCGTGGGTTACTATAACAGCGTGTCGGCCTCCTGGGGCTTCCAAGCGGGAGCGCAACGGTTTGGCTACGCGCTTGTGTTCACCAATGAAAGCGCGCTCGACTATATAAATAATTCAGAGGGCTGGGAGATTGGGGTCGGTCCAAGCGTCGTTATTGCTGACAAAGGACTTGGGCGTAATTTGACAAGCACCACGCTGCGCGCGGATGTCTATGCCTTCATCTATGGCCAGCAAGGGCTCATGGGCGGCGGCGGTATCCAAGGGACCAAGATCACGCAACGCGTGCGGGATAATTAGTCCGGCACGAAAGGTCGATCATAGATGCAATCTCTTTATTGGGTTCTCACGTGGGCCTGCCACCGTCGCTGCAAACATTGCTATGATGATCGGTTTCACCCCTATGTACGCGATGCGCTGAGCGAGGTCGTGGGCGAAGGTCAGCGCGCCTATGAAGCGGTGATTGCCAATTTGCCAGATGATATGACGTGGCTCGACGAAAACACTGGACAACGCGAGCGGACGCTGCTGGTCATGGCTGGGGGCGAACTTCTGATCGACGGCGTGCGGGAAGAACTCTTCTATCCTGCCCTTGACGCGCTCAAAGCGAAATATGGCAATGGCATGCCAAAGATTTCGATCCAGACGACTGGCGATGTGTTGACCGAGGACATTCTGGATGCGCTCCTGACCAAAGGCGTGGACAGTATCGCGATCGCATCGATTGACGACTATCATGTTGGCATGAAGGGCGAGAAGAAATTCAAATTCATGGCGGACATCCGTTCGATGATGGCCTCGCGCGGTGTCCACGAAGTCTCGCTCGGCGGCCAGAAAGACGAGCGGCTCAAAGCACCCGATCTCGACACCAAGTCGAAACGTGAGGGACCCAGTTTCCTGTTTTTCGGTGCGCAACCGGATTTGTGGATTGGCGAGTTGTGGCCACGCGGTCGGGCGTTTGCGAACGGGCTGTCTGATGCTGCGTATGATACAAACTTCTGCGCACGCTGGTCTGGCGGGTTGAACTTTTTGAAGATCGGCAAAGCAGGCTCGGAAGTTTCGATTGAGCCAAATGGGAACGTCTATCCATGCTGTCTGAAAACCAAGGCGCCGATTGGAAATCTAACCGAGGAAACGCTGCAGGAGATATTTGATAGTGTGGCCACCCTGCCTGCCATTCAGGCGCTCAATCGCGGCGCGCCCGAAGAGATGGGCGCAGAGCATGGCTGGGATGCGCAGACCTTCCGCAAGAAGTCTGCCAAGGAAGACGGCAAGGGCCGCATTGTCGAGAATATGTGTCTTGGCTGCGACGCCTATTTCGAGGCGCATTTGGGGGCCGAACTGCGCGCCCTCAGAGCGCGCCGTCTCGCTGCGAAAGGGAAAACTTCCAAGGTCACACTAGAGGTCTAGGGATAGGTGGAATGCTCGGAATGGGTTGGGGAGGCGAAGCTGCGGGCTTTGGCTTATTGCTGGCGATTGCACTTGCATTGGAAGTGCTTTGGGTCGCGTTTATCACAGCCAGTTTCGCTCGAAGCGTTTTCAAGGGTAAACACCGTCTATATTCGATTGGAGCATCACTGCTGATCGTTGTGATCATAGCCGCGCCAGCAAGCTACTACTTTGGGGAGATCGCAATTGTTTTTCTGGCACTCACGCTGCTCGCCCATCTGATTGTCCTTGCCCGCTTCAAAGCTTGGCGGATAGGCCAACCTTAGGCGCGCTTTGGTCTGTTTTAACTTTGTGCTGACCTAAGCCGCCATGTCGGCTTATCGGGATCCGCTGCCCCGCTCTGGTAACGATTCACCAGCCTGAAGGCGAGCCAGAGGCCGAGCACGCCGAAGAAGACCCCGCCAATGGCCTGGCCAACCAAAACCCCCGGCGCGCCGCCAATATGTGCACCAAGTAGCACAAACGGGATCACACCGATCGTGTTCTTGCCCCAGTTCAAAAGCGAGGACCAGATCGGTCGTTTGAGATTGTTAAACGCCGCATTCGAGATAAATAACGACCCGTTGAAGATAAATAGCGGCGCGATCAGAGCGGCAAACCAGAACACGATCTCGCGCCCCTCGGCCTGAAGCTTGAACAGATCCGAGATCAGCCCATTTCCGAGCAATAACAGTCCCCAAGCCAAAGCGACAAAGCCCGCCGCAAAGATCATGGCGCGTCGCAGGGTTTCGCGAACACGGTCATATTGCCCTGCGCCGAAATTCTGTCCAATGATGGGACCAACGGCGCCCGATAGCGCGAAAATCACACAAAAGGACAGCAAGGTCGCCCGGCCGACAACGGCCATGCCCGCCACCGCTTCATCGCCAAACGGGGCGAGCACGCGAGTGACAATGGAGTTCCCGACGGGCGTTGCAACATTGGTCAGAATGGCCGGAATGGTGAGCGCCAGTACCGGCGCCAAGTCCAGCTTGAAGCGGGCAAGACTGAACGGAGCGAAGCCGCCATAATGCTTGATGACCGGATAGAGCGCGGTGGCGAGCGTGGCAAAGCGTGCGCAAACGGAGGCAATCGCTGCCCCTTCCAGCCCCCAGCCAAAACAGAAGATAAAGATCGGATCGAGCACCGCGTTTACCGCACCTGCCACCAGCGTGACAGTCATGGCGCGCCGCGCATCGCCATGGGCGCGCAACAGGCCTGCGGTCATCATGCCGACCGTCGCGACCGGCATGGCCGAAACCACAATGCGAAAATAGCTCACCGCTTTGGCATGTGCTTCGCCAGTGGCCCCGAGCAGCGTCAGCACATGGGGCGCCGCCAGCCAGAACACTGTTCCAATCACAAGACTGATCGCGATACCGAACGCGACAGCGCTGGTTGCAAGTTTTCGGGCACCATCAAGATCGCCCTGCCCGATCAGTCGCGCCGACAAGGCGCTACAAGCTATGTTCAAGCCAAGCGTAACAGCGAAAGTGATGTAGAGCACGGTCGCCGCGAACCCTACCGCGGATGTCAGCGCGGGATTTCCGAGCTGTGCAATGAACAGAAGATCGATGAAATCAACCAGAAAAATCGAAATCAGCCCGACGCTCGCTGACAGCGACATAATAGCGACGTGTCGCATCAGATCGCCCTCAAGGAAGACAGCGCGTTTGGGCGCGTTGGGGCTTGGGGGCAAGGTCTTGTTCAAATCTCTGCTGCTCCGAGACGGCGGCGTATCAGGAAGGGCTTAGCCCGCGAGATCTTCTTCCAATACCGTCATCTGGAACTGATAAGCCGTTTCACCTTCATCGACATCTTTGTAGACGACTGCAATGAACTCCGCACCAAGATAAACCTCGACACTGTCGCCGGTCTTATCGCGAGCCTTTAGGCTAATGCTGGGATGAAGTTTCTTTTTCAAATACGCTTCAAGCTGCTGCGTTTCTTCGCGTTCCATACCTATGTCCTTGAATAAAAAGCGCAAGCTAAATACGATTCAGCTTGGCGCAAGTCTAAAATGTCCTATTCGGGAAGAGACTGATCCATATTCCGCGCCGCTTCCGCGCACGGCCCTCCGACAGGAACAGCCGGAACGCCTGCCACGGTGCAAAGCGGTTCGACATTCTTCAGCACAACGCTGCCAGCGGCAATCTTCGCGTCATCGCCCACCGTAATATTACCGAGTACTTTCGCGCCGACAGATACGAGCACGCCATTTCCGATTTTCGGGTGCCGGTCGCCGGTTTCCTTGCCCGTGCCGCCAAGGGTAACGCCCTGCAGAATCGAGCAATCATCGCCGACGACGGCCGTCTCCCCCATTGTGATGCCGGTTGAGTGGTCAAACATAACACCGGAGCCAATTCGGGTCGCCGGATGAATATCGACCTGAAACAGTTCCGACACGCTGCTCTGGAAATGATAGGCCAGAATTTCGCGCTGGGACCGCCATAGCCAGTGGGCGATCCGGTAGACTTGCAAAGCGGCAAAACCTTTAAAAAACAGGAACGGCTGTAGCAATTGATAGCAAGCCGGATCGCGTGAAAGAACCGCGCTCATATCCCGTTCCGCCGCTTGAACAATCGCAGGCTCGTCATCATAAGCCTGCTGAAAGATCTCCTGAACCTGCAGGGCCGTCATTCGGCGATCCGACAGTTTCTCTGCAAGATGGAAAGCCAGCGCCGACGCCAGGTCAGGCTGGTTCAAGATAGCTGCGTCAAGATATGTGCTCAGCGCAGGTTCGTCCCGCGCCGCTTCTCTCGCTTCAAACCGGAGCTTCGTCCAAAGCGCCTCGGAAGATAGTTCGATATCGTTTTCGGACGCCAGCATGTCTCATTCCTCCTTAACGCCCTAAAATGGGCAATCGGGGACCATAATGCAACTCACAGAATTTTTACTCTGCGGGCAAGTGCGTCTTTTTCTGCGCGAGTCCCAGCCGGATCAGCAATTTCTCAATCGGCCGCATGGTCATGATCCGGAAAACGGCCGGAACAAAATATAGCGCCAGAATGGCCGATCCCAACACCCCGCACGCAATTGATGTCGCCAAGGGCAACCAAAACAGGTCGCGCGCCATAATCAGGGGCACAAAACCGCCCATTGTCGTTAACGTGGTGCCGACGATATGCCGCGTGGCATCGACGACAATCTCGCGCTGGGCCTCGACATCGTCATCCATTGACGCTTGGCTCGCAGTGAGCTGCGTGAGCACCACAATCGTCCCATTGATCGCAATTCCGAGCAGGCCAAGCGCGCCGAGAATCGCATTAAACCCGCGCGGCAGATTGAACAACCAGACCCCGAAAAACGCCATCCCGACAGCCAGACCGCCACTGATAAGGACGAGGGCTGCCATGCGGAACGAATTGAACACCAAGGCCACAGCCCCCGTTATGATCAGTATCAAAGGAATGGCCAATGCCGCCAGATTTGTGATCGCATCGCCGCTGGCTTCAGCTTCACCACCAAGGGTCAGTTCGAAACCCGACGGTATTTCGAAACCGGATTCTTCGATGCGTTCCTGAATGGCGGCAAGCGTGGGCGCAGGCAGAGCGTAGGGCTCCAGAAAAGCCTGGATCGTATTGATACGCACACCATTCCGCCGCGTGATTACGGCTGCGTCAGGAACAAGGCGGACTTGCCCGAGCGCCGAGAGGGGTGTGCCCATGCCGTCTGCGCCTGCCCCCACGGTCTTTGACCGCAAATCCGTGAGCTCGGAGCGGCGCCGGTCGGACGCGATCACCCGAACGGGCAGTTCTTCTACGCCTTCAAGCACACTGCCTGCCAGCGCGCCTTCCAATTCTATGCTAAGTTCGCCGGCAAGATCCGCAAGCCGCGCGCCCGCCATCGCCGTTGCCGCTTCATCCAGATCGAACGTAAATGTTGGCGTCCCCGTTTGCAGGCTGGAGGTTGTGTAGGTCACGCCTGGTGACTGAGCTATAACAACCCGTAGCTGATTGCCCAAATCATTCAGCTGGCGGAGATCGTTGCCAGCAAGTCGAAGCTCAACCGGCGCATCCACGGGCGGGCCCTGCTCGAATGGCAGGATCAAGAACTGCGCATCGGGAAACTCCGCGCGCACTTTGGCTTGTAAACGGGCGACAATCTGACGGGCGCGTTTTGGGTGGTCGAGCTGTAGGAAGCCATTGGCAAAACTGGTGACGCCGCGGGCGGTCGAAAAGGAGTTGTAATAAACCCTTGGCCCCTCTTCCCCGATGGTCCAGTTGATGCCCTCGACACCTTCTTCCGCCAGCAGGAGTTCAGTGGCCCGCTCGGTGACACGGATGGTCTCGTCGATGGAGGCTTCGGCGGCCAGTGTGACCTCGATCTGCATCTGGTCACGGTCAGTTTGCGGGAAGAACTGGCTTGGCAGTGTGCCGCCAAGATAGCCGCCGATCACAGCCGGCACGACACCCAGCAGAATGCCAATGGGCGGATATTTGAGCACCAGCCCGATCGTCCAGCGGTACCCGTCACTGACCCAGTCAATCGCCAACCCGTCCCGCCACCAGCGGCGCGGCCGGGCACTGCGGTCCCCCATATCAAAATGTCCCGCAATCGCCGGTATGACGGTCATTGCTATCAGGAATGACGAGCAAATCGAAAAGATAACCGACGTCCCGATCATCCCGACAAATTCGCCAGCGCTGCCAGGCAAAAGCGCAATTGGAACAAATGCCAGCGCGGTTGTCAGCGTCGACGCCCCGAGCGGCGCCAGCAAGTGCTTCATCGACTGATTGATTGCATCGGGCACAGCAATACCGGCATTGCGCTTCTGATCATACTCATCCACGACCACAATTGCATTGTCGATCAAAAGACCCAGCGAGATGACCAGTCCAGTGACCGACATCTGGTGGAGCGGTATGCCGAAAATGTTAAACAGAATTAGAACGAGACAAACCGTAAGCGGCAAAGCGAGGCCAACAACAATCGCCGAACGCCAGCCCATCAGGCAGAAGAGGACAGCAAAGACGATCAATGCCGAGATTCCCAGGTTTTGCGCCAAGCCGCCAAGCCGGGCCTCGGTATAAGTCGATTGATCAAACATGGTCCGAACTTCAATTCCAGCCGGAGCGACGCGCCGGAACTCTTCGGCGATGAGCCGTGCCTGCGCGGCCCATAAGTCGACTCTTTGGCCGGGCTGAATGAAAGCGCCGACCAGAACCGAGCGCTTGCCGTCGGTCAAGTTCATCACACGGGCAGGATCAGCAAGGCCTTTCTCGACCTCGGCGATGTCACCTAGCCGCAGCGCGGTCCCGTCCGCACGCTGGACCAGAGGGGTCGCCCTGATCCGCGAGATCGAGTCAAACGCACCGCCAACCTCAAGATTGAAGTCTCTGTCACCCGTTCGCAGCTGGCCAGCTGGGACACGCGCGTCCGAGGACGCAACAATGGCGGCGGCCTGTCGCGCTGAAAGCCCGGCTGATGCGAGCGCATCGCTGTCCAGTACCACGCGGATTTCTTCGCTTGGCTCGCCAAACAACCGGACTTCTTCTGTACCCGGCAAATTTTGAAACTGGTCACCGAGGCTCTCTGCCAGACGCCCCATGACGGCCGCTTCGGCCTCTCTGTCATCGTCCCAGATAAGCGCGACCAAAAACGTGGAAGCTCCGACAAAAACCCGCTCGGTTTCAGGGACGCTTGCACCAACCGGAAGGTCGGCCCGCGCAGCTTCGACCTGTTGGCGAATCAAGTTCCACGCATTGTCCACTTCGCTTGCATTCAGATCTTCCGAAAGAGAAATCTGTACCTGTGAAACATTGGCACGCGACACAGAGTCGAGTTCGTCAATTTCGGGTAACTCACGTAGCATGCTCTCGATGGGCTCAGTGATCAGCGCTTCAACGCGCTCGGCATCTGCGCCTGGAAGCGTGGTCAGCACGAAGCCGAACCGTTCGATCAGCGTTGGATCTTCCTGACGGCCCAGTGTCAACATAGCCCCCAGTCCGCCCGCAAATGCGACAAGAATGGCCAGCACGGTCAGGCGTGGTAATCGGTAGAACAGGCTGCCCCACATCTTCCTAGCCCTCGCCCTGACGGGTTGCAGCCAGCGAAGGTGCCTGTTGGACTGGCTGTACGGGCTGGCTGGGCACGAGTCGCCCCAACCCATCGACAATAATCTGGTCACCCTCACGAACCGTTCCGCGAGCGAACACCCGGTCGCCTTCGGTCTGGACAATCTCGACCAGCTGAGGCTTGGCCGTCCAGCCGCCATCTGCCGGTGCAGCGACATAGACTGACCACAAACCGCGCGCTGATTCTGTCAGTGCAGAAACAGGCAGCCAGACCCCGCGTTCTTGCACGGTCCGGTCGAGCGAGAGCCGCACAATCGCGCCTGTGTTCACATCTTTGGGCGACACAATGTCAAAAATCACCATCACGGTTCGCTGGGTCTGATCGACGACCCCTGTGCTTGAACGCAGGTTTGCCGCAACCGGACCGCGATCAGAAATCAGCTCAACCTGTTGTCCTGCAACGAGATCACTGACGCTCGAAGCAGGCAGGCCGATACGCGCTTCGAGCTTTCCGTCTTCGACGAGTTCCAATATCGGTGCGCCCGGGATGGCAATTGCACCTTCATCGATCATCCGGTTTGTCACCGTACCTGCAAAGGGGGCACGGATCACAGAGAGATCAATGGCCACTCTGAGCGCGTCAGCTTGAGCATTCGCCGCTTCGATCCGGGCCGCCGCTGCAGAGGCCTGCGCTGTGGCTTCGTCCACCCGCTGCTGGGCGACATGGCCGCGTTCAAACAGTTTTGTTTGGCGTTCAACCACGGTCCGGCTGAGCTGATAGTTCGCACGCGCTTCGGCTATACTGGCTTCAGCGGCGGCAAGCTGGGCTTGCAGATTTCGCGTATCGAGCCGACCCAGCGGCTGTCCGGCCTGCACGCGGTCACCGACATCAACATCCACGCCAATCACACGGCCACCAGCAGAAAATCCAAGCTGGCTTGTGCGACGGGCGACCACAAGACCTGAAAAGCTCTCTTGCAGGGTCAATGTCTCCTGCAACTGAGCCGATACGACCGTCACCCGCAGAGCGTCAGGCGCAGCTTCGGGGATGAACGGCCCTTCAGATGAGCGCTGGGTCAGGGCAATCAGCGCCAATAGGCCGATAAGGATGATCAGGCCGATCAGGAAAAGACCACCCTTGGCCGCCGTCGGACGTTTCTCGCGGACGCTTCGCTCGTTCATATGTGCACCTGTCTGGTTCATGCGCTTATCCCACGAATGAGGAAATCGGCGTGGCGGCAAATGACCGCGTCGGGGGGCTCTGCCTCAGCATGATCGCCCGTGAAAGCATTGTCGAAATGCGGGAAGTGGATCATCAACAAAACGAGGCCGTGGGATGCCGCCCAGACCGATTTTGCCGCGTGCAAAGCGTCAAGTTGCGAGGCAAACACGCCCCGCTCAATGCCCATACGGATCATGTCATATAGGCGGAAAAAAGCGCGTTCCTTGGCGCTGGCTGCAGACATATCCAATTCCACCGTCCGGCGTTCCGCTGTGCCAGCAAACGCGGTCTCGTAATGGTGCGGTGCCTCCAATCCGAGCCGGATATAGGTTTCGATGCTGGAGCGCGCAAATCCTGCATAGTCTTCAGAGCGCTCGTCAAATACAGGTAGCTCGTCAAGCAAACGCTCGAAAAACATTTCTTTCAACTCGTCGAGCAGTTCCTGCTTGGACTCAAAATATTTGTAAATTGCGCCGGGCGAATAGTCGATTTCATCGGCCAGCCTCCGGATCGACAGCCCAGCCTCTCCGTCACGTGCGAAAACCCTGTCGGCCACAGACAGGATCATCTGGCGCACTTTTTGATGCCGCCTTTGAGCTGGGGATTTCTCCGTCTCGCTGAGTTGGTCCATGATCGCTTACGCCCAAGCTTCAAAATTACAATACATCGATTAAATATTGAACGCCGTTCAATAGTCAAACTCAATTTAATATAGGTAAGGTGTTTTAGAAGAAGATTCTCCTGGCAGGCGATCTTTCTCTAATTTGATCAACCGTTTCTTTGACGCGCGAGCGCGGGTTCCTCTTCAATTTGACGGGCAGTTGGCGTAAAGGCCCCCAATGACCGAAATTTTCCCGCCCGCCCCAGCCGTTGGCCGTTGTTTGCTGCCGACCCGCCCTAGTCGTGACGCCCGCGCGCTGCTGGCCCTGCGCCGATCTGCTGGAAAGAACACGCTCGGCGCACCTGGCCCAAGCGAGGACGTAATCTTGCAATTGCTCCGCGTGGCCAGCCGTGTTCCCGATCATAGGCGGCTCGAACCTTGGCGATTTATTACTTTTGCGGGGGAAGATCGCGCCCGCTTCGGCCAAAAGATCATGGAAATCTATGCCGCTGATACGCCGGATGCTGATCCTCGCGATCTTGATCTTGAGGCCAGTCGGTTCACACGGGCGCCAGTTGTCATTGCCGTGATCTCATCTCCGGATACGGCCCACAAAACTCCGGTCTGGGAGCAGGAACTTTCTGTCGGTGCGGTTTGTCAAAATCTCCTGCTGGCCGCGAATGCCGCCGGCTGGGCGGGTGTCTGGCTTACCGAATGGCTCGCGTTTCACGAAGGCATCGATCAGGCGCTTGGCCTTGGTGACACGGAACGCGTTGCAGGTTTCATCTATCTTGGGACGGCCACGGCAAACCCGCCTGAACGTCCGCGCGCGCGGATAGACGGCAAAACCATCCGGTATTCGGACCTGATTTCAAACTAGGCCGCACTAGAACCGATCGAGCAAACGCTCCAGATAGTTTCGCTCGTCCTCATCCTCGGTTTCGCCATAGCGCTCGCGCAGTTCTTCGAGGATATCCAATGCTCTTTGGCGTTCGGATCTGTCGGGCACGTCAACTCCGGTGCCGTCATTGACCCCGCCGAGCGGGTTGCCGAACGGATCTGTCGGATTGCGTTCGCCGTCTTCGCCTTCGCTAAGGGCATCGAGCTGTTCGGCCAGATCACCGGCAATGTCGCGAAGGCGTTCTGTGGCCAGGGCCTGATTGCGCTCGGCACGTCCGAATTGGCCCCGTTCGAGCGCATCGGCTGCGCGGCGCTGGGCCTCGCGCGCCTGTGCCAGCGCATCCGGATCGACGCCGCCGCCGTCCGCCTGTTCTCCGGTTTCGTCTCCGCCAGTGCCCTCGGTTTCCTCACCGGTCTCAGAGCCACCGAACTCGCCGCGTTCTGCCAACTGGTCGAGCGCCTCGCCAAGCTCGCGTTGACGGTCAGCCAGCGCTTCGCCAGTGCCTTCCTGCTCATTGCGCTCGCGGCCCTGTCGCCTCGCTTCAAGTGTCTCATCGTTCAGCTCACGCTGTTCACGCAAAGCGTCGGCCAGTTCTTCAATTTGCTCGGACAATTCCTGCTGCTCGGCGCTCTCCTCACCCTCTTCGCCAGAGCCATCGCTCGGTAGCGCAAAGCCACCGCCACCGGAGCCATTCCCCTGCTGGAATTCCAAATTTTCCAGCATGTTGGTGATGTCAGACAAGAGCTGACGGGCTTGGTCTGACGCACCCGTTTCGGTCAGATCTTCAAGCGCATTGAGCATTTCTTCGAATCCATCCTGCCCGACCGATGGTCCGCCCCCGCCTGCCTGCTCATTGTCGAGGCCGTCCTGATTGGCCCCCTCGGGCAAGCCGTTCGCAATGGCCTCGGCGAGTTTGGCTTGCACGTAATTCTCTGCGGCTTGTCGGAAAGCGTCCGTCAGCCTTGCAATCTCTTCCTCGGACGCGCCGTCTCGCAAGGCATCCTCCAGCGCCTTTTTCGCTGCGAGAAGCGCTGCCAGTGCGTCGGCGGCGCTACCATATTCTGCCTTTAAGACAGCCGCCCAAAGCAAATCATCGGTCTGAGTGGCCTCTTGTGTCGAGCTTGCGTGTTTGAAGACGCCTCGGGCGGTGACCAGAGCTGTATAGAGTCCATATTGGTCGAAGAAGCGGTGTCCCTCAAACGTGATCGCTTCGAGCATCCTATCGGCTCGCTGGATGCCTGCTGGTGCGCCTTCGAGGCGGTTGATCCAGCTGTCCGAGGTATAGTCACCCGGTTCGCGCAGGGCGGTGACACGGGCTTCCTGAATGGCTTTTGCAAGTGTCTGCAAGAGTAATTTCTCTGGCAGGGTAAACTCGTACGGTTCGCTCCTCCCTTCCTGACCGGCTCCATCGGTCGCGACAAGCTGCGCGGTGACAGGCAGACCTGCCCATGGATGGCGAACAAGATCGAGCGCGGCATCGGCCTCGGCAGTTTTCAGGCCCGCGCCTGGTAATTCGACAGGTTCGCGGCGTTCCTCATCCGGCGCGGCAGGATGGGGCGTGACCAGACGCAGGGCCAGTTCCAACCGCGCAAGCCCATAATCATCCTCGGCTTCCCAGGTAAATACCGTCTTGTCGGCCTCACCGAGTAGAGGTTCGGACTGAAAGGCCACCATGGGCGGCGCGTCGGGAGACGCCAAAACAGTCCATCCGGCACGCTTGCCCCACCAGTTTACGGTCAGGTCCGTATCGGCTTCAATCACGCTCGTCACTTCGAAAGCCCCATCAGGCGTTGGCTTGAACTTCACTGCCGTTCGCCTGCCCTTGCTTCGGCTAACCAATTTGGGAGCTGATCGCGCCTGCGCGCGGATTGTAACAACTGATCCAGCCGGCACACGAACATTCTGGGCATCGGGCTTGAGGAAGATGGGCGGCGCGCGGGTATGGTCGGGGGCTACAATCCATGCCTCAACGCGAACATTCTGTCCCCCCATCATCGCGCCGATATCCGGCGACAGCGCACGAGACAGCCTGTCTCCACCATGTCCGCCGGCAAAAAGCAGCCCGACCAAAACAATGGCGGGAACAATCGCACGCAAATAATACGGATCAACGGCGCGCCATAGGGCCCCAAAGGTCGGTAGCTTCAACTTTGCCGCCGCATTTCGCAACCGTTCCAGATGGGCTTGCCACAGAATATGCCCCTCCGGTGCGGGATCGGCGGGACGGTCGGTGAGCGAGGCGATCGGGCGAAGTTCACTCGACCGGTCAAGCCCGTTCCGCGCTTCTATCTCCGCGGGCCATTCGAACCGCTTGATACCGCGCCAGCCAAACACTGCCACCATGGCGAAGAACACAAGTACAATGGCAGCCTGAAAGGGAGCTGACATCACCTCAAACGCACCAAAGAGTGCAAGGGCCATGAAGCCCGCCCCCAGAAGAAGGGCCGGACCAAAAGCTGCAATGACGCGCAAAACGACCAGATGCGCCCGTGTGAGCGCAATTTTTGCGGCGAGGCCCTTTATGCGTTTCAGCTCAACCAATCCGGTAGCGCCTCCAATTGCGTCATCTCTTCAAAGCTCGGTCTGCGCCTTACGATGGCATAATTCTCCCCATCTACAAGCACTTCCGGGACCAAAGGCCTCGCATTATATTGTGACGACAGGACGGCGCCATAGGCACCCGCTGACAGGAATGCCAGTCGTTCGCCGGACTTGATCGGCGGCAAAGGGCGGTTTGCGGCAAACTTGTCCGTCGATTCGCAGATCGGACCGACAACGTCGAACGTATCGTTTTCGCTCGCCTTATCAGGCTCGTTCAGAGGTAAAATATCATGATGGGCGGCATAAAGCGCGGGCCGCATCAGATCATTCATGCCCGCATCAACAATCAGAAACGTCCGGTCTGGTGCAGGTTTTTGATAAAGGGCCTCGGTGATCATTACACCCGCATTGCCTGCAATGACCCGTCCCGGCTCCAGAATGACCTGGATCGGCAGATCGCCAATCACGTCACGCACCATGGCCGCATAATCGGCCGGCGACGCCGGCGTATCGCTTTGAGCATAAGGAATGCCAAGGCCGCCCCCAAAATCGATCCGGCTGATATTGTGCCCCGCCTTCCGTAGCCTGCGGGTCAGTTCGACGGTTTTGGCAAAAGCCCGGCGCATAGGCTCCAGATCACCAATTTGCGAGCCGATGTGGACATCCACTCCGCAAACCTTTATCCCGGGCAAATCTCCAGCGCGCGCATATAGCGCCTCTGCATCGATCCATGGCACACCAAACTTGTCACCTTGCTTACCGGTGGAGATATTTGGATGTCCACCGGCCGCCACATCCGGATTTACACGCAGGGCGATGGGCGCCTGAAGGCCCATGCCAGCGGCGACCTCGGAGAGCGTTTCAAGCTCTGCGCCGCTTTCGACGTTGAACTGATGAATACCCTGCTCAAGGCCGAGTGCCATCTCGTCGCGGGTTTTCCCGACACCCGAGAAGACAATGCGTTCGGGTGGAATACCGGCCTTGATCGCGCGCAGCATTTCTCCGCCGCTGACAACATCGGCGCCGCAACCCTCAGAGGCGAGCGTGGCCAATACGGCCAGATTGCCATTTGCTTTGACCGAATAGGCGATCAGGCAATCAACATCCGCAAAGGCGGCGGCAATCACCTTGGCATGCCGCCTGAGCGTGGCGGTGGAGTAGACATAAAGCGGTGTGCCGACCGCGTCCGCAATCTTGCCAAGATCAACATCTTCGCAATGCAGGCGCCCGGCCTTGTAATCAAAATGGTGCAAAACTTACCCTGACAATCTTTCTATGGCTGCACATCGGGAAGCGGTGCGGTTTCGACCTCTTCCACTGGCGCCGGTAGCGGTAACTCCCCGCCGAGCTCATTTGTCCGCGGACGTACGCGGACTTCGACTTCGGGCGCGGGTTCTACAACGGCTTCGACGGGCTTAACGTCCTTGAAAATCGGATCGGGCCGTTCAAGACCGCCGCGCAGGCCGCATCCGGCCAGAACCGTGAGCGCACATCCGGCGAGCAATACCGTTTTAAGCGTGAAGTCCATCGGGGTCTCCTATCTCTGAATCCAGTCTCTTTTCCCATGCCGCCACCTGCCGCGCAACTTCAGAAGGAGCAGTGCCTCCGAAACTGGTCCGGCTGGCAGCAGATTTCTCGACAGTCAAAACCGAATATATGGCATCGCTAAGGCGCGGCTCGACACTCTGCATCTGGGTTAGATCGAGGTCGGACAGGTCAACGCTGGCTGCTTCGGCCATAGCCACAAGCCGTCCTGTTACGTGATGGGCATCGCGAAATGGCAAGCCAAGCTCGCGCACAAGAAAGTCGGCCAGATCAGTCGCGGTGGAAAAGCCCTTGGCCGCCGCTGCTCGCATGGCACCGGGGTAGAAGGTGATCGTCTGGATCATCCCGGTCATGGCGCGCGCGCAAAGATCAAACGTGTCAAACGCGTCAAATGTCAGCGCTTTATCGTCTTGCAAGTCTTTGGCGTAGGCCAGCGGGAGCGCTTTGACCGCACTTTGCAAGGCCATAAAGCGACTGGTGATGAGGCCGGCTTTTGCGCGCACCAACTCTGCCGCATCGGGGTTACGCTTTTGAGGCATGATGGAGGATCCGGTCGACCACGCGTCCGAAAGCCGCGCAAAGGCAAACTGGGCTGACGTCCAGAACACAATCTCTTCGGCCAGACGCGACAGATGCGTCGCACAGATCGATAAGGCAGACAGGGCTTCAAGCGCAAAATCGCGAGCCGACACCGCATCAAGCGAATTGGCCATGGGCGCATCAAAGCCAAGCGCAGACGCGGTCATATGCCGGTCAATTGGAAAGCCGGTCCCTGCCAAAGCCGCCGCGCCGAGCGGGCACTCGTTCAGCCGCACCAAGGCATCGCCAAGACGCCCTCTATCGCGGTCAATCATCTCGACATAGGCGAGCAGATGATGGCCGAGCGTGACGGGTTGGGCCGTCTGCAAATGCGTAAAGCCTGGCATGATCGTATCCGTGTGCGCACGCGCCTGCACCACAAGCGCCTTTTGAAGCGTTTCGAGCTGTTCGCTCGCCTGGGTGAGCGCGCCGCGCGTCCACAGGCGAAAATCGGTGACGACCTGATCATTGCGCGAGCGCGCCGTATGCAAGCGCCCGGCGGGCTCTCCGATTAGATCCTTAAGCCGCGCCTCGATGTTCATATGGATGTCTTCCAGCGCCCGCGAAAACGGGAATTGGCCCGCTTCTATCTCGCCGCCTATAGCCTCAAGCCCCCGCTGGATCATGGCATTGTCGGCGTCCGAGATGATCCCCGTCGCGGCCAGCATGTCGGCATGGGCGCGCGATCCGGCAATATCTTCGCGGGCCATACGCTGATCAACATCAATCGACGCATTGATCGCTTCCATAATATCGCTCGGCTGTGCGGCGAAGCGTCCGCCCCACATCTTCTGGCTTTTTTCGTGTTCGTCCGCCATATCTCTTCCTTCAAGGAGCGCGCGATGCCACAAAATCTGACCCGCACTTTAATCATCGGAATGCTTTTGGCGCTTGGCGGCGCAATTGTCTATGTTCTTGGTAGCGCAAGCGCAAGCCCTGAGCCGAATACGGCTTTCGAGAAGTATGGCAAAGGTGCGCTTGAAGGGCTCGATTATGCTTATGCCGGACAGCAGATTGAGGGGTCTGATTTTCTGGCGCCAGACGGCTCGACGACCTCCATGCCAGAGCTCCGCGGCAAAGCTCTTCTGGTCAATCTCTGGGCGACATGGTGCGGACCCTGCGAACGGGAAATGCCAACTTTAGCGGCTTTGCAAACAGCCCGCGGTGGGGCGAACTTTGATGTCATCGCGATCAGTGTCGATTCCGAAGAGGACCGCGACCACGCCCGCTCCGAACTTGCCCGCTGGAGCGGCGGCGTGCTCGACCTCTATCATGCGCCGGACTTCAAGATCACCTATGACATGGGCGCCAGAGGCTTCCCGACCAGTGTGCTCTACAACGCGAATGGCGAGGAAATTGCCCGTTATTCAGGAGAGCTCGACTGGTCGAGCTTTGAAGCTGTCGCGCTGATCGACGCCGTAATCGCGGCGGACCGCTAGGCCAGTTGAGCGGCGAAGAAGCGATAATTGTAAGCAGCGGCAAAACGCCTTCGAATATCGATTTCCGTCCGCGTATGAGAAAATGGTCCTCGGGCGTCGGGATTATTGACGTACCGCACTTTAAGGTCATCGAGCCGTTCTTCCAAGGGATGGTAGTATGCGTTCCACCAGTCCGCCTCGAAAAGATCAAACCCACCAATTAGCCGGTAACCAGCATTCAATATCGCCCGCTCAACACCTTGACGATCCGTCATCTCCGGGTAGCCGCGCCAGAATTCTGCGACCTCTCTCGCCCGCGATGCTTCCGGCACGAGCCAGACCGGCTCATTGAACACCACGATGCCACCAGACCTTAGTGAATGACGCCATGCCATTAGCCCTTCCCGAACCCCGACATTGTAAATCCCGCCCTCACACCAGATCATGTCGAACGGCGCGGCATCCGGCAAAGGCGCAATCATATCAGCGCATATTGGTACGATGCGATCTTTCATGTCCTTAGCTGCTATGCGCTGTGCCAGCTCATCAAGAAAGGGCTGATGCAGATCAATAGCCCAAAGGGTCGCGGTCGGCAGCGCCTCGGCCAGCACCAAAGCAGAGGTCCCCGGCCCGCAAGCCATATCCGCAATATTCGGCACTGGCGGCAGGCGATCGGACACCAAATCGAGCGCGCGCGAAGTGGAGCCATCGCTACCCGCACTTTGGCGGGGCAGCCCTGCATGAATTTCAAAAAAGATGCGGCGTTGCTCTGGGTCTGAAAAATCCATAATCTGGTTCCTAACACAGCATCACCCTTGCGACTTGAGCTTTTCCCCGCAAGCGGGCATCTAGGCGAGATGCAAACTTTAGCCCCCGATTATCGCGAGATCGCCCGCACCCTGTTTAACCGGACACCTGCGAGCACGAATTTCAATCGCTTACGCAAACGGCTCAAGCGCGAGGCCGGAGACGCAATTGAGCGGTTCGGCATGATCGATCCGCAGGCGACCAAACCTCAACGCTGGCTTGTTTGCCTGTCGGGCGGCAAGGACAGCCACGCCCTGCTCGGCATCTTGCTCGATCTGAAAGCCCATGGCGATTTGCCCGTCGATCTGATTGCCTGCAATCTTGATCAGCGCCAGCCAAACTTCCCTGCCGAGACATTGCCGGGCTGGTTTGACATGCTCGGTGTGCCCTTCAGGATCGAGACCGAAGACACGTACTCTATCGTGAAAGAGAAGATTGCCGAAGGGAAGACATATTGCGCGCTTTGCTCTCGGCTCAGGCGCGGCATTCTCTACAGGATTGCGCGCGAGGAAAAATGCGACGCCATCGTGCTTGGGCACCACCGTGAAGATGCGCTCGCAACCTTCATGATGAATCTTGTTCATGGCGGCCGCCTCGCCTCGATGCCCGGCAAACTCCTGAATGACGAGGGCGACGTCACCGTGCTCCGACCGCTGATCAATTGCCACGAGGCTGATTTGGCACGCTACACAAAGGCTCTAAATTGTCCGATCATCCCTTGTGACCTGTGCGGCTCACAGGATGGTCTACAAAGACAGATCATGGGGGAGAAACTTGAACAGTGGGACGCGGAGATGCCGGGCACGAAAGCGTCGATTGCGCGCGCGCTTGGCCATGTTCGTCCGTCCCACCTTCAGGACACAGAGCTGTTCGATTTTGCCAAGCTTACGCCGCGGGGCACTGACCCGGATGTGCTTTGATTAGACTCCGTCGAGAACGAAAAAGAGCACGTCCATTATTCTAATGGTCGCGCCCTTCCCGCCAGCCCGTCGGCCAGACATTACAATTGTAATCTACATATAACTTCAGTTCAGATCACGACGCGTCCTCGACAGGCATCGGCGTATTGATCGGGGCCTCGGGTATCAAGGCTGCTTGTGGCAGTGGCTCAAGCCCACCTTTTAGCGCAGCGGGCATAATCTTGGCCTCGGCAACCTCTGGATCGGTGATGGCTGCCTCCGTCTCGACGGTCTCAGAGATTGCCATTTCTGGTGCGTCCATCTCGGCTGCTACATCCATGGCGGGCGCTTCATCAACCGCAGCAAGCCGTGGCGGCGGCGGCAGGGCTGCAGCGATTTGCTCGGCCTCAGCGGAGGGTTTCTCCTGAAGTGTCGCAATCGCAGGCTCCGCTTCGAGCGCCTCATCGGCGGGCTCTGCCGAAACAGATGTCAAAACAGCATCCGCCTCTTCTATTGATCCGTCGCACGATCCAGTCATATTCGCCGTAATAACAGCGGTTACATCGAGCGTATCAGCATCCGGCAAGCGCACATCGCCGACAAGGTCGATGTGTGCGGTATCATCAGAAACCATCAGCACACCCGCCATATCTACGGCTTGATCTCCAAGACAAGCAAGAGCGAAGTTCGTTACATTCTCAGTGGCATTCCAGCCAAAGATACTACACGCCTCATCGAAGCCCAGCGCGAGATTTGCCAGATCCTTCTCAAGTGACTCGGTGGAGGTACAAGTGGCTCCACTCTGTTTGATTTTCAGTCCGTGCAAGTTAAATTCGGCTTGCCAGTGCCAGTTCTGGTCTGGCGCTTCATTGGTTTGTGCTAGGCCTCCGCCGACCAGCAAGCTGGCAGCAGTGACGACACCGATCAATCGAAACATATTCGATCTCCGTATAAGGGTTCACATTTGCATTCTACAATCGTGTCCTTCAGTCGTTTACATTAGAGCATCGGTTCAAAAATACACATCACAATTTTGAGTTTTGTGCAGCTAATTGCGTTTTGAACAAAAACGAGCCGACCACTGAAATAGTGATCGGCTCTGAGATTTTGCATGATCCCTATACGGCGTAGGTTAGTTGCGTGCCTTGTCTACGAGACGATCATTTTGCGCCCAGTGCATCATGCCACGCAGTTTTTCGCCGACCTCCTCAATCAGATGATCGTTCATGCGCGCGCGCTTGGCATGGAAGCTTGGTGCACCGGCCTGATTTTCAAGCACCCAGTTGCGCGCGAACGTGCCGTCCTGAATGTCGGTGAGGATTTTCTTCATCTCGCGTTTTGTCTTGCTATCCACCACGCGCGGGCCTGAAACATATTCACCATATTCGGCGGTGTTCGAGATCGAGTAATTCATATTGGCAATGCCGCCCTCATAAATAAGATCGACGATCAGCTTTGTCTCGTGCAGGCACTCGAAATAGGCCATTTCCGGCGCGTAGCCTGCCTCAACCAGCGTTTCGAATCCCGCCTTGATCAGTTCGACAATCCCGCCGCAGAGCACAGCCTGTTCGCCAAAGAGGTCCGTCTCGGTCTCTTCTTTGAAGCTTGTCTCGATGACGCCAGCGCGGGTATTGCCGATGGCTTTGGAGTAGGACAATGCCACGTCTTTTGCGGTTCCGGTTGCGTCCTGATGGATGGCGATAAGGCCCGGCAGGCCGAAGCCCATCTGGTATTGCGCGCGCAATGTGTGGCCCGGGCCCTTGGGCGCGGAGAGGGAAATGTCGACCCCGTCCATCGGGCGGATCAAATTGTAGTGGATGTTAAATCCGTGCCCGAACATGATATGCTGGCCAGCGCGAACATGCGGCTCGATCTCGTTGGCCCAGAGCACCGCCTGCAGCTCATCTGGCACAAGGATCATCACCACATCGGCCCATTTGGTGGCCTCGGCAGGTGTCTTGACGCTCAGCCCTTCAGCTTCGCATTTGGCGCGTGACTTGGAGCTTTCCTGAAGCCCAACGCAAATATCGGTCACGCCGCTATCACGCGCGTTCAGCACATGCGCATGGCCTTGTGAGCCATAGCCAATGACGGCCACTTTCTTGGATTTGATCAGCGCGAGATCTGCGTCGTTTTCGTAGTAGATGTTCATTTGGTTTGGGTTACTCCTGGAGAATATTAGATTGCAGTAAAAGTTTGTTGGACGGACGACAGGAAAGGCGGGGTCTCACCCCTTCTCCCCTCCGCGCTTGATGCTCAGCACGCCTGTGCGCGACAGTTCGACCAGTCCGAGGGGTGACATCAGTTCGCGGAACTGGTCGATCTTGGCGCTCGCGCCGGTTAGTTCGAAAATGAAGCTGGCGGTGCCTGTGTCGATGACATTGGCGCGGAAAATTTGGGCGATGCGCAGTGCCTCGACGCGTTTTTCGCCCTTCCCTGCGACTTTAAACAGAGCCAGCTCGCGCTCGACGCCGCGCTTTGATTTGGAGATATCGGTGACACGCCCCACGGGAACCAGCCGCAGGAGCTGGGCCTCGATTTGTTCGAGCGTGTGCGGCGTACCGGAGGTGACGATGGTGATGCGTGAACGGTGGCGGGTCTCGTCAACCTCGGCCACGGTCAGGCTTTCGATATTGTAGCCGCGCGCGGAGAAGAGGCCGACCACGCGGGCCAGAACGCCCGGCTCATTGTCGACCATGACCGCCAGCGTGCGGCGCTCAATCTCTTCGTCCTCATGGGACATGTCATAGGCGCTCGGCGGCGGGGTGTCTGGTTCAGTCATCGCTCTGGCTTTCGCGGGCATCATCTTTGAATACGTAAGGCCGATTGCTTTGCAGCTCGGCGCGCAGGACGCTTGCCAATCTCTTGGCTTCTTCCTGATGGGTTTTGCGCTGACGGTTATAGCGTCCGACAATCTCGTCGCGCTGGCGTGGGTCCAGATGCGCTTGCAATTCAGACACAACGAGACGGCGGCAGCGATTGATAAACTCGGCATTGCCTTTGTGCGGCGGGTCAATTGATTTAAGCTCAAGGTGAGCAAAGATCAGCGCTTCCAGGATGGGCGCGCGCGAGCCGCGAAAGGCCCCTTCCTTGTCGGCGCCTTTCTTTTGCTGGTCCGTATTGGGGAAAAACATGCGCCCGCGATCCGCCAGAGCTGAAAGGGCCTGCGCAACCCGGCTACGGTCCGCCGCAAAGCTCTGGGTCTTGGTGAAGCTCGCCAGTCCCTCGGCCTCGGCCAGCGCATTGATCGCTTCGTCACCCCAGTCCAGACTCGCCTCATCGAGGCGTTGGCGCAGCGTCTCTTTCAGAATGTTGCGCTGTTTACGGGTTTCGCGGCTTGAGAAAAACGCTGCGATGACAGCCACAAAGGCCGATACGCCAGCCACAATGGTTTCGCGGTGTTCATTGAGCAGACCAATAACATCTTCCATGCTCAACCTCCCCTTTGACGTGCCCCGTGTGCCTGAGTATGTCATTATCACTCCGGTCCGCATCACACCAGTTTCCGCCCGTCTTCGTCAATCTCATCGCCTGTGATTTCAGCGAGGATCATCTCATTATGCGCAGCGCCCGACGGGATCATCGGAAGGCAGTTCTCGGCTTTGGTGACGCGGCAGTCAAAGATCACCGGGCCGTCATAGGCGATCATTTCTTCGATTTTGGCATCAAGGTCGGCGGGCGTGTCGCAAAGGATGCCGTGCCCGCCATAGGCCTCGGCCAGCTTTACGAAGTCTGGCAGGGCTTCGGAATAGGAATGCGAATAGCGTTCGCCATGGAGAAGCTGCTGCCATTGCCGGACCATGCCCATCCACTCATTGTTGAGAATGAAAATCTTGATCGGTAAACTGTGCTGCACAGCGGTCGACATTTCCTGCATCACCATTTGCACGCTCGCCTCGCCCGCAATGTCGATGACGAGCGCGTCTGGATGGGCGGCCTGCACGCCGACAGCAGCTGGCAGGCCATAGCCCATTGTGCCAAGACCGCCGGACGTCATCCAGCGATTGGGCTGTTCGAAATGATAGTGCTGGGCGGCCCACATCTGATGCTGGCCGACTTCGGTGGTGATGTAGGTGTCGCGAGATTTAGTCAGCTCATAAAGCCGCTCAATGGCGTATTGCGGCTTGATCTCGCTCTGGCTTTTTTCATAACCGAAACAATTCCTTGTTCGCCAGACATCTATCTCCGCTTTCCATTTGTCGAGCGATGGTGCCTTCGCCTTGGACGCCTTCCAGCCCGCGAGCATCGCGGTCAATGCTTCGCCGCAATCAGCTATGATGGGCAAATCAACGGACACGATCTTGTTGACCGAAGAGGGGTCAATATCGATATGAATTTTCCGCGAGCCCGGTGAGAACGCGTCGATCCGGCCTGTCACCCTGTCATCAAAGCGCGCGCCAACACAGATCATAAGATCGCAATCGTGCATGGCATTGTTCGCTTCGTAGCTGCCATGCATCCCCAACATGCCAAGCCAGTCAGGATGGCTTGCAGGGAATGCCCCCAGTCCCATCAGGGTCGATGTTACCGGGACCCCCGTCGCAGCCTGCAAGGCCCGCAAGGCATCGCTCGCCGCCGTGCCAGAATTTATCACGCCGCCGCCTGTGTAGAAGACGGGCCGCTTGGCCGCTTTCATCATCTTGACCGCAGCTGCAATAGCGGCCGGTTCGGGCATGGTCTTTGGCTGATAGGTCGGCAGGCTGACGCTGTCCTTGCCATGATAGGTGCCAGTGGCGAATTGCACATCTTTTGGAATGTCAATCACGACGGGGCCTGGCCGGCCGGATGTCGCAACATGGAACGCCTCATGTATGGTGGTCGCGAGATCTTCAACGTCCATTACCAGGTAATTATATTTCGCGCAGCATCTTGTAATACCAACGGTGTCGCACTCCTGAAACGCATCTGTCCCGATCAAATGGCTTGGCACTTGTCCCGTGATGACCACCATGGGGATGGAATCCATCATGGCGTCCGTGATCGGGGTGACCATATTCGTCGCACCGGGGCCAGATGTCACAAGGGCTACACCGCATGCGCCCGTTGAGCGGGCGTAGCCTTCGGCTGCGTGCCCGGCGCCCTGCTCATGCCGGACGAGGACGTGGCGGATCGACTGCCCATCCTTGCCATGCAAGGCATCATAGATTGGCAACACCGCACCGCCGGGATAACCGAACATCACCTCAACGCCCTGTTCCTTGAGGGCGCGGATCACAATGTCTGCGCCCGTCATGGTTTGGGCCTTTTTGCCGGACTTGCCAGCTGGTTTTGTGGTCGGTGCCGTTTTCATCAATCTATCCTCAAAAAGTTACGGCCAAAGAAAAAGGCTCCCTTGGGAGCCTCAAATGTCGCGCGCCTGCTTCGGGCCAAATCGGCCAAGCAGACGCTAAATCACGAGTACGACAATGTTTAGATACATAATAGGCGTTCCTGTATTAGATGAGGCATAACTTGCCTTTCAACCCCCGTCAACCTCTCTATAAAGGGCAAAAATCACCTTTGCGCGCGCTTCAAGGTTTTCATTGGGGATTCGCGGCCAAAACGGGAATTGTCGCCCGATCCAGGTGAATTGCCGCTTGGCATAGCGCCGTGTGTCCCGCTTGGCATTCTCTGCTGCGTCTTCTGCGCTCATCTCGCCGCGCAGATAGGCTGCAAGCCACGGCATGCCGTGCGCCTTCATCGCAGGCAGTTGCGGATCGAGTCCGCGCGCCACCAGCCCGCGCGCTTCGTCCATAGCACCCTCGATCATCATTGCCCCAAAGCGCCTGTCGATCCGGGCATAGAGCTTTGCCCGTGGCGGGGTCAGGGCTACACCCAGCCACTCACCATGCTCCAAAACGGGACGCGAGCGCTTGCCGCGATATGCCGAGATGGGCTTGCCCGTTGCCATCCAAACCTCATAGGCGCGCGCAAGTCTTTGCTTATCCCCCTGTTTCAGGCTGGCTGCGGTTTCTGGATCAACCCCCTGCAGGCGTGCCATCAAGCCCGCACCGCCCTCTTCTTGCGCAATCAACCTAACATCGGCGCGGACATCTTCGGGCACTGGCGGTATCTCGGAGAGCCCTTGGGTGACTGCCAACAGGTAAAGCCCCGTTCCGCCAACGAGAATCGGAACTTTGTTTCGCCGACGAATGTCCGCAATGGCCTTGGCAGCTTCTTCTAGCCAGTGCCCCGTCGAATAATAAGCGCCCGGATCAATATGACCGAACAGGTGATGGGGCACGACAGAAAGCTCCTGAGCGCTGGGTCGCGCCGTCAGAACATGTAGATCGGAATAGACTTGCATACTGTCAGCATTGACGACTTCTCCCTGATAGTGCTGCGCCAGCTCGATCGCGAGGGCGGTCTTGCCGCTGGCCGTTGGGCCGTGAATGAGGATTGCAGGTCGCATAGGTTTAAGCGTAAAGCCATGTGTACGCAGTTGAAAGAGGCGAAGACAAGTTATGCAAACAAACAGCGATCTGCGAACGTATTTTCTCGTGGGCGTTAGCAACACGCTGTCCACTGGTGGCGAAATTGAAGCGGTGCTGTCAGCCGCGCTGTCTGCAGTGGGCGCAAGCTTTGATCCCTTGGCCAGCCGAAAGCTGTCAGGCGACACGGCACCTTTCGCTGCCGAGTTGGGGTTCACTTTTTCCGATGGGATGGGCGCCCGATTGGCCCTGGCATTGTCTGACTTTCCCGGAGACTGGGCCGTGGTGCCCGCTCAGGACCGCCGCAAGCGTCTGCTGATTTGCGACATGGACTCAACAATTATCGCGGAGGAGTGTCTCGACGAGCTCGCTGATTTTGCTGGGCTGAAGGCTGAGATTTCCGCGATTACCGAGCGGGCAATGGCTGGCGAGTTGAACTTCGAAGAGGCTTTGACCACCCGCGTGAGCATGCTCGAAGGCCTGCCCGTGTCAGCGATTATGGAGTGCTACACACAGCGAATTCACCTGAACGCCGGGGCGCGGACACTTGTGGCGACGATGACAGCGCACGGTGCCGTATGCCAACTCGTTTCGGGCGGATTCACAGATTTCACCGCGCGGGTCGCTGCCGCCGCCGGATTTTCGTCCCATCACGCCAACACGCTCGAAAATGACGGCACTGCGCTGACCGGAAAGGTCGGGCTGCCCATTCTCGATCGCGAAGCCAAGCTGGAACAGCTCCAGCGGGCGGCGGCGGCTCAAGGGCTTGGCCTCTATCACGCGCTGTGCATGGGCGATGGCGCGAATGATCTGGCGATGATCGAAGCTGCGGGGCTGGGCATTGCCTATCGCGCCAAGCCCATTGTCGCCGAGCGTGCCGATGCCGCCATCAACCATACCGACCTGACGACAGCGCTTTTCTTTCAGGGCTATAGCCTGGATGAATTCGTTACGGGCTGAGGCCTAGACGTCGAGCATGATCGAGACAAAGACGCTTCGGCCATCGCGGATCACATGCATCAGGAGCGGCATGTTGGGCTGGGCTTCGGCTGCCTCAACCCGGGCTTTGAAATCGCGCGCGTTCTGGACCTCTTCAAACCCGACCTCGACGATCACATCACCTTTCCGGATTTGACCGAAAGACGGCCCGCGAGGAGAGACCGAGAGCACCAGCGCGCCGCGAACATCGGACGTGATATTGTGCCGACGCCGCGCTTCGTCATCGATTGCGCCCGTTTGAAGGCCAACCGAATTGTTCGCCAGCCCGCCATCGGGCAGCTCCTCACGCGTCTCTTCGTCCTCTTCGCGCTCCAACTCACCCAGCTTGACCTGTGCATCCGTGCGCCTTTTGTCACGGACCAGTTCAAGCCGCACGGTCTTGCCAATCTCGGTATCTGCCACAATGCGCGTCAAGCTGCGTACGCCATCAATCTCGCGCCCATCAATCGTGAGCAGCAAGTCACCAATCTCCAATCCCGCGTCAGCGGCTGGGCCGTCTTCAATCAATTGCGTGAGCAAGACCCCCTTGCTGCCGGACAGGCCGTAGGCCTCAGCGATCGCTTCGGTCACCGGTTGCACATTAACCCCAAGCCAGCCACGTCGCGGCGCGCCGAACTCTATGATCTGATCGGTGATCTGCCGGGCCAGATTGGCCGGAATGGAAAAGCCGATCCCGACCGAACCGCCGGTTGGCGAAATAATCGCCGTGTTCACGCCTAATACTTCACCCGATAGCGTGAACAAAGGGCCCCCGGAGTTGCCGCGATTTATTGCCGCGTCCGTCTGGATGAAATTGTCGTATCGGCCCGACTGAATGTCTCGCTCAAGCGCAGAAATAATACCGGCAGACACAGACCCGCCAAAGCCAAACGGATTGCCGATTGCCATGACCCAGTCGCCCACTTCTGCGCTATCGCTGTCTGCAAAGCTGACAAATGGAAGCGGCGTATCACTCTCGACTTTCAGCACAGCCAGATCCGTGTCGCTGTCTCGGCCAATCAAAGTCGCCCGCAATGTCCGGCCATCTGAAAATACCGCTTCGATTTCATCGGCCGCTTCGATGACGTGATTGTTGGTCACGATCAGGCCGTCAGACGAAATCACAAAGCCCGAGCCCAGCGCGCCCTGACGGCGGAAACCATCATTGTCGGGACGTCCGAAGAACGGATTGAAGCGTTCGATCTCACTGCCTTCAGGAAATGTGGGAAGCCCCCTTGCAACCGTTTGGCTGGTCGAGATATTGATCACGGCAGGCATCAATCTTTTTGCAAGCCCTGAAAAACTCTCAGGCGCTTTGCTCGCCTGCACACGCGGTCCATCGGACAGATCAAGCGCGTTCTGGGCCACAGCCGAGCTGGCGCCTGCGAAACCGATTACAGCGCTGCCAATCAGTCCAATAACTGCCCCGCGAAGTGTCATGATCATGCGGCCTGTCTCCTGAAAATCTCTACAAAGCACAGCCTAAACTGGCCCAGCCCCGCACGCAACACACGAAAAGTTGGCTCAAAAACTTATAACCGCATAGACAATGACCGCTCCAATAGAGGCGCTGGCAAGCCCCGCAATACGTAGATCGTCCGCAGATATGTCGCGCATCTGCAACAGCATCTGGCGCACGAGAGCGGGCATCAGACCGAAGATCAGCCCGTCCATCAATATCCAGAACCCGATCCCAAACGCGATCAGGCCCCAGATATCAAAGGTGATACTCATCTGGCCCCTGCCTGCTGCTCGAACACGCGACAGAGATTGAGGTTTTCCGGTGAGACTACAACACGGGTGCCGTCCTTGATCGATTCTTCACATGCCACAAGCGAGCGGTAAAAGCGGAAGAAATCGGGATCCTGGTTGTAGGCGTTCGCATAGATCTCGTTACGCTTGGCGTCTCCCTCGCCGCGCGTCTCTTCGGAGATGCGGCGTGCTTCGGCACGGATAATCGTCGCCTCGCGTTCCGCTGTCGCCCGAATTCGAAGCGCCTCTTCCTGCCCTTCCGAGCGGATCAGTTGAGCTTCAAGTTCACGCGTTGTGCGCATCCGGTCATAGACCCGTTCGGAGTTCGCCGCGGGCAAGTCAGCGCGCCGGATCCGCACATCGATAATGTCGATTCCATTGCCGAGCATGTTCTCGTTCACCGCCTCGCGAATAGTGTTCATGAGCGAGGAGCGCTGACCCGAAATGATCTCTGGCGATTCCACCGAGCCCAGCGCGTCACGGATCGAGCTTTCGGTAAATCGGTTGAGCTGCACTTCGGCGCCGCGCTCTGTGCGTAAGCGTTGGTAGAACTTCAACGGATCACTGATCCGCCAACGCACAAACGCATCGACCAGAAGCCGCTCCTGATCAGATGCCAGCACCTCAATATCAGCAATATCAAGCCCGAGATTACGCTTTTCGAGCGTAACCACATTCTCGATAAATGGCGTCTTGAAATGAAGGCCAGCTTCATCCGAGCCCGGCTCATTGCGAACTTCAACGGGTTCACCAAGGCGGAGCACAAGAGACTGCTGGTACTGCTCGACCACATAGAGTGTGTTGGCCCCAACGACGATCAGGGCAAGAACCGCCAAGCCTAAAATCCAGGAAAATATTTTCATGTCAGTTTCTCCTATTGGCCGCGATTGCCGAGCCGGTCGAGCGGTAAATACGGCACCGCACCAGCATCACTATCGAGGATTGTCTTGTCCGAACGTCCAAGCACCGTTTCCATTGTTTCAAGGAACATGCGTTCGCGCGTCACCCTCGGCGCTTTTCGATACTCTTCATAGATTTGCTCGAACCTCGACGCTTCACCCGTCGCATCCGCGATAACTTGCTCACGGTACGCTTCGGACTGTTGGATAATCACCTGCGCATCACCGCGCGCCACAGGCACCGTTTCGTTTGCAAATGTCGTCGCCTGATTTCGCAACGTGGTCGCGTCTTGCGCAGCGTTCACCACGTCAAGGAAGGCATCGATCACGGGCTCAGGCGCATCGGCCTTGGCGATCTGGATGTCGAGAATTTCGACCCCAGCGTCATAATCGGTCAAAAGCGCCTGGGTTAAATCACGCACCTGCGTTTGCACGCCGACCCGCTCGGTTGTGATAATGTCCTGCAAATCGCTCTTGCCAACCACTTCACGCATCACGCTTTCGGCGACCGCTTTGACCACTTCCTGAGGATCATCGACGTTTAGAATATAGTCCTGAGGCTGGGCTGAATCGATTTTCCAGAAGACCGAGAACTGAACATCCACAATATTCTCATCCCCCGTAAGCATTAGACGCTCGGAATCAGACCGCGTTCCGATGCTGATCTCGTTCTGTTGCTCAACGGGTAAGACGATGTGTTTCTCAATTGGCGCCGGCAGGTGGACATGAAAGCCCGGCGGGAAATTGTCCACGAACTTGCCAAAACGGAAGATCGAGGCCTGCTGTCCTGCATCAACCACGACCACACCGGTTGCAAGCCATGCGACGAAGGCAGCTATTCCCAGGAACAGGAAACCGCCCTTGCCGAGCCCGCCACCGCCTTTGCCGCCGCGTCTTCTACCGCCGCGCCCGCGAAACCGCTCCTGCATCCGGCGCATCTGCTCTTCGAGGTCGGACCCTCCGCCGCCGCCGCCGGAGCCTCCGCCCGAGCCGCCACCGCCGGGCTTATTCCATGGCGAGCCGCCATTGCCGCCGCCAGAACCGCCAGAGCCACCTGACCCACCGCCCCAAGGCCCGCCAGCCTGTTTTGGGGGATCTATGCTATTCTCATCAATGCTGGGCACGTTGGGCCACTCCTCTATCAGACCGCACAATTGCTATTATATGGGGATATGTGCATGACACCCCCCATGCTTCAAGGAGTTCATATAGATGTTTAAGCCAAAAGCTGCAAAGGTCGCAGGGCTGGAACAGGCCATAAAGGACGCATTAGGCGCGCCGGACTGGCTCGAATTTGTGCGTGTAACGCCCGAAGGCCAAGCGAGTTTGATCCTGAAAGCGGACCCAAACAACCTCGAATCAACTGAATCACAACGGATTATGGCCGAAAGCGCCGCCCGCAGCGTGCGCGGAATTACGAGCGTGAATGTCGCACTGACGGCTGAGCGCAGCCCTGCGTCACCGAGACAGCATAGCCACACCGCCTCGCCTGAGAAAGACACCAGCGTTCGGCGCGTCCGCAAAGGCGCCCGCCTCTCGGACGAAGCACTCGAACAATCCGCACCAATCCGCGCCGCGCCTGCAAAGATTTCCGGCATCTCCAGCATCGTTGCGGTGGCCAGCGCCAAAGGCGGGGTCGGCAAATCGACCGTGGCGGTCAATCTTGCCGTTGCCCTGCAGAAATCCGGTTTGTCGGTTGGCTTGCTGGATGCCGACATTTATGGCCCATCCATTCCAACCATGCTGGGCACTGTGGATGCTGATCCGCGCGCAGGTGCTGATAAAAAACTCGTCCCAATTGAAGCGTACGGCCTGAAATCTCTCTCGATTGGCTATCTTGCTGACCCCGATGCCCCGATGATCTGGCGTGGCCCAATTGTCATGTCTGCGATCACGCAAATGCTCAACGATGCAAGCTGGGGCAGCGAAGACGCCCCGCTCGACGTGCTGATCATCGACACGCCCCCAGGCACAGGCGACGCGGCGCTCACCCTTGCCCAACGTGTCCCGCTCACCGCTGCCATTATCGTGACCACACCTCAGGAAATCGCGCTGGCAGATGTCAGGCGCGGGGCAGCCATGTTTGCCAAAACGGCTGTGCCTGTGCTCGGGATTGTCGAAACGATGAGCTGGTTCGAAGATCCTTCGGGTAATCGCCATGCTTTGTTTGGCAAAGGCGGCGGGAAAGCTATGGCGGGGAGTTTGGGCCTGCCGCTTCTGGCCGAACTACCGCTGCTGACTTCGATCCGCGAGGGAGGTGATAAGGGTGTCCCTGCGGCCACCGGATCGGACGCAGCGGCAGAGCTGTTTGCCGAACTTGGAAATACGGTCCTGAGCCAGATTGAGACCCTCGACACATTGCCTCCGCCAGAGATCATCTTTGACGACTAGTTTTTGCCCGAGTCTGGTCTGGCGTCGCTTTCAAATACATGCTTGAATTTCCGAAACGTCAACTGGATGGAGGCACTCAGATGAGACTGGCCCTAACTCTAATCGCGAGCATGGCGCTCAGCGCCGCAGCGCATGCAGAAAAATACGCGCTTGTCGGTGGCACTCTGCTTGATGGACTTGGCGGCGCGCCGGTCTATAATTCTGTCATCCTCGTGGACAACGACAAAATCACCGAAGTCGGCACGCAGGACAGTCTGCCTGTTCCGGCGGGATATACCGTTATTTCGACAGAGGCCATGACCGTCATGCCCGGTTTCTGGGAGATGCACGCCCATCTCATGCTCAATGGCCATTCCGATTATGCCCACTGGGATGTCACCTATATTGACCGGCTTGAAGACGAGATCATGCCTGCATCAGCTGTTCAGCTTTTGCTGGCGGGCATCACCACCGCGCGCGATCTGGGTGCGCCGCTGGAAGCCTCCATCTCGGTCAAAACCCGCATCGAAAATGGCGACATTCCGGGCCCGCGACTGTTCGTTTCCGGCCCGTTTATCCAGAACGAAGTTTACCCGGGCACGGAAGCCTTTCGATGGGGTGTCGACGATCCCGAAGATGGCCGCCGCAAAGTGCGCCGCCTTGCTGAAGCGGGGGTCGATGTCATCAAGCTGATTGACCATGACGAGATGAGCCTTGAAAGCGCGCAGGCCGTTGTTGACGAGGCCCATCGCAACAATCTGCCCGTTGTCGGCCATGGCCACCGTGTTGCTGAAATCCTGCGCGGGCTTGAAATCGGGATCGATAATTTCGAGCATACAGGGCTTGCAACCACACCGGAATATCCGCCGAATGTGATCGAGGCGCTCCGTCTGCGCACAGCCGAAGGGCGCATTCGCGGAGGCCCGCTTTACTGGACACCAACCGTAGAAGGCCTCTGGAACTTTGAAGAGACGCGGGACAACCCCGAAGACCTTGATACCGATTGCTGGCATCGCGGGCTGGAGCCGGATACGATCGCAGACATTGAAAGTTCGATCCAGCATCCTGAACGGCTCGACTATTTCCAGCTTACCCCGAAACGCAAGCCGACGCTCAAGCGCAAATTCGGCCAGTTGCGCGAGGCGGGCGTCGTCCTGATGATTGGCACCGATAGCGGCATCCCGCTCAAATTCCACTGCCAGTCCACTTGGAACGAAATTGATGTCTGGACCCGCATTATGGAGGTGCCGTTTATGGAAACCTTGCAAGCGGCAACCTATTGGCCCAGCAAAATGATGGGCGTCGAAAATGAGTGGGGCACACTTCAGCCCGGCCGCTTCGCCGACATCATTGCCATTCAGGGCGACGTCGCCAAATACCCTGCCCTGACCCAACGCGTCGATTTCGTCATGAAAGGCGGCGTGGTCTACAAGGAGGATGGCGTCCCTGTTGAAGCTGCGCTGGGCGGTCTGGACGAGTAACGATCCTGTGGGTGGCAAGTTTCATATACGGCCGTATCAGCCGACAGATAGCAAAGGTGTCGTATCGCTTTGGAATGATGTATTTGGGAAGAGCAGCGCATGGAACAAACCGGAAGACGTCATTTCACGGAAGCTTCGGGTACAGCCAGAATTGTTCTATGTCGCAGTGCGAGAGACCGAAATCGTAGGCACGATCATCGCGGGCTATGATGGCGTCCGCGGCTGGATACACAGATTGGCTGTTCACCCCGTTTGCAGGCGAGAGGGAATCGCCACCGAACTCATGCATCACGCTGAGTCTGGCTTGAAGAAAGCGGGCTGCCCAAAGCTCAACCTTCAAGTCCGTGCATCAAACCTTGAGGTGCTCAAATTCTACGCCAAGCTTGGATATGCGGTTGAAGACAGAGCAAGCCTCGGTAAACCTCTGGTCTGACCCTCCTCAAGCCTCCTACTCGACTAATCCGCTTGCCCTCCCCATAATGTGGAAGATTTCGTTCTGTTCGATCACGCCAGCGACGAGTTCTGCGCCCGGTCCGCGCGCAAAGACGGGGACGTCCTCGCCTGCATGGGTTTCAGAGGGGGCGGGCAACAGCGCTTGTTGGCGGAAATCGGTTGCCTCTGTATCAACATCTGACAGGTCAGGGCGCACGCAATCCGTGTTCGGAAGACAGGCGGACGGTCCATTGGCATAGCTCAACGTGGTGTAGGGCTTGCCATCTCCGGCAGTTGCTGGCGTGCCGCCAGGATAGGTCACTTTGCCAAGGATCGGATTGTTCCGCTCGGGATAGCCTTGAATGGTCAGCGTATGGGAATGGTCAGCGGTGACGATAATCAGCGTGTCATCTTCGCTGGTCATCTCCAACGCGGCAGCTATCGCTTCGTCAAAGGCCACCGTATCGCGCAAGGCTCGCGCGGCATTGGTGCCATGGTGCCCGTGGTCAATCCGGCCCGCTTCGACCATCAACACATAGCCATTTTCCTCTTGCGAAAGCCGCGTAATCGCCGCGCGCGTCATCTCTTCGATTGAGGGCTCGCCGCCAACATCATTGGTCCGGTCCAACTCATATTTCATATGGCTTGGCTCAAACAGACCCAGCACCCGCGCGCCTTGGGAGAGCCCCGCACCTGCCAGCCCGTCCGCATCAAACACGGTGATATGGTCTTCAGATTTCGCCGCCCATGCATCGGCCAGTTCAAGCCCGTCCTTGCGATTGCCGCGCAGATTTTCATTTTCAGGATCCGTCTGCTGACGCGTGAGGAAATGCCGCCGCCCGCCGCCGAGGGCAATTTCGAAATGGTCCCCTGCGGCCCAATCGATAAATTGCCGCGCGGCATCCGGGCAGCCAGTTGTATCTTCATCGCCTTTCATTTCCGTGTCGTCTTCCCAATCGCGATTGACGAGCTCGGCATAGGTCGATGCGGGGGTTGCATGGGTCAGCCGCGCCGTGGTGACGACGCCGGTAGCAAGTCCGGCCTCTTCGGCCAGTTCGAACAAGGTGTCAGTGCCGTTGCCCGCAAGTGTTGCGCAATTGGAATAGGCTGCGTCTTGGGTCACCCCCAACGTGCGGGAGCGGGATTTGATGCCTGTGACCATAGCTGTCGCGGTGGAGGCGCTATCGGAGACTTGGGAGTCATGCGAATAGGTCTTGGACAAGGCGGCATAGGGCAGCGTTTCCATGGCAAGAGAATAACTCTCCCCGTCGACACCTTTGAGCTGCCCGGCGTGAATACGTGCAGCCGTGACCGTCGAGACGCCCATCCCGTCGCCGATGAACAAGATCACATTGCGCGCGGGTTTCACGCCCATCCGCGCGGACCGTTCGGCCACGGCGGCGGCGGCGGCGGCATAATAGCTGTCCCCTGCCTGTTGCGGTGTGGCCGCGACGCGTCCCTCAATTTGCGTTATTGATGCGGCAGCGCTGGGTGTAGCGGGTGATGCAACGGTTTGTTCCGGCTGGGCGCGATCGGCACAGGCGGCCAATCCAAGCGCGGTGCCAACAAGCAGGGCAAAGGTCAGTGCGGATTTCATCATCGGTCTCCTAAAGGCACGCGGATAATATGCGTTTGTTCCAATTCATATCATGGGCTGTTTGACGGTTTTTGGGGCGTTTTTCCAGTCTGGGACAGAAAAACACCAACGAGAATCAACGTGCCACCTAAAATTTGTAGCGCAACAAGCGGTTCATCGAAGAACCGCCACGACACAGCCGCCGCCACAACGGGTTGTACCAAAATCAGAATGCCGGCAATCGCTGCTGGCGTTCGCCCAAGCCCTGTAATGATCAGACCCTGCCCAAGACATTGCACAATCACCGCTAGCAAGAGCGGCGCGCGCCAGCCCGCAGAATCGGCTGGCAAGAATGTCTCGCCCGAAAATAGCGTCACCAGTCCAGCCGTAATCGCCTCGACCAGTGTCACCCAGAACAAGACATCAAGCCCGCTAAGCTCGCGCCGCGCTATCTTCGAGCAAAGCATATAAAATGAGACCAGCACCGCCGCGCCGACTGCCAACAAGTCGCCGCGAATGTCGCCCTTCGCCCCTTCGCCGCCGCCTTGGGTCAATAACAATGCGCCCACAATGGCTGTCACAACAGCAATGGCCCAAACCCGCGTCAGCCGCTCCTTTAGAAATACCCACGCGAGCAGCCCCACGCCAATATTGCCAAGGTTCACAATGAAGGTCGAATTGGCCACAGTCGTTAGCGTCAGCCCGGCATGCCAAAGCGCTATGTCCAGCGCAAAAAACACGCCTGCCATTAAGGCAAAAATGTTCGGCCTGACAGGGAGCCGCCTAAAGACAAGGAAAATCAGGGTAAGCACCATAGGTGTTGCGAACACATAACGCCAGAACGCTATCGCTTGAGGCCCCATTGTATCGAGACCAAGCCGCAGGCCGATGGGTGCAAAACCGATCGATATTCCGCCACCGAGAACCAATAATGGACCGAGCCATTTCGGTCCATCCGCATCTGACGCCATAACCGTCTTCACAGAGGCCCGACCCGCGCACGAATGTCTGCTGCGGTCTCGCCCGCCTGCCGCATGGCTCGCAATGTCATGGACTTGTCCCTCTTGGCATAGCGCCTACCCGCCGCATCGGTCATCAGGCGGTGATGCGTGTAAATCGGCCTTGGCCATTTCATTAGCGCTTGTATGAGCACATGTATATGCGTGCTTTCGCGCAAATCCTCGCCGCGCACAATATGGGTGACCCCTTGCAACGCATCGTCATGGGTCACCGCCAGATGATAGGATGTCGGCGTATCCTTACGCGCAAGCACAACATCCCCGTGTAGGTCGGGTCTGGCTTTGACGAAACCGGCCCCCGCCTCGCCCAGTTCCTCATAGCCGAGTGTCTCATATTCCTTGCCCAAAGCCTCGCGCGCCCGCGACAGCGAGAGACGCCATGCAAACGGCTCGCCCACCGCAAGCCGCTCGGTCTCTTCGTTTGGATTTAGCGGGCTGCCGATGAATACTTTGGCGGCTCCGTGCGGCGCGCGTCCAATTTCGGCCAGCACGTCTTTACGCGTCCGAAAACAGCGATAAAGCAAGTCGCGCGCCCGCAATTGATCCAGCACTTGGGCATAGTCCGGAAAATGGTCGGACTGACGGCGCACCTCGCCCTGCCAGTTCAGGCCGAGCCATGTCAGGTCTTCGAGAATACTCGCCTCAAACTCCGGCTTGCAGCGTGTCTGGTCAATATCTTCAAGCCGCAAGAGCACGTCGCCATTTTGAGCTTCGGCCGCTGCCCATACAGCCAGCGCTGACGCTGCGTGCCCCAGATGCAAATGCCCTGTCGGCGAAGGCGCAAAGCGGGTCCTGTAAGTCATACCGCCTCCGGCGCTTGCAAGCGATCTATCCGCGATCTCCGGGAAACACTTCTTCGCCATCAACTTCCAGCCGGAACAGATCGGGCCGAGAGTAGTGTCCCGCGGGATCAGACGAAACTTTGCATTTACGCACCAGCGCCAGATCCGCCTCCGTCGTCAAGATGCCTTCTTCACCGATCAGTGGACCTGCAATAATCTCCCCACGCGGATCAATAATGGCTGCTCCGCCATTATGGTCAAACTCGTAGAGCGATGCCCAGCGTTCTGGCACATGCTTTTTCATGCGCAGTCCAGCCGAGCAGATCACATAGGCGCCCGCTTGCGACGCAAAGGCTCGGGACAGTAATAATTGCCGTGCCCAGACCGGTGCGCTCGGCGCGGGGTCAGGCTCTTGCCCTGGCCACGACGCGACATGCACATCCGTCCCGCGGGCCATCATCGTATAGGCCGGCAGGACGGCATTGTGCTCCCAGCAATTTAGCGCAGACAGCCGCCCCCAATCGCGTTGTTGTGGATACAATCCTTTTGCGTCACCATCTCCCCAGACCGAACGCTCATGATGGGTCGGTTTGATTTTTCGGTGGCGGTTCAAAACCTTTCCCTCACGACCAATGGTGACCATGGTGCAGTAAAGCGTTGCCTTGGTTTGCGGGTCTAACTCGTTGATCCCTAATACAATATCTGCCTTGGCGCGCTTGGCGGCCTTGCACAGCGCCGCAATCTCCGGGCCATTGAGCAAAATCCCGTTCGCAAGCAGTTCGGCCGCCGCATCCCACCATGTCTCGCCGAGCGGACTGTCGATAAAAAACGGATAACCCGGAAGCCATGCTTCTCCGAGCGTAATCACGTCGGGCCTGTCTTTTGCGGCGCGATCAATCCAGTCGAGCGCGATCTGCAGCGCCGCGTGTTTGTCGAAAAAAGCAGAGGCGGCCTGAATGGTCGAAAGGCGGATTTTATCTGTCATCTTTTCCGATTAACAGTGCGCGCCGGACCCGTCCAGAGCGAACCGGCCTGCCAGCTAGCCGCCTGCAGCCAGCGCGTCTCGCACAGCAGCCAGTGCCGCTTCGGCCTTGCCACCATCCGGTCCACCGGCTTGCGCCATATCTGGCCTGCCGCCGCCGCCCTTGCCGCCGACAGCCGCGCTTGCTGCACGCACGAGATCGACTGCGGAAAAGCGTTCGGTCAAATCTTTCGTGACGCCAACAGAGACGCCGGCCTTGCCGTCATTGACGCCGACAAATATCACCACACCCGAGCCGAGTTGCGTCTTTGCCTCGTCAACGAGCGTGCGCAGGTCCTTGCCGCCTACGCCCTCGGCTATGCGCGCAACAAGTTTGATCCCACCAACCTCTTCTGGTCCTTGCGGGGCACCCGACGCCCCGCCCATGGCCAGCTTACGCTTGGCCTCAGCCAGATCGCGCTCAAGCTGTTTACGCTCTTCGAGAAGCCCCGCCACTTTCCGCCCTACATCTTTCAGCGGCACTTTCAAATGCTCGGACAAATCAAGCGCCACTTGACCGCGAGACTTCAGAAAGGCCAAGGCCTCGGCGCCGGTTGCGGCCTCGATCCTGCGTATCCCAGCAGACACTCCTGTCTCCGATGTCACGGTAAACACAGCAATATCACCCGCTTGCGCCACATGCGTTCCGCCGCATAGTTCGACAGAATACGGCCGTTCTCCAGCGACGGCCTCGCCGCCAATCGATAGCACACGGACCTCAGCATCGTATTTTTCACCGAACATGGCCAGTGCGCCCGCCGCGATTGCGTCGTCCAGCGCCATGTGACGCGTTTGGGTTGGCGCATTTCGGCGGATGATCGCATTGACCTGATCTTCAACCGCCTGAATTTGTTCGGGCGTCATCGGGGCCCCATGCGAAAAATCGAACCGCAGCCGTGCCTCCTCGACAAGTGAGCCCTTTTGGCTGACATGCTCGCCGAGCACATCACGAAGGGCAGCATGCATCAAATGGGTCGCTGAGTGGTTGGCCACAATGCGTGCGCGGCGACCTGAATCTGCTTCCAATTGCGCGCGATCGCCGGAGGTGATCTTCCCTGAGACGAGTTCACCCATATGGGCATGCAACCCGCCCGCTCTTTTCTGAACGTCGCGCACGACAAACCGCCCACCAGTTGCGAACTTTATCTCGCCATGATCACCAGCTTGGCCGCCACTTTCCGCGTAGAATGGCGTCTTATCAAAGACGAGTTCTGCTTCGCCTCCGGCAAGCTGACCGGTAAGTTCGCCGTCGGCAATGATGGCTCGTAATGTTCCAGATCCTGCGGTTGCACCATAGCCGGAAAACTCGGTTGCGCCTAATTTGTCGGCCAGATCAAACCAGAGTTTCTTGGTCGTCTCATCTGTCTCGGCACTCGATAACGCGCCTTTGGAACCGTCCTTCTGGCGCGCCATGCTGGCATTAAACCCGGCGTCATCTACCGCGCGTCCACGGCCGCGCAGAATATCCTGCGTCAGATCGAGCGGGAAGCCATATGTGTCGTACAACTTGAATGCCGTTTCGCCCGGCAATGCAGCCGTTTCGGGCAAGTCGGCGAGCGCCTCGTCGAGCAAATTGAGGCCACGGCCCAATGTCCGCTGGAAGCGCTCTTCTTCCTGCTCGAACGTGGCTTCAATCAGAGCTTTGGCACGGCCAAGCTCAGGGAAAGCTGCGCCCATTTCGGAGATGAGCGCGGGCGTCAATTTGTGCATTTTCGGTTCGCGCGCGCCAAGAATATGCCCATGACGCATGGCCCGCCGCATGATCCGGCGGAGCACATAGCCGCGTCCTTCATTGGACGGGGACACGCCATCAGCCATCAGAAATGCGCTTGCCCGCAAATGATCAGCGATCACACGGAAAGAGGCCAGCGCATCACCGGATGCTTTCGTCTTGTAAACTTCCTCGCCCGCACTGATCAGCCCACGGAACAGGTCTACCTCGTAATTATTGTGAACGCCCTGCAAGACGGCTGCGACACGCTCCAGCCCCATGCCCGTATCAATGCTTGGGCGCGGCAGGTCCGTCCGTTTACCGCCAGCTTCCTGATTGAACTGCATGAAGACCAGATTCCAGATTTCGATAAATCTGTCTCCATCCTCCTCGGGGCTGCCGGGCGGACCTCCGGGGATATGATCACCATGGTCGAAAAATATTTCCGAGCACGGACCACACGGACCCGTATCTCCCATGGACCAGAAATTGTCCGATGTCCCGATGCGGATGATGCGGCTGTCGGGCAAGCCGGATATTTTTCGCCAGAGCGCAGCCGCTTCATCGTCTTCGGCGTAGACAGTTGCCAACAATCTATCCGCGGGTAGACCGAGTTCTTTTGTTACAAGCTCCCAGCCAAATTTGATGGCCTCTTCCTTGAAATAGTCTCCAAATGAGAAATTACCGAGCATTTCGAAGAAAGTATGGTGGCGGGCGGTGTAGCCGACATTGTCCAGATCATTGTGCTTGCCGCCCGCGCGGACACATTTTTGCGATGTTGTGGCGCGCGGAGATGGCGCTGTCTGGGCCCCCGTAAAAATGTCCTTGAACGGCACCATGCCAGCATTGACGAATAGCAAAGTCGGATCATTGTCCGGAATCAAAGGAGCGGATGCCTTGCGGACATGTCCCTGCCCTTCGAAATAAGAAAGGAAGTTTTCGCGGAGGTCATTTACGCTGGTCATCTTGCATCCTGCTCTTGAACAGGCCGATCCTTCACGACCAGCCAATCCTGATTTGCTTTGAAACAGCAATCATTCAGGTTGGGGATATAAAGCGCGAATGGGGAGACGCCAAGCATTTGCCGCCTCCCCATCCTGTTTTTTCATCAAATACTTTGGAACATCCACTAGCCGTCTGCAGCAACATCCACGTCCGAGACACCACTACCATTGGCTGGATCATCGCCGATCAACATTTCTTCGGACAATAAGCCGGCCTTATGCCTGACCAATTCCTCGATCTTGTCTGCAATGGCTGGGTTATCTTTCAGGAACTGGCGCGTCTTCTCGCGGCCCTGCCCCATCCGCTCGCCATTAAACGAGTACCAGGACCCCGCCTTGTCGACGACTTCACTTTTTACCCCAAGATCAATCAATTCGCCTGTCTTGGAGATGCCCTCGCCGTAAATAATATCAAACTCGACGACCCTGAACGGAGCGGCCACTTTGTTCTTGACCACTTTTACGCGGGTCTGGTTGCCAATCACTTCGTCGCGATCCTTGATCGCGCCAATGCGGCGGATATCCAACCGGACTGATGCGTAGAACTTTAGTGCATTGCCGCCAGAGGTCGTTTCCGGGCTGCCAAACATCACACCGATCTTCATCCGAATCTGGTTGATGAAAATCACCATGCAATTTGATTTCGAGATCGAGCCTGTAAGTTTACGCAACGCCTGGCTCATCAGACGCGCCTGCAGCCCAGGTAAACTGTCACCCATATCCCCTTCCAGTTCGGCGCGCGGGGTCAGCGCCGCCACCGAATCGATCACCAACACATCAACCGCTCCGGACCGGACCAGCGTATCGGCAATTTCCAAAGCCTGCTCACCTGTATCAGGTTGCGAGATCAGCAAATCATCGAGATCAACCCCGAGCTTTGCCGCATAGGCCGGATCCAGCGCATGCTCAGCATCAACAAAGGCACAGACACCGCCACTTTTTTGGGCTTCCGCAACCACATGCAGCGACAGCGTCGTCTTGCCCGAACTTTCCGGACCATAAATCTCGATCACACGCCCTTTGGGCAAGCCGCCAATACCAAGCGCGATATCAAGGCCCAGTGAGCCCGTCGAAACAGCCTCAATGTCCAGCGCTTCGCGTTCTCCCAGACGCATAACCGCGCCCTTACCAAATGATCGTTCAATATTGCTGAGCGCTGTTTCCAGGGCTTTTTGCTTGTCCACGCCGCTATCCTTATCAACCAGTTTTAAAGCTGCTTTGCTCATGAGTCGTCTCCACCTTCTAGGGGTAGAGCGAAATATGCAAGCCCTACCATTGCCTTCAATAATCAACTTGTACCACATTTGTTCTTGTGAACAAATAGGGAATATCAAGAATATTGCTAAGCCCTGAAAGCACGACGAAATTTTTGCGGTGCTGAGCATTCTTCTTTGCAAATGCCCGATTTCGAGGCATATATGATCCTATGCTAACGTCTATTTCAGAATCCGCGCGCGAAGCGCATGTGCGCTATTTCGACGGTCATAGCAAAACGCTGATCTCCGGCGCTTATGTGACCTGTGCCGCCACTGATCGGAAAATTCCGCTCGATGCGCTGCGCTATTGGAGCGTGGATCGTCAGGAAGCCTATTTTGATGCTGCGGCCGCAAAATTGCGTCGGCGTCAACTCGCCACTGAGGACACCTGATGTTGAAAGCACTGCTTTTTCCGGCACTGCTGATGCTTCTCCCTCCGGCCGAGCCGCCTCATCTGACGCCTCCGACGAAGATCGCGGACGCGGCCCCTCTTGCACCGTTCGATTACGCGTCGGCCTGCACAGGAGCTTTCGTGCAAGGTGGATTGATTATTTGCCGCGGCGTCGAAGGTACACGGTTTGAACTTGGTGACACCGTATTGATTGCCGATGCCAGTGAAAGCGTTGCCTTCGGGCTTGGGCGCAAAGCGGCTCCGTCAGTGTCGATCGATATAACTCCTGTCGTCGGCCAGACGCAGACGGCGACGTTCGAGATCGCGCGCCGCCATGACGAAACGGCCACGTTGCGCGGTATTGATTGCGACAAGATTGACGCCCGAACCGAGGAGCAAAAAGCGCATGCCAGCCGATCCTGGCTGAAGAAACAGGAGGGGTGGCAGAATTTCAACGAAGGGCGTGGCGGTCTAGACGGTTTCCTGCGGCCGGCCGAAGGTCCGGTGTCTTCTCCTTTTGGCTATGTCCGAAAATATGTCACAGAGGGGTGCCCGACAAAGGAGCGTCCGCATTTTGGCTATGACATCGCTGCCCCAACTGGTGCGCCGATTATTGCCCCTGCCGCTGGTATTGTGACGCTCGCCGAGCCCAACCTCTATTATGAAGGCGGCACGGTGTTTCTCGACCACGGACAAGGACTGGTGTCGCTCTTTCTGCATATGTCCGAGCTTGATGTGGCGGTCGGGGATGTGCTCCAGGCTGGCGATGCGATTGGCAAGATCGGGGCAACCGGGCGTGTGACAGGCGCGCACCTGCATTGGGCCGTAAAATGGCGCAATACGAGCCGATCCGACCGTGATGGTGACTTCTATATTGACCCGGCGCTTTTGCTGGCATTATCGCCAAGCGCTGCGCAATAATCAACCCGTTGCGGTGAGCATGGCCAATCAATGGTGATCCCCGGATCATATTTGTTCTTTATTTGTTCCTATTCTTGTGCTATTTATCCGTCAGGAGGATCGGGTTGATGGTGAGCAGGATTACGACATTCGCATTTGAAGGGGTTGAAGCAAAGCCTGTGGACGTACAAGTCCATATGAGCGGGTCGGCGCCATATTTCACGATTGTCGGCCTGCCGGACAAAGCGGTCGGCGAAAGCCGCGAGCGGGTCCGCGCTGCGTTTGCCTCGATTGGTCTGGCCCTGCCGCCAAAGCGTATCATCGTTAATCTTGCACCTGCTGACTTGCCCAAGGAAGGTAGCCATTATGATCTTGCAATTGCACTGGCGATGCTGGCGGCCATGGGGGCGATCGCGCCGGACGCGCTTGATGGCTACGCGGCCATGGGGGAATTGTCGCTTGACGGGCGACTTGGCGAAACCATCGGGGTTCTGCCCGCAGCCATGGCGGCTGAAGGGCTTGATTTGCAGCTGATTTGTCCGGCCGTTTGTGGCGCGGAAGCCGCTTGGGCGGGCGGGGTTGCGATCGGGGCTGACAATCTGATTGCGCTGGTCAATCATTTCTCTGGACGGGCCGTTCTGGCGCCTGCCCGGGCGGGCGAGCTTGCCGAGACGAAGGCCGGCCCGGACTTGCGCGATGTGAAAGGCCAGGAAGTGGCCAAGCGCGTGCTCGAAATTGCGGCGGCGGGTGGGCATAATCTGCTGTTTTCCGGCCCGCCGGGTTCAGGAAAATCCATGCTGGCCCAGCGCCTGCCGGGCCTATTGCCGCCGCTGTCGGCGCGGGAGCTTCTTGAGGTCAGCCAGATCCAGTCTATTTCGGGCTTGCTTGAGCGTGGAGAGCTTTCACGTACGCGCCCGTTCCGCGCCCCCCATCATTCGGCGTCCATGGCGGCACTGGTCGGTGGCGGGATCAAGGCCAAGCCTGGCGAAGTGTCGCTCGCGCATCATGGTGTGTTGTTTCTTGACGAGTTGCCGGAATTTAACGCCCAAGCGCTGGATGCGTTGCGACAGCCTATTGAAAGCGGGGAGGCGGTGATCGCACGTGCCAATCGGCATGTCCGCTACCCTGCCCGCTTCCAGCTTGTGGCTGCGATGAACCCGTGCCGATGTGGTGGGGATACGGTTTCGGAGATGAACTGCCGGATCAAACCGGCTTGCCAGCAAAAGTACCAGTCGCGAATATCCGGCCCGTTCATGGATCGAATCGATCTGTTCTTTGATACCCCGCCAGTTACAGCTATTGATCTGGCTTTGCCGACACCAAGCGAAGGGTCTGAACAGGTTGCCGCCCGCGTCCGCGAAGCAAGACACAGACAGGCCGAACGCTATGACGCGGATACGCTGGGCACAAGACGCGCGCTCAATACCGACGCGGCACCCCCGGAGCTTGACCAGTTTGCCAAGCCAAACGAGGCGGGCGCAGCTCTGCTTGCAGATGCCGCCGTCAAACTTAATCTGTCTGCGCGTGGGTATCACCGCGTCCTGAAAGTCGCGCGGACCATTGCCGACCTTGAAGGCGCAGGCGGGATCAACCGCTTACACATTGCCGAAGCTCTGACATATCGGAAGCGGAGCTATGGCAACAATACCGGCCAGAGCGCATCCGAAATGGTGTATTAAAGGTTTCGTTAACTCTTTCAGCCACACTGATGGGCATGGCAGATTCTGTACAAGCTCCCGTCCCGCGCAATGGCGCCGAAGAGACAGAGGCCAGCCCACCGGGTGAGCATGTCGAAAACGCGCTTCTGGCCACGGCCAGCCACGAGATACGCACACCACTTAACGGCATTCTCGGAATGGTGTCCCTTCTGCTGGAAACCGACCTGCAACCTGCCCAACGAGATTATGCGGAAGCCATCCAATTGAGCGGATCGCGCCTGCTAAGCATGCTCAACAATGTGCTCGACTATGCCCGGCTGGACGCAGGTGAACTTGATCTGGAACTTAGCCGGTTCTCCCCGATGGAGTTGGCCCGCGAGGTGGTCGAACTTCTCGCTCCGCGCGCGCATTCGGCCAATATCGACATTGCCCTGCGCAATCTGGTCGGCGACGCTGTCACCGCGCTCGGCGACGCTGGCCGTATCCGACAGATCCTCTTCAATCTGGTCGGTAATGCCCTAAAATTCACCGAAACAGGCGGTGTTCTGGTCGATGTCCGCCATATTGACGGCAAGTTGATTTGGTCGATTACAGACACAGGACGGGGGATCCCACCCGAGGCTCAAGCGGATCTGTTTGAAGCGTTCCAACAAACCTCTGCGGCGGATGCTCAAAAGGATGGCGGCGTCGGGCTTGGCCTGGCCATTGTCAGAAGACTGGCCACGGCGCTCGGTGGAGATGTGGACATTGACAGCACACCCGGTCTTGGCAGCCGGTTCCGGTTTTCGATTCCAATCGAGATTGAAACCAGTCAAGCACCACCACATTCGCCCCGTTCTTCGGTGCCGCATGTCACCCTTGTCGGACTGCCTGCCCCGACCTTGCTTGCCGCCGCCTCCGCACTTGATTCGGCTGACCTTCCTCCGGTGATTGCGCAATCCGGTGGGCGGATTGAACGCGGCGGCGTTATTCTGGCCGATGCGCAATTGCCCTTCCAGGAAATTGCCAGGCTCGCCTCGCTCGCGCCCACACTGGTTGTGCTGCGACCTGAAGACCGGAGCACGATCACACGTTACCGTTTGCTCGGCTGTTCGGGTTGGCTGGTGCGACCGTTACGCGAAACCTCGCTGATTGAGCGGGTGCAACTCGCTTGCCAGGGCGAGCGCAATCTGGGGGACGAGACGCGCCGCGAACAACTTGTTGGCACGCGGGTACTGATTGCCGACGACAACGCGATCAACACATTGATCGCTCAGCGCGCGTTGGAGCAGGTCGGATTTGTGGTATCGTCGGCTGTGACGGGCGTGGAAGCTATCGAAGCGGCTGAGGCGATGGAACACGGTTTGATCCTTATGGATTTGCGAATGCCCGTTATGGATGGGTTCGAGGCCATGCGGAAATTGCGAGAGCGTGGTCATAAAACGCCCATTATTGCGGTGTCTGCTGAGATTAATCCGGAGATCGAGCAAAAAGCGCTTGAGGCGGGTGCCAACGCAGTGGCCGCCAAACCCCTTGACGCCGCTGCTTTGCGAGATCTTGCTGAAACATGGGCGAGCGTAAACCCAGCACATGCGCACGCCCAGCCTGATCTTAAGCCAACCCAGAAAGGTGCCGCATGAGCACAGCTCAAGCCGACGAAACCAAAAAGCCCCGCTTTATACGTGCGATGCGGGCGCTGAAAGACCGGCGCATGGCCGCAATGTTTCTGTTGGCACTCGCAGCTGGCATTCCATACGGGTCGGTTCTTGGAACTTTGTTTGCGTGGCTCACCACCGACGGTATAAATCCGCGGGAAATCGGCGCGCTTTCGATGGTTATTCTCGTTTACTCATACAAATATTTGTGGGCGCCTTCTTTCCAGCGTGCACGTTCACCGCTTGCTGGTTTTCTCGGGCCGCGCCGACAATGGCTGCTCTTGTGCGAAGCGGCGATCGCGATCGGGCTCGCCATCATTGCGCTCTCCTCGCCGGCCGAGAATATTGGCACGGTTGCCGTGATCGCGCTTGTTGTTGCGGGGCTATCGGCCACACATGACATTGTCCTTGATGCGTGGCGAATAGAAATCGCGCGCTCGGACGAGGACAAGGATTTGATGTCCGCACTTTATCAGTTCGGGCACAGGTTGGGTGGTCTTCTTACTGGCGCATTGGCATTGGTGCTCTACACACGCATAGGCTGGGAAGCGACTTATCTGCTCATGGCAGGGGTTATGGTTGTCACCATGATTGGTGTTTTTGTCGCGCCTGAGCCCGATCACGCCCAGTTTGCTGACTCTGATGGTATCCGCCCCAGTTTTGGTCCCGGGCTTCCGCTTCAAACCCGCCGCTATGCGGTTGGGGCCGTCGCCGCGGCATGGGCAATTGCGATTTTTATGATTGCAGCCTTCGTATCCCAAGCCCTCACAGCAAGCCCCCCGCCGAGCGGCACCGGTTTCATCAAGGTCCAAGGGCCAATTATTGTTCTTCTGAGCGTTATACTGCCTGCTATAATCGCCGCCGCATTGCTGCGCGGCAATGCCAGCCCGATAGAGCATGCGCCTGCAATAACGGGACGCCTCGATACGCTCGTCGATTCCTTGTTCCGGTCCATTCTCGATCCATTAATGGATCTGATCTCACGGCTCGGCTGGGGCGTTATCATTGTTCTCGGGCTTGTTCTTAGCTACCGGTTTGCCGATTTGGTTTGGGGCGCTTTTGCGTATCCGTTCTACCTTGGACTCAATTTCGGTGCTCTGGGCCATAGCGGGGATGAAATCGCGCTGGCGTCCAAAACATTCGGTGTGATTATGACGATTTCCGGCTCCGCGCTTGGGGCCACAGCCTTGCTCTTTATCGGACGGATGCCTTGCCTCTTGATCGGGGCGATCCTGGCAGCGGTCACGAACCTTCTCTTTGCGGATCTGGCCGCTGGAGGTCAAGGATTGCAAGGCTTTCTGGACGCTACCCATCTGAACGCGCCCTATGAATGGATCATCGCGCTTACGCCGCTGGAAGCCACAGACAAGTTGGTCCGGCTGATGGCCGCTATCACGGCGGAAAACCTCTCTGTGGGCTTTGCCAGCGTGGCAATCGTGGCTTATCTGACGTCGATCGTAAACCCACGATTTGCCGCTGTGCAATATGCTCTGCTTGGATCTCTGGTGATGCTAATCGGCTCGCTGGGCCGTGCCCCGATTGGGGACATGATGGAAACGCAAGGCTTTGAAGCAGTCTTTATCCTGACTTTTCAACTCGGCCTCGTCGCGGTTCTCTTCACTCTGCTTGAATGGGCTCGCCAGACATGGTGGATGCCAAAAACGACCGAGATACCAGTCGCTGCCTAGCTCATCCTGACCCCGCCAATCACGCCATCGACATCATAGGCTGCCAGTGTTGCGAGAATCACAATATCCGCAACCGAGGCACCGAAGGATGCGATCTGAACCGGCTTTTTGAGCCCCAGCAGCATCGGTCCGATCACATTTGCGCCGCCGAGCACGCCGAGCAGCTTGGTCGAGATCGAGGCGGAGTGAATGGCGGGCATAACCAGAACATTCGCCGGGCCAGAGAGTCTGGAGAATGGGTAGGCCATTTTGTGGTTCGGGCTAAGGGCCACGTCTGCGGCGATGTCGCCTTCATACTCAAAATCAAGATCGTTGCGCTGATCTAGCAAGGCAATCGCTTCGCGGACTTTCTCCGACCGTTCGCCCATCGGATTGCCAAAGGTCGAATAGGACAGGAAAGCGACGCGTGGACTGAAACCAAGACTTTTGACCGCTGCCGCTGCCTCTATCCCGATTGCGGCCAATTGTTTCGCATCCGGCAATTCAACAACGCTGGTATCGGCGATAAAGACGGTCTCGCGGCCAATCACCATCGACATGCCGATCACGGTCTGATTAGCGATCGGGTCGAGTACCAATTGTGCGTCGCGTAACGCGACATCATAATTGCGGGTGACACCTGTGACGAGGCCATCCGCATCGCCCAATGCAAGCATGCAGCAACCGAAAACGTTCCGGTCCTGGTTTACCAGACGCTGCGCGTCGCGTTTGAGATACCCCTTCCGGCAGAGGCGCCGGTAAAGATGGTCTGTGTATTCGGGGTTTCTGTCTGACAGGCGTGCATTGACGATCTCGATACTGCTCGGTTCAACACCAACCTGCTCCATCACCGCTTTCACCTGTTTCTCGCGGCCAATCAAAATCGCATGGCCCAGTCCCTGATTCTGGAAAGAGGCTGCCGCGCGTATGACCGAAGGTTCCTCGCCTTCGGCAAAGACGATCCGCTTGTTCATTGGACGGACAGCTCCTTGAATGCCTTGGAGGAAAGACGCCGTCGGGTCCTGACGCCGGGCCAGCGCATGCCGGTAGGCTTCCATATCTATTATCGGCTTGCGCGCGACGCCCGAATCCATCGCAGCTTGGGCGACAAAGGGCGGTACGAAACTCAAAAGGCGCGGATCAAATGGCGTCGGGATGATATAGTCCGGCCCGAAGCTTGGCCGGTCACCATGATAGGCTGCGGCCACTTCATCAGGCACGTCCTCGCGGGCAAGCTCTGCCAACGCCGTCGCGGCAGCGACTTTCATTTCCTCATTGATCGAGCGGGCACGGACATCCAGTGCGCCACGGAAAATATATGGGAAGCCAAGCACATTGTTGACCTGATTGGGATAATCCGAGCGGCCGGTCGCGATGATCGCGTCGTCGCGCACGGACTTGATGTCTTCAGGCGTAATTTCAGGGTCGGGATTGGCCATGGCGAAAATGATCGGATTGTCCGCCATGGATGCAACCATCTCTTTCGAAATAGCTCCAGCGACAGACAGCCCCATCACGCAATCTGCCCCCTCAATCGCTTCGGCAAGGGTCCGCTTGGTGGTCTTGACGGCAAAGGCTGACTTGAACTGGTCGACATTGTCACGGCCCTGATAGATCACGCCTTCTCTATCGCACATCAATATGTTCTTCGCCGAGACGCCCATATGCCGGATCAATCCAGCCACAGACAATCCAGCCGCGCCCGCGCCGGAAATGGCCACTTTAACATCTTTCATTTTGCGTCCGGTGATATGACACGCATTGATGAGGCCGGCAGCGGCAATGATTGCGGTTCCGTGCTGGTCATCATGGAAAACCGGAATATCAAGCTCGTCGCGCAAGCGCTGTTCGATGATGAAACAGGCAGGTGAACCGATGTCTTCAAGATTGATGCCGCCAAAGGTCGGCCCGATATTGCGGACTGTGGTGATGAACTCTTCGGTATCCTTGGTCGTCACTTCGACATCGAAGCTGTCGACATCCGCAAAGCGTTTGAACAGGACCGACTTGCCCTCCATGACGGGTTTGGACGCCATGGCCCCCAGGTCACCGAGCCCCAAAATCGCTGTCCCGTTCGAGATTACAGCGACCATATTGCCCTTGGAGGTGTAGTCATAAGCAAGGTCTTCATCCCCGGCGATTGCCAGAACTGGAACGGCGACACCGGGACTATAGGCGAGCGACAGGTCGCGCTGGGTGCCCATGGGTTTTGTCGGGGCGACAGACAGTTTTCCGGGTTGAGGGTGGCTGTGGAATTCGAGCGCTTCTTTATCCGTGAAACTCGGACGTTTTGTGGTCATTGCAGTCGCCTGTTCTGAAAATGGGCAGATGCGATGGCATGATAGGCAGGTCTGCAGTCCACCACAACCACTGTTTTACGCTTGCCGAATCCCTCGCCCAGACGGTAGCGTCAGCGTCCATGAGCGAGATCATAACCCCTAAGGACAAGAAATCCGCCGCCAAGCGCGCAAAAGCCCCCTCGCCCTTTCTGGCGCAATACCTCGACATTAAGCGCCAACACGTTGATGCTTTGCTATTTTTCCGCATGGGCGATTTCTACGAATTGTTCTTTCAGGATGCTGTGGATGCTGCAGAAATCCTGGGCATTACACTTACGGCACGGGGGGAATATCAGGGCAAACCAATCCCCATGGCCGGTGTGCCGTTTCATGCCGCAGAGGGGTATCTGGCCCGGCTGATCAGTTCGGGCCGAACGATTGCCGTTTGCGAACAGACCGAAACACCTGCCGAGGCGAAAAAGCGCGGCTACAAGGCCATCGTGAACCGCGAAATTGTCCGTATCGTTACCCCCGGCACCATTACCGAAGACAGCCTGTTGGCCTCCAGACAAGCGCATATATTAGCGGCCATATCGTTTGGGAATGGCGGGCGCGACGCTGGTTTGAGCTGGTGCGATGTCTCGACGGGGGCGTTCGAGATGCTGAGCCTGCCAGCAGAAGAGGCAGGGCATATGCTGTCCGGATTGGCGCCACGCGAGATTTTGCTCAGCGAAACCGAGCATGAGCACGAAGCCGCCCGATCCGCATTGGAGCTCGTTGATGCGCCGCTGACCTTGCGCCCGGCGCGCGGCATCACGCCTAAGTCGGGCGAAAAGGCACTTCAGGCGGCGTTTAAGCTGGCAAGCCTTGATGCGATTGGTCGTTTTTCGCGCTGTGAGCTTAGCGCCGCTGCCTTGCTTCTAAGCTATCTCGATCTGACACAAGCGGGCGAAGCAATCCGGCTCGACCTTCCCAGACGCAACGCCAATACCGGCTTGCTTGCGATCGATCCGGCAACACGCGCGAGCCTTGAAATCGATCAGGCCATGGCCGGCACGCGCGATGGTTCATTGATCCATGCGATCGACCGTACACTCACCGCTCCGGGCGCCCGCACATTGGCCGAGCGGCTGACGCGACCGTCGACCGACATAACCACAATCACAGAACGTCATGATGCGATCGGCTGGTGCCTTGATGATCCGGACCTAACCACCGACCTTCGAACCCAATTGCGAACGGCGCCAGATCTTGAACGCGCCCGTGGCCGATTGCGCCTTGGCCGTGGTGGTCCGCGCGATTTGAAGGCTTTGGGCTTAGCACTTAAACAGGGTGAGCTGGCGGCAGCCATGATTGCCAAACGCATGCGCGCGGCTCCGACACTCATCGAACAGGCCACCACCGCGCTCACGCTCAGTCTTGAACCGGGTCTTGATGGTCTTGCCCGCGATCTGAAAAGCGCCCTCGCCGACGATGTGCCACTGCTTGCGCGCGACGGGAACTTTATTGCCTTGGGTTGGGACGCGGCGCTCGACGAAGCCCGCTGCCTGCGCGATGACAGCCGGAAGGTCATCGCGGGTTTGCAAACCGACTATGCCAAGGATACGGGCGTGTCTGCGCTCAAGATCAAGTTTAACAATGTGCTTGGCTATTTCGTTGAGGTGTCCGCACGCTTTGCCGAGGGTTTGATGGCCGCGCCGCTCAACGAGCGCTTCATCCATCGCCAGACGCTCGCCAATGTCGTCCGGTTTTCGACCAGTGAGCTGGCTGAACTGGCAGGACGTATCTCACGCGCCGAAGAGGAAGCCAAAGCCCGCGAGCTTGCTATTTTCGCCGGCTTTGTCGAGCGGCTCGAACCTTTGTCCGGTCCTTTGCAAAAAGCGGCCGCCGCACTTGCCGAACTCGATGTCGCAACCGCAGGGGCCGTCTGGGCCGAGGCGTCCAGTGCCGTGCGCCCGCAAATTGTTGACGCACCTGTCTTCGAGGCCGAGGGGCTGCGCCATCCCGTTGTCGAAGCGGCTCTGAAGAAGCAGGGAGATGGGTTTACGGCCAATGACACACGGCTGGATGCAAGCGGTACGTCCGGGCCGCGCCTGCAACTGGTCACGGGACCGAATATGGCGGGTAAATCGACCTATTTGCGCCAATGTGCCTTGGCCGTGATTCTGGCTCAGGCAGGGTTCTATGTTCCCGCCCGGGCACTGACCCTTGGGCTTGCTGACCGGATATTCTCACGTGTTGGCGCGTCGGACGATCTCGCCCGTGGTCGCTCGACATTTATGGTCGAAATGGTCGAAACGGCCGCCATTCTAAATCAGGCCACTCCTGCAAGCTTTGTCATTCTCGATGAAGTCGGCCGCGGCACATCGACCTATGATGGCCTTGCCATTGCTTGGGCGGCGGTCGAGCATCTGCACAATAAGAATACGTGCCGCGCGCTATTTGCCACCCATTATCATGAACTAACCACACTCGCTTCCGAACTTGATGGCGCTGCCAATGTTTCATTGCGCGCCAAGGAATGGCAAGATGGCTTGGTATTCCTGCACGATGTTCAGCCAGGTCCGGCCGACAAGTCTTATGGTGTGCAGGTCGCCAAGCTTGCAGGGCTTCCAAAAGCGGCGGTCCGGCGCGCCGAACAAGTGCTCAAAACCCTCGAAGCGGACCCTGCCCGCGCGGAGACACTGCCTCTTTTTGCTGCGACCCCTGCGCCAGCCGAGCCGCTTACGCCAGAGCCCGTGTCTTCAGAGGCTGACACGCTCCTTGCCGCGATCGATCCGGACACGCTAACCCCCCGCGAGGCCCTTGATCTGGTCTATAAGCTCAAATCACTTGCGCCGGGCTGACAAGCATAAAGCAGGTAGCAGCACAATTAGACAGTGACCTGACGGGCCAATTTGGGCTATTGAGCCTCTATGTCTGACACTCAAAATATGCCGACCCTTGCCAACCGGCCCGCCTCGCGCCGTGCGCCATCGAAATGGCGACTGCAGGACATTGTGGATGGCCGTAAACTACGCGTGCAGCTGACCGCTGCGGCGCTCGACAATATCGGCAATGAGAAAGACGCGCGAAAACGGGCGCTCGACCTGCTCCACGCCGCGCTTTTTCGTGGCCGGATGATCGCGCAGGAAAGGTTGCAACAAGGCGCAGACGGGCTCGACACGGCGCGTCTCTTGTCAGCTGTGCAAGATGAGGTCATTGGCGCGCTTTATGATTTCACCACCGTGCATGTGTTCCGCGCGCGCAACCCGACCGAGGGCGAAAAACTCGCCGTTCTGGCCACGGGCGGCTATGGCCGTTCGGTGCTGGCCCCTTCCTCTGATATAGATCTGTTGTTCCTGCGCCAATACAAGGCGAGTCCATGGGCCGAAAGCGTTATTGAGTATATGCTTTATGCATTGTGGGATATGGGGCTCAAGGTTGGCCATGCTTTCCGCAGTGTCTCGGGCTGTCTGTCTTTGTCCAAAACCGATGTCACGATCAAAACATCCCTCCTGGATGCGCGCTTTCTGGTTGGCGACAAAGCGCTTAGCAATGCGCTGATCGACCAGTTCAAGAGCGAATGCGTTGCCGGACAAGACGCCCAGTTCATTGCCGACAAGCTCGCAGAACGCGACGAGCGTCATGCCAAACAGGGCGATGTACGCTATGTCGTTGAACCTAACGTGAAAAACGGCAAAGGCGGTTTGCGCGATCTTCAGACCATGTTCTGGATCAGCAAGCACATGAATGGTGGGGTCTCACTCGAAGAGGTCATGAAGACTGGCATCTTTACGCCGCATGAATACAAGGTCTTTGTGCGCGCCGCGCGGTTTTTGTGGACGGTGCGTTGCCATCTACACTTCCTGACCGGACGACCGGAGGAACGGGTCAGTTTTGACTTGCAGCCAGAACTGGCCAAGCGGCTTGGCTATGAAGATCGAGGCGAGCGGCTCGGCGTCGAACGGTTCATGAAGCGCTACTTCCTGGCCGTGCGCGATGTCGGCGGTCTGACCCGGATCATTGTCGCCAAGCTCGAAGCCGCGCAGAAGAAAAAACCTCAAGGTCTGCGTCGGTTTATTCCGCAGTCAGCCCCCAAGCCCATCCCTGATACACCGTTTGTGATTGATACCGGACGGCTCTCTATCATGTCACCAGATGTGTTCGAGACTGCGCCAGAAGAAATGCTCAGATTGTTCGTGATCGGCGAGGAGGAAGGTCTCGACATTCACCCCGATGCCATGTCAGCCGTTTCTCGTTCGGTGAAATCCTTTCGTCCCGACATGCGCAAGGGCGATGGCGCGCGCGCGATGTTCCTGACTTGCCTGCTTGGCTCCGAACGGCCCGCTGACTTGCTACGGAAAATGAACGAGACGGGCATATTGGGCCAGTTCCTGCCCGAGTTTGGCGCAATTGTCGCGCAAACCCAGTTCAACATGTATCACCACTTTACCGTAGACGAACACACGATCCGCGCCGTTGAGGTCATGTCCGATATCGAGCATGGCCGCAGCGAGGACCATGCCCACGCGACACGCATTTTCAAGGACGTACTCAACCGCCGCGCGCTCTACCTTGCCATGCTGCTCCACGATACTGGCAAGGGCAAAGGCGACCAGCAAGTTCAAGGCATGCGCACCTCACGCAAAGCTTGCAAACGTCTTGGCCTGTCAGAGAACGAGACCGAGCTTGTCGCTTGGCTGGTGGGGCATCATCTCGAAATGAGTGAAACAGCCCAGAAGCGTGACATTTCCGACCCGCGCACTGTGGCGGATTTCGCCTCGCTTGTCGGTGACACCGAGCGCCTGCGCCTTCTACACATTCTCACAGCTGCCGACATTACGGCCGTGGGTCCGAAGGTCTGGAATGGCTGGAAAGGGCAATTGCTCTCGGATCTGCACCATAATACCGTTGCCGCCTTGCGCGGTGGCCGCACAGACGAGGCTTCCGTCGCTGCCGATCTTGCTGAGCGGGCCGAAGCGCGCCGCGCCGAAGTGATCGACCTGATCGGCGCATTGCCACCGATTATGGCACAAATGGAACCGGCCTACTGGACCGGCTTCGATACCGATACCCTGGCCAGTCATGCGAAGTTTTTCTCTGGCACAAGCGACATCTCGGTCAGCACGCAAGTGCGCGAGGATGGCGGCGGGGTCACCCTGCTCGTGTCCGGCCCTGACCGACTGGGCCTGTTTGCCGATCTCGCCGGGCAGATTGCATCCGAAGGCGCTGACATTGCTTCGGCGCAGGTCTTCACCAGCGCGTCCGGCCACATCATCGATGTTTTCACATTACAGGATGAGGTCGGCGGCCCATTTGCGGGTGGTGAGCCGCGACGGCTCGATCGGCTCAAACAGGGCGTGCGCAAAATTCTTGAGCAAGGCAGCGAACCAAGAGACATCCAGCCCCCAAGATCAGGACAACGCGAAGCGGCATTTTTGGTTCAGGCGGCGGTTGACATTGATGCAACAGCCTCACGCAGATTTACCGTCATCGACATCACAGCGCGCAACCGTCCCGGCCTCTTGCGTGACGTGGCCCAAGTTCTGGCCGACAATGATTTGTCCATCCTCTCGGCCCATGTCGGTTCCTATGGCGAACGGGTGTTTGATGCGTTCTATGTCAAAACCCATAATGGCGGAAAGCTCACTGACAGCGCCGCAAAGGAAAAACTCAAGGCTCAATTGCTCGCTACTCTGTCAAATGAGGAACCGGATGCGCCGACCACGCCGATCCGAAAACTGGCGCGTGCACGGGCATCGGATAATTTCTAGGGGCGACCGATTATGAGCCTTGCGCGCAACACGCTGGTTCAAGCCAGCCTGACCCTGACGAGCCGGATGCTCGGTTTTGTGCGCGACGTCTTTCTGGCGGCCCGGATTGGCGCAGGCCCGATCGGAGACGCGTGGGCGACTGCGCTGATGTTTCCCAACCTGTTCCGGCGTATCTTTGCCGAGGGCGCTTTTGCGCAAGCCTTTGTGCCATCTTATGCGCGCACTTATGAAGCCGAAGGTCCCGAGGCTGCGCAAAGAGTTGCCGACGAAGCCTTGCGCGTCCTGTTCGCCGCTACCGCTGCGCTCACGCTGATTGCACAATTTGCGATGCCGTGGATCTTGCTCGTCTTTCATGGCGGGCAAGCGGATGACGAAGTGCACTTCAATCTCGCCATCCTACTGACCCAGATCACCATGCCTTATCTGACTTGCATGTCGATTGCGGCGCTTTTGTCGGGTGTGCTCAATTCTGCTGGTCGGTTCATTCTGTCCGCAGGTGTGCCAATTATCCTCAACATCTGTCTTATCACAGCATCCTTTGTGAGCTTTACGCCAATTGTGGTCGCCAAGGCGGCGGCGTGGGCTGTGCTTGTGGCAGGTATTCTGCAAGCGGGACTGTTATATTGGGGCGTCAGGCGGCAATCGGTCCGGCTCTCTTTGATCGGTCTTCCGCGCTTTACCCCGCGGGTCAAACACATCTTGCTGCTCGCCCTGCCCGGCACAATTGCGGCCTCGGGCACGCAGATCAACATCATGGTCAGCCAATGGCTCGCAAGTTATGAGGTGGGCGCCAAGACCTGGATCTATTATGCGGACCGGCTGTACCAATTGCCCCTTGGTCTGGTCGGTGTCGCCATCGGGGTCGCCATCCTGCCGCGCCTGTCCAAAGCGGCACGACGTGATGACGGGGTTGGCGGTATGCGCATGATGGATGAAGGCATCGGCCTTGCCATGGCGCTGACGCTGCCTGCCGCAATGGCACTCTTGCTTGCGCCGACATTTTTGGTGGAAGGCGTCTTTACACGCGGCGCGTTTCTCGCCGAAGATGCCGCCCGCTCTGGCCTTGCCCTTGTCCACTATGCTTGGGGCGTGCCCGCCTTTGTGCTGATCAAAGTGCTCGCGCCCGCCTTTTTCGCGCGTGAAGATATGAAAACCCCGATGCGCTTTGCGCTCATCTCCGTTGCCGTCAACACAGTGCTGGGCGCGGCGCTGTTCTTCTGGCTCCAGACCCAAGGCCGTTTCGGCTTTCCCGGTCTTGCGATTGCCACCAGTATTGCGGCCTGGATCAATGCGTTGCTACTGATTATAACGCTTTCAAACCGCGGCTGGTATCGACCGGGATCGGTTCTGCTTGGTCGAATGCTACGCGTGCTGGTCGCTGTAGTGGCCATGAGCGCGGTCTTGCTGGTCGGGCTTGCCCATCTTGAAACCGTCCGCGCCTATGCCTTTGACAGCAAATTTTTGACAATGTGCACGGTCATTCTCGCCAGCATGGCAGCCTATGGCTTGGCTGCGCTGCTCTTCGGTGCGGTCCGCATCAGCGAAATTCTCGGCGCGCTGAAACGAAGCTGAGGCTTGCGCGGGCGCAGAAATAACGTAAACCGCCTGACATGACAGAACAGACCGAAACCTATGCTGGCCCCCAACGCGTCTTCTCCGGCGTCCAACCTACTGGCGCGCTGCACCTTGGCAATTACCTTGGCGCATTAAAAAAGTTCGTCGCCTTGCAAGACGATCATGAGTGCATTTATTGCGTCGTCGACCTGCATGCGATCACGGTGGACCACGATCCTGCCCTACTCGCTCAACAAACCCGCGAGATTGCAGCCGCCTATCTCGCCTGTGGTCTAGACCCGCAAAAATCAATCATCTTCGCCCAGTCCTCGGTGCCGGCTCATACCGAATTGACATGGATGTTGAACTGCGTTGCCCGCATGGGCTGGATGGAGCGCATGACCCAGTTCAAGGACAAAGCCGGCAAAGATGCCGAGCGGTCATCTGTTGGTCTATTCGACTATCCCGTCCTCATGGCGGCAGACATTCTCGCCTATAAAGCCACCCATGTTCCAGTAGGTGACGACCAAAAGCAGCACCTTGAACTGAGCCGCGACATTGCCGACAAGTTCAATCGCGATTTCAATGCACCGAACTTCTTCCCCCTGCCCGAGCCTCTGATCAAAGGCCCCGGCGCAAGGATCATGAGCCTCAAAGACGGCACCAAGAAAATGTCAAAATCCGACCCATCCGATCTTTCACGCGTCAACCTGATTGATGACGCCGATGCCATCACCAAAAAATTCAAAAAGGCGAAAACCGATGTGCTCGGCGACATGCCCGAAGATGAAGCCGGACTTAAGGCGCGTCCGGAAGTCGAAAATCTGGTCAGCATCTATGCCGCGCTCGCAGGCTCTGACAACCAAGCGGTGCTCGATGAATTTGGCGGCAAGGGCTTTGGGACGTTCAAACCCGCACTCGCCGAACTAGCCGTTGCGCACCTGTCGCCAATAACTGCTCGCATGCGCGAATATCTGGATGATCGGGCGGAAATTGATCGTGTCCTCAAAGATGGCGGCCAGCGCGCAGATGCCATAGCACGCCCTGTCATGGAAGATGTGCGCGATATTATCGGTTTCTGGCGCGGTTAATTCCGGCGATCCTTTCGACCGAGATTCCCCATAGGTATTGCGCCAGAATCGGTGCAAGCAGGGCATGTCAATTTCTCGACATGTTTCGCGCGTAAACTATTTGTTCATATTTTTGGACAGACCAATACTTATCAATACTTGTCGCTAACCACAGTGGAACATCATGTCATCAGGGCTCGCCGAAGACTATGAAGACGATCTGCTCGACACTGTCGAGATCGGAACCGTTGATTATGATGGTCCCATCGCGCCACCAATTATCCGTCGTGCAGATGCTCCGGCTCAGAAAGCGCAGCGCAAACCGCTCACCCTGAAACCGTTCATTCTGGGAGTCAAAACGCTCATCGTCATCGGCGCGATCCTCGCCTATCCGGCATCCGTCATGCTGAGCCACCAAATTGATGATACCCAGATCCCGCTCGATAGCGGTAGACATTGGGCGGCCGGCGATATTGGCGTGTCGGCCACGTTGCTCGGGCGCGAGCTTGACGGTCCTGGCTGGGCAGCTGATCGCCACCCCTGGCATCCCCAGGCGCAATTGACCGCCCTGCCCGCCTGGCAAGAGGGCCTGCGCGCCAGCATCGCCGATCATGCGCGCCTGACCCTGGGAACTCTGGAAGGTCAACGTGATCAGGATCTTGTCGCGGCAGAACGCCTTTTGGCCAGTGATGACAGCCTGAAAGCCACCCCGCGCCTACAAGCGGCCCGTGAAGCCCTGATGCGCTATGATGAGCGCGTTGGCCGCGGCGTTGCAGGCAGCCCGCAGGGTTTGGGGTTCCTGAAACAGGAAATGCAACTGACGCTTGGCTGGGCCGCCGCGTCCAGCGCGACCCTTGCAGACATTTCAACTCCGGGCGATGGGTGGCTTGCCAGCAGCGAAGCCGTCAGCGCCGTCTATTACGGTAAGGCGCGCGCGCATGCAGCACATGAATTGCTCAGCGCCGTCAGAATCCGCGAGGGCAGCAATCTGATCGGACATCCCGCCGCAAGCGCTCTTGATCTGGCGTTGGCGAGATGGCGCAGCGCCGCAAAACTCAAACCGCTCTTTGTCTCAAATCAGGGCGGAGACGGGCTGATCGGGGCCAATCACCCGGCTATTTTGGCCCTTCGGCTCAGCGAAGCACACGCCGCCACCGAGCAGGCCCTCACCCTGCTGGAAGCTGGAAATGGTCCGCCCATTGACAGCAAGGCGCCCTGATCTGTTCCAGAGGCCCCAAAGCCCTAAACCCGAAGCCGTTTCACTTGATTCCGTTACAGTCTTGATTGGCATAGAGGTCGTGGCCATGTTAGAGCGTGTGATCTTTTAGCCCATCAGAAAGCTGCGAACCATGTTCATCCAGACCGAGCCAACTCCGAATCCGGACACGCTGAAATTCCTTCCCGGTCAGCCGGTCGCAGCCAGTGCTGGTCCGTTTGACTATCCAAGCGTCGAGGCGGCCGATGCCAGCCCTCTCGCGCTGGCCTTATTTCAGGTATCGGGAGTAACCGGTGTGTTCCTCGGCAGCGACTTTCTTTCGATCAGCAAAGATCAAGACAGCGACTGGAAGCATGTCCGGCCAATGGTTCTGGCCGCCATCATGGATCACTATATGGCCGGCCTACCCGTTATTGAGGGCGACGCTGCCGGAAGCCAAACGACAGAAGACCAGACCGAATATGAGGGCGAAGCCGCCGAAATCGTATCGGAAATCAAAGAGCTGATCGAGACGCGGGTTCGACCCGCCGTTGCCCAGGATGGCGGTGACATTGTGTTCCACCGTTTTGAGCCAGAAACAGGCATCGTCCATCTGTCCATGCGTGGGGCGTGCGCAGGTTGCCCCTCTTCGACCTATACATTAAAGCAGGGCATCGAGAATATGCTACGTGCCTATGTGCCCGAGGTGACCGCGGTTGAAGCCGCGCTCTAGACACATTTGCGGCTACCAATCAGTTTAACCGAACGCGATATTCGATCGCAAAAGATGTGGGTGTTCCGCCGGTGGCTCCGCGCATTGTGCCCTCAAAATTCAGATCAAACTGCGCAGCATTGGTGTCAAAGTCAGGCACGGGTACGATTTCGGTGCCAGCGGTATCTCGGAATACGACGCCGTCTGTGCTGTCAGGCAAACCCCCAAACACAAGCGAGACCCCGCTCGCCGCCGTACCCGTACCATCAGTAAAGACGAATGGCGAACCGGCGCCATCAAGGTTGCCGACAAACATCACGGTACTGGCGTCAATCGTATCAGACAGATCGAGCGTGCCTGCGTCCACGACGCCCGGTCCGGCATTGGTCACTTCGATCCGGTAGCGCGCAAACGCGCCGGGGACAGCGAATGTCTCACCTGCCGCAGCCCCCGGTGCATCTTCGATTTCCACCGTCTTGGAGACCGACAGATCAGGGCTGCCGCTGATCAGGCAAACATCGTCAATATGCCAATAATCAAAATCCGACCCGCTGGCAGGACCATATCTGAAACGGAGACGAAACCCGCTATGCCGGGCTGAGGCGGGCATTGCAAAAGTCCGATTGAAAATCTCGCCCTGCGTTCCGCCACCGGGGAATGTTTCTAGGACAATGAATGTGCCGGTATTATCGAGAAACTCGAATATCAGGTCTTCGCCCGGTTCGGGGTTCTCGCTGAAGGCATCGCTGCCGCGCTGGATAAAAACGGTCACCTCTTCCAGCGCAAGCGCGGATACGCCGACAGATGTCGTTGTTACATCGCCATGGCGCAGAAACAGGGAATTGCTGGCCGAGTTGAACGTATCGCCATTGATGTCCGAGCGTACCGTGTCCGAGGAGAACCAGTTTACAAGTCCACCTTCAAAATCGTCACACGAATTGGCCGTCAGCGTTGGCGGCGGAGGCGGTGGCGGAGGCGTTCCTGTTTCGACCAGCAGCACATCATCAATGTGCCAATAGTCGAAACCGATGCCCCCATTTGCAGGCGGCCCACCGGACCCGCCAAGCTGACGCACCCGAATTTGTAAGCCGCTATGCAAGGCGCCAAACGGTAGCGAGAGATTGACCAGCGTGATCTGGCCGGGGGCAATTGTCTCAGTGCTGAAACTTTGCAGACCAATCCACGCGCCGGCGGCATTGAGATATTCAAGTTCCAAATTCTCAGCGACAGTATCCGGGTTTTCACTAAACGCATCTGCGCCCTGCCGCACCCACAAGCTGAGATCCGCGCCGACAATCGCGCCGGTATCAATGATACGGCTTGTTACAGTCACAGCGCCACCCCGGGTGAAGATCGAGCAGGCATTTGAATTGGACGTTGATGTATCAATGCCGCCAAGTGTGGCGTCCGAGCTTACCCAGTTTGGTGCCAGCGTTCCGCAGGCGACGGGCCCGATATCGAAATTGTCCGATAACAATACCGTTCCGGGCTGGGCAATTGCAGCAAGCCCGACACAGCAAAGCGCCCAAAGCAGCATGGCCAACCGCAGCGAACGTTCCAAAACCGCGATCATCGAAAAACCTCCGCCGAGCCGAAGTCACTCAAAATTTTAAACCGTGTCGACATAATTACAACTTAATAGAGAATGCTTAATCACTGGTTGCCAAGCCATGGTGCCGAAGCCCATGAGGCCTCAAGAGTCTTTGCCCGAGCGCATTGCCCGCGCCCACGGTGCAGGATAAAACCCTGTTTCGAGTAACCCAAAAAGGACGCACCCGAATGGCCGACCCGATCAATGATCTCGCTTTGCACACTCTGTTTCGCCGTGCTCGCTCGCATAATAGCTGGCAGGACACCGATGTTCCTGAAGTCATGATGCGTGCGATTTACGATCTGGCAAAATGGGGACCAACCAGCGCCAACGGGTCGCCAGCCCGCTTCATATTCCTGCCCAAGGATGGCGAAGGCCGCGAAAAGCTCAAGCCTTTCATTGCCGAGCAGAACCTCGAAAAAACCATGACGGCACCGTGGACTGTGATCATTGCGCACGATCTCGACTTTCACGAGAAGATGCCGAAACTGTTCCCGCATGATCTAACGGCGAAAGACTGGTTTGCAGACGACGATCATCGGGCCACGAATGCATTCCGCAATGGTAGCCTTCAGAGCGCCTATTTCCTGATGGCTGCGCGTGCGCTTGGTCTCGATTGCGGGCCCATGTCAGGCTTTGATATTGCAGGTGTCGACAAGGCCTTCATGACGGGCGCGCGCAAGCGCTGGCGGACAAACTGGATCTGTAATCTGGGTCATGGCGACACTGCCGGCGTGTTCGAGCGCTTGCCACGTCTCGAATTTGAAGAGGCTTGCGTGCTTCTCTAAGGCACATTCGCGATGTTGATATTGGCCATAAATACCGCCGAAGCAGCCTGTGATCTTGCCGTGCTGCGAGATGGTGCTGCGTTGAGCGAGCGCAGGGAAACCATGGCGCGAGGGCAGGATGGGCGATTGCCTGTTCTCGTCGAAGAAGTGCTCGCAGACGCTGGCACGACCCTCGGCGATCTTGACCGTATTGCCATTGTTACGGGGCCAGGCAGTTTTACCGGCATCCGCATCGGGGTCGCATTTGCGCGTGGCCTGTCGCTGGCCCTGAACATTCCCGCTATCGGCATCACCAGCCTAGAAGCCGGCCTTCCGCCAGACATTATCGGTCCGGCCCGCGCCGCGCTGGCGGCCCAGAAACGCCCTCCGGACCAAACATGGTGGACCCAAGAGCTACAAGAAGGGCTCGGCGTGACCGAGATCATCGAAGTGCCCCAGACGAGTTTCGATATGCGCGATGTGGAGATTGCGGCACCACGCGCACTCTGGGCTGGTCAGAAAGCCGCCAATCAGGCACCGACGGCGCGTTTGCCGAGCCCGGCCTATGCACGTGCACCGGAAATACACAAACCCAAGCCCAAGCACTGAGCTATGCAGACCTTCCGCATTCTGCGCCCTGATGATGCCCGCGAGTTGGCCATACTGCACGCAAACGCTTTCGAGGCCCCGTGGAGCCCGACCGCCCTGCGCAGCGAACTGGCCAAGCCGGCCAATTTCGGGCTTGCACTGATGGCACCGGAGGTGCATGAACGCATCATCAGCTTCGTTCTGTTCCAACGTGTCTTGCAAGACGCAGAGATGCTCACACTCGCGACAGACCCCGCCCATCGCCAGAACGGGTACGCAACCGCCTTGCTCAAAACGGCCTTTGACCATTTGACCGAACGCGGGGTCACGCGGTGTCTTCTGGATGTTGCGGCTGACAATCACGCTGCCATCGGCCTCTATCAGTCTCTTGGTTTCAAACGTGAGGGCTTGCGAAAAGCCTACTATCACAGAGTCGCCGCTGCTCCAGTTGATGCCGTGTTGATGGGGCGAGAGATGACTGGACTTCCTTAGGCTTTCGAGGCATTTATGCGCCATGGATCGAGTCGAGAAACTCTGTATTGATAAAGGTCTGCGCATGACCGGGCAGCGCCGCACCATTGCGCGCGTTCTCTCGTCCGCCGATGATCATCCTGACGCCGAGGAGTTGCACCGGCGCGCAAATGCGCTGGACGCCTCAATCTCTCTGGCGACAGTCTACCGGACGGTCAAACTGTTTGAAGAATCCGGCATTATCGAACGGCATGATTTTCGCGATGGTCGCTCGCGGTTCGAAGAAGTGCCTGACGAGCATCATGACCATCTGATTGATGTGCGCACGGGAGACGTCATCGAGTTCCACAATGAGGAAATCGAACGCCTGCAGGAGTTCATCGCCAAGGAGTTGGGCTATAAACTCGTCGATCATCGACTTGAGCTTTATGGCGTCAAGCTCGGCGAAAAGGACTAAGTCCCGTTGATATGAGAGCGAGCTGACATTTGGATATCGCAGCGCTCGGCATTGGCCTTCAGTTCTCAGCCCTGACGCTGATCATCGTTTTCATCACACTCGCCATCCGAGACACGTGGCCCCTTCGCGCAGCGCGTTATGCCGTCTTCGCTTTGATAGCGACGGGCGCACTCTTTCTGCAGCTTCCCGGGTTGCCCTACCCCGCTTTGGTCGTCATTCGGCTCATAGATACGTTATCGATTGGCCTGATCTGGTGGGCTGCTCTTGCGATGATCGAAGAGGATTTTCGTCCGCGTCCGCTTCATTGGTTCGGCTTGATCCTGAGCGCCGGAAGTGTTCTGCCGTGGCGATTTGCGTGGCTTGGCTGGACCAGCGGGGTCAGCCCGCATTACCAGGAATGGATACCGGACGCGATTGCTCTGATCCTGTTTGGCTATCTTGCATGGGTCATTATCAAAGGCTTTGGAGACGATCTGATCACGCGCCGGCGGCGTTTGCGGATCATCATGCTCGTCTTTATTGCGGTCACAACGCTGGTGGCCACGATTGGTGAGAACTTTATCGAGGCTGCAGGCTATGGACGCATTGTGATCGCCTATACCGCTTTGACAGCTATTCCCGCGCTCTTTGCCACCATTATCTGGCTCACCCGCCTCCAGCCCGAAATTCTTGCCTTTAAGCCTATTGCTCTCGTCGAAGACATCACGCCGGCCATTCGCCCTCAGGATGCAAGCCTGCATGGGAAGCTGATCCAGATAATGGAGACAGACCGTGCCTGGGCAGAGCCCGGACTGACGATAGGCGCGCTTGCCGAGAAAGTCGGAGCGCCTGAGCATCAATTGCGCGCGGTCATCAATCGCGGCATGGGATACCGGAATTTTGCCGGATTTCTCAATAGCTACCGGCTTGCTTACGCCAAATCTGTGCTTGCGGACATTGAGCAAGCCCGGCTGCCGGTTCTGACCATCGCGATGGATGCAGGTTTCGGATCACTCGCTCCTTTCAACCGGGCTTTTAAAACGGCGGTAGGCATGACGCCGTCCGAGTATCGCGCGCAAGAACTGGCTGATCAAAACTGAAAAACTCTCCTTTGTTTCGAAATCGAGGGCAAATTACCAAAAATCGCGGAGATCCCGATCGACTGATCCTGTTTGCTGACCTCATCAAGCACAGAGAGGAAACCGCTATGGACTTCATCATTACCTATTTTTCAAACCTAAGTGACAATCTTCTGCCCGGGATACGCATTGAAGGATTACGCTATCTGATCGGAACGGTTGGGGTGTTCCTGATCACCTGGGTGATGTTTCGCCCGCTTCTGACAAGGCGCCTGATCCGCAAACGGCCTCCGAGTAAGCTGCTAAACCGGCAAATTATGCGCGAGCTTAAAAACTCCTTTCTGAGCATCCTTGTGTTCATTGCGGCCTATACGCTCGTCAATCTGTTGCTCGAAACGGTTTTCGGCTTTCGTCCCTTCAAGACGTACGCCGACATGAATGCTTATCCGCTCTGGATGATTCCGCTTTCGATCATTCTGTTTACGGTCGGGCTTGATACCTGGTTTTATTGGACCCATCGAATGATGCATCATCCAAAGTTCTACAAATTCTTCCATATGGAGCATCATCGTTCGCACAGTCCGACCCCGTTCACCGCCTACTCTTTTGCACCTCCCGAAGCTGTGCTGGTCTATCTGTTTGTTCCGATATTCCAACTGATCATGCCTATGCATACGTCGGCCTTCATTGCGGCCATGTTGATCCAGACATCGCGAAACGCATTGGCCCATTGCGGGTACGAAATTTTCCCGCGCGGCTGGACCAAGGTGCCTGTTCTGAACATCTTCACCACGGTCACTCATCACGATCTGCACCATGAGCGCTCGCATGGAAACTATGGCTTCTATTTCACCTTCTGGGACAAGGTTATGGGCACCGAAGATCCCGATTATCACAAACGCTTTGACGCTGTGACCGAGCGCACAGCCTCGACCCCCGCCCCTGTGCTACCTGCACTTGAAGGCTAGAACGGCCTTCTGGTAAATCCGGCGCAGCATTTTTCCGCTTGCCAGATCAGCCGTCCAGAAAGAGAGAGTTTGCTCCATGGCTTGTCTCTTTCTGGACATGGCCGGTTCGGCGTTAAACCGTTCGCCCAATCCCGTTGAGCAGTTCAACAGATCGGGCCCAAAGTGCTGCGCCAGCGGCTGGGTCATAACACTTCTCGTCCATCAGTTTTTCAGTCTTCATATGCATGTAGAGGCCGGTCTTGCCTTCCACTTCTGGGGCTGCGGCCAAATAGAGAAAGGGCGGCGCGGCTTTATCAGGATGCTGGAAGCCGATGGTGAAAACTGCGCCAAGCACGGCCCTTAAAAGCGGCGGCGCATTGCGGATAATGTTCGTGTTTACCGGCCCAGGGCAGATGGGCAGTACAGATACATCGACAGGGCCTCCTTCCCGGTTAAGCCGTCTGGACAGTTCCATCGCAAATGTATTGAGCACCAGCTTGTAGTAAGAGTAATTGGCGATACCGCCCTTGGCGCCATAGTCGTAGAAGACGCCGAGTGTGTCCGTGTTCACAGGCTGGGCCCCTCGATGGCTATCTGAGGAGGTGAACATCATGCGGTGGATAGGGTCACCATCTTTCCGGTTGCCCGCAATGGTTTTGTTCGGGATGACGCCTTCGGCCAATAGGCGGTTTACCAGATAAAATTTGGCAAGATAGTTGACCTGAAACAGCTCCTCGAAACCGAGTGCGGTTTTCTTCGCTTTTGCCGCGCCGAGGCCAGCGTTGAACAAAGAGATGTCCAGCCTGACACCATCGGCTTTCAGAGCGTCGACAAAGGCGTCGATCTTGTTGAAATCTCCCAAATCCAACTCATAAAGCCTGATATTGGGATTGCCTGACAGGTCTCGCAATTCAGCGGCTCGGTCGGGGGTGAGTGTCCTGCACGCCATGATCAGGGTGGCTCCGCGCGCCGCCCAGAGTTTCGCAACGCCCCAGCCAACGCCGGAGTTTGCGCCTGTGATCAGACAGGTTTTTCCGGTCAACTTGTCTAAGTCATTGATCGGTCGCGTGTTAGGCTTTACACGCATGAGTTCTTTTGTTCCGACCAAAACCGCCTCGACGGGGTTCTTGAATCGGCCTTTATTACTGGTATCAGTCATTTCCATTAGCCTTTCGGAGGGCTCCATGAACCCGCACCTCGCCAAAAACACAAGATATGGCAAGTCTCGTTCTTTATTAATTGTCACGTCAGCTTATGTCTTGGCGCTGGTCGGGGCGGTGATCTCGCATTGGTATATGGCCGGGCTTACGCCGCTCTGGGCCGCGCTGGCGATGGATTTGGTGGCGACGGTCATTATCTGGGCGATCGGGGCCTATGTTTCCAATGCCAGTTTGTACGATCCTTATTGGTCCGTTATTCCGCCGGCTTTGGCGCTTTACTGGCTTGGCGCCAGCGGAGGCGGCATGTCCACAGGGCAAATGCTGGTCATGATTGTCATCTTCTTCTGGGCCTTCCGCCTGACGACCAACTGGGCGCGCGACTGGCCGGGGCTTGACCATGAAGATTGGCGCTATCAGGAAATGCGCGCGAACAATCCGAAGACCTATTTGCTGGTCTCGAATCTTTTGGGGATCAATGTTTTTCCAACGCTGATCGTCTTCCTCGGCATGCTTCCGGTCTATCTCGTCATGACGGGCGACGGCACGTCCAATCGCATTCTTGATTATGTCGCAGCGGTGATTGGCATTGGCGCGGCGCTGATCCAGTTTGTCTCTGACGAACAGATGCGCACTTTCCGCAAGAAGCAACGCAATAATAAGACGAACCGAGCTTTCTACACTGACGGCCTCTGGGCCTGGTCACGCCATCCGAATTATTTTGGCGAAGTGTCGATGTGGTTCTCTTTGTGGCTGTTTGCGCTGTCTGCGGGCGGACTCGATTATGCGTGGTCGGGCATTGGGTGGGTCGCGATGCTGTGCCTCTTCCTGTTTGTCTCGTGCCCATGGATGGATCGGCGCTCAGCAGCCAAGCGTGAAGGCTACGCCGAGCATATCAAAAACTCGAACCTGTTCTTCATGACCCCCCCGAGGAAGAAGGCTTAGCCCACGCCGAAAACCGCCACAGGGTTTCCCTTGGCGAGACAAAGCCCAGACGGGGCGGCTTCCTGCGTGTTGAAACTTTGATGAGCCAGCCCTGCCTTCGCAGGGCATACGGAGCCTTGGCAAAATAGCAGCGCGCCCGCCCCATCTTCCCTTATCGGCGCTTTTGCGGCATAAGCGCGGCCATGAGTGATACGCCGAACAAACGCCTTTTTATCAAGACCTATGGTTGCCAGATGAATGTCTATGATTCCGAGCGGATGAAGGATGTTTTGCGCCCGCTTGGCTATGGCCCCACGACCCGCGCGCATGAAGCGGATCTGGTAATCCTGAACACGTGCCATATCCGCGAAAAGGCGACCGAGAAAGTCTATTCCGAGCTTGGTAAGATCAAGACGATGAAAGAGCAGTCGGGCGGGCGGATGACGATCGCCGTGGCGGGCTGTGTGGCCCAAGCTGAGGGCGAGGAGATTATGCGTCGCCAGCCTGCGGTGGATCTGGTGCTCGGGCCGCAAGCGTATCATAAGCTGCCTGAAATGGTGGCGCGCGCCAGCCGCGCTGTAGGCGACAGGCTGGAGACGGATTTCGACACGCTGGAGAAATTTGATGCGCTGCCAAAGGCGCGCCAAGCCGATGGGCCGACGGCGTTTTTGTCGGTGCAGGAAGGATGCGACAAGTTTTGTACGTTCTGCGTGGTGCCCTATACGCGCGGGGCAGAGTTGTCTCGGCCTGTGGATGATCTTGTGGTCGAGGCGCGCAGTCTGATCTCGCAAGGGGTGCGCGAGATTACGCTGCTGGGGCAAAATGTGAATGCGTATCACGGCGCAGCGCCGAAGATGGAAGGCGGGGCGGAATGGACATTGGCCCAACTCGTGCGGCATTTGTCGAAGATTGGCGGGCTGGACCGGATCAGATTTATCACGAGCCATCCGCGCGATATGGATGAAGATTTGATATTGGCGCATGGCGACACCCCTGCCCTGATGCCGTTTTTCCATTTACCGGTCCAATCGGGCTCGAACAATATTTTGAAGGCGATGAACCGCGGGCACACGCGCGAGGATTATTTCGAGATCATGCGGAAAATGCGTGAGCAGCGACCAGACATTGCTTTGGCGTCGGACTTCATTGTTGGGTTTCCGGGCGAATCGGACAAGGATTTTGAAGACACAATGGAATTGGTGGATACGGTGAACTATGCCGTGGCCTATTCGTTCAAATATTCCCAGCGCCCCGGTACCCCTGCGGCGGATATGTTCGGGCAGGTCGATGAGGCGGTCAAACATGAGCGGCTATTGCGCCTGCAGGATTTGCTGAAGGATCAGCAGACGGCGTTTAATGTGGATTGTATCGGGAGGACAATTCCGGTGCTGGTCTCGGGCACAGGCAAGCGCGAGGGGCAATTGCATGGCCGCTCGCCCTATTTGCAATCGGTGCATTTTGACGGGCCGGAGCGTTTGATGAACCAGATTGTCGAGGTCGAGGTTTCGGCGGCGACCATGTCTTCCTTGACGGGCCAGATGGTGCGGGTGCGCGAGGCTGTGGTGTGACCGGCAAACGACGCGCGGGCGGATATTCGAAGAAGACCTATCAGGTGGCAAGTGCCGAGCGGCTGCAGGATTTGTGCGGGCCACATCACCGCTATTTGCAATTGCTGGAAGCCAAGCTTGAGGATTACGGGCTGAAGGCGGAAAGTCAGGGCGGAGCAATTTTGCTATCGGGCAAGACCGAGGGTGTGCTGATTGCCGAAGCGGCGCTTGCGGAATTTGAGCGAAAATTGTCGCGCGGGGCCAAGCCGAGCGAGATGGAACTCGAGGGCGCGCTGGAAGCGGCGAGCACGCCGGAGGGCTCATTTACGCCGCTGAAGGGGCTAAAGCGACCAATCACGGCGCAAACGCGGGGTCAGGCGCGGTATCTCGAACGGCTGGTGGACCAGACGGCGGGGCTGGTGTTTGGCGCGGGGCCTGCGGGAACGGGTAAGACCTATCTGGCTGTGGCGGCAGGCGCTGCGGAGCTGTTGCAGGGCGTGCGCGAGCGGCTGATTGTAACGCGGCCCGCAGTCGAGGCCGGCGAGAATTTGGGCTTTTTGCCGGGCGATCTGAAGGAAAAAGTCGATCCGTATATGCTGCCGATCTGGGACGCTCTGCGCGAACTGATGGGACAGGAGCAGATGGACCGGCGGCGAGCGAAGGGCGAGATCGAAGTCGCTCCGCTGGCTTTTATGCGCGGGCGGACGCTGAAGAATGCGTTTGTGATTGTCGATGAGGCGCAGAACGCGACGATACCGCAGATGAAAATGGTGCTGACACGGCTTGGACGCGACAGCCGTATGGTGGTGACAGGTGACCCCGGGCAAGTCGATCTGCCGGGCCGGCAACCCTCGGGACTGGCGCATGCTTTGCGCATTTTGCAAGGGGTCGAGGGTGTAGACCAGATGCGGCTGACGGCGGCGGATGTGGTGCGGCATGATCTGGTTGGCCGGATCATTGACGCCTATGAGAGTGCCGAAAGCGCGTCAAAGCCGGAATTCAAGAAGGATGATGGCTGAGCATGCCAATTCAGATTGATTTGCGCATTGAGGACGACCAATGGCGGGCGCTGACGGACATCGAGGCGTTGTGCCTGCGCGCTGTGGAAGCTGGCGCAGCAGGCGCAGGTTTGGGGGACACGGCGGCACTTGATGTTTTGCTGACCGATGACGCTGCCCTCGCCGCCCTGAATGCGCAATGGCGTTCCAAGGAAGGGCCGACGGATGTCTTGTCGTTTCCAGCTGACGCGAATCCCGAAGCGTTCCTTGGCGACATCGCAATTGCCTACGGGGTCTGCGCGTGCGACGCGGCTGCGAGCCAGATTTCGATTGAAGCACATTTGTCACATCTTTTGATTCACGGCTTTTTGCACTTGCTTGGCCACGACCATAGCGCCAATGATGAGGCGGAACGTATGGAAGCGCTTGAATGCGATGCACTTGCCAGCCTCGGGATCGCAAATCCGTATTCCCGAATCGCCTAGAATGGCTTTACACTCTGAGAGACTATGACAGACCTGCCATCATCGGACGATCCAGAGCCTAGCTCGAAACCCAAGCGCGGGCTGTTTGGCTTTAGCCGCCGCGCCAAATCTGACACCGGCGCTGTGCAGGACGCTGCGGGCGTCACCAGTTCGGGTCAGTCTGCGATGCGGTTGCGCTTGGAGGAGTTTGAACAGGCACGGGTGGAAGACGCTATGATCCCGCGCGCTGATATTGTCGCGGTGGAAGTTGATACCGGGTTTGACGAGCTGATCGCGATTTTTGCCGAGGCAACCCATTCACGCCTGCCGGTCTATCGCGATACGCTCGACAACCCGATCGGCTTTGTCCACATCAAGGATGTCGTTGGCGAAATTGCGCGGGACGGAGAGACCGCCAAAAAATCGCTCGAACGCATTGCCCGGCATACGCTTATTGTCCCCCCATCCATGCCGCTGGGAGACCTGTTGGTGAAAATGCAGGCGACCCGCATTCATCTGGCGATCGTGGTTGATGAATATGGCGGCACGGACGGGCTGATCTCGCTTGAGGATCTGGTTGAAGAAATTGTCGGCGAGATTGAAGATGAGCATGATAGCGACACTCCGATGCTAACAATTCGTGGTGCGGGAATCTGGGAAGTGGACGCGCGGATCGAGATAGAGGACTTTGCCGAGGAGACGGGTATCAATCTCGAACTGGCAGATTATGAGGACGAAATTGATACGCTGGGCGGGGTCGCTTTCGCACTGGCAGGACGTATCCCCGAGCGCGGCGAAGTTTTGCGGCATCCCAGCGGAACGGATTTCGAGATTATCGATGCTGATAGCCGTCGGATCCGCCGGATGAAATTGCGCAAGAGCGAGGCAGGCAAATGAGCCAGCGTGTGACCAGCCACGGCTTCACAGCGCTAGGTCCTATGCAAGAGGCGTTTGCCCGGCTGCAAGGCTGGCGCGCGCATGGCATGGCCATGTTGCTGGGCGCGATTGGTGCGTTGGCCTTTGCGCCGTTTCATTTCAGTTTGATTCTGGTGTTTTCATTTACAGGCCTGATCTGGATGATTGATGGCGCTCGGGGTAACCCGAAATGGGGGAAAGTTGTTTTTGCGCGCGGCTGGGCGTTCGGGTTCGGGTTCTTCCTTGTCAGCCTGCATTGGGTGGCCTTTGCCTTTTTGGTGGAGCCCGAAAAGCACGCTATTTTTCTACCCTTGCCCTTGATATTGCTACCGGCGGGGCTTGGGCTGATCTGGGGCGCGGGGGCATTTTTTGCCGGAGCGTTCTGGTCATCCTCTCCGTCGCGTATCTTCGTATTCTCGATCTTCTTTTCAATGGCCGAGTTTTTGCGCGGCACACTGTTTGGCGGTTTCCCGTGGAATCTGCCCGGGACGACCTGGACGCCGGGCGGGCCGCTTTCACAGGCCGCCTCGATTGGAGGGGTGTACTGGCTGACCCTGATGACCGTCTTTGTGATGTCAACGCCTGCAGCCCTGGTCGATACGCGCGAGACCCAAAAGATCGGTCAACGCGTGCTGCCTGCGCTGATGGCGGTTATACTGGTTGGGCTTGGCTGGACATGGGGCGCCCAAAGGCTCAGCGAACCGACACAGGTTTACCGGCAATCAATCAGCCTGATGGACGCGGGTCTGCCTCAGGATAAAAAATGGGACATCCCCCCCAATGATGTTTTGGTGCGCTATCTCACCTTGCTCGATCATGGCGAAAAAGCCGATAGTGACGTGGTGATCTGGCCCGAGGCGGCTATTCCGGTTGCTGTATTGCAAGACCCCAATGCGCTTGATGCGATCTCGGTTTTTATTGGCGAGCGCAGGCTGATCTTTGGTACGCCCAGAAGCGAGCGCGTCCGGTCTGGCGATGGTGGACTGTCTGAAGACCATAATGCGCGTAACTGGTTCAACTCACTTGCGGTTATTGACAAGACCAGCGCCAGCACGGGTCAGCCATTGGCGCTTTACGACAAGCACAAGCTCGTTCCGTTCGGAGAACTGTCCGCGACCAGCATTATCCCTTTTGGAAATAAGTTGCGGGGGTTTCTTCCTGAAACCCTACAACAGGCCGTGCCTGCAGGATTCCGGCCTGGTCCAGGTCCCGAAATTGCATATCCGGGGGGCGATAGCGGCGTTCGACCGTTCAATGCGCTGATCTGTTATGAGGGCCTGTTCCCGGGTATCCCGCGCCATAGGAACGCCCGTCCGCGCGCGGACTGGATGGTGATCATCTCCAATGATGCGTGGTTTGGCCGGGGGATGGGCCCCGCTCAGCACTATGCGCAAAACCGATATCGCGCCATAGAGACAGGATTACCGCTTGCGCGCGTGGCCAGTCGCGGGGTCACAGCCATGATTGACGGGCTCGGCAGAGAGACTGATCGCGGTACGCAAATTGAGGGAGATCCGGACGGGTGGCGCTCGTCCATGGTGCGCACGCATTTGCCTGTCGCCCTTGAGCCGACTTTGTATTACCGGCGCGGAAATCTGTTTTTTGCCCTGAATTTTATCGTGTTCTCGATTCTGGCTTTTTTCGCTTGGCGGCGCTAAGACGTGAACTGAAGTTTATTTAGGGTAGACAAGATGTCAGAGAGTAAGATGCCGAGCGGAATTGACCGCCTCGTAGGCCAGCGCCTTCGATGGCGCCGACGTGAGTTGCGATTGACGCAGGAAAAGCTTGGCGATTTGTTGAACCTCACCTTCCAGCAGGTTCAGAAATACGAAAAAGGCGTAAACCGGATTTCGGCGGGGCGGCTTTATGAGGTCGCAGCGGCGCTTGGGGTCCCGATTGGCTACTTCTACGATGGTGCCTCGGATTTGCTGCCCAGATCCAAAGCGCGGGTTGGCGAGCGGTCTGATGTGACGACCACCCCGATCCTCAGTCCTGAAGCGGTTGAACTGGTGACGGCGTTCGAGTCGATTGTGGATCCGGCTATGCGCAAAACACTTCTGGAAACAGTCACGAATACAGCCGCAGCCCTCAACCGGAGCAAGACGGAAAACTGAGCTTGCCACCCAGAGATCGGCGCGCCCGGTCCAATTCGGTTGACATTCACAGGCAGTCGGGATTGATGAGGGCCGCAATTCACATCTCACCTTCAGGTATAGGGAACTCAGATTATGAGTAGCAGACCATTTGTATTCACCAGCGAAAGTGTTTCTGAGGGCCATCCGGACAAAGTCTGTGACCGCGTTTCGGATACAATTGTGGATCTAATCTATCAGGAAGCGATTGATCGCAGCTTTGACACAAGCGCCGTGCGGGTTGCCTGCGAAACAGCAGCCACAACCAATCGGGTTTCGCTGCTCGGCGAAGTGCGCTGCCCTGAAGGGTTTAATGTCGAAACCGATGACGAAGCGCGCGATAAAGTCGAAGCGGCCGTCCGCGCTGCCATCAAAGACATTGGCTATGAGCAAGACGGGTTTCACTGGAAGAATCTGGATTTCTCGAACTTCCTGCACAGCCAGTCCGCACACATTGCGCAAGGGGTTGATGCCTCTGGCAACAAGGAAGAAGGCGCAGGCGATCAGGGCATTATGTTCGGCTATGCCTCAGCGGAGACCGAGGAATTGATGCCCGCAACGCTGGTTTATTCGCATAAAATCCTGCAGCGCATGGCCGAACTGCGCCATTCCGGTGCGCGGCCCGAGTTTGAACCTGATGCAAAAAGCCAAATCAGCCTGCGCTATGAAGATGGCAAACCGGTTGGGGCGACATCGGTTGTTGTCTCGACCCAGCACAAGGACGGATTGTCAGCTGACGATATTCGCGAACTGGTCCGGCCGATCGTAGCAGAGGTCCTGCCCGAAGGCTGGTTCCCTCCCGAAGAGGAGTTCTACGTCAACCCGACAGGGACATTCGTTATTGGCGGACCAGACGGAGACGCAGGTTTGACCGGACGCAAGATCATCGTCGACACGTATGGCGGCGCAGCGCCTCATGGCGGCGGCGCGTTCTCGGGCAAAGACCCCACAAAAGTTGACCGGTCTGCCGCCTATGCCAGCCGTTATCTTGCAAAGAATGTCATTGCCGCTGGCCTCGCCGCGCGCTGCACATTGCAACTGTCCTACGCGATCGGTGTGGCCAAGCCGCTCTCGATCAATGTCAATTTGCACGATACGGGCAATGTGGATGAAGCTCGGCTCGAAACTGTTCTGGCGGATGTGATGGATCTGACCCCGCGTGGCATTCGCACGCATCTTGACCTCAACAAGCCGATCTATGCGCGCACAGCGGCCTATGGTCACTTCGGTCGAACACCTGAAGCGGATGGGGGCTTTAGCTGGGAGAAGACGGACCTCGTCGAGGCTCTGAAATCGAGCTTTGCCTAAACGCTCCGAGGAAGGCCCTGCCGGAACGCCACGGCCAATGCGCACGTTCGGGCGGATTGGCGGGCGGGCTCTGTCGGCGCGTCAGCAAAATCTCGTTGATACATTGCTGCCCGCCCTCGCCATGCCGAATGCGGACGCCGGCACCCTTGGCCCGGCCTCTCTGTTTGGCTCTGCCCCAAAGGAGATATGGCTTGAGATCGGGTTTGGCGGCGGCGAGCATCTGACTGGACAGGCGGCGAAACACCCGAATGTCGGCCTGATCGGCTGCGAACCCTTCATCGAAGGCATGGCCAAAGCGCTTGGGCAGATCGAGGATGCGGGGCTTAAGAATGTCCGGCTGCACATGGATGATGCACGGCCCATCATCGCCCGAATGCAAGCCAACTCCATCGACCGCATCTTTATCCTGTTTCCCGACCCGTGGCCGAAGAAGCGCCAGCAGAAGCGCCGTCTGATCCAGCCTGATTTTCTCGACGACATCGCGCGCATCCTGAAACCTGAGGGTCATTTACGCTTTGCAACCGATGTCAAATCCTATGCCGACGAGGCACTGGGCCATTTTATCGCGCATCAGGCTTTTGAGTGGCTTGCCACCAAAGCAGATGACTGGCGCACCCCGCCCGCAGACCATCTGACCACGCGCTATGAGACCAAACGCCTGGGCGATTGCGCTCCGGTTTGGTTTGAGTTTCGGCGGGCGGACTTGCCGTTGGGGTAATTCCGTGCATAACTGATTTTTCAACTGTGGGAGGTTTTCATGCGCTTTTATGTCTTTGTTCTGGCGAGCTTCCTGTTTGTCGCGCCCGCCGCTGCACAACTGTCAAATGAGACAATCGGGGCATATAATGAGGCAGTTCAGGCAGGCAATCCGGTGATGATCATTGCCGCCGCGGAAGCCTTGGCAGAGGCCGCGATGGCAACTCCCGACAATGACGAATCGAGCGCAATGGCCTTTGAGGCAGCGTGGATGCTGTGTCTGGTAAATGAGTGCGAGAATGCGGGGGACGCCGCGGCGTTTGCAGCGGCAGATATCCCGACAGTCGAAGACGCCTACCCGTCCGCCAAGTTGCGCAATGTACTCGCCAGTTACACCGCCTGGAAAGCTGACGATTCCAAGCGCAATCGGGAAGAGATGGTCTCTCACCTATTTGAGCTTGGCCCCGACGACATCTCTCGCGTATCGCTAACCGTTCATCGCGAGCACTTCCTTTACTGCGCCCAGAAAGGGGCCTGGCGGGATGCAGAGAGAGCTGCAACAGCTGCAGCAGAACATAGCGCCGCTGTTAAATCCGAAGTCTTCGAAGATTATGCACTAGCCAAGCTTACGAGTATTACTGCCGGGTTCAATGCGAGGCCCAAGATCGAACAATATCGCTATATTCAGGAGCTTAGAGAAGAGCTTCGTCGGACCATGTCCGAGCAGAATACAGCTTTACCTGACACTCCGAATACGTTTCTAGAAAAAATAGGCTATCGAGCGGACGCTTGGGAAGGCGCCATGAATGCCTATTTCATATCGGTGGGCGACCAAAAGAAAATTGAGCAAGTCAGGGAAGACCTTGGGTTGGACGACGCGCCTGCCCTGGAGGACACATCCGATCTGTGCGAAGGCGGCTTTGATGGTCCGCCTCAAATCGACTATCCCCGCGACGCACTGCGTAATTTTTCAATTGGCTCGGTCATTGTCGGATTCAGCCTGAACAATGGCAAGACTGAAAATGTTGAAGTGTTGGCAGCCGTTCCGGAAGGCGTTTTTGAAGCGGTCGCAAAGAAAGCGGTCGAAGACCTGACTTGGTCACCCGCAGAAGGCATTGATACGTCGAGCTGCTCCATGGTGCGGGAAAATATCGTTTATCCCTTTGTCTTCTCGTTAGATTGAAGCGCACCGATTTCGCCTGACCGTTTAAAACCAATCATCGATTTCCCTTGACGTATTGTCGCAGGTGTGCGCCGTTAATGTTATCGATATCGTTCGGTCGAGCTTCAGACCACCGTCAAATTGACGGGCTTCAGTTTCTACCAGACATTATCGACCTGTTTTGGAATGATCTTCCCGGTCAGATCAGGGCAGTTCTTAGAACTATGAATTAGGAGCCGCAAATGGCGACGGGCACAGTAAAATGGTTTAATGACACCAAAGGTTTTGGCTTTATCAAGCCGGACGATGGCGGCGGCGATGTGTTTGTGCACATCTCGGCTGTTGAGAAGTCAGGTCTTCGCACGCTCAAGGAAGAGCAAGCGATCGAATACGAACTTTACACCGACGAGCGTCGCGGAAAAACATCCGCAGTTGACCTCAAAGTCAGCTAGGACTTTCTGGCACGCGCCATGAAATTCGGGCAAAAGAACAGGTGACAGGGCCGATTTTCGGTTCTATATATACTTGCAAGTCGAAAATATATCGGCGGCGGTTCTTCTTAAGAGGGGCCGCCGCTTTTTATTACCCGGAACCCGAACGCGCGGAATGTGCTTGCCAGGCCGGAAATATCAAGAAAGGCCCGCCCGAAGTGATCGCACAATCCGAACAGGAAAAGCGCATCCTCTCCCTGATTGAACCGCTCGCGGATGATCAGGGTATGGAGATCGTGCGCGTGCGCATTATGGGTGGACGTCAACCGCTTTTGCAGATCATGGCTGAGAAAGCCGGCGGAGCGCCAACCGATGTCGAGCATTGCAAGACCCTGTCCAAAGCGATGTCGGCTGTGTTTGACGAAGTGGACCCGATCACAGAGCGATATACGCTGGAAGTTTCAACGCCGGGCATTGATCGCCCATTGACCCGCGCGGGCGATTTTGACCGCTGGAAAGGCCAGGCGGCCAAGCTTGAACTGATCCGCCCGCTCGACGGCCGCCGAAAGTTTCAGGGCGTGATCAGCGGTGAAAAAGATGGTAAGGTTATCTTGCAGCTCGATGACGAAACCGAGCTTGAAGCGGAGATCGGCGAGTTGGCCAAAGCCAGCCTGATCCTGACCGACCAATTAATCGAAGTGGCCCGCACCGCCGGAACGCTTCCGCCCCAAGATGATGATCTCGAAGGTTTCGAGATTGATGAGCAAACCAGTCTGACAGACGAAGACGATCTTCAGGAGACATGAGATGAGCAATATCGGCGTATCGGCCAACCGGCTCGAAATTCTTCAAATTGCCCGCGCAGTGGCTGAAGAAAAAGGCATCGACAAAGCGATTGTGATCGAGGCGATGCAGGAAGCTATCGAAAAGGCGGCGAAATCCCGCTACGGTCAGGAGCATGACATCCGTGCGGTCATCGACACCGATAGTGGCGAACAGAGCCTGTGGCGGGTCCAGACGGTCGTCGCGGACGATGAGCTTGAAGACGCTGTCCAGCAAATGACGCTGACCGAAGCGCTGAAGATTGACACCGAGCTTGAGCCGGGTGACGAGATCAAGGAGGAGCTTCCGCCGTTTGACTTTGGCCGTGTTGCCGCCCAATCGGCGAAACAGGTGATCATGCAAAAAGTCCGCGACGCCGAGCGCGAGCGCCAGTTTGGCGAATTTGCGAGCCGCGAAGGCGAAGTGCTCAATGGCATCGTCAAGCGGGTCGAGTATGGTCATGTGATTGTCGATCTGGGCCGTGCGGAAGGCATTATCCGCCGCAATGACGGTATCCAGCGCGAAAACTTCCAGCCCGGCGACCGCGTCCGCGCTTATCTCTATAAGGTCAGCCGCGAAATCAAAGGGCCACAGATTTTCCTCAGCCGCGCCCATCCCGACTTTATGAAGCAGCTCTTCTCTCAAGAAGTGCCAGAAGTTTATGATGGTGTGATCCAGATCAAGGCCTGTGCGCGCGATCCGGGCAGCCGCGCGAAAATTGGTGTGATCTCGAATGATAGCTCGATTGATCCGGTCGGCGCGTGTGTGGGTATGCGCGGCGCGCGGGTTCAGGCAGTTGTTGGCGAACTTGCGGGCGAGAAGATCGATATTATCCCGTGGTCTTATGATGATGCGACTTTCATCGTGAATGCACTACAGCCTGCGGAAGTGTCCAAAGTGGTGCTTGATGAAGATGAGCGGCGTGTTGAAGTCGTGGTGGCTGATGATCAGTTCCCGTTGGCCATTGGTCGACGCGGGCAGAACGTTCGCCTCGCCTCACAGCTGACCGGCTGGCAGATCGACCTTGTGACCGAGAGCCAAGATTCGGAACGCTATCAGCGCGAATTTATCGAACGGACAAACCTGTTCATGAAAGCGCTCGATGCGGACGAGACGCTGGCCCAGTTGCTGGCCTCTGAAGGCTTCGAGACAGTCGAAGAGATTGCCTATGTCTCGCCCGAAGACTTCATGCAGATTGAAGGCTTTGACGAAGATGTCGCCGCTGAGATTCAGGCCCGTGGGCAGGATTATCTTGAGAAGCTGTCTGCCGAACAGAATGCCCGCCGGATCGAACTGGGTGTTGAGGACGCGGTCATGGAGCTTGAGGGCATGACGCCGGGCTTTGCAGTCAAGCTTGGCGAGAACGATATCAAGACGGTTGATGATGTGGCAGGCCTTGTGCCTGACGATATTACGGGCTGGCGCGAGCCCGGCCCCGATGGCAAGCCCGTCTTCATCGAAGGGATTTTGAAGAAAGGCTCAATGCGCAAAGATGATGCACAGATCTTCATTATGAAGGCTCGGATCATTGCGGGCTGGATCGAGCAGGAGGTGCTCGACGAGCTTCAGGCGAAAATGGCCGCTGATCAGCTGACCGAGGAAATGGACCTGACCGAAGAAGAGCGTGCCTTGATGGCGTTGGGTGCATTGGGCACAACAAGTGACCCTGTTATGGAAGGCACCGATGATGCCGCACCTGAAACAGAATGATGATGCTCCGGAAGTAGACAAAACAGGGACGCCGCTGCGTCAATGCGCGGTGAGCCGGGAGCGGCTGCCGCAAGCGCAAATGGTCCGCTTTGCCCGTGCGCCCGATGGGACGGTGGCGCCGGACATTACGCTGAGGCTACCAGGACGAGGTGTCTGGATTGCTGCCCGGCGGGACGCTGTCGATGCTGCGATCAAGACGGGCGCGTTTTCGCGTGGTTTCAAGCAGCAATCTACGCCCGATCCTGCCCTTTCGGATCTGATCGAAGCGCTGCTGGTCAAACAGCTTCAAAACCGGCTTAGCCTTGCGAAAAAGGCTGGAAAGGTGATTCTCGGATTTGATCAGGTCCGTGCCAGTTTGCGCAAGCAGCGCCCCGGAACGCTTCTGGCTGCAAGCGACAGTGCAGATGATGGTCGGAATAAGGTGTATTTTCTGGCAAAAGCCTTATATAGCGAGGTCTCCTTGTCGGGAGGATTGACATCTTCGGAATTGGGCATGGCCTTAGGGCGCAACCATGTGATACATGGGCTGATCGAAGGTGGTCCGTTTTCCAGAAAGTGGCGAGCGGACTATAAAAGACTAACCGGTTTCCGGCCCGTGCCTGACGCGGACTGGCAAGCCGAACGAAGACTGAACAACATATGATGGATTGCAAACGGTGTAATCCAAAACAAACTGGTATTTGGTGGTAATGAGCGATAGCAACGATACAGGCAACACTTCAAACGGCGGACGTAAGCCGTTAACGGTCTCCCGGTCTGGGTCTGGCACCGTGCGCCAGAGCTTCAGCCATGGCCGCTCGAAACAGGTTGTGGTGGAGAAGAAGAAGCGACGGCTTGTTGGCGGACCGGGTGGTCCGGCCAAATCGAAAGATAAGCCCGCTGAATCGCCTGACGCAGCTCTGGCCCGCAAGCTTGGCATTACCGAAGCGGAATTGGCCGCGCGCAAAGCTGCGCTACAAGCCCAGAAAAGCCAGCAGGAAAAACGCGCCGCCGACAGCCAACGCACCCAAGAAGCCCAAAAGCGCCTTCAGGAAGAACAACAGCGCAAAGTTCAGGCTGAAAAGGAACGCGAGGAATCCGAAGCCCGCGCCAAAGCTGCCGCGCTTGAAGAGGCCAAGCAGGCCGAAGCTGCCGCGGCCGCCGCAGCAGCAACCGGTCGAGCTTCCAAATCAGATCGTAGTAAGCCGGCGGACAATGTCGCTCCAGCAGACCCGTCTGCGCTCGAAGCGATGGGTGGACGGGTCAAACGGGACCGCGAAAAAGATAACTTTAGCAACCGAAATTCTGGCGGCTCCAAACCACGCGGCGAACCAAAGCGTCGCCGTGGCAAGCTGACCATTGCGTCTGCGCTGGGTGATGATGGCGATCGCCAACGCTCCCTCGCCTCTCTCAAGCGGGCCCGCGAACGCGAGCGTGAACGCCGCATGTCAGGCGGCGCCAGCGAAGCGGAAAAAGTGTCCCGCGAAGTGCAGTTGCCCGAAACGATTACCTTGCAAGAGCTTGCGGGGCGCATGAAAGAGCGCGTTGCCGATGTTGTGAAATATATGATGCAGCAAGGCGAAATGATGCGCGCGAACGATATTGTCGACGCGGACACCGCCGAAGTGATTGCCACGGAATTTGGCCATACGGTCAAGCGCGTCTCCGAAGCGGATGTCGAGATTGGCCTTGAAGGCACCGAAGACAATGAAGCGGATATGAAGCCGCGCGCGCCAATCGTTACTGTGATGGGCCATGTCGATCACGGCAAGACGTCCCTGCTCGATGCCCTGCGCAAAACGGATGTTGTTGCGGGCGAAGCGGGCGGGATTACCCAGCATATTGGTGCCTATCAGGTCCAGCTTGAGTCCAAAGACAAAATCACCGTGCTCGATACGCCCGGACACGCCGCCTTTTCGGCAATGCGGATGCGCGGCGCGAATGTAACCGACATCGTGATCCTTGTGGTCGCTGCTGATGATGGCGTTATGCCGCAAACCCAAGAAGCCATCGCCCACGCCAAGGCTGCTGAAGCGCCGATGATTGTGGCCGTCAACAAGATCGACAAGCCGGACGCCAAGCCGGACAATGTTCTGACCCAGCTCTTGCAATACGATGTGCAAGTGGAATCCATGGGCGGCGATGTGCAGGCTGTGGCGGTCTCCGCGATCACTGGCGAGGGCCTCGACAAGCTGACCGAGGCGATCACGCTGCAGGCCGAGTTGATGGAACTTAAGGCGAATCCTGATCGCGAAGCCGATGGCAGCGTGGTCGAAAGCCAGCTCGACAAAGGACGCGGGCCTGTGGCCACTGTGCTGGTCAAGCGCGGTACGCTCAAGCGCGGCGATATTGTTGTTGCAGGCGCGCAATGGGGCAAGGTTCGCGCCTTGTTCAATGAACGCGGCCAGCAGATGAAGGAGGCAACCCCGTCCCTGCCCGCCGAGGTGCTGGGCCTTGATGGGGCACCGGATCCGGGTGATCCATTTGTCGTCGTCGACACGGAAGCGCGCGCCAGAGAGATTACCGAATATCGCCAGCGCCAGAAGCGTCAGGCACAAGGTCGCGCAGGCGCAGCAGCCCGCGCATCGCTGGAGACCATTCTCAACCGCCTCAAAGATGGCGCGGTGCAAACATCTGAAATGCCGATTGTTGTAAAAGGCGACGTTCAGGGCTCGGTCGAAGCGATTTCGCAAAGCATGGATAAGATCTCGACCGAAGAAGTTCGCGCGCATGTTATTCATGGCGCTGTGGGCGGTATTTCGGAAAGCGATGTGTTGCTGGCCAATTCGTCTGGCGCACCGATTTTTGCGTTCAATGTGCGGGCCAATAAGCAGGCCCGCGACCTGGCGGAGCAGGAAGGCGTGGAAATCCGGTACTACTCTGTGATCTATGACCTGATTGACGATGTGAAGAACACGTTGTCAGGCATGCTTGCGCCGGAGAAACGCGAAACCTTCCTTGGTTATGCGGAAATTCTCGAAGTCTTCAACATTACCAAGACGGGTAAAGTCGCTGGTTGCCGGATGACTGAAGGCGTCGTCAAGCGTGGCTGTGGGGTGCGGCTATTGCGCGATGATGTGGTCATCCATGAAGGACATCTGAAGACGCTCAAACGCTTCAAGGACGAAGTGGCAGAGGTCTCAAATGGACAGGAATGCGGCATGGCCTTCGAGAAGTACGAGGATATCCGCGTCGGAGACCGGATTGAGTGTTTCCAAATTGAGGAAATCGAAAGACGTTTGGAGTAGGCTCAACGCTTTATTGGAGTAAGTTGAGGTGCCCCAATGCTTGAACAAATGTCGATTTCCGGGTCGCTCACCAAGAAAGATCTGAAACGGCTGACCGGGACAACCCGTTCGGGAACGGTCGGGCCGACCACGGTTTATTATGCCGGTCTGACCGCGCCGATCATCTCCGCTGGCGTGACCGTCATTACACGGGCGCAATTTGCCAATGCAGGACTATCGACGTATTGGATCTGGCTCCTGTCGGCGTTCGTTGCCGCCTTTGCGGGTATATCGTGGTATCTGATTTTCATGCGCTGGTCTTATCGCCAGACCCACGGGCGCAGCGAGGAGCTTTCCCAAAGCACCGAACTGTCCATCACCGAAGACGCGCTAATTGTCCGGCGTGGCCATGTTGTCTCTCATATTGGCTGGCCCGCCGTCTCAGAACTGCGTCGGGGACGCGCGTTTCTTGCCATAATGATCGATGGTAGCCCGACCCTACTTGTGCCCGATCACTGGTTTGATAAAGACACCGATCGACGTCAGGCGTTTCAGGATATGCTTGAAACGAAAACCCAAACCACAGAGGCCTAGAAAATCATGGGAAAGAAGTCCCGCCAGCCCCGCTCGCTTGAGCCTAGCCAACGCCAGTTGCGCGCGGGGGAGCTTGTCCGGCATGCGCTGGTTGATATTCTGGCGCGCGAAGAGTTTCGGGATCCGGCCCTGCAGGGTGTCTCGGTGACGATCGGCGAAGTGCGGTGTTCGCCGGATTTGCGCCATGCCAATGTGTTCTGCATTCCGCTCGGTGACCAATCCGCCGAGCGCGGCAAGGAAGTTGCCGAAGGGCTGAATCGCGCGGCCGCTTTCCTGCGCGGTCGACTTGGGCGTGAGATCGAGATGAAGTTTACCCCGCAGCTGCATTTTATGGCCGATATCAGCTATGATGCGGCGTTGGCCATGGACGAACTCCTCGGTAGCGAGCGCGTCCAGCGGGATGTGCTCGCGGCTGATAATAGCGAAGACGAGGAGCCGAGCGAGGCATGAAGACATCGCCCGAAACGCATGAGCCATTGACCAGCTGGCGCGAATATCCAGTTGACGATATGCGGGCGCAGGCGCGCGAATTTCACGAGGATATGGCCCGTCGCCGTTCTGTGCGTAGCTTTTCTGACCGGCCTGTAGACCGCGCGATCATCGAGGCATGTGTCGCGTCCGCTGGCACCGCGCCATCGGGCGCCAATCATCAGCCATGGTTTTTTTCCTGCATTGGTTCGACCGAGAAAAAGGCGCAAGTGCGCAAAGCCGCCGAAGCCGAAGAGGCCTCTTTCTATGCGGGTCGCGCGAGCGAGGAGTGGCTTGACGCGCTCGCGCCAATTGGGACGGATGCGGACAAACCCTATATGGAAATTGCACCGTGGCTAATCGCGATTTTTGCCCAGCGGCGCGGCGGGGTCGAGGCCGGGGACGACCGCAAAAATTACTATATCCATGAAAGCGTCGGCATTGCCACGGGCCTGTTGATTGCCGCTTGCCAGCGCGCAGGGCTGGCGACACTGGTGCACACGCCCAACCCGATGAGCTTCCTCAATGAGCTCTGTGACCGCCCGAAAACGGAGAAGCCTTTTCTTGTGCTTGTCGCGGGGTATCCGGCGGATGACGCCATGGTGCCCAAACATGCGCTGAAGAAAAAGCCTCTGAGCGATATTGCGGCGTTCTTATAGGAGTTTGGGCTGACACAACGGTACGCGCAGCAAATATAGCGGTGGTTGTTGGGTCACTTTTTAGGGGGTTGCACAAAGTAGATGGCTCCACGGGTTCGATGAGCACCTGCCTGGTTCCCTGTAGAGCATGATGCTGGCGACGCCCAAACCAAACCGTCGCATTGCATCTGTCCGCCGGACTTGCGACACTCTGACCATGATCAATACGTTGAAGCATCCGCTCTCGGGGCCAAGCTGGCCGATCCTTGCGATCTTGGCGTCGCTTGCCATGTTGCTGGGCGCACATGCGTTTGAGATTGTCGGAAAGTTTGCCCCCTGCCCGCTATGTTTGCGCCAGCGGGATGTGTATTGGGCCGCCGTGGCTATGGCGGTGGCGGGGCTGGTTTTATGGCAACGTAAACCCGCCAATCGTTACCTCGTCGCGCTAAACACAATGCTTGGCCTTGTCTTCCTGACAAGTGCTGTGGTGGCGAGCTATCATGCGGGTGTGGAGTGGAAGTTCTGGGCAGGGCCAAGCGGATGTTCGGGCGCGATCACAGATATTGGCAACATTGACCTCATCGACACGCTGAGCAAGCCGATCGCCACGGTCTCATGCGTCGATGCGCCGTGGCGGATGTTTGGCATGTCGATGGCTGGTTATAATGCGATGGTCTCCATCGGCTTGAGCATATTCAGCTTTGTTGCGGCGCGCACGGTTTACCGGATGGCCCTGACACAGCGCCAAACAGCAGATAATCTAGCGGATTAGGACTCCAGCTCGATATCCCAGTACAGATAGTCCAGCCATGTCTCATGCATATGGCCGGGCGGGAATTTGCGTCCGATCTCCTGCAATTGGTAATGGCTTGGCTGCGCGGGCGCTCTGGCGGGGAACATTCCAGCTTCTTTGGGCGTGCGCCCGCCTTTGCGCAAATTGCATGGCGAGCAGGCCGCGACGATATTTGTCCATGAGGTCCGCCCGCCTTTCGAGCGCGGGATCACATGGTCAAAAGTCAACTCGCCCGAGATGCCGCAATAGGCGCATTTGAATCCATCGCGCAGGAACACGTTAAACCGCGTAAAGGCGGGCGAGCGGTTCTGGTTGACGAATTCATGGAGCGCAATCACGCTCGGCAAGCGCATCTCGAAGCTTTGCGAGCGCACGGTGTAATCATACTCCGCAATCACATCGACACGGTCGAGAAAAACCGCTTTGACCACATCTTGCCAGCACCAAAGCGACAGTGGAAAATAGCTCAAAGGCCTAAAATCGGCGTTCAGGACCAGCGCAGGTCCACCTTCAAGCGGTCTGTTGGGAGCCTCTAACATTGAGATCTCCATGACATTAATACCCTGATTTTATATACTTTTATCCAAGTGAACTCGTATCTCCCAAACCGATATGCCCTCTTATTACCAAGAGGTTAAGACCAGACTATGACAGTTTTCCAGTTTGGCGAGCCTCTTTTTGTCGCGCACGGTCAGAATGTAGCCAGGCCCAGAGCAGATGCGCGGCCACACCGCGATGGGGTCGCCAGTCCTCGGCAAGCTGTGAAAAGGCCTTCAAAGACAGGCGTATTTCAGCCGCAGACAGCCTTTTATAGCTCTCCATCAAGCCGACATCGCCGTGTGGAAACGCGTTCATCTCGCCGAGGGCATAGAGCGCGACAAGCTCCGCCGTCCACGGCCCTATCCCTTTGACCGCCAGCAGTGACTTGCGGGCCTCATCGGGCGAAAAACGAGGGAGGCTGGCAAGATCGAGCGGCCCCAGCACCGCCCGGGCAATCGATTTCATATGGGTGATTTTGGGTCGTGATAGCCCGCAGGCGCGCAGTTCATTCTCGGACGCAGCGAGCATGTTCTCAGCCGTCACCTCACCGAGGTGCGCTTGAATGCGCGCCCAAATGCTGGCGGCGGCCTGAAGCGAAATCAACTGATGGGTGACAAGGTCGGCGAACAGGGCGTAATCCAGCTTGCGCGCGCGCCACTTGGGTACGCCGCTTGTCGCATAGGCCAAGGCCAGCGCGCGGTCAGAAGCGGCCAGCGTTTCGCATGCTGCTTTGATCGCGCTGGGTGTCGGTGCGGTCATCGGGTCGGGGTATTGGTCCGCGGTTCAAGCAAAGGCGGCGCAACGGGTTGCAGCTTCGCTACGGGAAATCCGAGAACGCTGACCGCCCCATCAACAATCGGCAGCGTGAGAAACTGTCCGTCTTGGGACGCCGCACCAATTGCCTGAACGATCAGGGCCGTCTGGGCGGGTAAGTTCCCCGCGGCTTTCATGGCGTCAGACAGAGCGTTGGCCTCGTCAAGCCGGATTTGCAAAGGCCCGTCGAGCTGCCCCGCCGGTGTAATTTCAAAATCCCCTTTCGCACCCAGCTTGAGCGGGCCCCAATTGAGCCTGAGTTGGGCAAGATTAACGGCGCGGGCTTGCGTCTCGCTGGCAGATGCACGGTCAACCAGTCCCGTCGTCTGTATGCGCAAGCGGCTCGTCTGCAGCTCTGGCCCCAGATAGGACAGGTCTTGGCCTGTGAGCAATTCTGGCGACAAGGAGATCGCGTCCCAATCTACACCAAGGCGCGCGGTATCTCCATCGACGGCATAATTTGTCTTCAAGCCCCGCACGGAGATGTCCGCCTGATCGGACACCAGTTCAGCCACATTCAGTGTCACGCCAATATTAGTAAGACCGTCCGCGTTCCAGCGAAAGCTCGCCGCTGAGTCTTCATCGAGCAATGCGGTGCCTTCAAAGCCCTGCGCGCGGACCTCGTTCCGGCCGGGCGCGCGCGCAATGGCATGCCGATAGTTCCATGGCTGCATGAACAGCTCAAGCCGTTCGCCGGTCCAGTTGGCCTGCCAATTGCGATAGCGCGGCGTGTCAAAAGTCACCATGAACCGGTACGGAAAGCCACCGAATTCGCGCGATGCATAGTCGAGCTCAACGCCCTCGGCGCGTTGCTGGTCGATCCAATCATCAAGCCCCTGCTCGATCTTCCCAATCGCAAAGAACCAATAGGCGGTATAAAGACCAGCAAGCAGAGCGACCCCCAAAATCGGCCCATAAAGCCAGCGCTTCTTCGGTCCCGATTTTGTGCCTGTCCCGTTCATTTTTTGTTGACCTTCAAATCTGCCCGCGTCCGTTTCTGAATGGCAAGTCCCTCATCAAGCAGCCGATCACAAGCGGGTTCTATCGCCCCTTCGAGCTCAGCCATAAACTCTTCTTCTCCCAGCCCGGCGGGAAATACGGGCAAACACTCGACGATGATTTTGCCGGGTCGCCGCCTGATGCCGCGCCTTGGCCAGCAAAGCCCGGCATTGTGGGCGACGGGCATGCACGGCACACCCAGGCCTTCATATAGTCCGTGCACACCTGTTTTGTAGGCAGGCGGCGCGCCGGGCAGTTTGCGAGTTCCTTCAGGAAAGATCAGCACCTGATGGCCCTTATCAGTGCGTTTGCGCGCCTCGGCATACATGTTCTCGAATGTCTTCGCCCCGCCGCCCCGCTTGATCGGGATCATATCGGTCCGCCAAGCATACCAGCCAAAAATCGGATACCAGAGCAGTTCCTGTTTGATGATGACCGCCGGATCATCAAGGATCAGGAACGGGAAGAATGCATCATACATGGTCTGATGTTTGCTGGCATAAAGCAACGCGCCCTTGGGAACATTTTCGCGCCCTCTGATCTCTGTCTCGATGCCGAGAATCCAGCGCAGACTAAACCGCACATTTTTCATCCAGAGGCGCACGGTCTCCAGTGCAATCCAACGCGAAAACAAAAAGAATGGCAGCGTGACAAGCGCAAGAAGCAGCATGGAGACATAGATCCATACAGCAAAGATAATCGAGCGGATCACGACGTCGTACCTTGAGAATGATCGACCGTTTTCCCCAAAAGCGCGAGGCCCTCTTCGAACAGGGGCTGGCAGGCCGTCTCGATCGAAGTTTCCAGTCTGTCCATAAATTCACCACGCTTGAGGCCGGTTGGGAGGGGGGTAAGGATTTCGATCACGACGCGGCCAGGCTTGAGCCGGATACCCTTGCCAGGCCAGAACAGGCCAGCATTGGTTGCTACAGGAACGCAAGGCACCTGAAGATCATTGTAAAGTGCAAAGACACCAATCTTGTAATCACCTGGGGCACCCGGCAGCCGCCTTGTCCCCTCTGGATAGATGATGATTTGGCGTCCGTCTTCAGAACGCTGGCGCGCTTTGCGGATCATCGCTTTGAGCGTTTTGATATTACCCGCCCGATCGATCGGGATCATCCCGCCGCGCAGGGCGTACCAACCAAATACAGGATACCAGAGCAATTCCTTTTTCAGGATCACGGCCGGATCAGACAAGATTATAAATGGCAAGAGCGTATCGTACATGCATTGATGTTTGCTGGCATAGATAAGCGGTCCAGATGGCAGGTTCTCTGCACCGCGTATATCGGTCTGTATGCCCGCAAAAAACTTGACGCCCCAACGCAGTCCATTGGCCCACAGCCGGATGCCACCGATAACCCAACGCCGCGAAAACAGGATGGCGGGCAGATATAAGATCCCAAGCAACACCATGGAACCGACAGCCCAGATGACGAATAGACAGGAGCGGATCATCTGAGCGACACCACCCCGTCCCGACCTGAGCGCAGCTTGGTCACGCGCCATTTCATCCATTCCTGAAAGAGCGATCTGAATGTCTTGAAACTTGATAAGGGACGGCTTGGGTCAATTCTGGTGCGGACCGGATAAATGATCATATCAATGTCGGGCATGACCTGATCCATCAGGATGAGGCTTCGCGGCATATGGTAGTCGGACGTGACGAGAATTATGGAGCCGTATCCATTCTCGCGGGTCCATTCCCCTGCTTCATTGGCATTGCCAACCGTTGTTGCTGCCATCCGTCCCAAGGTCACACAGCAGTCATAAGTTTCGGCGGGGCCACCGCCAAGCTTGGCAATGTCGTCCATGGTCACATCCGGGTGTACACCCGACACAAGCAATTGCGGCACGGCACCACGGGAAACAAGCTCGACGCCCGCCGCAATCCTCATGCCCGAACCACCCGTCAGCGCAATGGCAGCCTCACCCTTCACTTCAGGATCGGGGGTCAATTTCGAGGCGAACAGGCAAAATGCCCAGAAGTCAAACAGGGCGAACATAGCCAAAGCGGCGAAGAAAATCAGAACAAGCCTGCGGTGCATGATCATATTGTCCTTGCAAGCTCGCGGATGACGGTACGCCGCGCGGCGATGCGGGCTGAAAAACCGGCAATGATCGGGGTTAGCAGCAGAATTACGAAATCCCAGAAATCCAGACTCAGGCGCGGCAAGAGCCATGTTCGCTCCGCACTGGACCCAAGCACAAAGATAAGCAGTGCGGCAACGCCGAGTGCAGCCGCCGCACCGATCGAGCCGCCACGCAAACCCAAAAGCCAAAAGCGGCGCTCAAACAGATTGGCAATATAAGGGTCCGGCGCGCCGCTCAAATGCAATACATTTACAATGTCCCGCCGCGCCAGCAACGCGGCATGAGTTGCAAATGCTATCACAGCAATGGCCGTCGCCACGAGAAGCGCAACGATTGCGAACGCCGCAAGCCGCGCCGTGCCCAGCGCTCTGCGGACATCCTGTCCCCATCTGGCATGGTCATCGATCCGTGCATCAAAGCCAGCGTCAGCGAGCCGGCTCGACAAGTCGCCGGCGACATTCGGTGTGCCCGCGAGGGTCGTGACTTCGACAAGCACAGGAACCGGCAAGCCCGCCGGAAGCCCGTCTGATCCAAACCAAGGGGCCAGCATTTGCGCCGCTTCCTGGCGGGGGATCAGCCGTGCCGTCTCGACACCCTCCATTTGAGTGATCAAGGTCGCAGCGTCTTCAGCTGCGCGCGCATCAACGCCGCGAAGCCGGACGGTCAATTCCCCCTCCACCGCGTTTGTCCATTCGGCGGCGGCACTATAGCTCGACCGGGCTGATAAAGCCGTGAGTGCGGCCAAAAAACACAAGGCCGCAACGACAAATAACAGAGCCGCCTCGCGCGCATCACTTTGCGGCAGGAGCGGGCTTTCGCGCGGCTCGGTGGCGGTTCGGCTCATTGGACACCCTCTTTGGAATCTCGCACCAGCAGGCCATTCTGCAAGCGCAGGACAGGCGTATTGGAGCCTTCAATCAGTCCGAGGTCATGGGTTGCAATCAGGACGCTTGCGCCGAGGCGCTTGTTCAACTCCGAGAACAATCGCATGAGCCGGCCGCCCATTTCAGGGTCGACATTGCCGGTCGGCTCGTCGGCGATTAGCAAGTCAGGTTTTCCAACCAGCGCACGGGCAATGGCCACGCGTTGCTGTTCACCACCAGAGAGCGTTTCAGGGCGCGCGTGGAGGCGTTCGCCAAGGCCGACCCATTGCAACAGGTCTTCGACATCAGCGCGGTAGCTTGTCTCTTTCTGGCCCTGAACCCGCAGGGGCAAAGCGACATTCTCATAGGCAGACAAATGTTCGAGCAGGCGAAAATCCTGAAAAACGATCCCCACCCGCCGGCGCAGAGCTGACAATTGGGCCCGCCGCAACTGGCTGACGCGCTGCCCGAACAGATAAACCTCGCCAGTGGTGGGTCTCAGGGCAAGATAAATTAGCCGCAAAAGACTGGTCTTGCCTGCGCCGGATGCGCCCGTCAGAAAGGCGAATGCGCCTTGCTTGAGTTCAAAGGTCAAATCACTCAGCACTTCTTCGGAGCTGTCATAGCGCAAGCCGACGCGGTCAAAGCGCACGCTGGCTGCATCATTTCTGTCTGGACTATGGCGCGTCATGGTGACAATCATTATGGTGAATCGCAAATGCGACTATTTCAGTGAATTGCAGGAATGTCCAAGACATGATCCTTACTTGCCCTTCTTGCGAGACTCAGTATTTTGCCGATGATAGCACCATTGGCGACAGCGGGCGTAGTGTCAAATGCGCCGCGTGTGCGCACACCTGGCATGTTCACGCAGAGGGTGTTATCCCCCGTGAACCCGTTGAAATTGCAGCAGGCGGCGCGCACGAGGCCTATCGGCTCAGACTGCGTGAACGGCGGCAACGCCAGAGCAATCTGACGGCGGCTTCCGTGTGGCTGATTATGGCCATTTTATTTGTTGCGCTGCTCAGTTCGGCTGTGATTTTCCGGAACAAGGTGGTCAATATCTGGCCCGAATCAGCGCAAGCGTTTAAGCTTGCCGGGCTGGATGTAAATCGTTTTGGACTGGATTTCGCTGATATTGACGCAAAAAGAACCTTTGAGGGGACAATGCCGATCCTTGTGATCAGTGGCTCGGTCAGCAATGTCTCGGATCGGAATCAACCCGGATCGGATGTCCGCGTTGGTCTGCTTGATGAACATGGGGTTGAGGTCGCCGACGTGTTAGCGCCGCTGGATGTCGATGCGCTAGCGCCGGGGCAAATGGCACAATTCGAAACGCGGCTAGAGAACCCGCCTGTCGAAGCGTTCGAGTTGGAACTGTCATTTATCCGTGCGGACGGAACAGCGTCTGCGGGCAGTCACAATAGCGCGCATGTAAACGCTGCGGAGACCGAATGACGGACTGTTTTCACCTCTCTTAGGTCGCCAAAAACTCCATCGGAGGCTTTTTTGCTATTGCACGAGCGTTTAGTCAGCAACCGCCGCCCAGATCTGTGTTTGGCAGACAGGCCCGATGCAGCCTTTGAGCTGTAACTCGCTTTCGGACAGGCGCTTTAGCCGCGCAGAATACATTTTGTCATTTTCGGGGTCATAGATCGAACCACCTCGCCAATCTTTGCGGCGGCGTTCAAATCCCTCAATGAGTTGCATCCCCATCAGCGGTTCTCCGGTTCTGCCAGCCGCGGTGTCCGGGGTCTTGCCTTCGGGCAGAGAGGCTGGGTCAATCCAGACAATGCGGCCACATGGCGAGCCGTCGCCACAATCAGAAATTTCGATATGGGAGTTCCCGTCGGGAGTAACAAAGACGCCGAAAACATTATGGCTGGCAGAACCAGTGTCGCCGTGAGCTGCGCCAGCCAGAGCAAGCGCGCAAAAGCCAACCGAAAGAAACCGCATGTTAAAACCTAGTCCTAGAACGCCAATCATGGCCCGATCCATAAACAAAAACCCAAATTTGCGCGCATGGCAAGGCGCAATTAACCGAGTTCCTGCAGACAGATGCAAAGACCGCTGACCTGCAACGATTTTACAACACATGAAAAAAGTGTAATTCGCTCGATATTCCCTCAAAGTCCCCAATGCGCGTCGAGAAATTCAAACAGTGCGGTAATGTCTTCGGGCGTTATGCCATGTGCGCCTGCGCGCATATGGAAGCCAAGCTCGGCGGCAGGATTGAAATCTTTCAACCCGTCCTGATCGAGCCCCGCTCGCCCGTAGAGGTCATAAATTCGGTCGGCGGCTTGAGCGGCGCGATAGGTCGAGTTCGGGTCGGACCAGACATCGCGGCGACCATTGCCCAGAAAAACCGGGCGCGGGGCGAGCAAAGCGAGCAATTGGTGTTGGTCAACGGGCAAGGTTTGAGGCGCTTTGGCGAAGGCCTGAAATTCCGGCGCAAACCAGTGCGGATAGGTGCCCGCGACCCGGTCAATCCGTTCGCCAACCTTTGAACGCGACAAGGCTGATCCGCCAAATCCGGACTGGTGGGCAAGTATCAATTTTATCCGCTCGTCCCAAGCGCCAGCGACCAAAGCGGATTTGGCATGGCGAGAATGGCCCCATATGCCGATCCGGTCGGTATTGATGCGGCGATCGTTTTGCAACAGATCAATGGCGGCCGAATACCCATAGCCCCAAAATGACAGTGCGCTTGAGGCTGTTATGCCCGGTTCCTGACGGAGACCTTCCATGACCCGCGCGGCCGGCGCTGGCCTGTCGGGTACGATCTGGCCAGCGTAGAAATTGGCATAGGCAATTCCTCTATCGAAATATTGCTCGATCGGCGCGCGGGCGATGTATCGGCCAAGAATCTGGACCGCGGCCCACCCTCCAAACCCTTCCATCTTGATGCTCTCACAAGGCTGACCACGCCGATCCGTCAAAGCGGATGAGCGGAAGGTCCGGCAATTGTCTGAAAAGGTTTGACCAATAACCAGCGGGGTCGGCCCTGCCCCTTGCGGCATATTCGGATACGCCACGGCCAGCGTGAAGCGGCGTGCGCCCGGACCTGTGCCAAGCTGGATTTCAGTTTCTTCAAGTGTGCCGCGTCCATCAAGATAATCCGGATCGACGATCCGCGTCTTGCCAAATGTGACGGCGAGCCCCTCGGGCCATGAGCCGAAGACATGCTCGGCAAACTGCGCCCGCAAAGCGGGCTTGCCCGCTTCCCAGTCTGCCAGGTTCGTGGCGGTGATGGTCGGTGTCGCCGCTTGCTCTGGGGCCGTTGTGTTGAGGCTGGCATAGCGCAAGCCCAACTGGGTGCAGCTGATGAGCAGGAACAGGCTTGCAAGCGAGAGCAATCGGCGAGGTTCAAAACGCATAGGAACGGCTCATAGACATCTAACTAATCACGCGCTTCTTCAAGCAGGAGATAAAGAACATTGTTAGCAAAGGACGGGTCGGATGTGAGCCCGATATGATCAGCTGAAATGAAGTTGACATCGGTCCAGTCAATCGGAGAGACAAGATAGGGCGACCAGTCCCCGCCCGTGCGCTCATCCATGAGCGTGCTGTAGCGAACCACTGTGCCGTCACCGGGAGCGCGGGACTTGACGCGCCCCTTGCCTGTGTCGGGATCAATCTGGACGCGGTCAACGGTGTTTTCGAGATCGCCTGCAAAGAGATAGAGATCAACATCCTCAGGCAATGTTGCGGGCACATCCATGGCGGCATGGAATTGTCGGGCTCGCTTGAGCGCCGTGGCCTGAAACCCCGTGGCAATGCGGCGGCGTTCGTCTGGATCGGCGATGTCCGGTAGCGCGGTTTCAAGGAATTTTCTGGTCGCTTTGTTGCGAGCGGCAATGCCCCAGCCATATTGGTCCCAGAGCGCGCTGTCGTAGAGGTCACCGATCGGCGTTTCGGCTGCGCCTTCAAACACGACGCGCTGATGGCGTGGGCGCGGGAGCAATTGGTAGACGGATGGGTAGGTCCCAAGCACTGACGCTGGATAGTGGGGCAGGACTGGTCTGCCCGGATCATAGCCGTTGAGCAACTGCTCGAACGCTTCGCCTGCGCCAGCATTCGGCGTGCCGACCAGAACCACGCGCCCGACATGTTCTGCGCCTGCCCATGTCAGTTCTGGTAGCGATCCATCGGCGGGAAGGTCAGCATCGCCATAGCGCATGAAATACCGGGTGAGCAACCCGCCCATGGAGTGGGCCACAATGTCGAATTTGATGTCGGCATCCTTGATGCCGTAGCGGGTTTCGTATTCGTCTTGCAACTCGCTGCGTCGGGCCTCGATAAAGGCGCTGAGGCGCTGTGCGTTTTCGACATTATCGCGTCGCCAGTCATAGGCGAACTGGAAGCAGGTAAAATGCTCTTCGCCATAATTGACGCCGTTTAGCGCTGTCGCTTCATCCGTATATCCGCCGGCTCCCAGCGTGTTCAGGATACCAACATAGGCGCGGATGGCGACGGGAATACCGAGCAGATTAAGCCGGACCTGATCAAGTACGCCATCTGGCCGCACATCATCGCGCAGCTGATCGAGCGGGGTATCCGCGGCAATCGGCAGGGCCAGCAGACGCGTGCCTTCTTCAGTGCGGGGGTCGGCTGTGCGGCGTTTGAAGGCGCCCCAGACTGTGCGTTGGGTCTCGCTTTCCACCAGCACGCTGCCGAGGATTCCGGGAATGACGATGACGGGGTTTCTTTCAGGCCCATGATATTGCGCCGAACGGGCATAGATCGAGTTCAGTTCACGCGGTTGGCTGGCGCAAGCGGCGAGTGCGAGACACACGCTCCACATCGCGGTGCGAGCGAGTATAAGAGAAAAGCGCGGCATGCGTATTTCCTTCCAGAATTCTTTTGTGGATATCGCCACTGGTCGGGCGACGCAAGTCACGCTCAGTGCGTTCGCTATCAGAGTTCCGTGATCAGATCGTGCGCCTAGATGCCCAGCGGATAGTCTGCCTCGGCTGTATAGCGCGACGGCCCGCCGCCCAGTTGGCTGGAGTAGAGATGGAAGCGGTCCGCCCAGAACGGCACGCTCTCACGGCCTTCAAAGCGACGAACATAACTTGCCGCGGTCTCTGGCGTGGTGCCCGAGCAATAGGCGAGTGTGACATGGGGAATGAATTTGCGTTTCTCGATGGGCAGGCCAAGACGACGGGCCGCGCGGGTGCATTTTTGGGCCAAGTCGGCGAGCGCCTCATCATAGGCGACCCCCGCCCAGAGCGCATGGGGCTGGTTTGACCCAAAGAACCCTGCACCGGCCAGTTTCAATTTCATTTGCGGCGCGCGGATTTCGGCCAGCGCCAAGTCGAGATCAACGGCCTTGTTGGGACTGACATCGCCAAAGAATTGCAATGTGATGTGAAAATTGACACGCGGACGCCATGAGGCGCCGCTGACATTGGCCTGCATCGGTTCAAGCCAGTCTGCAATGTCATCCCGGATCGGTAACGCAGCGAAAAGTCTAAGCATGGCGCGTCTCTGCCAGCTTTAGGGGCAAAAGGGAAGATGCGCGCAAGTGTCCTGGTCCGGCGGACGGGACACGTACGGACTGGTCGAGATTATTCTCAAGAAGCTAAGGTTCAGCTTCGTTATGTGGCGAAAGGGGTCGCCAGTGTTAAGTCTTTTTCGGCGGAATGCGGCGGGTGATATGGGCCATTTTACGGCCAGCGCGCGGCTCGGTCTTGCCATAGGAGACGATCTTTACATCCGCCGCAAAATCAGCCGGTATCCGCGAGACGTCCGTGCCAAACAGATTGTCCATCTCGACATCGCATATGCGGGTCACAGGACCGAGCGGCCAGCCGGCAATGGCACGGATATGTTGTTCGAACTGTCCGGTCAGGCAGCCTTCAGGTGTCCAGTGACCTGAATTGTGAACACGCGGGGCAAACTCATTGGCCAGCAGATCTCCGTCGGGCATGACGAAGAATTCGATCCCCAGCACGCCGATATAGTCGAGCGCTTCGGCGAGCATTTTGCCCTTCTGACTGGCGGCGTGCTGTATCTCAGCAGACACTTGCGCGGGCACGCAGGAGCGTTTGAGAACACCTTCGGCATGAAAATTCTCCGCCGCATCGAAAGTAACGGTTTCAATTGTGCCATCCGCCGAGCGCCCGCGCGCGACAATGACAGAGATTTCGCACTCAAAAGGGGCAAATGCTTCGAGCAAACAGGGCTGGGCGTTTGCAAGCATTTCGGCCTCTTGCAGTCCGTCGCGGCCGCGCGCACCGCCAAGCATGATCTGGCCCTTGCCATCATAACCCTCGCGCCTTGTCTTGAGAATGGCATGATCGCCAAACCCGGCAAGCGCCGCGGCAAGCCCCTCGCCGTCTTCGAGCGGCGCGAATGCAACTGTGGGAATACCGATCTCGTCAAGAAAAGTTTTCTCGGTCAGTCGATCTTGTGATTTTTCGAGCGCTCTGGCGTTCGGCCGGACGGCTGTCCCTGCACGTTCTATTTCAATAACGGTCTGTGCAGGGACATTTTCAAATTCATAGGTGACAACGTCGCATTGGGCGGCAAAGCGGGCAAGTGCTGCGGCATCATCATAAGCGGCCAGAGTTGTTTTCGCAGCGACGCGCGAGGCGGGGCAGTTTTGTTCAGGGCAGTAAATATGCACATCGAAGCCAAGCTGGCCTGCAGCAAGCGCGAGCAGTCGCCCAAGCTGACCGCCGCCCAAAATGCCAATGGTTGCGCCAGGCGGTAGGGGTGTCACAGGCCTGCCCACCCCTCTGGGCGCTCGGTGACGCGAGCTGTCTGGGCCTGTCTATAGGCTTGCAGCGCTGTGGCCACGTCCTCATCTTCAAGCGCGATAATCGAGGCGGCCAGAAGTCCGGCATTGACCGCACCCGCCTCCCCTATTGCCAATGTGCCGACCGGCACGCCGCGCGGCATCTGGACAATCGATAGAAGGCTATCCATGCCCGACAAGGCTTTGGATTCAACCGGGACACCGAGCACGGGCAATTCGGTCATTGCCGCCGCCATGCCTGGCAAATGGGCTGCGCCGCCCGCACCGGCTATGATGACTTTCAGCCCGCGTTGTTTGGCGGTTGTGGCATATTCGGTCAGCCGATGGGGCGTGCGATGGGCAGACACAATGCGCACTTCAGCGCGGACACCAAGCTCGGTCAGGATATTGCTGGCATGTTGCAAGATTGGCCAGTCCGACTGGCTGCCCATGATGATGCCGATCTGGGCTACAGTGTCTTTGGTCATGATTTCAGCTTCCCGTGAACGAAAGCGGCCAAACATATGTTACATGGTGGAAGCGTCAAGCTCTGGGATCAATCGCGGTCGTTTATCGCATGGCTGTCGGACATTTCGCATTTGGAGGGCTGTAACCAATCAGCAATAAGAGTATATCCAGATTAATGGTGCGCGAGGCTGATTCGAAACGATTGCTTGATGGGCTGGGCCTGTCACCGGACGCTGTGTCTGAAGAGGCTGCGGGCAAGCTGATTGAGCTGGCAATCTCGAATGCCAGACTGAGCGCGCGGATTACAACGCTTGAAACTCAGCTCAAACGCGCCCAATTGCTGGCAGACCACGATCCGCTTTGTCCCTTGTTCAATCGGCGAGCGTTTCTGCGCGAACTGACACGGGAGATTGCGCTGGCCGGGCGGCATAAAACGGACTTGTCGGTTCTTTATCTCGATCTCGACCAATTCAAGCGGATCAATGACGTACACGGGCATGAAGTTGGCGACGAGGTTCTGGTGGAGGTGGCGAAACTGCTCAAGGCCAATGTCCGGCGCTCCGATATTGTTGCGCGGATTGGCGGTGACGAGTTTGCTATTGTGCTGGTCAAATCTGACCCGTCCCAAACGACGCTGCGGGTCAGTGCGCTGGCGCAGATATTCAAGCGCGGCGGGGCCAATCTTTATGGGATCAAAGCCTCGATCGGAGCGGTCGCATGGCGCACGGGGATGACGGCGAGCGAGATCATGCAGGAAGCTGACCGGGCCATGTTTGCGAACAAGTCCGGCCTCAAGAGCATTTGATCTGCTGGCGCGACGACAGAACACGTCAGAGGCGAGTTTTTCCGATAAAACTCGCTCCGAGAGCGGGACTCAGAGCCTGATTTGTGTTAGAATTAAAGCCTCGCAAAAACTGTTCAGCAGAAGAAGGAGGCGGACAAAATGTCCATTCAAGGCCGTATCGAAGAACTTTCCTCAAAGCATAAAGAGCTCGAAGACAAGATTAAAGTTCAACAAAAACAGCCTGCCGTAGACGCTTTGCACCTGACTGAACTCAAACGCCGAAAACTTAAAATCAAAGATCAGTTGGCCAATCTGTCCACCTGACGCACATAGACGCTTAACCCTGCGATGATATGCACATCCTCGAAAAATTAACTGGCAGCTTGTATAGTCGCCAGTCATTAAGAGGAGTGCAATATGAGAGAGTTGTTTGGACAGGATCGGGCGATTTCCCCTGCCACCGTGCGCGGGGCGACGCAGATCATTGGCGGACTGTTTGTCGCCTGTATCGGCCTGATTGTTCTGCAAGTTCTGCTTGGCGCATTGGGCATGGATGCGAGCGGCGTGGTCCGGCGCGTTCTGACGGCTTTAATGCAAATCGGCCTCGGGGCCGGTCTCTTGCTTGCCATCTACATGATTGTGCGCCTGCTCGGCGAAGGGCTTATGGCCCAGCAACGGCTGCAGGATCGCTTGACCATCCTGACTGACGAGCTTAGCAGCATCCGCACGGCGAACACGCCGGCGGCCAAGCCCGGACGCAAATCCAGCAATTAAAGGCCATAGGCATGGAAACTCCCGTTACGCTCATTCTGGGGCTCGGCCGCGATGCCGGCGCTGCGTGTGCCCGCCGGTTTCAGGAAAGCGGTCATGATGTGCTGGTCGCCTCGCCCGACGAGAAGAGCCTCGCCCGCGCGCGCGATGAACTGCCCGACGAGGTGGCCTACCATCATGGTGATCTTGACGATCAGATCGGCCTCAGAAATGCGCTGACCGCCGCGGTGGAAGCTTATGGACGGCGCGACAATCTGGTGATCATTCCCCCGTTGCCCAAGCCCGCTGACCTGATCGGGCTGAGCATGGATGCGCTGGATGACAGCCTGACGAAGACCGCCCGCAGCGGCGCACTGGCGCTGCACCTGTTTGCCAAAGCCGTGGCCGACCAACCGCCGCTGGCTGGCGTCGGGCTCGAACGGCACAGGCAAATGCCAACCGTGACGTTTGTTCTGAGCCAGTCCTCCCAGCAAGCCAATCCGGGGCAGTTTATTGAGAGCGTGACCCAAGGGGCCATGCTCGCTCTGGTCCGCTCTGGCGCGGTGGAACTCGCCGACGCTGGCGTGCGCGTCAATGCCATCTCGGCGATCCGCCCACGGGTCGAAGCGGGCAATGCAGAAGAAGGTAACTGGTTGAAAAAGCGTACCCCGCTTGGCCGCGCGTCGCTTGCCGAAGAGATCGCGGATGCGGCGTTCTTCCTCGCCTCCCCCGGCGCAGGGATTATTACGGGAGAGACGCTGGTGCTCGACGGCGCACGGCGTCATCTGGCGGGCGTGCTTTAAGTTTGATCGCCCGCAAGGCAAGCCTTGCGATGGATCGTGCTCAGGGCTTTTTCGTTTGATCGCCCGCAAGGCAAGCCTTGCGATGGATCGTGCTCAGGGCTTTTT
>CAZMMU010000003.1:128759-131819 GCA_964567455.1 uncultured Hyphomonas sp.
TTCGTTTGATCGCCCGCAAGGCAAGCCTTGCGATGGATCGTGCTCAGGGCTTTTTGGTTTGATCGCCCGCAAGGCAAGCCTTGCGATGGATCGTGCTCAGGGCTTTTGGTTTGATCGCCCGCAAGGCAAGCCTTGCGATGGATCTTGCTCAGGGCTTTTTGGTTTGATCGCCCGCAAGGCAAGCCTTGCGATGGATCGTGCTCAGGGCTGGGTTGGGCGAAATAGCTAGGCGGTCACGCTCGCGCGGACAAGTTGCGCGAACGGTACGCCTCGTCCTACCTAAAAATGATACGCGGATTCTCCGTGGGATGCTGTGTCTAGCCCCTCTTCTTCCTGTTCTTCGGAGACGCGCAGGCCGATGGTGACTTTTAGGACCATGAGGACAATCACAGAGACGATGATGGAATAGGCAGAGACAGCGAGGACGCCGGTAAGCTGGGCACCGAACGCCGCACCGACGCTTGTTTCGCCAAGGCCGGAGGCCATCGGGCCGACGGATGCGAGAAACGGGATCAGGAGCGTGCCGAGGATGCCGCCGACGCCGTGGACCGCGAAGACATCAAGCGAGTCGTCGATTTTCAGCTTGGTACGGATCAGGACAACGGCGCCGTAGCAGATGACGGCCGCTGCTGCGCCGATGATCAGTGCGGCGACGGGCCCGACCGATCCGGCCGCAGGCGTGATGGTGGCGAGGCCCGCAATGGTGCCCGTGGCGATGCCGACAAGCGTTGGCTTCTTGAAGCTGACCCATTCAATCAACATCCAGACGAGCGCGGCTGTGGCGGCGGATGTGTGGGTGACGAGCATGGCGCGCGCGGCGGAGGCGTCAGCGGCGACCGCAGAGCCTGCATTAAAGCCGAACCAGCCAACCCAGAGCATGGCCGCGCCGAGCATGACATAGCCCGGATTGTGCGGTGGGCGCAGCTCGCGCGGGAAATGGCCGCGTTTGCCCAGCATGATGGCAAAGACGAGTGCGGAGACACCCGCTGTGGCGTGGACGACTATGCCGCCTGCAAAATCGGTCACACCGCGTGTCGCGAGCCAGCCGCCGCCCCAAACCCAATGGGCCACGGGCGCATAGACGAGGACCAGCCAGATCGCACAGAAAATCAGCACGGCGGAGAATTTCACACGCTCGACAAACGCGCCGATCATCAGCGCTGGCGTGATGATGGCAAACGTCATCTGGAAGGCAAAGAACAGGCCTTCAGGCAGCGTGCCACTGAGCGAGCTGTCCGTGACACCGTTGAGGAAGGATTTGCCTAAGCCGCCCCAATATGGACCCTCCCCGCCAAAGGCGATGGAGTAGCCCACTGCGAGCCAGAGCACGGACATCAGACACGCCACAGCAAAGCACTGCATCAGCACGGAGAGGACATTTTTCGATTGGACCAGACCGCCATAGAAGAGCGCAAGGCCCGGCAGAGTCATGAACAGGACGAGCGCTGTGGCCGTCAATATCCATGCTGTATCGCCGCTATCAACTTGCGCAAAAGCCGGGCTGGCAAGCAGCAGGCCCGTGGCTAGAACGGCTAAAGCCGTACGTATAATTTGTCTGACACCTACCATGACGCCCATCTCCCTTTGGTCTTTTGTTGCCAGAAGGGGTAGCGTTGGCTGGCTCGAAGACAATCGGGCGAGGTGCAGTGTTGAGCGTTCTGCGGCTGCGCGCCACACAAATGCATTAGAATTGGACACAAATGCACAGTTTCGGTGCACTGGCCGCAGCACAAAGCCCCCGACAGGCCACTATGACATGCCGGGGGCTCGTGGTAGGAACGCGTCGTTTACCGGCCGGAGGTTGCAAACTCCGGATAGGCCTCAAGACCAACTTCCGCTTTGTCGAGGCCGATCATCTGATCTTCATCCGAGACGCGCACGCCGAGGGTGACTTTCAGAAGGGTCCAGATGATGGCCGAGGCGATGCAGACAAAGACCCCTGTCAGACCGACACCGACGAGTTGGCCAATATAGCTCGCATCCGAGTTCGACAGAGGCACAATCATCGTACCCCAGATGCCGCAGACGAGGTGCGCCGGAATCGCGCCGACAACATCGTCGATTTTGAGCTTGTCGAGCAGTGGTACGGTGAGCACGACCAGCACGCCGCCAATTGCGCCGATCAGAACGCTCAGCCCCATGCTTGGCATAAGAGGCTCTGCGGTGATCGAAACAAGGCCACCAATCGCGCCATTGAAGACCATGGTTGCGTCGACTTTGCCCTTATAGAGAATGGCTGTCAGGAACATGGCTCCGAGCACACCACCGACCGCAGCCATATTGGTATTGGCGAAGATGACCGCAACTGAATTGATGTCAGAAATGGTGCCCGCAGCAAGTTGCGAGGCTCCATTAAAGCCGAACCAGCCGAACCAGAGGATAAATGTCCCCAGGGCCGCAAGCGGGATGTTCGAGCCGGGCATGGGGTTGACCTGCTTGCCGAAATATTTGCCAGCGCGCGGTCCGATGATGATGGCACCAACCAGTGCCGCCCAGCCGCCTGTTGAGTGGACCAGCGTCGACCCGGCAAAGTCCGAGAACCCCCAAGCGCTGTCGAGATAGCCGCCGCCCCACTCCCAGCTTGCCACGATTGGATAGATGAAGGCCGTCAGGATGGCCGTGAAAACCAGGAAGGGCCAGAGCTTTACACGCTCGGCCACTGTGCCCGAGACGATTGACGCAGCCGTTGCCACAAAGACCATCTGGAAGAACCAGTCCGATGCTGGCGCGTACCCCGCTTCGCCAACGGCTGAGACATCGCCGCCGCTCCAAGGCGCCGGCGTAGTGCCGAGCAAGCCGCCGAACAGGGTCGAGGATGGGTAAGCCATGTTGTAACCGACGAGCCAGAACATAAGCCCGGCTACAGAGAACAGGGCAACATTCTTCATCGACTGCATGGCCGCGTTCTTCGAGCGGACCAGACCGGCCTCAAGGCATAGAAACCCTGCCGCCATGAACATGACGATCAGGCCGCCAATCAGGAAGAGATAGCTATTATCGACATATGCCGACCCCTGCCCTTCCAGCGCGGCGAGACGCTCCTCAATGCTTGCGTCCTGA
>CAZMMU010000003.1:131919-134968 GCA_964567455.1 uncultured Hyphomonas sp.
TCAATGCTTGCGTCCTGAGCCAACGCACTGGAATTAAGCACGGCCAGCGCAAACGCGCCCGCGCTGACAGATTTGGCAGTTAATGTCCTGAACAACCGCATGCCGGTATCCTTTTCTTACTTCGAGGCGGACAGTCGCCCCCCAATTAACGAGTGGAGGATTGCTCGTGGCTGGTGCGCCGAGCCACGTCGAGATGCGGTTTTGAGCGAGAAAACCGATGGGATGACCAAAGGGCGGGCACGATTTGGGCGATTCGCTTGAAGTTTGATCGGTCAGGCCGTGACTCGCGATCTGGGTGATCGATCAAATTACCAATAAGACATTCATCATGCCTCAAGCATGTTTGGTTAGCATAATTGGATGACCCGATTATGTTTGGCCCTGATTACGGCACTTTATGCGATCGCCTTTGCCTTTCTGGCGATTATGGCGGTGCGCTGGCCGTCCCTGTTGGCCATTGCGGCGCTGGTCTCAGATGGTTCGGGCGGAACGGGCGAGGTCAGCGCGCTGATAAACTGGCGTCAGCTTGGGCTTTTTTATGGCGGGCTCTATCTGTTTGCGGCGATGTGTTTTTACGCTTGTTCGACTTTGATACAGCGCAAGAAACGCGGGGCGTTAACGGCATTTGTGATGGGCGTTTTGGCGGGGTTTCCGTTTTTGGCCCTGTTCGATTTTTCAGCCAATTGGTGGCAAGCGCCGACATTATTTGAGCAGATCACCATCGGGGCTGCGATCTTTTCTCTATTTCTGATGCCCGCGATTCGTGCTGTTACGCCGCATAACCGTTCAAAGGGCGCATACAAAAAGCAACCAACGGCACCGGCATTCGACGCTGTTGCCCAACCGCCAACCGCAATAACGAATACATATCCTGCGTCCAAGCCCGTTCAGCCAACGCGCCGTCGCAAGCCCGTTCCGGCCGCAATTGCACGCCAGCGGCAGAGCTTTGCGGCCCATGGTCGCCGCGCGCTTGCCCGCCGGATGCGTTAATTTTCGGCTTGGCCTTTACCTTTCTTTGAGACGATTCTGCTATGGTCTGAACAGACAGGCCAAAGCAGGCTGGAGATTATGATGGATCAGGGCAAAGTATGTGGGGTCTTTATCGGCCTTCTGGGCGGCTGGCTCCTTTGGGGCGCGTGGTCTGCTATTTCGCTTCAACTGCAGCAAGGTAGCGGCCTGGACGATATTTTCGATGTGGCGTTCAGCATTCGTGTGATGTCCTCCGTGGCGGCATTTGTCGCTGGCATTGCCGCGCTCATAGAACTGCGCGGTGGTGCGTGGCTCGCTGGCATATCGGCCTTTCTCATGGGCGTGCTGACCATTGCCATGATTGCCATGGGCACAGACAAAGCGCTTTGGCAGGATGAAATTGTTATTCTTTTCATCATGACCGCGCTGTTCCTGGGCATTATGGTTGCCCGAGGACAGGCCGCCGCCGAGGCGCTGGACGCAAACGATCTCGCCGACGAGCCCGAAGATTAGGGTCACTTTTCCGAAATTTCACACTCTTGCATTGATTTGAGCGGCCAAAGGATTAGGGTCCGGCTCAATCCTATAGACCCATTTCCAATGCAGGTGATTTCCTATGGCAGAGACTTTCGACGTCGTTATTATCGGTGGTGGCCCCGGCGGCTATAATTGCGCCATTCGCGCTGGCCAGCTCGGTCTGAAAACGGCGATTATCGAACTGCGCGACACGCTGGGCGGCACATGCCTGAATGTTGGCTGTATCCCGTCCAAAGCGCTGTTGCATGCGTCCGAAATGTTTGACACGGCGAAAAATGATTTCGCTGGCATAGGCATCAAGACGGGCAAGCTGGAACTCGATCTCGGCGCTATGATGGCGCAGAAAGATGATGCGGTAAAAGGCCTGACCGATGGCGTGGCTTTTCTGATGAAGAAGAACAAAGCCAAGCACTATCACGGCAAGGGCAGGATTACAGGCCCCGGCGCAGTGGAAGTTGCGGGTGCAGACGGGACGACCCATCAGCTTAAGACAAAACACATTGTCATTGCGACGGGCTCGGAACCATCATCGCTGCCGGGCATCGAGATTGACGAAGAGCGGGTTGTCACAAATACAGGCGCGATTGCGCTGAAATCAGTGCCAAAGAAACTCGTGCTGATCGGCGCGGGTGTCATCGGGCTGGAGCTTGGCTCGGTCTGGATGCGGCTGGGCGCGGAGGTCACTGTGGTTGAATATCTTGACCGTATTCTGCCCGGCGCGGACGACGAGATTGCCAAACAGGCGACCCGGACATTCAAAAAACAAGGGTTCAATTTCAAGCTTGGGCAGAAAGTGACTGGCGTTGAAAAACTGGAGTCCGGTCTGAAAGTTTCAACAGAGCCGGCCAAAGGCGGGCCCGCAGAAATCCTGGACGCGGATGTTGTGATCGTGTCGGTTGGTCGCCGTCCTTACACAGAAGGTTTGGGACTTGAAACTGTGGGCGGTAAAACGGATCGGCGCGGTGTGATCGCGACCGAGGGTCATTTCAAAGTAGCCGACGGTGTCTGGGCGATTGGTGATTGTATCGACGGCCCGATGCTTGCGCACAAGGCGGAAGATGATGGCGCAGCGGTGGCCGAACTTATCGCAGGCAAAGCCGGGCATGTGAACTATGATCTGGTGCCGAGCGTGGTCTATACCAGTCCCGAGATTGCCTGGGTCGGCAAGACCGAGCAGCAGCTCAAAGAGGCCGGTATTGCTTACAAGGCGGGCAAGTTTCCGTTCATGGCCAATTCGCGGGCGCGGACGAACCATCAGACCGATGGCTTTGTGAAGATTCTGGCTGATGCCAAGACCGACCGGATTCTGGGTGCGCACATGATGGGCATTGGCGTGGGCGAGATGATTGGCGAATTGTGCGTGGCGATGGAATTTGGCGCGGCGTCTGAAGATGTCGCCCGTACCTGCCATGCCCACCCCACCCTCTCCGAAGCAATCCGGCAGGCGGCTATGGGCGTCGAAGGCTGGACCATGCAGATGTAAGCAGGCGTCTTTCCAGGACCGTCTGCTATGCCCGCTCATCCTCTGGCTTGCCTGCCCCGG